>JAZKIO010000053.1:0-4787 GCA_040384825.1 Pseudomonadota bacterium
TGTTCCTCGTCTACTCGGCCGGCAACTTCATCGAGGCGACGCGCGAGACCTGCTACTTCCAGGTCGGCGAATCCAAGTACGGCAAGCCGGTGCTCGACCGCATGATCACACCGGCCACGCCGCTGGACGAAGCCGCCAAGTGCGCGCTGGTGTCGATGGACTCGACGCTCAAGTCCAACCTGTCGGTCGGCCTGCCGCTGGACCTGCTGGTCTACGAAGCGCACAAACTTCAAAGCGATCAGATCGTCTGCATCGACGAGCACAACCCGTACTTCCAGATGATCCGCGGCAACTGGGGCCTGAAGCTGCGCGAGGCCTTCGAGTCGCTCGAAGACCCGCAGTGGGGCAGCGGCCCGACCGCCGTGCCGCTGTGCGTCGCGACCAAGCGCTACGAGACGATGAAGAAGATCACGCACCCGGACGAGAAGGTGGTCTAGAACGTGAGAGCGAAGGGCGAGGGGCCCCGTACACGGGGATCGACCAGCGAAACGTTCGGCGAGGGAGCGGGCTCGATGCCCGCGACCGAGTTCGCACGCACCATCGTCTTCTCGCATGCGAATGGGTTTCCCGCCGGCACGTACCGGCTGATCTTCGAGGCCTGGCGCGCCGCCGGCTACACCGTCCACGCGATCGAGAAGTACGGCCACGACCCGCGCTTCCCGGTCACCAGCAACTGGCCGCACCTGCGCGCGCAGCTGATCGAGTTCATCGAGCACGAGGTCGGCGGCCCGGCCTACCTGGTCGGCCACTCGCTCGGCGGATTCCTGAGCCTGATGGCGGCGTCCAGGCGGCCCGATCTCGCCAGTGGCCTGGTCATGCTCGACTCGCCGGTGCTGTCGGGCTGGAAGGCGCGCGCGGTGCAGGTCGCCAAGGCCGCCGGCATCGGCGAGCGCTTCTCGCCCGGCCATGTGTCCAAGCGCCGGCGCCAGCAATGGGACAGTGCCGACGCCGCCTTCGCGCACTTCGCCGCCAAGCCGGCGTTCGCCCGCTGGGCGCCGGGCATGCTGCGCGACTACATCGCCGCCGGCACCGAGACCCACGGCACGCACCGGCGCCTGGCGTTCCACCGCGATGTGGAAACCGCCATCTACAACACGCTGCCGCACCACCTGGCGCGCGTGCTGCGCCTGCACCCGCTGCAGTGCGAGATGGCGTTCGTGCGTGGCACCGAGTCGGTCGAGATCCGGCAGGTCGGCATGCGGGCGACCGAGCGGCTCGCCAAGGGCCGGGTCGTCGCGATCGAAGGCTCGCACCTGTTCCCGCTCGAACGCCCGGCGGAGACAGCCGCGACCGTCCTGAAACTGATCGAATCCATGCCGCCGGCGGCGCAGACCCCCCGCCTATAATCGCGCTTTACCACCAGAGCATTTGTGTCAAACAGGTGCTGCACACAATGACCAAGTACGTCTTTGTCACCGGCGGTGTGGTGTCCTCGCTGGGCAAGGGCATCGCTTCTGCATCGCTCGCCGCGATCCTCGAATCGCGCGGCCTCAAGGTCACCCTCATCAAACTGGATCCGTACCTCAACGTCGATCCGGGCACGATGTCGCCGTTCCAGCACGGCGAGGTGTTCGTCACCGACGACGGCGCCGAGACCGATCTCGACCTCGGCCATTACGAGCGCTTCATCAGCACCCGCATGAAGCGCAGCAACAACTTCACCGCCGGCCAGATCTACAAGACCGTGCTCGAGAAAGAGCGCCGCGGCGACTACCTCGGCAAGACGGTGCAGGTGATCCCGCACGTCACCAACGAGATCCAGGAGTTCGTCAAGCGCGGCGCGGCCGATGTCGACGTGGCGATCGTCGAAATCGGCGGCACGGTCGGCGACATCGAATCGCTGCCCTTCCTCGAAGCCGTGCGCCAGATGGCGCTGCGCGGCGGGCCGAACAACTCGGCCTTCGTCCACCTGACCTACGTGCCCTGGATCGCCGCCGCCGGCGAGCTCAAGACCAAGCCGACCCAGCACACGGTGCAGAAGATGCGCGAGATCGGCATCCAGCCCGATGTGCTGCTGTGCCGCGCCGACCGCGAGATCCCCGACGACGAGCGCGACAAGATCTCGCTGTTCACCAACGTCGCGCCGCAGGGCGTGATCTCGATGTGGGACGTCGACACCATCTACAAGGTGCCGCGCATGCTGCACGAGCAGCGCCTCGACGAGCTGATCTGCATGAAGCTGCAGCTGCTGACCAAGGCCGCCGACCTGCGCCGCTGGGACAAGCTGGTGCACGAGGTCGCGCACCCGAAGAGCGAGATCACGATCGCGATGTGCGGCAAGTACACCGACCTGTCCGATTCGTACAAGTCGCTGAACGAGGCGCTGCGCCACGCCGGCATCCACAACCATGCGCGCGTGAAGATCGAGTACGTCGACTCCGAGACGCTGGGCGACGACAACATCGAGCAGCTCGCCAAGTACGACGCCATCCTTGTGCCCGGCGGCTTCGGCAAGCGCGGCGTCGAGGGCAAGATCCGCACCGCGCAGTACGCGCGCGAGCACAAGATCCCGTACCTCGGCATCTGCCTGGGCATGCAGGTCGCCACGATCGAGGTGGCGCGCAACCTCGCCGGCCTGGCCGGCGCGAACAGCACCGAGTTCGAGCCCGAGACCCCGCACCCCGTGATCGCGCTGATCGACGAGTGGCAGGACAGCGACGGCACCATCCAGAAGCGCGACGCCAACTCCGACCTGGGCGGCACGATGCGCCTGGGCGCGCAGAGCTCCGACGTGGCGCCGGGCACCCTCGCCCACCAGATCTACGGCAAGGTCGTCACCGAGCGGCACCGCCACCGCTACGAGGCCAACGAGCACTACCTCGAGCGGCTTCAGAAGGCCGGCCTCGTGATCTCGGCGATCACGCAGCGCGAGAAGCTGACCGAGATCGTCGAATTGCCGCAGACGCAGCACCCGTGGTTCGTCGGCGTGCAGTTCCACCCCGAGTTCAAGAGCACGCCGTGGGACGGCCACCCGCTGTTCATCAGCTACGTGAAAGCCGCGCTCGATCACCACCGCGAGGCTGCGGCCGAGAAGGTGGCGGCATGAAACTCTGTGGATTCGACATCGGCCTCACGCAGCCGTTCTTCCTGATCGCCGGTCCGTGCGTGATCGAGTCCGAGCAGTTGCAGATGGACGTGGCCGGCCAGCTCAAGGAGATGACGAGCGCGCTCGGCATCCCGTTCATCTTCAAGAGCAGCTTCGACAAGGCGAACCGCTCGTCTGGCAGCACCTTCCGCGGCCCCGGCATCGACAAGGGCCTGGAGATCCTCGCCAAGGTCAAGCGTGAGCTGGGCGTGCCGGTGCTGACCGACATCCACGACGAATCGCAGATCGCGCAGGTGAGCAGCGTGGTCGACGTGCTGCAGACGCCCGCCTTCCTGTGCCGCCAGACCGATTTCATCCGCGCCGTCGCGCAATCGGGCAAGCCGGTCAACATCAAGAAGGGCCAGTTCCTCGCGCCGCACGACATGAAGAACGTGATCGACAAGGCGCGCGCGGCGGCGAAAGAGGCCGGCCTGAATGAAGACAACTTCATGGCCTGCGAACGCGGCGCGAGCTTCGGCTACAACAACCTCGTCTCCGACATGCGCAGCCTGGCGATCATGCGCGAGACCCACGCGCCGGTCGTGTTCGACGCCACCCATTCGGTGCAGCTGCCCGGCGGCCAGGGCACCAGCTCCGGCGGTCAGCGCGAGTTCGTGCCGGTGCTGGCGCGCGCCGCGATCGCGGTCGGCGTGGCCGGTGTCTTCATGGAGACGCACCCCGACCCGGCGCACGCGATGAGCGACGGCCCGAACGCGGTGCCGCTGAAGCACATGCGCGCCCTGCTCGCACAGCTCGTCGCCATCGACCGCGTGATCAAGTCGCAGCCGCTGCTCGAGAACGACTTTTCCTGCTGAACCAGATCATTGACCCCGGAGAGAACCTGAATGAGCGCCATTGTCGATATCGTCGGTAGAGAAATCCTCGACAGCCGCGGCAACCCGACCGTCGAGTGCGACGTGCTGCTGGAGTCCGGCACGATGGGCCGCGCCGCGGTGCCGTCGGGCGCGTCCACCGGCTCGCGCGAGGCGATCGAGCTGCGCGACGGCGACAAGTCGCGCTACCTCGGCAAGGGCGTGCTGAAGGCAGTGGAACACGTCAACACCGAGATCAGCGAGGCGGTGCTCGGCCTGGACGCCAGCGAGCAGGCGTTCCTCGACCGCACGCTGATCGACCTGGACGGCACGGAGAACAAGAGCCGCCTCGGCGCCAACGCGACGCTGGCCGTCAGCATGGCCGTGGCGCGCGCCGCGGCCGAGGAATCGGGCCTGCCCCTGTACCGCTACTTCGGCGGCATGGGCGGCATGCAGATGCCGGTGCCGATGATGAACGTCATCAACGGCGGCGCCCACGCCAACAACAACCTCGACCTGCAGGAGCTGATGATCATCCCGGTCGGCGCACCCAGCTTCCGCGAGGCGGTGCGCTACGGGGCCGAGGTGTTCCATGCGCTGAAGAAGATCCTGCACGACAAGGGCATCAGCACCGCGGTCGGCGACGAAGGCGGCTTCGCGCCGAGCGTCGCGAGCCATGAAGCGGCGATCCAGATGATCCTCGAGGCGATCGACAAGGCCGGCTACACGGCAGGCTCGCAGATCGCGATCGGCCTCGATTGCGCGGCCAGCGAGTTCTACAAGGACGGCAAGTACCACCTCGAGGGCGAAGGCCTCACGCTGACGGCGCCGGAGTGGACCGACATCCTCGCGACCTGGTGCGACAAGTACCCGATCATCAGCATCGAAGA
>JAZKIO010000054.1:0-13885 GCA_040384825.1 Pseudomonadota bacterium
GCGCCGGCGGCATCCCGCAGGTGATGAAGACGCTGCTGGCCGCCGGCCTGCTGCATGGCGACTGCATCACGATCACCGGCAAGACCGTGGCCGAAAACCTGGCTGCGATCCCCGACGCGCCGCGCGCCGACCAGGACGTGATCCGCGCGATCGACAACCCGATGTACGCGCACGGCCACCTCGCCATCCTGAAGGGCAACCTCTCGCCCGAAGGCTGCGTGGCCAAGATCACCGGCCTGAAGAACCCGGTGATCACCGGCCCGGCGCGCGTGTTCGACGACGAGCAGTCGGCCCTGGCCGCGATCATGGCCAAGAAGATCGTCGGCGGCGACGTGATGGTGCTGCGCTACCTCGGCCCGAAGGGCGCCCCGGGCATGCCGGAGATGCTGGCGCCCACCGGCGCGCTGATCGGCCAGGGGCTGGGCGAATCGGTCGGGTTGATCACGGACGGGCGCTTCTCGGGCGGCACCTGGGGCATGGTGGTGGGCCACGTCGCTCCCGAGGCCTACGCCGGCGGCAACATCGCGCTGATCCTGGAAGGCGACTCGATCACGATCGACGCCCACACCCTGACGCTGCAGCTGAATGTCGACGACGCCGAACTGGCGAAGCGTCGCCAGTCATGGAAGGCCCCGGCGCCGCGCTACACCCGTGGGGTGCTGGCGAAGTTCGCGCGGAACGCGTCGAGCGCCAGCACCGGCGCGGTGCTCGACGGCGACGCCTGAGGCGGAACGCGGCCCCGGCGCTCAGGCGTCGGGCTTGCCGGGACGGCTGGCGTCCTGCTGGCTGTCGAAGCGGCTGCCCAGGATCGAATCCCGGTCGCGCATGCGCTTGGCGGTGCGCTTGCCTTCGACCTTCTCGATCTCGCGCTGGCGGGCGGCCAGCGCCTTCTGCGCGCGCCGGTCGTCCTTGCCGGCACTCGTGTGCCTGAGGCCCAGCCGTTCCATGGAGTTGCGGCGGCGTTCTGCCTTGCGGTCTTCCATCCGGTCCATCTCGCGCCGCTTGGTGAAGCCGGACGCATCCGCGTACCACCACCACAGCACGGCCAGCCCGAACGGTGCCAGCACCAGCCACCACGACCAGGCGGCGACGGGGCCGAACTCGAGGTACTTCATCCCCAGCAGCAGGCAACCCAGCACGACAAATAACATCTCGATCCTTTTGTGCCGATGGCGCCCGACGAAGAGCGGGCGTCAACCATCGATCGCTACAATGCGTTGAGCGCAATGTAGTCCAATTGAGGCGCCCCGAGGGGCGGAACAAGACATGAAATCACTCGCAGTTCTGTTGCTCGCGGCCGTCGCCGGCCCGGTGTTCGCCCAGGCGGATCTGGCCCAGAAGAAGAACTGCATGGCCTGCCATGCAGTCGACAAGAAGGTGCTCGGCCCGTCCTACAAGGACGTGGCCGCCAAGTACGCGGGCCAGAAGGACGCCGCCGACAAGCTGGCTGCCAAGGTCATGAAGGGCGGCACCGGCGTCTGGGGCAATATCCCGATGCCGGCGAACCCGCAGGTCAGCGAGGCCGAAGCCAAGCAGCTCGTCGCCTGGATCATGACCCTGAAGTGATCGCGCCCCGCGCGTGAAACGAAAGGCCCCGCGCGCGGGGCCTTTTTTCATGCGCTCAGGGCAGCGCGCGAATCCGCGCGATGACCTCAGGTGCCAGCGCGAAACGCGGGCCATGCTGCGCGGCCAGGGTCGCCGCGTTGGCGATGAAGGTCTCGCGCCCCTCCGCCTCGATGAACTGCATCGCCCCGCCCGTCCAGGCCGGGAAGCCGATGCCGAAGATGGAGCCGATGTTGGCCTCGAAGGTGCTCGTCAGCACGCCCTCGGTCAGGCAGCGCGCCGTCTCGATCGATTGGCGGTAGAGCAGCCGCTGCTTCAGCGCGTCGATCGACCGCGGCGTGTCGGAAGGCTTCTCGAACAGTGCACGCAGTTCGGGCCACAGCCGCTTCGGTGCGCCCTTCGGATAGTCGTAGAAGCCACCGCCCGCAGCGCGGCCGGCGCGCTGCAGTTCCTTGACCATCCGCTCGACCAGCAGTTCGCCCGCGCCCGCCTCGTACGCCCTGCCCTCGGCGGCCAGATCGGCGCGCGTCTGGTCCAGCACGTGGACGGACAGCGCCAGCGAAGTCTCGTCGAGCACGGCGAGCGGCCCGACCGGCATGCCCGCCGCCAGCGCGGCGTGCTCGATCAGCGGCGCCGGCACGCCCTCGGCCAGCATCGTGGCGCCTTCCATCACGAAGGTGCCGAACACCCGGCTGGTAAAGAAGCCGCGCGAGTCGTTGACGACGATCGGCAGCTTGCCCAGCGCGGTGACGACGTCGAAGGCTCGCGCCACCGTCTCGTCGTCGGTCTGCGCGCCGCGGATGATCTCGACCAGCTTCATCTTGTGCACCGGCGAGAAGAAGTGCAGCCCGACGAACTTCTGCGGCCGCGCGCTGGTGCTGGCCAGCCCCGAGATCGGCAGCGTCGACGTGTTGGACGCGAACACGCCCCCCCGCGCGAGCATGGGCTCGGCCTCGCGCGTGACGGCGGCCTTCAGGTCGCGCTGCTCGAACACCGCCTCGATGATCAGGTCGCAGCCGCGCAGGTCGTTCGCGTCGCCGGTCGGCGTGATCAGGTTCAGGAGTTGGCCCTGCTGCGCCTCGGTCATGCGGCCCTTCGCGACCGCGGGGGCGGTGACCTTGCGCACCGCCTCGAAGCCGGCGCGCGCCTTGTCGGCGTCCACGTCCTTCAGCACGCAGGGAATGCCGCGCGACGCGGCGGCGTGCGCGATGCCCGCGCCCATCATCCCGGCGCCGAGCACGCCGATCTTCGAAGGCTTCCACTTCGGCACGTCGCGCGGTCGCGACTTGCCCGAGCGGATCGCGTTCATGTCGAAGAAGAACGCCGTCACCATGTTCTTGGTCGTCTGCGTGACCATGGTCTTCGCGAGCTTGCGGCTCTCGATCCGCGTGGCGGTGTCGTAGTCGACCATCGCGCCCTCGACCATCGCCTCGAGGATCGCCTGCGCGGCCGGGTAGAGGCCGCGCGTCTTCTGCGAGAGCATGGCGGGCGCCACGACCAGGCCGGTAGCGATCTTCGGGTTGCTCGGCGTGCCGCCGGGCATCCCGTAGTCCTTGCGGTCCCAGGGCTGGGTGGCGTCCGGGTGGTCGGCGATCCACGCCAGCGCCTGCGCGCGCAGGCTGTCCATGCTGTCGCCCAGCCCGTCGACGAGACCCAGTTCCAGCGCCTCGCGCGGGCCGAACAGCTTGCCTTCGAGCAGGTAGGGCTGCGCCGCCATCAAGCCGAGCAGGCGCACGGTCTTGGTGATGCCGGTCGCGCCGGGGATCAGCCCGAGCGACACCTCGGGCATGCCGAACTGGATCTTGCGGTCGTCGAGCGCGAAACGCGCATGGCCGACCAGCGCCACTTCCCAACCGCCGCCCAGCGCCGCGCCGTTCAGGAGCGCGACGACCGGCCGGCCCAGCGTCTCGATGCGCCGGAAGCTGCGCTTCAGGCCCTCGATCTGCGCGAAGCCGGTGGCCGCATCTTCGGCCTTCAGCTTCAGCACGCCCTTCAGTTCGGCGCCCGCGAAGAAGGTGGTCTTGGCGGAGGCCAGCAGCACGCCCTTGATCTTTTCCTCGTCGCGCACCAGGCAGTCGGTCGCCTCGGCCAGGTCATGCTGCCACTGCAGCTTCATCGTGTTGACGGCAGAGCCCAGCTCGTCGAAGGTGATGGTCGCGATGCCGTCGTCGGCAAGTTCGTAGCGAAGGGTTTCCATTCTGCTCAGACCCGCTCGATGATGGTCGCGATGCCCATGCCGCCGCCCACGCACAGCGTCACGAGGCCGCGCTTCAACTGGCGTCGCTCCAGTTCGTCGAGCAGCGTGCCGACCAGCATCGCGCCGGTCGCACCGAGCGGGTGGCCGAGCGCGATCGCGCCGCCGTTGACGTTGACCTTCTCGTGCGGCACGCCCATCTCCAGCATGAAGCGCATCGGCACGGCGGCGAACGCCTCGTTGACCTCGAACAGGTCGATGTCGTCGATGGTCAGCCCGGCCTTCGCGAGCGCTTTGCGTGCCGCCGGCATCGGGCCGGTCAGCATGATGGTCGGGTCGGCACCCGACAGCGCCGTCGCGACGATGCGACCGCGCGGCGCGAGCCCCATCTCGCGGCCCTTGGCCTCGCTGCCGATCAGCACCGCCGCGGCGCCGTCGACGATGCCCGACGAGTTGCCGGCAGTGTGCACGTGCCGGATGCGCTCGACCTGCGGGTAGCGCGTGAGCGCGACCGCGTCGAAGCCCATCGCGCCGAGCGCATCGAAGGCCAGCTTCAGCGAGCCCAGGCCTTCGAGCGTGGTGCGCGGCTTGATGAATTCGTCCCGCTCCAGCACCGCCAGGCCGATCTCGTCGTCCACGCTCAGCACCGAGCGATCGAAGTGCCCCGCGGCCTGCGCCGCGGCGGCGCGCTGCTGCGAGGTCAGCGCGTAGCGGTCGACATCCTCGCGCTCCCATCCCGCGAGCGTGGCGATCAGGTCGGCGCCGATGCCCTGCGGCACGAAGCCGGTGGCGAAGTTGGTGGCCGGGTCCTGCGCCCACGCGCCGCCGTCGGAGCCGATCGGCACGCGAGACATGCTCTCGACGCCGCCGGCCACCACCATGTCTTCCCACCCGCTCGCGACCTTCTGCGCCGCCAGGTTGACAGCCTCCAGGCCCGAGGCGCAGAAGCGGTTGATCTGCATGCCGGCGACCTTGAAATCCCAGCCGGCCTTGAGCGCGGCGGTCTTGGCGATCACCGACCCTTGCTCGCCGATCGGCGAGACCACGCCCATCACCACGTCGTCGAGTTGCGCCGGGTCGAAATCCAGGCGCTTCTGCAGCTTGGTCAGCAGGCCGGCGAGCAGGTCGACGGGCTTGACCTCGTGCAGGCTGCCGTCCTTCTTGCCCTTGCCGCGCGGCGTGCGCACGGCGTCGAAGATCATCGCGTTTGGCATGGGTAAGGCCTCCAATTGACAGCCCATTATGGCGACGGGCACACTCACCGGCAACTCACCAAGCAAGTGCTTGGTTGAATCGATTTTCGAGGCGCGGATGTCTTCCTACCGTTCGGTGTTCCAGCCCGGCCTGTTCGCCGGCCAGGTGGTGGTCGTCACCGGCGGCGGCTCGGGCATCGGGCGCTGCACCGCGCACGAGCTGGCGGCGCTCGGCGCGGCGGTGGCGATCGTCGGGCGCAAGGTCGAGAAGCTCGATGCGGTGCGTGCCGAGATCGAGTCCGCAGGCGGCGTGTGTTCCACCCACGCCTGCGACATCCGCGAGGAAGACGCCGTGCGCGCCACCGTCACCCAGGTGCTGGCCCGCCACGGCCGCATCGACGGCCTCGTCAACAACGCCGGCGGCCAGTTCCCAGCGCCGCTCGCGACCATCAGCGCCAAGGGCTGGGACGCCGTCGTGCGCAACAACCTGACCGGCGGCTTCCTGATGGCGCGCGAGTGCGTGACGCAGTGGATGGGCGACGCGGCGCGCGGCGCGATCGTCAACATCATCGCCGACATCTGGGGCGGCATGCCCGGCATGGGCCACTCGGGCGCGGCGCGCGCCGGCATGCTCAACTTCACCGAGACGGCCGCGCTCGAATGGGCGCCGATCCGCGTCAACGCCGTCGCGCCGGGCTGGATCGCCTCCAGCGGCATGGACCAGTACCCGCCCGCGATGCGGGAGACGATCCGCGGCATGAAGAAGCTGGTGCCATTGCAGCGCCTGGGCACCGAGAGCGAGGTGTCGGCGGCGATCGCGTTCCTGCTGTCGCCCGCCGCGACGTTCATCTCCGGCGCGTGCCTGCGCATCGACGGCGCGGCGCCGAACGCCAAGCGCATCTGGCCTGAAGTGGGCACCGGCGGCAGCACCGAGCCGTTCGACGGCTTCCATCTGGCGACGACGCCCAAGGTGCTGCAGGGCTGAAGCGTGCCGACACTCGATCTCCGCCTCGACACCGGTAGCGAGGCCTTCGCCGCCAACCGCGAACACGCGCTCGCGACGATCGCGCAGTGGCGCGCGCTCGAGGACCGCACCCGCGCGGCCAGCGCGCGCGCCCAGGCGCTGTTCGACAAACGCGGCCAGTTGCTGCCGCGCGAACGCGTCGCGCGCCTGCTAGACCCCGGCGTGCCCTTTCTCGAACTCTCCACGCTCGCCGGCTGGCTGCAGGACGTGCCGGACCCGGAGAAGTCGGTCCCCGGCGGCGGCACGATCTGCGGCATCGGCACGATCCGCGGCACGCGCGTGATGCTGGTCGCCGACGACGCCGGCATCGACGCCGGCGCACTGCAGCCACGCGGGCTCGAGAAGCTGCAGCGCGCCCAGGCCATCGCGCTGGAGAACCGCCTGCCGTTCGTGCACCTGGTCGAATCCGCCGGCGCGAACCTGATGAACTACCGCGTCGAGCAGTTCATCCACGGCGGAAGCGCGTTCTACATGTTGGCGCGGTTGTCCGCGGCCGGCTTGCCGGTGATCGCGGTCGTGCACGGCTCGTCGACCGCGGGCGGCGCCTACATGACCGGTCTGTCCGATCACGTGATCATGGTGCGGGGCCGCGCCCGCGCCTTCCTCGCGGGGCCACCGCTCCTGAAGGCCGCCACCGGCGAGATCGCGACCGACGAGGCGCTCGGCGGCGCCGACATGCATTCCACCGTCTCCGGCCTCGCCGAGTACGTGGCCGACGACGACGCGCACGCGCTCGGCCTGGCGCGCGAGCTCGTCGGTGCGCTCGGCTGGCAGCCGGCCGCCTCCTGGCCGGACGGCCCCACGCCAAAATTCGACGCCGACGACCTGCTCGGCCTGTTCGCAGCCGACATGAAGAAGCCGGTCGAGATGCGCCACGTGATCGCGCGTTTGGTGGACAGCTCCGATTTCCTGGAGTTCAAGCCCGACTACGGGCCGGCGACCGTCTGCGGCTACGCGGCCATCGCCGGCACGCGCGTCGGCATCGTCACCAACAACGGCCCGCTCGATCCGGCCGGCAGCACCAAGGTCACGCACTTCATCCAGAGCTGCTGCCAGACCGGCACGGCGATCGTCTACCTGCAGAACACGACCGGCTTCATCGTCGGCACCGAGGCCGAGCGCGCCGGCATGATCAAGCACGGCAGCAAGCAGATCCAGGCGCTCTCCAACGCCACGGTGCCGCAGATCACGATCCATTGCGGTGCGTCGTTCGGCGCCGGCAACTACGGCATGTGCGGGCGCGGCTTCCATCCGCGCTTCGTCTTCAGCTGGCCGACCGCGCGCACCGCCGTGATGGGCCCCCAGCAGGCTGCCGGCACGATGGAGATCGTGATGCGCGAGGGCGCAGCGCGCAAGGGCGTGCCAGTCGACGAGGACAAGCTCGCGGCCATGAGCGCGAAGATCGTCGAGACCTTCGAGCGCCAGATGCATGCGTTCTACACCTCGGGCCTGCTGCTCGACGACGGTCTGATTGACCCGCGCGACACGCGCCGCGTGCTCGCCTTGACGCTCGCACTGTGCGACGAGGCGGCGCGGCGCACGCTGCGACCCTCGTCGTTCGGGGTGATGAGGACTTGATGGCCATCTTCTTACCGCCAAGGACGCGAAGGACGCAAAGGACGCCAAGAAGAGAAGCTGTTACTTGGCGCCCTTTGCGATCTTGGCGTACTTGGCGGTAACTATCGTTCGAACCGGAGACAACCCATGCAACTCACCCACGAACACGAAGAGATCCGTCGCACGCTCAAGCGCTTCATCGAGGACGAGATCAACCCGCACGTCGACGAATGGGAAGCCGCCGAGGCCTTCCCGGCACACGAGGTGTTCAAGAAGCTCGGCGACCTGGGCCTGCTCGGCCTGACCAAGCCGACCGACTACGGCGGCATGGGGCTCGACTACTCCTACTCGGTCGTGATGGCCGAGGCGCTCGGCTACTGCGACTGCGGCGGCATCCCGATGGCCGTCGGCGTGCAGACCGACATGGCCACGCCCGCCCTCGCCCGCTTCGGCTCCGACGAGTTGCGCCGCGAGTTCCTCGCGCCGGCGATCAGCGGCGACGCGGTCGGCTGCATCGGCGTCTCCGAGCCGGGCGCCGGCTCGGACGTGGCGAGCATCAAGACGACCGCGAAGAAGGACGGCGGCGACTACGTCATCAACGGCGGCAAGATGTGGATCACCAACTCGCTGCAGGCCGACTGGATGTGCGTGCTGGCCAACACCTCGGAAGGCGCGGCGCACAAGAACAAGAGCCTGATCATGGTGCCGATGAACGCGCCGGGCGTCGAACGCGCGAAGAAGATCCGCAAGATCGGCATGATGTCCAGCGACACCGGGCTGATCCACTTCGACGGCGTGCGCGTGCCGCAGCGCAACCTGATCGGCCAGGAGGGCATGGGCTTCACCTACCAGATGATGCAGTTCCAGGAGGAGCGGCTGTGGGCCGCCGCGAACGCGATCCAGGGCCTGACCAACTGCATCGACGAGACCATCGAGTACACCCGCGAGCGCCAGATCTTCGGCAAGAGCGTGCTCGACAACCAGGTCGTGCACTACCGGCTCGCCGAGCTGAAGACCGAGATCGAATCGCTGCGCGGACTGGTCTACATGGCAACCGAGCAGTACATCGCCGGCAAGGACGTGACCGAGTGGGCCTCGATGGCCAAGCTGAAGAGCAGCCGCCTGCTGCGCACCGTGCCGGACAGCTGCATGCAGTACTGGGGCGGCATGGGCTACACCTGGGACAACCGCGTCTCGCGCATGTACCGCGACGGCCGGCTGGCGTCGATCGCCGGCGGTGCCGACGAGGTGATGCTCGGCATCATCAGCAAGTTCATGCACACGCTGCCCGGCAAGCGTTGACACCATGTTGAGGATCGAAGCGCGCGGCGCGTTCGTGTTCGCCACCCTCGATGCGCCTGCCACGCGCAATGCGCTCAACGACGCGATGGTCGCGGGCCTCGGCGACGCGCTTGCACGCGCGGAGGCACACGCCGACACGCGCGCCCTGGTCATCCGCGGCGCCGGCGGCACCTTCTGCGCCGGCGGCGATTTCAGCGGCTTTCGGGCGTTCATGGCTGAGCCGGTTCCTGCGGACGGCGTCGATCCGATCGTCGGCTTCAACCGGGGCTTCGGTGCGCTGCTGGAACGCATTGCAGCCAGCCCGGTCGCGACGATCGCGGTCGTCGAGGGCGCGGCGATGGGCGGCGGCGCCGGCCTCGCCGCGGCCTGCGATGTCGTGCTCGCGAGCGCGGCCGCGCAGTTCGGCATGCCCGAGGTGACGCTCGGCTTGCCGCCGGCGCAGATTGCGCCGTTCATCGCCGCGCGCGTCGGCCATCACGCTGCGCTGCGGTTGCTGCTCACCGGCCAGCGATTGTCCGCGCCCCGGGCGCTGGCCTGTGGCCTAGCCGATGAGCTGCACGAGGGTGCCGCGCTCGACCAGCGGCTCTCCGAGCTGCTTACCGAACTCGGCCGCGCGGAACCGGCCGCGTTGCGGGCGACGAAGGCGATCCTGCAGCGCCGCGCGAGCGAACCGCTTTCCGCGACCCTGGACTTCGCGGCCCAACAGTTCGCCCGCTCGCTGCGCAACGGCACCGCGTCCGAGGGCCTCGCGGCGCTGTCCGGCAAGCGGCCAGCCGCGTGGGCCGTGAAGCCCGACGAGGCGGATCGATGAGCCGCTTCGATTCGCTGCTGATCGCGAACCGCGGCGAGATCGTCACGCGGGTCGCGCGGACCGCGCGTGCCATGGGCTTGAAGACGATCGCGGTCGTCTCCGATGCCGACCGCCACGCCCCGCACGTGGCGGCCTGCGATGTCGCGATGCCGATCGGCGGCGAACGCCCGGCCGATTCCTACCTGCGCATCGACAAGCTGCTGGCCGCCGCGCGCGCCAGCGGTGCCCAGGCCGTCCACCCCGGCTACGGCTTCCTGTCCGAGAACGCCGACTTCGCCGCGGCCGTGATCGACGCCGGCCTGACCTGGGTCGGCCCGCCCCCCGCCGCGATGCGCGCGATGGCCGACAAGTCGCGCGCGCGCCAGCGCATGGCGGCCGCCGGCATCCCGGTGCTGCCCGGCTACGACGGTGACGACCAGCGGCCCGCCGCGCTGCGCGACGCCGCCCTGCGCATCGGCTTCCCGCTGATGATCAAGGCGAGCGCGGGCGGCGGCGGTCGCGGCATGCGGCTCGTGCTCGATGCGAGCAGGCTCGACGCCGCGCTGGCGTCCGCCGCCGCCGAAGCGCTCGCCGCGTTCGGCGATGCACGACTGCTGATTGAGCGCGCGCTGCTGAGCACGCGGCATGTCGAGATCCAGGTCTTCGCCGACACCCACGGCACAGAAATCCATCTCGGCGAACGCGACTGCTCGGTGCAGCGGCGGCATCAGAAGGTGATCGAGGAGGCGCCGTCACCGGCCGTCTCGCCGGCGCTGCGCCGGCGCATGGGCGAGGTCGCGGTCACGGTGGCGCGTGAGGTGGCCTACGTGGGCGCGGGCACCGTCGAATTTTTGCTCGATGAGCATGGCGCGTTCTGGTTCATGGAGATGAACACGCGGCTGCAGGTCGAGCACCCCGTGACCGAGGCGCTGGTCGGCGTCGACCTAGTCGAGTGGCAACTGCGCGTCGCGGCCGGCGAGCCGCTGCCGCTGACGCAGGACGAAGCACTCGCGCGCTTCGAAGCCGGCGGCCACGCGATCGAGGCGCGGCTCTGCGCCGAAGATCCTGCCCACGACTACCTGCCGCAGTCGGGCACCGTCCACCACTGGCAGCCGCCGCGCGGCGTGCGCTGCGACCACGCGCTCGCGACCGGCTGCGCGGTCAGCCCGTTCTACGACTCGATGCTCGCGAAGGTCATCGCGCATGGGACGCAGGGAAGCGCCGGGCCGCCCCAAGCTTCCCGATCCCCCTCGGGGGGCGGGCACCGCGCAGCGGTGACCTCGGGGCCGTCATGTCGCGACGCCGCGATCCACCAGCTCGCCGACGCGCTCGATCGGACCGCCTGCCTCGGCATCACGACCAACCGCGCGTTCCTCGCTCGCGTGCTGCGGCATCCAGCCTTCGCGGGCGATGGCGTGACGACCGCCTTCCTCGGCCAACACTTCGCCGACGACGCCGCACGCGCCGGCGACACGCCCTCGTGGCTGCGCGCCCTCGCCGCGGCCAGCCATGCGCTGCTGCCGCCGGCTGCGCTGCCTGCGCTGTGGGCGGGCTGGACCTCCTCCGACCGCGTCGACTCGGCGGCGCCGATCGAGCAGGACGGCCGGCCCGAAACCTGGCGCCTCACCGGCACGCCGAGCGCGCTCGTCGCCCGCTGTGGCGAGGCAACGCACACGGTAACGGCGCTGCACCGCGACAGCCGCTCGACCATCACCGCGCTCGTCGACGGCCGCCCGCTCACCGCGCGCTGCGTGAGCGAAGGCCACGACAGCTGGTGGCTGTGCGACGGCGCCGAGGCCACGCTGCGCGACCTGCGGCTGAGCGGCACCCAAGGCGCGCAGGCCACGGCGCCCGGCGCATTGCGCGCCCCCATGCACGGCCGCATCACCCACGTCCACGCCAGCGCCGGCGCCACCGTGCAGGCGGGCGCGCTGCTGCTGGTGATGGAGGCGATGAAGATGGAGCACCAGATCGTCGCGCCGTTCGCCGGCACCGTCAGCGCGCTGCACACGCGGGTCGACGACCAGGTGGGTGCGCGGCAGGTGCTGATCGAGATCGCGCCATGACGATCGGCGCCGATCACGAGCTGTTCCGCGACAACGTGCGCGCGTTCGTCGCGGCCGAGATCGCGCCGCACGTCCACGCCTGGGACGAGGCCGGCACCTTTCCGCGCGAGCTCTACCGCCGCGCTGCGCAACTCGGCCTGCTCGGCCTAGGCTACCCAGAGGAGGTCGGCGGCACGCCGGCCGACACCTGGTTCCGCCTGATCGCGACCGAGGAGATCGCGCGCGCCGGCAGCGGCGGGCTGATGGCGAGCCTGTTCTCGCACAACATCGGCCTGCCCCCGATCCTGGCCCACGGCAGCGCGGCGCTGAAACAGCGCGTGATTCCCGACGTGCTGGCCGGCGAGAAGATCGCGGCGCTGGCGATCACCGAACCCTCGGGCGGCTCCGACGTG
The DNA here is from genome assembly GCA_040384825.1 of Pseudomonadota bacterium. GTDB lineage: Bacteria > Pseudomonadota > Gammaproteobacteria > Burkholderiales > Burkholderiaceae_C > LMDS01. The sequence goes on from JAZKIO010000054.1 coordinate 12,082, forward strand.
GCGCGGCTGCGCTGCGCGGCACGCCGAGACGGCGACCACTGGGTGATCGACGGCGACAAGACCTTCATCACCTCCGGCCTGCGCGCCGACTGGATCACGCTGGCCGTGCGCACCGGGAACAAGGGTGCCTCGGGCATCTCGCTGATCGCCGTTCCCGGCGACATGCCCGGCCTCACGCGCACGCCGCTCGACAAGATGGGCTGGTGGTGCAGCGATACCGCGCAGCTCCACTTCGACGCCTGCCGCGTGCCGCTCGATCAACTGATCGGCGAGGAGAACGCCGGCTTCCGCATGGTCATGGAGAACTTTAACGGCGAGCGGCTGCTGATGGCGGCCGGCGCCGCGGCGTTCGCGCAGGTCTGCTACGACGAGGCGCTCGATTGGGCACGCCAGCGCCAGACCTTCGGCGTGGCGCTGGTCGAGCACCAGGTCACGCGCCACAAGCTGATGGACATGAAGATGCGGCTGTCGAGCACGCGCGCCTGGCTGCACGCGATGGTCGAGCGCCTGGACGCCGGCGACACCGGGCCCGAGTGGGTCGCCGACCTGTGCCTGCTGAAAAACCACGCGACGCAGACGATGCAGTGGTGCGCCGACGCCGCGGTGCAGATCCTCGGCGGCATGGGCTACATGCGCGGCACGAAGAGCGAGCGCATCTACCGCGAGGTCAAGGTCATGATGATCGGCGGCGGCGCCGAGGAGATCATGAAGGAACTGGCGGCGCGCCAGCTCGGTGTATGACCATCAGCTCGTCCATCTTCGATCCGCACTTCGTCACGCAGCTCGCGCTGATGTTCGAGGAGCGAATCAGTTTCAACCGCCTGCTCGGGCTGCGCATCACGGCGCTGGAGGCGGACACTGTCGCGGGTGAGATCGAGATGCGGCCGGAGCTGATCGGCCACTTCACCCACCAGCGCCTGCACGGCGGCGTGATCAGCGCGACGCTCGACGCGATGGCCGGCCTCGCCGTGATGGCCGCGATCGGTGCGCGCCACCTGGACGAGCCGGTCGAGGCGCGGCTCGCCCGCTTCGGCAAGCTCGGCACGATCGACCTGCGCGTCGACTACCTGCGCCCCGCGATCGGGCCGCGCTTCACGGCGCGCGCCTCGGTGCTGCGGCTGGGCAGCCGGCTCGCCTCGACGCGCATGGAATTCATCGATGCGAAAGGCACGCTGGTCAGCACCGGCGCCGCCGCGTACATCGTGGCGTGATTGCTCGGCTCCCTCTCACACTCGTGGGAGAGGGTTGGGGTGAGGGGCTTAGCGTCGCGACCACCCTCACCCCCAGCCCTCTCCCGCCAAGCGGGAGAGGGAGCAGGTGGTGGCTGCTCAGGCCGAGACGCGGAACGCGCCGACCGCGCGCGCCAGCGTCACGGCCTGCGCCTGCAGGCTCTCGGCCGCCGCGGCCGACTGCTCGACCAGCGCGGCGTTCTGCTGGGTCATCTGGTCCAGCTGGCCGACGGCGCCGTTCACCTGCCCGATGCCGTCGCTCTGCTCCGCGGCGGCCGAGGTGATCTCGGCAATGATGTCGCTGACGCGCTGCACCGAGCCGACGATCTCCTGCATCGTCTGGCCGGCATCCGCCACCAGGCGCGAGCCGCCCGCCACCTTCTCGACCGAATCCCCGATCAGGCTCTTGATTTCGCGCGCCGCCTCGGCCGAGCGCTGCGCCAGGCTGCGCACCTCCCCGGCCACGACCGCGAAGCCGCGCCCCTGTTCCCCGGCCCGCGCCGCCTCGACGGCCGCGTTCAGCGCGAGGATGTTGGTCTGGAACGCGATGCCGTCGATCACGCCGATGATGTCGG
>JAZKIO010000055.1:0-4627 GCA_040384825.1 Pseudomonadota bacterium
CCGACGCGAAGGAGGGCGTGATGTCGTTCCTGGAGAAGCGGCCGGCGCAGTTCACCAGCCGCGTCTCGACCGACATGCCGGCGTTCTTCCCGTGGTGGCAGGACCGGCCCTACGAGTGAACCCGGCGGCGCGGCTCAGCTGCGCCGCGGGTACATCGGGTTCGGCGCCACGTAGGCCGTGATCTTGCGCGCGAGCAGCCCCGGCGGGGCGACCTTGCCGAGGTCGAAGCTGCTGCGCTGGCCGTTGAAGTTCCAGATGAAGCTCTTGTCGCCGACATCGAAGCGGATGATCTCGCCGCCGGTCACGTTGACGTAGCTCGTGCCGGGACCGATCGCGATCGTGCGTGTCACCTGCGACACCGCGGCCGGACTGCCGAACAGCTCCAGCGACGGGTCGCTGCGCGCCGCGAGCACCTGCGGGCCGGACGGCGAGGCCGCGGCCGGCGGCGATGCGGCCGGGCGCGGCGCGGCCGTGATCGGCGCCGGGGCGGGGCCGGGGGCCGCGCTGGAATAGGACGAAGGCGCGGGGCTGGGGCTCGGGCTGGGGCTCGGGCTGGAATACGGTGAAGGCGAGCGGGCGGGCGCGGGGCTCGGCTCCGCCGGTGCGGGACGGTAGCTGTCCGCCGGCGGCGCAGGCGCTCTCGTGGGTGCGGGCGCGGGCTCGGGTGCTGCGACCCGGGGCGGTGGCGGCCGGGGAGCCGGCGGACGGCTCGCGGCCACGGGAGCCGCCGGGACGGCGGCGCTGGCGGCCGGCCGCGGTGCGGCCGCCACGGTCGCCGGGGTCGGGGCCGGTGTCGGGGCCGGTGTCGGGGCCGGCAAGGCGGCCGACGCGGCAGGCGGCGGCACCGCGCTGGCGGCGGGTGCGGCCGCGCTGGCCCGGCCGCTCGGCGCCGAGGCCGCCGCAGACACCGGTGCCGCAGCGGCCGCCGTGGACGCCGCGCCCGACGTCGCCCCCGCTGCCGCCGACGCCGGAGGCGCCGAGGTCGCCACCAGCCCGGGGTCGAATGGCGGCGGCGCGGTCAGCCGGTCCCACGCCACGTAGCCGGCCGTGCCGGCGGCCAGCACGCCCAGCGACCCGAACAGCCACGGCCGCAGGTGCGGCGCCGGCCAGGGCGGCGGCGGCGGGGGTGGCGGTGGCGGCGCGGGCAACGCGCCGGACGCATCGACATGCGGCAGCAGCGCGCGGATCAGCAGCTGCACATCGGACGCCCAGCGCGCGTGGTTCAGCTCGACGCTGTTGCGGAACGCGAGCTCCTTGAGGTCGTCCGGCAGCTGCTCCTCGCGCGGCATGTCGGCGTCGTGCACGAGCACCGGGATGACGGGGATGTCGCGCTTCAGCGCGCTGGCGGTCTCGAGCCGCACGAAATCGTTCGGGTCGTCGAGGCGGCGCTTGCCGTGCTTGTCGGCGACGGTCAGCCAGTTCTTGCCGATGATCGCGAGCAGCGCGCCGCAGGAGGCGACCTGCTGCTCGATCACGCGGCGGAAATCGCGGCCCGGCTCGATGCCGGCCACGTCCATGAACACCGCGGCAGCGCCGAAGCGTTCGCACAGGTCTTCGAACAGGCGCCCGGCATGGCCTTCGGTGTCGTCGCGGCGGTAGCTGATGAAGATCGCGCGCATGCAACGGATTGTGCGCACATGCCTGCGGGCCGCGTACCCCTATCAGATGCGATCTGCTGTAACGAATCGGCGCGGCCCGCCGCCTGCGTCACGCGGCAGAATGCCGCCCTGAACTCCGGAGACACCGATGTCCTACATGCTGTTGATCGTGGAGCCGCGCGGCCAGCGCGAGGAGCGCGGGCTCGAGGCCGGGAAGCAGGTCTACGCGCAGATGCTGGCGTTCGCCGAGTCGCTGAAGCAGCGCGGCGTGCTGCTGGCCGTCGAGTCGCTCGCGAATGACGCGAAGGCCGCGCGGGTGCAGGTGCGCGGCGGCCGCACCAGCCTGGTCGACGGGCCGTTCGCCGAGGCCAAGGAGATGGTCGGCGGCTTCTTCATGCTGAACTGCAAAACGCGGGACGAGGCCGTCGCGATCGCCGCGGAATGCCCGGCGGCGGCATGGTGCACGGTCGAGGTCCGCGAACTCGGGCCGTGCTGGGCGTGAGCGCGGCGGTGCAACCCGCCGGCCGGCGTGTCGATCCGGCGGCGGCTCGCACGTCGTAGGAGCATCACCACTCGCCGATCACCGGAGGCACACCATGCGCTTCATCATTCTCGTCAAGGCCACCGCGGACAGCGAGGCCGGCATCTTCCCCGAAGACGACACGCTGATGGCCGAGATGACCGGCTACCACGAGGAGCTGCAGAAGGCCGGCGTGCTGCTCGACGGCAACGGCCTCAAGCCGAGTGCGCAGGGCTGGCGCATCCATTACGGCAGCGACGGCCAGCGCCGCGTCGTCGACGGCCCGTTCGCGGAGACCAAGGAACTGGTCGCCGGCTACACGGTGATCCAGGTCCGCTCGCGCGACGAGGCGATGGAATGGGCGCGCCGCTTCCCGGCGCCGATGGGCCGCGGCATCGAGGCCACGATCGAGGTGCGGCCGCTCTACGAGATCGACGATTTCCCGCAGACCGAGTCGGTCGCGCGGCTGCGCGAACTCGACCGCGTCGCCAAGTGATCGCCCGTCCCGCCGACGCGGGCCTGCCCCGGTGACGACACGCGACGCGATCGACCGTGCGATCCCACGCGCTGTGGAGGCCGTCTGGCGGATCGAATCGGCCAAGGTCATCGCCCATGTCGCGCGGCTGGTGCGCGACGTGGGCGTGGCCGAGGAGCTCGCACAGGACGCGCTCGTCGCCGCGCTCGAACGCTGGCCGGTCGACGGCCTGCCCGACAACCCCGGCGCCTGGCTGATGACCACCGCCAAGAACCGCGCACTCGACCGCCTGCGGGCCGACGCGCTGCACGCCCGCAAGCACGACGAGCTCGGCGCCGACCTCGACGCGCTGCAGTCGCATGTGACGCCCGATTTCGTCGACGCGCTGGACGCCGCGCGGCAGGACGACATCGGCGACGACCTGCTGCGGCTCGTCTTCACCGCCTGCCACCCGGTGCTCTCGACCGACGCGCGCGTCGCGCTGACACTGCGCCTGCTCGGCGGCCTGACGACCGAGGAGATCGCCCGCGCGTTCCTCGTCCCCGAGCCGACGATCGCGCAGCGCATCGTGCGCGCCAAGCGCACGCTGACCGAGGCCAAGGTGCCGTTCGAGGTGCCGCGTGCCGCGGCGCTGCCCGAGCGGCTCGCGTCGGTGCTGGAGGTGATCTACCTGGTCTTCAACGAAGGCTACTCGGCGACCGCCGGCGACGACTGGATGCGGCCGGCGCTGTGCGCGGAGGCGCTGCGGCTCGGCCGCATCGTCGCCGGGTTGGTGCCCGACGAACCCGAGGTGCACGGCCTGGTCGCGCTGATGGAGATCCAGGCCTCGCGCACCCACGCCCGCACCGATGCGCAAGGCCGGCCGGTGCTGCTGATGGACCAGGACCGCAGCCGCTGGGATCCGCTGCTGATCCGCCGCGGGCTGGCTGCGCTGACGCGCTCGGAGGCGCTCGGCGGCGCGCGCGGCCCCTACGCTTTGCAGGGTGCGCTGGCGGCCTGCCATGCGCGCGCGCGCACGGCCGAGGCGACGGACTGGACGCAGATCGTCGCGCTCTACGACGCGCTGGCGCAGATCGCGCCGTCGCCGGTCGTCGCACTGAACCGCGCTGTCGCGGTCGGCATGGCCTTCGGCCCGGGAGAGGCGCTGCCGCTGGTCGATGCGCTGATGACGGAGCCGCGCCTGGCGAACTACCACTGGCTCCCCAGCGTGCGCGCCGACCTGCTCGCCAAGCTCGGCCGCGATGCCGAGGCCCGCGCCGAGTTCGAACGCGCGGCGGCGATGACGCGCAATGCGCGCGAGCGGGAGTTGCTGCTCGCCAGAGCGGCTGTGCTCGGGGCAGGTTAGCGTCCGCGCATCACGGCGGCGGGCGCGTCAAACCTCCGGGTCGACGATGCGTTCGTGCTCCGGATCGACCGGAATCGCCGGCGACACGGGACCCTGATCGGGCTCGACGGGCAGCATGCCGGGTTCGGGATCGTCCTCGGCCTTCTCGCCGTTGGTGCGATGAGGCTTCTGAGGCATGTGGGTGCCCATGATGGGCTCAGACGCCGCGGCGGCCGGTCACGAGTTGGTAGACCAGCACGATGACGGCAACGACCAGCAGGATGTGCAGCAGGCCGCCCGCGGTGAACGAGGTCACGAGACCGAGCAACCAGAGCGCGAGAAGGACGATGACGATGGTGTAGAGCATTGCGTTCTCCTGAAGTGGCGGGCGGCGGGCTCGTCGGCCTGCGCCTCGGTGATCCTGAGAATGCCCGGGCCTGTCAAAGGCGCGAATCGGCCGAACTGCCGCGCGTCTGTAGGTGGGCAGGCTTGCAACGGGTCGAACGGGTCGCGGCAGGCCGCACCCGGCAGGGGCTCATGCGGTGGCGGTCGCCACTGCGTGGCGACTGCGTTGCGGTGCTCGAACCGAGGTCGCGCCGCAGAACTCGCTACGTTCGCTTCGCTCACTGCACTCGGACAACCGCGGCGAGTCAGATGACGAAGCGCGCTGCGCGCGCCGACCTCGGCCCTGCGCTCCTCACCGCCACCCA
>JAZKIO010000056.1:0-97464 GCA_040384825.1 Pseudomonadota bacterium
CAGGAGCAGGACCACATCTTCGAGCCGCACAGCGCGCGCCGCATCGTGCTCGCGACCAACGTCGCCGAGACCTCGCTGACGGTGCCCGGCATCCAGTTCGTGGTGGATGCCGGCACCGCGCGCGTCAAGCGCTACAGCTACCGCAACAAGGTCGAGCAGCTGCTGGTCGAGCCGATCAGCCAGGCGGCGGCGAACCAGCGGGCAGGGCGCTGCGGGCGGGTGAGCGACGGCATCTGCATCCGCCTGTACGACGACAAGGAATTTGCCGGCCGACCGAAGTTCAGCGACCCGGAAATCCTGCGCTCGTCGCTGGCCGGCGTGATCCTGCGGATGAAGTCGCTCGGCCTCGGCACCGTGGAGGACTTCCCCTTCCTCGAGCCGCCGCCGAAGCGTGCGATCGCCGACGGCTACCAGCTGCTCGCCGAACTCGGTGCGGTCGACGACTTCAACGAGCTGACGCCGATCGGCCGCGAGCTCGCGCGCCTGCCGCTCGACCCACGGGTCGGCCGCATGATTTTGGAAGCGCGCACTCGCGACGCGCTGACCGAGGTGCTGATCATCGCCGCGGCGTTCAGCGTGCAGGAGGTGCGCGACCGGCCGCTCGAACACCAGCAGGCGGCGGACGCGGCGCACAAGAAATTCGACGACGAGAAGAGCGAGTTCATCGGCGACCTGAAGCTCTGGAAGTGGCTGGAGGACGCACGTGGAGGCCATGGCGAGCACAAGGTCTCGCAGCGCAAGCAGGAGCAGCTGCTGCGCGACAACTTCATCTCGCCGCGGCGCGTGCGCGAGTGGCGCGACATCCACTCGCAGCTCCACACCGTGGTGGCCGAGCACAAGTGGCGGCTGAACGGCGCACCGGCCACCTACGAGCAGATCCACCTGTCGATGCTGGCCGGGCTGCTCGGCAACGTCGGCGCCAAGAGCGAAGACGAAGACTGGTACCTCGGCGCGCGCGGCATCCGCTTCTACAAGCATCCGGGTGCCAACCTGTCGAAGAAGCCGGGGCGCTGGATCGTCGCGGCCGAGCTGGTCGAGACGACGCGGCTGTTCGGCCGCAGCATCGCGGCGATCGAGCCGCAATGGCTGGAGCGCATCGGCGCGCACGTGATCAAGAAGCAGCTGCTGGAGCCGCACTGGGAAAAGAAGGCGGCCGAGGTCATCGCGCTGGAGCGCGCGACGCTCTACGGCATCGTGATCTACAGCAACCGGCGCATCAACTTCGGCAACGTCGATCCGGTCGCGGCGCGCGAGATCTTCATCCGCGAGGCGCTGGTCGCCGGTGAGTGGGAAACGAAGCTGCCCTTCGTCGCCGCGAACCGCAAGCTGATCGCGCAGGTGGAAGAGCTGGAACACAAGTCGCGCCGGCAGGACGTGCTGGTCGACGACGAGCTGATCCACGCGTTCTACGACGCGCAGCTGCCGGCCGACGTGTGCAGCGGCCATTCGATGGAGCGCTGGTACCGCGAAGAGGTCAAGCGCCAGCCGCGGCTGCTGATGCTGACCCGCGAGGAGCTGATGCGCCACGAGGCGGCCGGCATCACGAGCAACGCCTTCCCGAAGACGATCCGCCTCGGCGGCGTCGATTGCACGGCCACCTACCTGCATGCGCCCGGCGACCCGAAGGACGGCGTGACGGTGGCGGTGCCGATCTACTCGCTGAACCAGGTCAACGACGAGCGCTGCGAGTGGCTGGTGCCCGGCATGCTGAAGGACAAGGTGCTCGCGCTCGTCAAGACGCTGCACCAGCGCCCGCGCTCACGGCTGGTGCCGCTGCCGGATTACGCGCAGGCCTTTATCGAGCAAGTGACGTTCGGCGATGGCAGCCTGATCGACGTGCTGCTGAAGCACGTGCGCGACAAGACCCAGCTCGACATCAAGCGCGCCGACTTCAAGCTGGAGCAGCTGCCGCCGCACCTGTTGATGAACTTCCGCATCAACGACGAGCACGGGCGGCAGCTCGGCACCGGGCGCAACCTGGCGGCGCTGAAGGCCGAGCTGGGCGGGCAGGCGCGGTCGGCGTTCCAGGCACTGGCGGGGTTGAAGGTGGCGGCGGCGCCGAGCCCCTCACCCCAACCCTCTCCAGGGGCCACGAGGGGCCCCTCCGGGTCCCTTGGCGGGAGAGGGGGCCCGTCACTCCCTCTCCCGCTGGCGGGAGAGGGCGGGGGTGAGGGTCGTGCGAGTGCCACCACCCCAGCCGCACAGAAGTACACCACCTGGACCTTCGGCGAGCTCCCCGAGCTGATGGAGATCCGCAAGGCCGGCCAGTCGCTGATCGGCTTCCCGGCGCTGATCGACAAGACGACGCACGTCGAGATCGAGGTCTTCGACGAGCCCGATGTCGCCGCGCGCAAGCACCGCGCCGGCCTGCGGCGCCTGATCGCGCTGCAGATCAAGGACGCGCTCAAGTACCTCGAGAAGAACATCCCCGACCTGCAGAAGATGAGCGTGGCCTACCTGCTCGTCAGCCAGGGCAGCGCCGACGAACTGCGCGAGCAGATCGTTGGCGTGGCGCTCGACCGCGCCTTCCTGGCCGACGCGCTGCCGACCGACGCGGCGGCCTTCGCCCGCACCATCGAGAACGGCCGCGGGCGCCTCACGCTGATCGCCAACGAGGTCGCGCGCAGCGCCGGCACCATCCTGCTCGAACACACCGCCGCGCTGCGCAAGCTCAAGGACGCGCGCGCCCCGAAGGAGGTGCACGACGACATCGTCGCGCAGCTCGCCCGCCTGGTGCCCAAGCGCTTCGTCGCCGACACGCCGTGGGCCCAGCTGGCGCACCTGCCGCGCTACCTGAAGGCGATCGTCATGCGCCTGGACAAGCAGCGCGCCGATCCGGCCCGCGACGCGCAGCGCCTGGCCGAGCTGCGGCCGATCGAATCGCGCTACTGGCGCCATCTCGCCGAGCGCAAGGGCGTGGCCGATGCGCGCCTGGAGGAGTTCCGGTGGCTGCTCGAGGAGCTGCGCGTCAGCCTGTTCGCGCAGGAGCTGCGCACCCCGCAACCGGTCAGCGTCAAGCGGCTCGAGAAGGCCTGGGCGCAACTCGTGTCCTGAGCGCCGCGGCCGCGTCGCGCGCAACCCGCTTGCGCTACATTGGCACGGCGCTGCCGCGAGTCCGGCGCAATGGGCGTCGGACGCGGTGCGCAACCTCTGAAGGAGCGGTGCATGAGTTACGTGTGGATGGCAATCATCGGGTTCGTCGTCGGTCTGATCGCGCGGGCCGTGCTGCCCGGGACGCAAAGCCTCGGCATCATCCTGACGGCCGTGCTCGGCATCGCCGGCTCGTTCCTGGCCGGCTTCGCGGGCACGGCGATGGGGTGGTATGCCCAGGGCGAACCCGCCGGCTTCATCGCGTCGATCGTCGGCGCGATCGTGCTGCTGTTCATCGTCAGCAAGCTCAAGGGCCCGTCCTCGAGCTGACGCCGGAGCGCACGAGATGACGACCCGGACCGAACGCACCGTCCCCGCCGAGTGGGTCGTCGTGCCCGACACGCCGGCCGAGATCGACGCCGTCGTCAAGCAATGCCGGCGCATGGTCACCAAGCGGGCGGCGGTCGCGGCCGGCGTCTCGATGGTGCCGATCCCGGGTGTCGACTGGGTCACCGACGTCGCGGTGCTGATGAAGCTGATCCCCGAGATCAACCGCGCGTTCGGGCTCACGCCCGAGCAGATCGAGCGGCTCGCGCCCGATCGGCGGGTCGTCGTCTACAAGGCGATCTCCGCCGGCAGCGGCATGCTGGTGGGCCGCCTCGTGACGCGCGAGCTGATCATGAAGCTGCTCAAGCTCGTCGGCGTGCGGCTGACGACGCAGCAGGCCGCCAAATACGTGCCGATCGCCGGCCAGGCCGTCTCCGCCGCGCTGACGTTCTCGTCGCTCAAGTTCGTCGCCGAGCAGCACATCCAGCAATGCGTGGCGGTATCGAGACAGCTCTTGCTGCCCGCGCCCACGGCGACGCCCGCGCACTGAGTACAATGCGCAGCTTCGGGGCGTAGCGCAGCCTGGTAGCGCACCTGGTTTGGGACCAGGTGGTCGTGAGTTCGAATCCCACCGCCCCGACCATTTCCCTCCGGCTCCCCAGCCCCTCCACCAGCCCGTAGCTCAACTGGATAGAGCACCGACCTTCTAAGTCGGATGTCGGGGGTTCGAGTCCCTCCGGGCTGGCCAAGACTGGCTTTCAGGACCCGCCACGACCGTTCAAGCCGTCGCCTCACTCCCTGCTCTTCATAGGTAAAAACGCTGCTGAAGCCGGTGATGACGGGACATGGCGGAATCGTCCGCCTTGCAGTAACCCTGACAGTAGCCGTATCATGCAGTAACCTTGTCCCCCGGAGTTACTGCGATGGCTCGGAACCTGATCACCGGCGACGCCGCGATCCGCGCGCTCAAGCTTGGCGCCAAGCGCCTGAACGATGGCGACGGTCTCTACCTGCTCCCGTTCGTGAAGGGAGGCGCGCACGGCTGGCGCTTCGACTATCCGATCAACGGCGTGCGCAAGACGCTCAGTCTCGGCACGTACCCGGACACAGGCTTGGCTCTCGCGCGCAAGAAGGCCGACGAGTACCGCAAGCTGGTCGCGAGCGGCACCGACCCAAGCGACGTGCGGAAGGCAAAACGCGCCGCCGAGCTTGCGGACGCGGAGGCGAAAGCCCGCGGAGACGCCGGGCTGCCGCCATCGGGAAGCTTCGAAGCGGTCGCCCGCGAGTTCCATCAGACGCGCCGTGAAGGCTGGTCGCCGCAATACTTTGTGCGTTGGCTCGAGCGCATGGAGAAGGACCTGTTCCCGCGGCTCGGCCGCGCGCCGCTGTCGTCGATCACGGCGCCGCAGATCCTGGTGGCACTGCGCGTTGTCGAGGCACGCGGGGCGAACGAGACGGCGCACAACCTGAGGCAGTACGCGGGGCAAGTCTTCACCTACGGCATCGCGACAGGTCACTGCGATCGCAATCCTGCGGTGGATCTGGCCGGCACGCTTCGCACGTTCAAGGTGAAGAACGCGGCCGCGCTCACCGAGCCGAAGCAGGTAGGTGCTCTGATGCGGTCGATCGATGCGTACGAGGGCCATCCGATCACGCGCTCGGCGCTGCTGCTGTCCGCATTGCTGTTTCAGCGCCCGGGCAACATGCGCACGATGGCATGGGTCGACGTCGACCTCGAAGATGCAATGTGGCGTATCCCCTCAGCCGACATGAAGCGGACGGTCGAGGGCAAGCTTGAGGGTAGGCCGCACTTGGTGCCGCTTCCGACACAGGCTGTCGGTGCGCTGCGCGAGCTGCACCCGCTTACGGGCCACAGTAAGTTCGTGTTCCCCTCGCTCGTGTCGAGCCAGAGACCCATGAGTGAGAACACGACGAACACCGCGCTGCGACGCATGGGCATCGGCCCCGACGAGATGGTCGCGCACGGGTTTCGAGCAATGGCGCGCACGATGCTCGTCGAGCGACTGGACGCGAATCCGGATGTCATTGAAGCGCAACTCGCCCACACCAAAAGCGGCCCGCTGGGGTCTGCCTACGACCGGGCTGCGTTCGTGGCGCAGCGGCGAGATCTGATGCAACGCTGGGCCGATTACTTGGACCAGTTGCGCACCGGCGCAAAAAGGTGGTGCCGATAAAGGCGGCGTGAGTAGAAAGCGGCGCGCCGCGCAGTTGCAGCTCCGCGGCCGGGCCTGACCACAACCGATGGAAAGGACATCGACTTGGCTTCCGACATCCTAAAGCTGATCGGCACCCCGCCGAATCTATGGGACATGGCCGAGGACCTCGGCTTACGGCTCGAACATGCGAATCGAATTCTCGGTCGCATGGGCCAGTTCCTTGAGCAGATTCCGGATCTCGACGCGCAGGCCGAAGCGTTCACAGAGATTGAGTCGCTGAGCCTGCATCTCGAGAAGCTGGGGCGGCTGGAAGAGGCGTTGAGGCGGGCGAGCAGTTTGCGCGAGTGACGGGGCGCGCGAATGAACAAGCCTGACGACGATCTCCGGCCACACAGCGAGGCCCGGGCGCGCGCGGCACGTGGGGACTTCGATTCGGAGTCGAAGAGCGACTGGAACTTGACGCCAGAGGCGGACTTGGCTGCAAGCATTCGCGACGCAGCCCGCACCCTTATGGGCAAGCTTGAGGAGGTGTATCTCGAGTTGGTTCCCGATGGCACGCTTGCCGAGTTGCAAGACTCCACTATCGGGAAGATATGGTGGACAGACGCCGCGGTGCTCGCGGTTGCGAAGGGCGATGTCGAGCCGCTGATCGCGCTGACGACTTCGTATGGCTTTTGCCGAGAGGCCCTCGACAAGAGTCGGATCACAGTGCCGGGAGACGCGTGGGCCAGCTTCGCCGAGGCTACGTTCTGGCACGGCCTACTCCTTGGCATGCGCGGCGGTCAAGCAATGCAGCGGGAGATCCGGCGGCGCGGAGGATTGAAAACCGGAGGAAAGAAGCGCGACGCCTGGACCCCGATCTACGAGGAGTTCCAACGCCGCGTCGTGGCTGGTTGGACGCAGGGCGACGGCAAGGCGATAGCAAACAAGATGGCCGGCGAGCTCACGTTCGACGTGATCAAGAACCGCATTTCGGACTGGCGCGGCGGTAGGAACCTCCCAGACTGAATTTTTCAAGCCTGCTAGTTGGCTTGATCCGGCACGGAAGTTCACTCCTAGATTGGCGCCTTGTTCAACCACAAGGCGTCGTCAAGATGGCAACTTCAAACCAGTCGCAGGCCCGTGCGATCGTGCAGCCCCTCGCGGTGCTGGCGGTGCCGGATGCTCTGCTGACCATCCGTACTACCTGCGCCGTCACCGGCCAAAGCGAGTCGAGTTTGCGGCGCGGTGTGAAAGCCGGCACCTTCCCATCACCGGTCAAGCGCGGCGCCCGCTGCACTCGCTTTGTTGCTGCCGATGTGAGTGCCTGGCTGGCCTCGCAACGCAATCCGAAACTCGATGCGTTGAAGTCGTTGGAGGCGTTGGAGCAGGCGAAGAACGCCGCATCCCGCCAGTACGCCGAGCGTCGCGCCGAGGGTGACGTAAAGCCCGGAGGTGCGAAATGAGTGCCTCCTACGACTGGGGACCTAGCGAGGGCAGCTGGCGCCTGCTCCAGCGACGCGGCCGCGCGCTCGGTCTCGCGCTCGTTCGCACCGACCCCGACGACGGCGAGGTGCACGTGCTCGAGGTTGCCGGCAGCGCGAGCGATCCCGTGCTTCGTCTGCATCGCGATCAGGCTGCAGTCGCGGCGCGCATCGATGCCGCAGAGGCCGCGTGCATCCGCCGCTCACGCGAAGCCGTGGAGCGGGGGTCATGAAGCGTGGGCAAGGACAAGAATGCCTGGCGAGACGAGCGAGGTCGTCATGTACGCCTGTACGTCCGCGACTTCCTGAGATCGCCGTCATGGCTGGCCACCTCAGTACACGCAAGGGTGGCGTACGTCCAGATGCGCGCGCTGCTCGGGCAGGCCAACAATGGCGACATCTCGTTCACGATCAAGCAGGCAAGGGATTGCCGTGCCTTCAAGTCCGAGACCACGCTGGCTGCTGCACTGGCAGAACTTCGCGTGCTCGGGTTCATCCGTGTCACCCGGCAAGGCTGCGTCAGCAAAGGGTCGCGCCTCCCCACCCTGTACGCCTTCACCGATGTAGAGGTGTACGAGTGCACGAAGGAGGGCGGGTTCAAGTTCGGCCCCTGGGCTCCTCTCTACAAGACAGGCCATCGCTTGTTCGGCTCGATACAGGATGCGGAAGTGGCGTTGGAGGCCGGCCTGCTAGAGCTGAAGGCAGAAGCGCGTCGACGCAATGGAACGACCGCAAAGGAGAAAAATTCAACGCTTCAATCCGCGAAGCCTCACGCTCCAAAAACATCGCCGGATTTGGCCCTGAACGCTTCAAAAGCACAGCCGGATCTGCCCTCAAAAGCTTCATTCCGTGGAGTCCTTTTACAAATGCCCGGGAGGGGGAGAGGCGGAAAGTCCGGGCGTCGGCGCGACACGCACCACGAGTTTCCGGACGGTGCCTGCCTGGCGCGCGCCATCTGCGCCACGCCGTGCAGTGGCTGCAGAGCCCTGGCCGGCGAGCTTCACCTCGCAAGCTGCAAGGTCGAGCCGTGCGCAAAGTGCGGAGCGCCGCGAGCGAAGTGCGCCTGTCATGGCCGCTCTCCCGTCTACGCCCAGACCGTTCGATCGCGCGCCGGCCGCTCGCCGGCAACTTCCTGAAGGAGAACCACCATGGATGACCAAGCCCTCATCAAGAGCGCGATGCGCGCCTACTACCGCACCCCCGGCGTCGACCAGCCATCTGGCCAGAGTGGGGTAGAGCGCGCCGACGACGGCCGCGACTACGTAGGGCTGCGCGGCGGCCGCGACGCGAGCGGCATCTGCGCGGTGTACTCGGTGCAGCCCGACAAGCGGTCTGTGCGGCGTGTGAAGCAATGGCCCGCCGATCGCGGATGACATCGTCATCGCAGGCCGAGCAGTGGCCGGTCGTCGACCCTTTGCTCATGTCTGCTGCTGAATCCTTTGGGGTCTCAGTCGTGGAAATCGATACGTGGATCGCGCTGGCGCAGCTTGCCGATGATGACTTTGAACGTCGCATCGCGGAGGCGCGGCGCGAAGGCAACATGAGCACCGCCGCCGCTAACCTCGCGATGGATTTCGACGAGGTCTGCGCGGGTGATGCTTGACCCTCTCGCCGATCCGTTCGGCCGCGCACGCAATCCGCCGTGCTGCGCGAGCCGCCCACTGCTGTACGCGACGGACCGCGTTACTCAGTTGTACTGGATCCGATCGGACGGCGCTTGGACACGCAGCAGGAGTAGCCGATGCACTTCGCGGGCGTGAGGCCGCGAGGCTGAGCGCGTCGCGCCCGGGTAAACGCGGCGCGGGCCGCGCCGACGTTGATGTTGACCTTTACGGACATTCAAGTGGAATTGCCATCAGCATCGACCCTCCCCACGAATTAGGGGGCCTCAGAAATCAAAACGTTAACAATTTCACGGGATGTAACTCGGTTGGGACACACTTCGTGACGGATTCGGCTCGTACGCCCGCGGCGTGCGATTCGGATTGGCGGTGCACTCGTGCGGTGCCTGCCACGTCATGCGTAAACCACCCCGCGCCGGGTGGCTGACGCATGGCACCGACCGCACCCTGATCGAGGGGTTTGCCATGTCCTGGTTCCAGCTGCCGAGTTTCCTGCGTTCGAGCCGTCACTCGCCCAAGGCCACCTCGCAGCGCAAACCGGGCCGGCCGCCGTTCCAGAAGTCCCTGCTGTTCGAGGCAATGGAGCCGCGGATTCTGTTGTCGGGCGATCCGGTGTCGAACACGCTGGGCAATTACGTGGCCAGCTTCGACGGTGCGAACGACGTGGTCACCGTCGAACTCGTTTCGACTAACGCGTCCGGCAGCGTCGTCATCGATCTGACCTATATCAACGACGCTTCGGTGTTGACCAAAGTCACCCTGGGCACAGCTGCGAATGGTGTCACCAGCCTTGCCATATTCGGCGGCGTAGGCGATGACCGGTTCACGATCGACGCCCTCGGTGCGGGTGTGACCCTGTCGATCCAGGGTGGCGGCGGCAGCGACACCCTGGTCGGCCCCGACAACGCTCCCGGCAACAACGCCGATGGAGGGACGACTTGGTCGATCAGCAGCGCCGGTGCGGGCGCCGCGGCCGACATCGTCGCCTTTAGTGGCATCGAGAAGCTGACCGCAGGCAACCGCGCCGACACCCTCGACTACTCCGAGTACGCCAGCGGTGTCACCGTCGATCTCGCGGCCGACCCCGAGTTCGGTACGGCCACCGGCTTCGTTCAGGTCAAGGGCTTCGAGAACGTCGTCGGCTCGGCACACAACGACACCCTCACCGGTGACGCAGGCGCCAACACGCTGACGGGCGGCGCCGGCACGAACACCCTGACCGGCCTGGGCGGTACGGATACGGTGGTCGAGTCCGGCAGCGGAAACTTCACGTTGCTGGCGGGCAGCCTGAGCATCGGCTCGGCGCTCAACACGCTTGTCGGCATCGAGCAGGCCACGCTCACCGGCGGCAGCAGCACGAACGTCTTCAACGTCAAGGACGCCACACTGACCGGTGCCGTCACCCTGATCGGTGGCGCGGGCGATGACAGCTATGTCTTCAGGTCGGGCCAGACCGGCAACTTCTTCCTCGACGAGACGGCGGGCGGCACCGACACGCTGGACCTCTCGGCCAGCACCGGCGATGTCGAGATCGACCTGTCTCGGATCGACGCGCAGTCGGTCAGCAGCACACTGGGCCTGACGCTCTCGGCAGTGAATGCGTTCGAGAACGCCAGGACCGGCGCCGGCAAGGACAAGATCATCGGCAACGAGCGGGCCAATGTCCTCAGTGGGGGCGCCGGAGACGACGAGCTTTCGGGAGACATCGGCGACGACACCTATGTGCTTGCCAACGGTTGGGGCGTGGAGACCATCGTCGAGGCCGAAGGCGGTAACGACGGCGAGGGCATCGACAAGATCGACTTCACCGCGGTGACGACTGGCGTCACCGTGACCCAGCTCGCCGACGGCAGCTTCACGATGGTCAGTGGGGCCCACACCCTGGCGTTCGCCGGGGTCGAGATCCTCGCTGGCGGCGCGGGGACCAATGCGCTCGACTTCTCGCTCGCGCCCGAAGCGGTGGTGGTGAACCTCGACGGCGGCTTGTCGACCGACTTCAGCGAACTTTCGGGCTTCAGCAACGTGACGGGTTCGGCCTTTGCCGACACGATCCTCGGCAACGCGTCGGCCAACACGCTGATCGGTGGTGCGGGAAACGACCTGATCTCCGGCGGACTCGGCGCCGACGTGATCTTCGGCGGCCTGGGTGGCGACACCCTGTACGAGTCGCGCGACGTGAACTTCACGTTGACGAATGCCGATCTGACCTCCGGCCTCGAGGTCGACGCGCTGTCGGGCGTCGAGTTCGCGTGGCTGGTGGGCGGTGCCGGCATGAATCTGCTCGACGCCAGCGGCTTCGACGCGCTGGCGCCGAGCACCGCGCTCGCCGTGCTGAACCACGGCGCAGGTGTCGACCTGAGCGCCAACGACCTCAAGCTGCTGCTCAACGACGGTGTGCTGGTCAGCGTCGACCTGACCGGCGTGACGACGATCCAGGGGGTCCTCGACGCGATCGAGGCCGCCGCGCCGTCGCGCCTCACCGCGACGCTGAATGGCAACGGGACCGGCATCGACATCGTCGATTCGAACGCCACTGGCGTCGCGAACAATGTCCAAGGCTCCTCGGTCTCCTCGCTGGCGGCCGATCTGGGCATCGACGCGACCGGCTCGACCACCCTGCTCGCGGGCAGTGCAGTTCCCGGGGGCGGCGCCACGCTCGACGGTGGCTCCACCGTGCTGCTGTCGCTGCTGAACGGCAACACCGGCGTGCAGCGTACCGATCTGCCGCCGCTCGAACTGCTCGGCTCGACATCGCTCGCAACCCTCAACCAGGGCGAAGGCGTGCGCCGCGTCGCCCTCGCGGATCTGCGCATCACGCTCACCGACGGCAAGACGATCGACGTCGACCTGGGGGCGGGTGACACCACGGTCCAGCACGTCATCGATGCAATGGTGAATGCCGCCAACGCCAACCCGTTGACGGCCGGACGACTCAGCGTCGGGATCGATCCGGACAGCGGCGACTCGCTGCTGCTGACGGATTCCCAGAAGCTCGGCGGCGACCTCACGGTGACCGCACTCAACGGCTCGTTCGCCGCGGCCGATCTCGGCATCCTGCGCGATGGCAGCGACGCCGTGCTGAGCGGCTTCGGGCTCACCGACATTTCCAGCGACCTTCGCGTGACGCTGGCCGACGGGACGCTGCTCGAGTTCAACCTGAGCGGCCTGACGACGCTGGCCGAAGTGCTGGAACTGCTCGATTCGGAGGATGAGCGTCTGTCCGCCAGCATCAGCGCCGACGGCACCGCGCTGGAGCTGTTCGACAGCTCCGGCGGCGCAGGCGCGTTCACGGCGGGTTCGCTGAACGGCTCGGAGGCCGCCGGTGACCTGGGCCTGGCGGTCGCCGGTACGGGAGGGAAGATCAGCGGAACCTCGATCGTGAGCGGCATCCTGCGCCTGGACGGCCGGCTGGACGTGGACACGCTGATCGGGGGCAGCGGCGAGGACACGCTGATCGGTGGCGGCGGCGCCGACACGATCATCGGCGGGCTCGGCGTGGATTCTCTCTACGCCAAGCGCGACACGAACCTGACCCTGACCGGCGACCTGGCCGGTGGGTCGCTCGTCTACGGCTCGGCAGAGACGGCGGCGCTCAGCAGCGTCGAACGCGCGCGCCTGATTGGCGGGGTCGGCCACAACACGCTCGATGCCTCGGGGTTCAGCGGGGACGTCATCCTTGAAGGCAGCGCGGGCAACGATATCCTGAAGGGCGGCGCCGGCAACGACTTCCTCACCGGCGACGACGGGCTCGACAGCCTGGACGGCGGGGCCGGTTTCAACACCGCGGTCGAGGTCGGCCCGCGGGCCGTGCTGGCGGGCGGCGCAGGGGGCGCCACGCTGGACCTGGCCGAAGGGCTGAACCAGGTCGTGACCATCGCGTTCACCGGCGCGGTCACCGGCGGCAGGTTCACGTTGACGTATGCCGGGCAGACCACCGAGTCCCTGGCCTGGAACGCCAACACGCGCGACGTCCAGAGCGCCCTGGTCGGCCTGAAGGCGCTCGACCAGGGCGACGTGTTCGTGTCTCAGTCGACAGCCGGCGGGCCGTGGGTCATCACGTTCACCGGTCCGCAAGGCGGACGCGCGCAACCCGCGATCACAGCCGCGCCGGTCGGTCTTGTCGGCGGCGGCGTGACGGCGACGACGACGCAGGCAGGCACCACGCTCATCAACTCGCTGGCCAACATCCAGCGCGTCGCGGTCGACGGCACCGCGGGTGCCGACCGGCTCGACGCCTCGGCCTTCACAGGTTCCGTGCTGTTCCGCGGCGGCGCGGGCGACGATCTGCTGATTGGTGCGAGCGGCGCAGACAACCTGCAGGGCGGCGAGGGGGACGACCGCCTTAGCGGTGGCGGCGGCGCCGACACGATGAACGGCGGCTCGGGGGTCGACACCCTGTTCGAGTCCGGCGACACGAACTTCGCGCTGACCAACGTCAGCCTGTCGAGCGGCGCCGTGATCGACACGATCGCCGGCTTCGAAATGGCCGAACTCACGGGCGGCGCGAGCGCCAACACGATCGATGCGTCCGCGTTCACCGGCCTCAATCCCGATACCGAAATCGCCACGCTCAATGGCGGGCTCGGCCTGGGCACCACCGACGGCGTGACCGTTAACATGCGCGGGCTCGAAGGCACGATGCCATTGGCCGTGCTGAACAACGGCGCGGGTGTTGAGGTCGTGGCGGGTGCGGGCTTTACGCTGACCCTGCGCGACGGCACGTCCCGGATCGTGAACATCTCGGGGGCGGTCACGCTGCAGGACGTCTTCGACGCCATCCACACGGCAGCGCCGACCGTGACCGCCGCGCTCGACGCGAGCGGCACGGCCGTCGTCCTCACCGACACGACTGTCGGCGTCGGCAACCTCCAGGTCGCAGCGCTGGGTGCCAGCACCGCGGCCGCCAGCCTCGGCCTGTTCGGCACCGGCAGCGGCGGCACGCTCACCGGCAAGCCGATCTCCGAAGGCGCCAGTGACGTGGTGGTCACGTTGACCGATGGCACGAAGCTGTATGTCGACCTGAGCGACGCGCTGACGCTGGCGGATGTGTTCGAGCTCTTCGCCCTGGCCAGCCCGCGGCTGGGTGCGGCGCTGAACGCCGCCGGCACCGCCATCGTCGTTACCGACGCGGGCGCCGGGGCCGGCCCGCTGAGCATCGCCGCGAGCAATGGCTCCAGTGCGGGCGCCGTGCTGGGACTGATCGGCACGGGCGTGGGCGGCACGTTCAACGGCGCTGCCTTCTCGGTCGCGCGGACCACGCTCGCCGGCGGCGCGGGCAGCGACACCATCATCGGCAGTGCCGGCGACGACCGGATCACCGGCGGCCTCGACGGCGACGCGATCTTCGGCGGCGCGGGCACCGACACGCTGGTCGAGCAGCGCAACGCCGACATGGTGCTGAGTACGGCCAGCCTGCTGATCGCGGGCGAGACCGCCGACACGCTCGTCTCCATCGAGCAGGCCGAACTGACGGGCGGCAGCAGCGCCCAGACCATCGACGCCACCGGGTTCGGCGGCGCGCTCGTCCTGGCCACCGGCGGTGGGCTCGACACGCTGCGGGGGGCGACCGTCGGCACCGGCGATGTGCAGTACCTCGTGGACGTCACGGGCCTGACGCCGCCGACGTCGGCCAGCGACACTGCTCATCAGGTCAAGGTCGATGTCGGCAACCGGCCGGCGAAGATCGTCGTCACCGGCGCCGGATCGAGCGTCACGCAGTCTTCGCTGAACTGGGTGAATCTCAGCGGCAACGCGACCCAGGTGGCGAACACCGACTACACGCTGCGGCTGACGAATGCCGCGCTCGACATCGGCCACAGCCGCGACGAGGTGCTGAACGTCACACAGGACCTGGTCTTCAACGGGCGCAACATCACGCTCGAAGCCGGCACCGTGAACATCATCGGGCACACGCTCGATTCGTCGTTGAGCGGCGGCCGGGCCGGCAACATCACCGTCATCGGCAAGCACATCACGATCGATGGGGGCGCGGTGCTGAACGCACGCAGCACCACGACCGGCTCCACGGCGGGCAACATCCTCATCAAGGCCGCCGAACTCAACGCCCAGGTCACCGGGCTGGGCTTTGCGAACGTCGACATCCTCGAGGTCGACATCAACATCGGTGCGGCGTCGATCTACGGCGGCAAGGTGGAGATCGTCGCCCAGGTCGACAACAAGTCCTATGTCACCGATCAGGATTTCGGCGGCAGCCCGATCGAGTCCCTGCTGGACGCGCAGTTCGCCAAGGCGCAGAAGATTGTCCTGAAGCTCTTCGACAAGACGGCCTTCGGCGCAGCGGTGACCTACGTGCGGGCGATCACGCAGATCAACATCGGCACATCGGCCACCACGCCGACCGTCATCGAGGCCGACACCCTCGTGGTCGGGGCGCAGTCGACCGTGCGCGCCTTCGCCAAGCCGAGCGGGCTGAAGGGCTTCGCGGTGGCGGTGGCGATCGTCAAGTCCGAGGCGGTGGTGAACATCGGCAACGCCCGGATCACGACCGCCAACGACGTGACGATCACGGCGAAGGCCGATCACACCGTGAAGGTGGATGCGAAGGCCAAGAACAACGGGCCGGGCAAGCTGGCCGCCGTCGCCGTCGGCGTGAGCGTGGTCGAGTCGAAGGTCGCCGCCGTCATCGGCTCGACCGCGGTGCTGGACGTCGGGCGCCACCTGACCGTCCAGGCCAACACCATCGACCGCAACAGCACGCAGGTCCAGGCGGAAACCGATCCGCAGGGCGCGATCGGCATCGCCGTGGCGGTGAGTGTCGAGAACGGCAGCACGACCGCCGCGATCGACGGCAGCGCGACGGTGGCGGGCAACGTCAACGTCACGAGCGAGCAGAGCAAGACGGCGATCGAGAAGAAGCGCCTCTTCGTCGTGCCGAGCTACTTCACGGGCGTCGCCGCGTCGGCGAGCGCCGGCACCGCCCCGACCGGCAACCTGCTGGACGACCTGAAGAGCGCCTACACGAAGGACAAGAAGGACAAGGCGGCCAAGAGCAAGCAGGGCGACAAGGTCACCGGCTTCGCGCAGAGCCTCAAGGACAAGGTCAAGGGCGGGCCGGTCTATGGCCCGGAGAACCAGCCCAAGACCGAATACAAGCGCAAGAGCTTCCAGGGCGCCCTGGCGCTCGCCGTCGTGCTCGACACGAACGAGACCTCGTCGCGCATCGGCGACGGCCAGGTCGGTCATCTCGCGAAGGTCGATGCCGGTGGCTTCATCATCGTGAAATCCACCGTGTCGAACCGTCCGGACATCACCGCCAGCGCGGCGACCGACTTCGATCCCGAGGCGGTCGTCGAGAAGGACGGCGTCGAGCTCAAGGGCAAGGGCGAGGTCAACATCGGTGTGTCGGTCGCGGTCGCCTACGGGCAGTACCGCAACGACGCCGATGCCCACATCGCCGGCAATGCCACGGTGAACACCGGCGGCAAGCTCACGGTCAAGGCCGAAGCGCTCAATGCCTTCGACCCGAAGAGCACCTTCGGCAGCAACCTCGTCGCGCCGTTCACGAACCTCGAGGCGACCTACAAGACCGATGCCGTCGGCGAGCAGGTGCTCGACGCCGGCGACACGGTCGAGCTGGTGCCCGGCCATGCCGGCGGCGGCACGCCGGGCACGACCTACCAGTACACCGGCACGGACGGCTACGGTGTGGACCTCTCGCGCGAGGACTACACCGACAAGACCCGCTGGACCGCGGTGATGCCGGTGTCGAACGCCGGCATGACCTTCGTCAAGACCTTGTCGACCTACCTGGACGGCAATTTCGGTCTGGACAACAACCTCGTCGATTCGTGGACGCAGGCGACGGCCGTCGGGCAGAAGAAGGCATCGGTCGCCGGCTCGGTGGCCGTGGTCTTCCTCGACCACGAGGCCACCGCGACGATCCGCAACGGCGCCAAGATCAATGCCATTGCACCGGCAACGGCCGCGCAGGACGTCGTGGTCAGCGCCGTGAGCCAGAACGACACGATCGACCTCGGCGGCAACTTCCAGATGCCCGGGATCAACCTGCTTTCCGGTTCGCCGACCGACATCGTCAAGACCAAGAGCTGGTCGCCCAAGGACGTGGGCAAGCGGGTGGGCGATTTCAGCTTCACGGGTGCCGGCGGAGAAGACACCGGCAAGGCCGTCGGCGTCACTGCGTTGGTCTACTTCTACAGCAACGACGTCGCCGCGCAGATCGAGGACGGCGTCATCCTGAACGCCGACACGCTGGAAGTGACGGCGGAGAACGGCACGCTGGGCGTGGCGGTCGGCGCCGCCGGCGGGCAGTCGGAGGACTTCGGCTTCAGCGGCGTGGCCATCTACAACTCGATCGACGACCATACGACCGCCAGTGTCGGCGGCCGGGCGACGGTGAACCTCACCGGTGACGCCGCCATCGGTGCCAGCGACACGAGCACCCTCATCACGGTGTCCGGCGCGATCACGCTCTCCGAGAAGGTCGGGCTCGGCGCCTCGGTGGGCTGGAATAACGTGCTGCGCGACACGCAGGCCTACATCGGCAACCGGAACGGCGCTGCCGACCCGGGCACGGGCGGCGCGTTCACGTCCGGCGGCAAGATCGACATCACGGCGTCCAACACGGGCTTCATCGGCGCCTTCGCGGTGGCCGGGGCCTTCGCGAAGAACGCGGAAGACACGACCAGCGATCCCGAGGACGACCAGGAGACAGCGGGTACATTGGCGGTCGGCTTTGCGCGCAACGTGCTCGCCGACACCACGCAGGCGTACATCCACCACGCCAAGGTCTCCGCAGCAGGCAACGTGACGCTCGAGGCCACGGAGGCCACGATCGTGGAGGCGCTGTCGATCGGCGGCGCGGTGGCGCAGGGCAACACCAACAGCGTGGCACTGGCGGGTGCCGCATCGGTCAACACCGTCGAACGGGACACCCAGGCGTTCATCAAGGACAGCAACGTCGCCGACTCTCGCGGCGTGAGTTCCACCGGCGGCGGGGTCTCGCTGACCGCGACGGACAACACCCAGGTCTTCTCGCAGGCCGGCGCTGTCTCGGTCGCGTGGGGCACCGGCGACAACGACGCCAACGCGACGCGTGCGCTGTCGATCGGTGTGTCCGTGGCGATCAACGAGATCGGTGTCGGCGGCGCCGATCCGGTGCGCGCCTACATCGAGGATGCGCAGGTCCTTGCGAATGGCGACATCAGTGCGCAGGCCACGGCCGAAGGCAAGTTCCATGCGCTGGCCGTGGGCGGATCGGTGGCGGTCGCCTCGGGCGGTATGCGCTCGACCAGTTCGCTGGCAGGTGCGGCCGCGGGCGCCTATGCGTCCAATCTCGTCGACACCTCGATCCAGGCCGGCATCGGCGCGGGCAGCACGGTGCAAAGCCTGGGCGGCGCGGTGTCGTTGACGGCCGGCGACCTGACCACGCTGCTGCGGGCCGACGCCTTCGGCATGGCCGTCGCCTACGCGGCCGCCACCAATCCCAACAGCAACGCCGTGGCGCTGGCCATCGGCGTGGGCATCGCGAACAACGATGTCGACAGCGCGGTCACGGCCACGATCGACGACTCGACCGTCGATGCGTTCGGCGACATCACGCTGGACGCCGACGAGCAGGTCAACATCTCGGCGCTCGGCGTCGGTGTGGCGGCGTCCGCAGCACGCGGCACCGGTGCCACCGGTGCCGTCGCCGGTGCCGGCTCCGCAGCGGTCAATCGGGTCGACAACCGGGTCAAGAGCGCCATCACCAACAGTGCCGGCGCGCAGCACGTCACCAGCTCCAGCGGTTCGATCGCGCTGCTCGCCAACGACAGCGCCGACATTGTCGGCGTCGCCGGGACGGTCGCGCTGGCCGTCGGCCTGAACACCGGCAGCTCCGGCCCCACCGTGGCGGTGGCGGTCGGCGTGTCGGTCGTCATCAACGAAGTCGGCCTGGGCGCCGGCCAATCGACGCAAGCAATCATTGCCGGTTCCATCGTCACCACGAACGTCGACCTGAGCCTGGACGCGGTGTCCAACGCCACCATCTTCGCGCTCGCGGCGGGCGGCTCCGGCGCTGCGGCGGGCAGCAACGGCAGCACCGGTGTCACCGGGGCCTTTGCCGGTGCCGGCGTCGGCACGTCGAACACCGTTCGGCAGACCATTGCCGCGTCCATTGCGGACAGCGCGGTCGCCGCGACCACCGGCACGGCCAGCGTTCACGCCACCGACAGTGCGCAGATCACGGCCGACGCCGGTGCGGTCGCCGTGGCCCTCGCCTATTCGGCAAGCGGCACGGCGCTGTCCGGCTCGGTCGGCGTCGCCGTCGCGCTGAACACCGTGGAGGACACGGTGCGGGCCACGCTGGACCGCTCCACGCTGACCGCTGCGAGCGTCGACATCACGGCGACAGCCGCGCCTGACGCGCCTTTCAAATATTCGTCTTCCGAGACAGTGAACGAGCTGCGCGCGGGCGACACCGTCCGGATCTCGGGCTCTGCGACCAACGCGACCTATCGCTACATCGGCGTCCCGCTGCTCGACCCGGCGAACAACCAGCCACCGATCCAACTCGCTGCGCAGGACTACTCCGACCGCTCGAAGTGGGAGTCCACCTACCAGATCGATGCCCTGGCGCTCACGATCGCCGGCGCCGCGGCGGTCTCCGCCTCCAGCACCGCCGGCGCGCTGGCAGGCGCCGGCGTGGCCACCGTCAACACGGTCCGCAACGACATCGAGGCCCGCATCGGCGGCGGCAGCGTGGTGACGGCCACCGGGGCCGGCGGCGTTCACCTGACGGCGGCGGACAACGCGAAGATCCGCTCCGAGGCCATCGCAGGCGCGATCAGCGTGGGCGTGTCCACGGGCGGCAACGCAGGTGCCATCGCGGTCGGAATCTCGGTCGCCCTGAACGAGATCGACAACGACGTGCTGGCCGGGATCGACACCTCGACCGTCACGAGCAACACCGTCAGCGCGGCGACCAGCGGTTCGGTGCGTCTGACCGCATCCGAGGACGCCGAAGTCCGGTCGGTCACCGTGGCGGCCAGCGTGGCGATCGCCGCGTCGACCAGCAGCAATGCCCTGGCAATCGCCGGCGGCGGGGCGGCGTCGGTCAACAGCATCCTCAGCAGCGCCAACGCGGTCATCGGCAACAGCACGGTCGTCACGGACGGCGCGGTGGCGCTGGTGGCCGACAGCGATTCCGTCATCGACGCCACCGTCGCGACCGTCGCGATCGGCATCGGCGCCGGCAGCTCGAACGGCCTGGCCGCGGCCATCGGCGTGGCCGTGGCGCAGAACTTCATCGGCTACGACCGGCACGGCAACCTTGTCGCGGGCCAGCCGTCGCAGATCAGGGCCACGATCGACGACTCGAGCATCACCGCAGGCGGTGCGCTGTCGGCCACCGCGACGGCCGACCAGCGCATCGACGCCATCGTCGTCGCCGCGTCGGTGGCGGTCGGCGTGGGCGGCACGAACGGCTTCGCGCTGGCGGGTTCGGGGGTGTTCACCGAGAACAACATCGCCACGGTCGTCGAGGCATCGATCAGCGACGACGCCGCAGCCGGCATCCACGCCGGCAGCGTGGCGCTGAGTGCCAGCGACACCTCGGACATCGACGCATTCGCCGGCGCCGCGTCGGTCGCTGTGGCGGTGGGCGGCACCAATGCGGTGGCGATCTCGATCGGCGTGGCGCTCGCGCACAACCGCATCGACAACGACGTTCGCGCCTCGATCCTCGAGGTCGACGATCTCGTGACCAGCACCGGCGGCATCTCGCTGCACAGCACGGTCGACGCATCGATCAGCGCCATCTCCGCGGCCGCCTCTCTGGCCGTGGGCATCGGTGCGGGGACCGCCGGCATCGCCGTCAGCGGCGCAGGTGCCGAGTCGACCAACATCGTCCTGTCCCGGGCCAACGCGTTCGCCACGAACAGCGACCTGGACAGCGCCGGTGGCGTGAGCCTGGTCACCGACATGAGCGGCAGCATCGATGCCACGGTGATTGCCGCCTCGGTGGCCGTGGCCGCCGGCAGCACGGCCGGTGTCGGCGCTTCGATCGGCGTGGCCGTCGCGCGCAACTTCATCGGCTGGGACCCGACGGGCACCGCGGTGGTGGCCACGCACGACTCGGCCACACCCGTGGCCGTGCTGGCCACGGACGACACCGTCAAGGTCACGAGCGGCCCGATGGCGGGCGACGTCTATCGCTACCTCGGCGCCACGCTGACCGACGGCGAGCCGAACGTGAATGGATCGCAGAAGGTCGACCTGAGCGTGCAGAACTACGGTGACGCCAGCCTGTGGCAGCACGTCAGCCTCAAGCCATCGGCGGCCCAGGCGCAGGCCTATCTCTCCGAGACACCCGTGATCGCCGCGGGTGCGCTCACCGTGGAGGCTCATAACGACTCCAGCATCAATGCCATCGTGGTCGCAGCCTCCGCGGCATTGGCGCTGGGCGGCACGGCCGGCGTCGCGGTCGGCGGCGCGGGCGTCTACAGCGAAAACCGGATCAAGACCCTCGTCAACGCCTACATCGATGGCGACGGCGACAACCTGCTGACGGACGGCATCGACGCGGGCAGCGTCACCATCAGGGCCACGGATTCCTCGGGCATCAACGCCATCGCCGGCGCGGCCTCGGTCGCGGCTTCGCTGGGCGGTACCGCGGGCGTGTCGGTATCGATCGGCATCTCGCTGGCCTTCAACGAAGTCGCCAATGATGTCGGCGCGTACATCCTCGATGCCGACGATGGCGTGACCACGTCCACCGGCAGCATCGTGATCGAGGCCCGAACGCTCGGCAAGGATTTGGGCGAGTTCACGCCGACGGGTCTCGTGGCCGTGGCCGCCAATCTCGATGACGCCGCCGAGACCGACGACAGCAACCCCACGACGCTCGCGACCCGCACCGCCGATCTCCAGAGCGACACGCAGGTGCTGGCCGCATTGCGCGCGCAGGTCGACGCGCTGCTGGCGAGCAACACCCTCGCCCCGCTGGCGCTGATCGGCTCCGTCGCTCCCGCATCGATGTTCACGCCCGATTCGGGCGTGGTGGGTCTGGCCGCCATCGAGACGGGCGACAGGATTCGCGTCAATTCGCCGCACGGCTACGCCACCGGCGATGCGGTGCGATTCGAGGGCGCAGCCATCGGCGGCTTGCTGGCAGGCACCACGTACTACGTGGTCAAGGTGGCCGACGACACCACGACTGCAGGCGTCGACGAGAGCCGGCTCTTCATCCAGCTGGCGATGAGCGAGGCGGACGCACTCGCGGCGACCCCGGCCGTGCAGACCTTGACCGCGTCCTCCACCACGGGCCAGACGCTGCGCAAACTGTGGGATTTGCGCGAAGGCAGCACCGTGAAGGTGGGCGACACCGTCTACCGCTTCGTCGGCGCCGACCGTGACGGCGTGAACCTGGGCATCGAAAACTATGCCGGCGCGGACTGGTTCGTCCCCGAGACGCTGAAGATCTCGACGCTGGTCAAGGGCGAAAGCTGGTCGCTGGTGGCGCCGGACGGCCAGACCTTCGTGCTCGAGCGGGACAGCACGACCGGCAAGATCGGCGTTTCCAGAAGCACGATCAACGCGATCTCCGCGGCGGCCTCGCTGGCCGCGGGCTTCGGTGGCACCGCCGGCATTGCCGTCAGCGGCGCGGGCGCGGTGGCGCAGAACGTGGTGCTGGGTGGCACCGTGGCCTACGGCGAGAACAGCGTGCTGGACAGCGCCGTCGACGTGATCCTCGATGCGAGCAGCCACGCCTCGATCACCTCCACCGTGGTGGCCGCCTCCGTCGCCATCGGTGGCGGCGGTACGGCCGGCATCGGCGTGTCGATCGGCATTGCGGTGGCGCAGAACTTCATCGGCTGGGTGCCGGGTGTCGCGGTGGCGACGCCGCTGGATGTTCAGTCCCGGTTGATCGACACGAGCGTCGACGCCGACGGCGTGGTCGAGCTGACCGCGCTGGCCGACCAGAGCATCGACTCGCTGGTCTTCGCCGGCTCCGTGGCCGTCGCCGTCGGTGGCACCGTGGGCGTGGCCGCGGCCGGTTCGGGCGTGTGGGCCGAGAACCGCATCGCTGTCGATGCGGCCGCCGTGATCGACGGCAAGGGCAACGGCCTGCCCGCGCCGACGACCCTGATCAAGGCCGACAGCGTGACGCTGGATGCCGACAACAGCTCGTCCATCCATTCCTTCGCCGGGTCGGCCTCGGTCGCCGCTTCGTTCGGGACCGTGGGCGTGGCCGTTGCCATTGGCGTGGGCCTGGCACGCAACGTGATCGACAGCCACACGCAGGCCTCGATCGACGATGCCGATGTCGACGCGACGGCGGGTGCCATCTCGGTCACGGCCTCCGATTCCTCGACGATCGACGTGGTCGCCTTCGCGGCCTCGGTGGCGATCGGCGCAGGTGCGTCCACCGGCGTCGGCGTGGCCGGCGCTGGCGCCTGGGCGGAAAACCTCATCACGGGCGGCGTCGACGCACACGTCGCCGACAGCCTGCTGGACGCGCCGGCGGGCCCGGTCAGGGTCGAGGCCGACAACGTGGCCGACATCCGCGCCACCATCGTCGCCGCCTCGGCCGCCGTGGGCGTCGGTGCCGACGCCGGCGTCGGTGCCTCGATCGGCATCGCGCTCGCACGCAACGTGATCGGCGCTGCGCGCGCCGTCGTGGCCCAGCCCTACTACCAGTCGACCGACAACGTGCTGACCCTCGAGAAGGGCAAGCTCGTGCAGGTGGCCTTCGGCGTCCGCCAGGGTGACATCTACGAGTACGTGGGCCCCGACTACAAGGTCGCCAAGGACTTCATGGAAACCGAGACCAAGGCCGTCAAGAAGGGCGAGCGTGTGCTCGTCGGCGGCAAGGTCTACGAACGCGTCGGCAAGGACATGACCGCGCCGGTGCTGCTGTCGGACGTGAACTACGGCGAGATCGGCGACAACGACACGCCCGCCGACAAGAGCGACGACGCGCCGCTCTGGGCGCAGATCTCCGCGCTGAGCCAGGACTACGGCAACTCGGACAATTTCAAGCTCGTCAGCCTGGACGATGCACCGCTCGAGGTGCACGCCTCCATCGAGAACACCGCCGTCACGGCCGGCACCACGCTGTCCGTCAAGGCTATGGGCGACCAGACCATCGACGCGCTGATCTCCAGTGGCTCGGTGGCCGTGGCCGGCGGCCTTTACCTGGGCCTTGCCGTCAGCGGCGCAGGCGCCGCGGCCGAGAACCGCATCGTCACCGACGTGATTGCCAGCATCGACGGCACCGACAACACGCGCTCGCTGATTAGGGCGGACAGCGTGACCGTCGAGGCCTCCGACATCTCCGACATCAAGGCCGATGTGGCCGCGGCCTCGCTGGCCGCGGCGGTCGGCGTCGTCGGCGCGGCGGTCGCGCTCGGCGTCTCGGTCGCCAGCAACAGCATCGACAGCAACGCCGAGGCGTCGATCATCGACGCCAACGTCGTGCAGGCGGTCGGACAGACCGGCCACATCCGCATCAGCGCGCTGGAAGACGCGAACATCGACGCGCTCTCCGTCGCCGTCTCGGTCGCCGTGTCCGGCGGCCTGGTCGGCGTGGCCATTGCCGGCGCCGGTGCCGTGGCGGACAACGTGATCCTGGGCGGCGCCCAGGCCTTTGCCGACAACAGCGGGCTCAACACCTCCGGCAGCGTGACGATCGAAGCCGACAACACCTCGGCCATCAAGGCGGAGATCGCGGCAGCCTCGGCCGCCGTCACGGGCGGCGGGGGCGGCGTCGGCATCTCCGTCGGCGTGGCCGTCGCGCGCAACTTCATCGGCGAGAGGATCTACGGCGGCCAGGACCCCGTGCTGGTCCACGCCTATGCGCTCGACACCAGCATCGTGGCCGGCGGTGACGTGATCGTCGATGCCACATCGAAACAGGACGTCGACGCCCTCGTGCTCGCTCTGTCCGTCGGTGTCGCGCTCGCGGCCGGCCCCGGCATCGCTGCCGCAGGCTCAGGCGTCTATACCGAGAACCGCATCGCGGTCGACACGAGTGCCTACATCGACGGCATCGACGGCATCCCGACCACGCTCATCAGCGCCGACCACATCGGCGTGCACGCCGAGGACACGTCCATCATCGTGGCCGATGCCGCGGCCGCCTCGCTGGCGATCTCGCTCGGTGCCGTGGGGCTGTCGATCGCCGTCGGCGTCTCTCTCGCCTACAACAGCGTGGACAGCGACGTCGACGCCTACATCGCCGATGCGCTGGCGACGGCCTCGCTGGACGACGTCACCGTCGGCCTGATCACCACGCCGGCCCTGCGGATCACGGCCGAGACCGATGCCGACATCGACGCCATCGCGATCGCGGCTTCTGCGGCGGCGGGCTTCGGCGGCGCGGGCATCGGCATCAGCGGTGCCGGGGTCTGGGCCGACAACCAGATCGGCGGTTCGACCCGGGCGCATGCCGACGGTGCCGGACTGACCAGCACGCTGGGCTCCATCGCGATCCTGGCCGACAACGAATCGGCCATCGAAGCCCGGATCGTCGCTGCGGCCGTCGGCGTGGGTGCGGGCGCCGCCGGCGTGGGTGCGGGCATCGGCATCGCCCTGGCGCGCAACTGGATCGGCCATTCGGGCGATGACAGCGTCGTTGCCAACTACCGCTCGGGCGCCAACGTGCTCACGCTCGCCACCGGCAAGACGGTGCTGATCGAGAGCGGCGTGCGTGCCGGGGACATCTACGAGTACCTAGGCCCGACCGTCGCGCTGACGGCCGACCACCTGGCCACCGCCACCTCCGCCAACGTGGCGAAGGGCGATTACGTCATGTCCAATGAGCGGCTCTACGAGCGTGTGGGCGCTGCCCTGAGCGGCGCCGATCTCAGCACGATCGACTTCGAGTCGACCACCGGCTGGTCGCCGGTGAGCGCGCTGCAGTCCGACTACGCCAACCCCGATCTGTGGAAGCTCGTCAACGTCGAGCGCCAGCCGCTGGTCGTGCAGGCCTATGCCGAAGACACGTCGATCAGCGCGAACAGGACGCTGGATGTCGAGGCCACGGCTAACCTGGACATCGACGCCCTCGTGCTCGCGGCCTCGGTCGCGCTGTCGGGCGGCGCCTTGGCGGCGAGCCTGAGCGGCTCCGGATCGGCGAGCGACAACCGCATCGCGGTCGATGTCGGCGCCTGGATCGACGGCACCGATGCAGTCGACTCCGTCATCACCGCGACTGGGATCGACGTCCGCGCCAGCGACCGCTCGGCCATCCTGGCCGACACGGCAGCGGCCTCACTGGCCGGCTCGTTCGGCCTGGGCGGCCTGTCCGTGGCGATCGGCGTGGCCATTGCCACCAACACGATCGACAACGATGTCACCGCCTACATCGCCGACGCAACCGCCACGGCGCGCACCGGCAACCTGACGATCGAGGCCGTCGAAAACGCCCGGATCGACGCGTTCGCGATCGCCGCCGCCGTGACGGTGAGCGTGAGCGCCATCGGGGCCGGGCTGGCCGGTGCCGGCGCCGTGGCCGACAACATCATCGGCGGCAAGGTCAGTGCCTATGCGCTGGACAGCACGCTGACCAGCACGCTGGGCGACGTGATCGTCCATGCGGAGAACGAATCCGATATCTACGCGGAAGTCGACGGCATCGCCATCGCCGCGGTGGCCGGGTTGTTCGCCGGTGCCGGCCTGTCGATCGGGGTGGCCATTGCGCGCAACGACATCGGCTGGGACGAGCGCATCGACCACCTGTCGGACGAGACCGTGGCCACGCTGGCGATCGGCGATGTCGTGCGCGTGGTCGACGGCATGCATGCCGGCACGCTGTACCAGTACGCGGGTGGCGCGGCGTTGACCAACGTGGTTCTCGCGGACGAGAACTTCGCCGATACCGGCAAGTGGCTCCAGCTGGAATCCGCCACGCTCGACGTGCAGGCCTATACCGAGAACACCGGCATCACCGCGGGCGGCAAGCTCGAGGTCACGGCCGAGGCCAGGCAGGACATCGACAGCATGGTGCTGGCCTTCTCCGCCGCCGTGGTGGGCAGCCTGGGCTTCGCGGCCACGGGCGCAGGCGCCGGGGCTTCGGCCGTCAACCGCAGCGCCGCCAACGTGCGCGCCCGCATCGACGGCGACCGCGGCGTCGGCATCTTGGCGGACACGGTGACGGTGTCTGCAAACGACAGCTCGACGATCGACGCCGACGTGGCCGCCGGCTCGATCGCCGCCTCGCTCGCGCCGGCCGGCTTTGCCGTGGCGGTCGCCGTCTCGCTGGCCGAGAACCATATCCAGAACACGGTGCAGGCCGGCATCGCCGACACGGTGTCGGTGAAAGCAAGCGTCGGCGACATCCGGGTCGACGCCGACGAGGCCTCGACCATCAATTCAAAGTCGATCGCCACTGCCGCCGCCATCGCCTTCGGTCCGTCGTTCGCCGGTTCGGGCGCCGAGGCGCGCAACACCATCCGCAACACGGCGGAAGCCTTCATGCTCAACGCCAAGGGCGTGCAGGCGGCGGGCGAGGTCTTCGTCGATGCCGACGACGCCGCGGCCATCGACGCCACCATCGTGGCCAGTTCGCTGGCCGGTGCGGGCGTCGCCGTGGGCGTGTCCATCGCCGAGAACACCGTGGCCAACAACGTGCTGGCCTCCGTGCGCGGCGGCTCCAGCGTCACCGCGCTGGGTGGCGACATCGAAGTCACGGCCGACGAGCGGCTGGTCGACGCGAACGGCAACCCGACGGTCAAGAGCACCAGCGTCGCGGTGGCAATCTCCGTGGGCCTGGGCGGAGCGGGCGGCGAATCGGTGCTGACGATCGGCGGCCGCACGGTGGCCTCCGTCGACGCCTCGACGCTCACGGCCAGCGGCGACACGGTCAGGATCGCCGGCACCTCGACCATCAAGGTCGCGCCGACGACCACGGCCGTCGCCGGCGGGAGCGTCGGCGTTGCCGCCGTCACCGCCACGTCCGACATCGGCGGCCGCACACAGGCCTACGCCACGGGCGGCTCGAACATCACCGCCACCAACGTCGACATCCTGGCCACCTCGGTCAACGCGGCGAACGCCACTGTCACGGGCGCCGCCGTCGGGCTCGCCGGCGTGACCGTGGTGCTGGCCTCGACCGAGGTCAGCCGAGACACCGAGGCCTTCGTCGGCGACGGCGGCAGCATCACCGCCACCGGCGGCACGGTGAAGATCAAGGCCGACAGCCACTCGACGGCCGACGGCGCGACGACGGGCCTGGCGTTCGGTGCCATCGCCATCACCGCGCTCGAAGACGCCGCCACCGTGAGCGGCCGCACCTTTGCCGGCATCGGCGCCAACGGCAGTGTCAGCACGGGCGTCCTGACGGTCGAGGCCTCGTCGGTCAACACCGCCACCTCCGACCCGACCGGCGCGGCCGTCGGCATTGCCGGCGGGGCCGGCCTGAACGCCACGGCCCTGATCTCGGCCGAGGCCGATACCGACGCCCATGTCGGATCGAATGCGCAGATCACCACCACCGGGTTGTTCAAGGTCGATGCCACGGCCACCAACACCGCGACGGCCTCGGCCGGCGGCGGTGCCGGCGGGTTGCTGTCGGGCGTGATCATCCTGAGCGACGCCAAGGTCGGCGCTGGCACCAGCGCGCTGATGGATGGCGATGTGCTCGGCTCGGCCAGCGTCACGGTCAAGGCCTTCGGCACCAACAAGGCCGATGCCGATACCCTGGCCGTGGCCGTCGGTGCCCTGGGCCTGACCGGATCGGGCGCCGTGGCCGACATCACATCGGATGCGGTGGTCAAGGCCGCCATCGGCAGCGACGGCAGCGTCCAGTCGACCGGCGCGCTCACGGTCGAGGCTGATGGCGACAACGACGCGCTCGTCACCTCGGTCAGCGGCTCCGGCGGCATCGCTGCCGTGAGCGGCTCGTCGCTCGCGGCCAAGGTCGCGGGGGCGGTCGAGGCGCGCCTGGACGGCGATGTGGGCTCATCCAGTGCGGTCACGGTCGACGCCACGGGCAACAACAATGCGTTCGCGGATTCGCTGACGATCTCGATCGGCCTGGCGGCCGGCGGCGGCGCCGATGCCTATGCGGAGATCACCAGCGCGGCCGACGTGACGGCCTGGGTGGGTTCGACCGCCCAGATCGGCGTGCCGGGCCAGGCGGTCAAGGTGCTGGCCACCGGCACGAACACGGCCACGGCCGATACGCACGGCGGTGCGGGGGGTGGTGTTTCCGTCGTCGCGATGCTGCCCACGGCCAAGGTCGGCGGTGGCGTGTATGCGCTGTTCGACGGCGACCTCGTCGAAGGCGACGTGGCCGCAGGTGCGGCCGGCGCCGCGACCCTGGAAGTCCTGGCCAAGGGCGAGAACTTCGCGCTGGCGACCGTGGAGATGGCCAGCATCTCCGTTGCTGCCGGTGCCAACGGTGCCACGGCAACGTCCGCGGTCACCGACCAGGCCGATATCGAAGCGCGCGTGGGCGCGAGCGCGACCCTGTCGACCAGCGGCGCCGTCACGGTCGACGCGCGCGTCAAGGGCGTCGGCAACCAGGCCCAGTCGGATGCCTTCGGCTTGGCCGGCGGCATCTTCGCCGGCATCTCGGTGCTGCTGTCCGACGCCAAGGTGGCAGGCGGCGTGACCGCCGACCTGTCGGGCATCGTGCGCGGCTCGTCGGCCGTCACGGTCGAAGCCGTCGGCGGCAACCTGGCCCGGACCGACACCACGATCGCCGCCATCGGCGCGCTGGGCGGTTCGGTCTCTGCCGCCGATGCCACGGTCACGGAACAGGCGAACGTGTCGGCCTCGGTCGGCGCGGCGGGCAGCATCACGACCACGGGTGAACTCAGGATCGCGGCCACCGGCAACAACGATGCCGATACCGACTCCGACGGCGGCGCCGGCGGTCTGGTGAGCTTCACCGCGCTGGGCTTGAACGCCACCGTGAACGGTGCGGTCCGCGCGCGGCTGGACGGCGACGTGGCCGATGCCGGCACGATCAACGTGCACGCCAGCGGCGACAACCTCGCCGATGCCGATGCGCTGGCCATCTCCATCGGCCTGGCTGCCGGTGTCGGCGCGAACCCGAACGCGACGATCGGCAGCGCAGCCGACGTCGAGGCCGTGGTCGGCTCGGGCGCCTACATCGTCGCGCCGGCCGCAGCGGTGAGCGTCAAGGCCGTCGGCAAGAACACGGCCGACGCGCAGGCCGATGGCGGCGGTGGTGGTGCCATCACGATCGCCGCGATGCTGCCTGACGCCACGGTGGGTGGCGCCACCCTGGCCGAATTCGGCGGCGTGCTGGCAGACGCCGACACCGACGGCGGCAAGGCCTTGACGCTGAAAGTCGAATCCTTCGGCGAGAACTCCGCCGTCGCGACCAGCAAGCCTGTCACGGTCGGGCTGGTCCTCAACGTCAGCGTCGTCGAGGCCAACGCGACGGTGAGCGAGAACGCGTCGACGGCGTCGAACGTGACGTCCACGGCGTCGATCGCCACCTCGGGCGCGGTGCTTGTCGATGCGCGCACCAACGGTCAGGGCAACCAGGCCGATGCCGTGGCCAATGTCGGCGGCGGCGGAACCATCAGCGTCTCCACCCAGGCGGTGGAGGCGACCGTGTCCGCGTCGCTGTCGGTCAGCTTCGACGGCACGCTGCTGGACGCGTCCACGCTGACGGTGCAGGCCGTCGGCCGCAACCGTGCCGATGCCATCACCACCGTGGGCAGCGGCGGTGTGCTGCAGATCACCGCGTCGGATTCCGACAGCCTGATCTCCGGCAGTGCCGACGTGAATGCCACCTCGGCGTCGACGGCGAAAGTCCAGGTCGACACCGCCTTCCTGCTCAAGGCCACCTCCGACAACGTGGCCTTCGCGACTTCGAACGCCGCGACGGGCGGCCTGATCTCGGCCACCGTGACCAAGCCATCGGCCACCTCCTCGGGCGGCACCCTGGCCAGCTTCGATGGCGACGTGACACGCGCCGGGTCATCGACGTTGCCGGGCACCGTGACGGTGGAAGCCGTCGGCGGCAACAGGGCCGATGCACGCTCGGCGCTCGTCAACGGCGCGCTGTTCGCCGGCAGCGACGCCACATCGGAATCCACGGTGGGCATCGAGGCCGTCACCCATGCGTCGATCGGCGAGAACGCCGATCTGGGCGTGCCCTATGCCGACGTGACCGTGCGTTCCACGGGCACCACCAAGGCCGAGACCTACGTCGAGATCACCTCCGGCGGCCTGGTGTCGGTGGGCGTCAGCAACCCGGCGGCCTACAACTTCGCCAGCAGCACGGCCTCGTTGCTGGGCGACATCCGCGTGGTCGTTCCGGACAGCGACGACACGGCGGGTGCGCGCGACGTCAACGTGCTGGCCAATGGCAACGACGTGACCGTCTCGCAGCTGCGTTCGCTCAATGGCGGTGCGATCACCGTCACCGCCGGCGCCAACTCGAACTCAACCACGGCCTCCAGCACCGGCGTGACGCTCGGCCGCGATGGCGGCGTCATCATCGCCGGCCAGGACCTGAGCGCCAAGGCGCTGGGCACCACCGACGCCGATTCGTCCACCCGCAGCACCGCCGGCGGGGCGGTGACCATCAACGCCTACGACGCCAATGCCAACGCCACGCCGACGGTGAACACCGTCGTGTCCGGGGGCACCTTCGTCAAGGCCGGGCGCGACGTGCTGATCAGCGCGGCGCACAACCAGCCCCAGGTGGCGACCACGGACGGCAGCTTCAACGCCGGTTCGGAGGTGAACGACGGCGCCAACACGGTGATCTTCTCGCTGCCGCATGGCCTGAAGACGGGCGACTCGGTAGTCTACGACTCGCGCGGCGCGAGCGCAGCCAACGAAGTGGGCGGGCTCGACAGCGGTCGGCAGTACGGCGTGATCGTGCCCATCGTCTCGGGCAACCCCTCGACCACGGCCATCCAGCTCGGCGCGGCGGTGGTCTCGCAATCCACCACCGTCAACGAGCTGAACGACACCATCACCTTCGCGGCGGCGCACCACCTGCGCAGCGGCGACCTGGTGATCTACAGCACCGGCGGAACCGGCATCGGCGGCCTGAGCGCCGGCACCATCTACGAGGTCTATGTCGTCGACTCGGCGACGATCAAGCTGCAAGTGCCTTCGGCAGTTCAGAAGTCCGCCCAGGCCACTGCGGGAACCATCGGTGGCAGCACCGTCACGGCCGCGAACAGCTTCGTCGGCGGCGAGGCCGTCACCTACCTCAACAAGGCGCCGCTCTACACCTTCAGCTCCGAAGTGGTGGACCCGTACGCCTTCGTCGACGGACTGCCGCAGCGCATCAACGACGTGGTGGTCAAGGGCACCAACGACAAGATCTTCCTCGGACAGCACACGCTGGCAGTCGGTGATCAGGTGATCTACCAGTCGGGTGACCCGCTGCAGGCCATCGGCGGCCTGGCCGACGGGGCGATCTACCGTGTCGCCACGGTGGGCGACCCGTACACCATCGACGGCACGACGCGCAACACCACTGTCACGCTGAAGCGCAACGACACGCTGGCCAACCTGTCGGTTCGTTTCGTGTACAGCAGCGGTGCGTACTCGATCGTGCGTGCCGACGGTGGCAACTGGGTCGACAACGGCTACGGCCAGTCGAGCGGCGAGACGGTCACGATCTCCGGCAACGACGGCAGCACCAACGGCAGCTATCGCATCGCGAGCGTCAGCGCCAGCACGATGTTCCTGACCGTGGGCGACAGGGATCCAATCAACGTCGAAGCCACCAACGTCACGACGTCGATGACGCTCACGCAAGGCAACGCCGGGCCGTCCGGCGGGCCACTGGTGGGCGACACGATCAAGCGGGCGGATGGCCGCAACTGGAACGCTGACGACGGGTTCACGAGCGGCATGTCCATCGTCGTGGACAGCCTGAGCCGGGTCATCCAGTCGATCAGTGGCGACACGATCACGCTGACGACTTACGGCGGCATGACCTACGGCACCGCCTCGCATACCGTCACGCGGAATGCCGAAACCGCCACCTTCGACCAGCCGCTGCTGACGATCTCCGGTGCGGCCACCGGCAACGCCACCTTCGTGAAGCACAGCCTGCAGAAGGTGCAGGACCAGGACCTCGGCGGTCTGGTCGCCGGGCGCACCTACTTCGTCGCGCCGAGCCCCACGAGCGGCGCGTTCCAGTTGCGCGATCACCTCGGCAACCTGGTCACCAACCTCGATCCGTCCGGGTTCACCGGCGGCGCGCACAGCTTCGAGATGCAGGGCATCGACCTCGGCAGCGACGGCAGCGGCGAGCAGCGATTCGTGCTCGACATCGCGCCAGGCGCCGGCTTACAGCAGATGGCGTTGGGCGGCACCGACAACTTCGTCGGCGCACCGTCCGGCGACGGCGTGGTCACGGCTTCTGCCATCGGCGGCGGCGGTGGCTTCATCAACGTGCAGAACGCCGAATCCGTGGCCAACTTCAGCCCGACGGTGACGCTTAACGTCTACGGCTCCTCCAGCAGGATCGAAGGAGGCCGGGCGGTCAGCATCCTCACCGATGCGCGCGGCATCGTCTCGGCACTGTCCACCAACGGCGGCGGCGGCTTCGTGTCGATCGGAGAGGCCAAGGCCGACAGCGACGTTCACAGCACGAGCACCGTCAACATCGCGTCGGGCGCCACGGTGAAGGCCGGTGGTGCGCTGACGTTGGATGGCAGGGCGCAAAGCGATGGCGGCGCCGTGGCCTCGACCAACGGCGGTGGCCTGGGTGCAGGCGTGGATTCCTATTCACGCACCGATGTCGACTTCACGTCCACGACCACGATCGACGGCACGCTCGAAGCGGGCGGTGCACTCGCGGTGCGCGCGCGCAGCGACATCTATGGCAACGTCCATGCGTCCGCGGATTCCGCCGGCTTCGGCTCGCGTGCCGAAGCGAACAACGGCGGCGCCGACCAGGGGGTCCATTTCGGCGAGGGCACGGACGACGGCCTGACCCGCACCGACATCGGCGGCACGGCGCGCCTGAGCGGCCAGAGCATCGAGATCTCGGCCCTGGTGGACGAGATCGACGGCATCGCCACCGCCAACACCGTGGCCGGCGGCCTGGGCGTGGGCTCGCGTACGCAGGCCTACATCTTCGTCGACGGCCTCACCGAGGCGCGGCTGCAAACCGGCGCGCAGATAACTGCGGTGCTGGGTGTGCTCATTCAGGCGAACAGCAAGGACATCAACCTCTACGCTCGCCCCTATGCCGACAGCAACGCGCTCGGCGCCGACACCGACGCGATCGCCACCATCGAGTACGGCTCGGAGGCCAAGGTCACCGGCCGCAAC
This sequence comes from Pseudomonadota bacterium, assembly GCA_040384825.1. Lineage (GTDB taxonomy): Bacteria > Pseudomonadota > Gammaproteobacteria > Burkholderiales > Burkholderiaceae_C > LMDS01. Next base: position 33,928 of record JAZKIO010000056.1, read on the forward strand.
GACGCGCTGATCACGGCCGCGCGGCTCGATGTCGATGCGATCCAGACCGTCACCCGTTACGACCGCGCCCCGGACCGGGACCGGGCGCCGATCGACAGCGGGACGGTGGAGTCCCGCGGCACCGCGAACATCGAGCGGAACATCTTCTGGGAGTCCCACGTCACCCTGCTCGGCGAGCCCAACCCCGAGCTGGTGGTGGATGCCGACGGCAAGGTCATCAAGAAGATCAATGTCGACCTGGCCAACGGCCGCCAAGTCGGTTATGTCTACGGCGACGGCGAGAGCATCGTCGTGCTCGACATCGACTACAACAGCCCGGCAGTGGCCGAGTTCTATGCCAACCCGCTGAACCTGCTCGAGGGTGGTGCGACGAGCGCGCTGCTCCTGGCCGAAGGTGTGGCGCCGCCGCTGGGCGAGATCTGGGGCAACCATGGCGAGTTCCGGATCCAGCACACCTGGGACGACGTCAAGATCACGAACTACTCGGACCGTGACCTCTACGTGAACCGCGTCGACGTCTACGACCGCGGCGCGTCCAGCATCGACATCCGCGTCGGCAACGTGCCAGGGCCGACCGACAGCCCGGCCAACAACTCGACCCTGCCGGAGGCCACGCGGCCGGGCGCGACCTTCGAGTTCGACGTCTACAACACCTATCCCGAGACCCAGGTTCTGATCCAGAACCTGATCGCACCCGCCTCGCTCGATCTGGACGGGGCGCCCGACATCTTCCTCGACGGCAACATCGAGAACCCGATCGGGCGGGTGTACGTGAACAACCTGACCGGCAGCATCTATGCCGGCATCGACGCCTCGATCGAGATCATCCGCGCCAACATCCTGGAGCTGAACGCCGACCTGGGCGATATCGGCAAGCAGGGCACCCTGGCCAACCGCAGCGACCGCCAAGCCCTCTGGGCCGAGCTGGTGAGCTACACCGACCAGAACTTCGTGCTGCGGCCACTCACCCTGACGGCCGAAGCCGGCAAGGATGTGGTGCTCGACATCACCGCCAACCGCCGCTCGGTCGCCTTCGACCCGGCCGCCGCTTCGCTGCCGCTCACCGTGGCCATCGGCTCGTTGCGCGCCGGTGACGACGTGGACCTGGTCGTCAACGACAGCAAGGAAGGCACCGATCTCGACAGCTTCGGCGGCATCACCGTGCGCGCCCTCGAAGTGATCGGCGCCCAGACGCTGCAGGTCCAGAAGCACTTCCGTCCCGATCCGGGCGACGCCGGTCTTGTGAATGTGCTGCGAGCCTTCGGCAACATCACGCGAGAGCTGAATTCCGATTACGTTTTCAGTGAGGTGAGGGCGGGTGACGACATCGTCATCGGCCATGTCACCACCACGGCCGACTTCGGCGAAGCGCAGGTCAGCAACACCACGGAGCGCACCGGCACCACGTCGACGGACCATGCCGCGATCGTCGACGTGCCCGACACGGTGATCGTCTTCACGGTGTTTTCCGATGCCAACGCGCTGCTGAACGACATCGATACCGGCATCGCGGTCGCGGCACCGCCGGACGACACCACCGCGCTGATCAACCTGGCGACCAACGGCTCGATCACCGTGACCGAGACGGTGGGCGACCTGCTGGTCGGCCACATCCATTCGACCGGCAGCGATGTCACGCTGAACTCGCCGCTGCGCGTGCTGGATGCCGATGGCGTGGCGTCGATCGACGTCACCGGCGACGACATCACGATCACGGCCGGTACCGCGAACGGGCAGGGCGGCGTCGGCCTGGTCGGCGATTTCCTGGAGATCAACGTCGACCGCGACAACAGCCTTGGCGTCCTGACGGTGCACGACCTGACAACGGGTTTCACCTCGGGCGTCTTCCTCGACGACCTGCTCGGCGATCTGCGCGTCGACCTGGTCGAGACGAAGGCGGACGTGTCGCTGCGCACCGTGGGCGGCTCGATCGTGCAAGGCACGCAGGGCGGCGTGGGTGGCGACAGCGACCTCGGGGCCGACGTCATCGGCATCTCGATCGACATCGACGCCAACGGCGCGGGGGCCGGCATCGGCTCGGCAAGCAAGGGCCTCGACATCGACTCCAGCGTCGGCGCGAACGGCGACGTCGGCCTCGAGGCCAGCGCCGGCATCTACCTGACAGAAACCGACGCCACGCTGCGCCTGGTGCTGGCGCATGCCTACGCCGGCGACATCCGCCTGACGGTGCGTGAATCGGCGGTCGACGAGGACGAAGACTTCGCCCTGCTGGCCAGCGGCAGCGCCCGCTTCGCCGAGAGCAACGCACGCCTGCCGGGCATCAACCCCGACGCGCTGCGCACCGTGGCGCACGGGTTGGTGTTTGCCGAGGCCGGCAGCATCACGCTGCAGGTCGGCGACGACGTCACGCTCGACGCCAACAGCGCCGTCGTGGCCCAGCGCAACATCGCCATCTTCGGCGACCACGGCAACCTGGACAGCGGCTTCGGCACCAACATGCTGCTGCGCGGCCAGATCATCGCCGGGGCGACTGTCACGCCGGGCAACCCGGCGGGCGCTGCGCCGGTCGGGTCGTTCAGCGCGACCGTCACCGCGCCCGTGTACCAGACCGACATCTGGGGCCACACCGACATCGACACCATCGAGTTCGGCGATGTCACCGGCGTGGCTGGCGGCACCACCTGGGGCGATGCCGGCTACATCTACCTCGGCTCGCCGACGCGCGTGCATGGCAGCCAGGACGCGGAGTCGCTGCTGGCGGACGGCGAAGACCTGATGCGCGTGTACTACCTGCAAAGCGCGGCGGTGACGACCGGCCCCGGCACGGTCACCGTGGCGGCGCACGCGCTCACGCTCGACGGCCAGGCGGGCACCGACAGCTACGAGATTTACACCACCGGTACGGCGGGCTCGCAGCGCAACTACCTGATCAACGTGCTCGACTCCGGCGTCAAGGCCGGGGCAGTGGACCGCCTGGCGATCTTCGGCAACGACGCCGCCAGCGCGCCCGCCGGCAGCACCGACGACATCTTCCTGCTGCGCCGCGTGAGCACGATCGCCGGCGAGCCGCAGGCCGAGGCACCCGCGTTCGTGGCTCTGCTGCACGGCACGCTCGACCAGGCGCGCGACGGCAGTCTGGCTGCGCCACGCCCGCAGGCGGTGCAGCGCGTCAACTACGACGCCAACCTGAACGGCCGCCTCGAGGTCTACGGCCAGGGCGGCAACGACCATTTCGCGATGGACGGCAACAGCGCGATCACCACGCTGGACGGCGGCACCGGCGACGACAGCTTCCAGATCGGACAGCTCTACGGCACGCGACGCACGCCGGGCAACGTGCTGGTGGCCGATGCGTTCGCGCTCATCGCCACCACCCGCGGCTACGTCAGCAGCGGCGCCTCGGCGCCGGTGGTGGCCCAGGGCGGCGCCGGCAACGACACCTTCACGGTCTACTCCAACAAGGCCGAACTGCGCCTGGAGGGCGACGCCGGCGACGACCAGTTCGTGATCCGGGCGTTCGCGCTGGCCGAGACCGATGGCTCCGGTGAAATCGTCACCGCCGGTGGCATCGCGGTGCCCCTGACCACGCTGTCCACGCAGGGTCAGATGAACGTGCGGCCCGGCGAGGGCAACGACACGGTCCAGTACAACATCAATGCACCGGTCTCGGTGGATGGCGGCGCCGGCTTCGACAAGGTCGTCATCCTCGGCACCGAGTTTCCCGACAACTTCGTCATCACCGACAAGGGCGTGTTCGGCGCCGGCGTCAACGTGCGTTACCAGAACATCGAGGTGCTGGAGGTCGACGGCCTGGAGTCCGACGACGACTTCTATGTCCTGAGCACGCCGGTGGGCGTGATCACCCGCATCATCGGCAACCTCGGCAGCGACACCATCAACGTGGGTGGCGATGTGGCCGAGCCCATCGTGATGAGCCAGCTCGACGGCGCGTCCAGCTCGATCAGTCATCTGCTGACATCGGCCGACCCGCTCTATGCCGGGCTGGCGATCGACGGCATCGACCCGACAGTCGCGCAGGCGGCCTCGGGCGCGGTGATCATCACCGAGACCGACGGCAGCACGGTGGTGCAGGAGGGCGCTCTCGGCGCCGCGCTGAGCGACGATTCCTACACCGTCAAGCTGGCCCTGGCCCCTGCGGCGGGCACGGTGGTCTACGTCACGGTGTCTGCAGCCCGCTCGCAGCGCGACGAGGAGAAGCTCGGCGGTGACACCCTGTGGGTCTCGAAGACGGCGGCCGGCGGCTTCACCCACACCAACACCGTCAACGGCGGTCCCGACCCGGTGGAGGACCGTGCTGTCGTGCTGGTCTTCGACAGCACCAACTACAGCATCGGTCAGTCCGTCTACGTCCACGGCGCGCTCGACGGCTTCGCCGAGGGCGAACGCACCGTCACCGTCAGCCACAGCGTGGCGGCGGTGGTCGAGACGACGGGCGCCGACCAGGCCGCCCGTGACGCCCAGGCCGCCACGGTGGCCACCTTCAACGAAGCGCGGGTGCGCAACGTCGAGGTGCGCATCGTCGACATCGACGCGCCCGGCCTCGTCATCACGCAGACCGATGGCGCCACCCTGGTGCTCGAAGGAAGCCTGACGCCGCAACCCGGCGGCGGCACCTTCGGCATCGAGGACAGCTTCAACCTGAAACTGGCGACCGCATTGACCGGCACCCAGGAGGTGACCATAACGTTCGCCATCGACCCGCTGCAGCTGCAGCTGTTCAAGTCGGACGGCACCGCGCTGGGCAACAGCGTGACCTTCAATGCCGGCAATTCCGCGGCGGGCATCGACATCCGCGTGCGCGCCGTCGACGACGCGGTGCGCGAGGACTTCAAGCGCTCCTTCATCAACCTGAGCACGGCCAGTGCCGTGGCGGGCTACAGCGGCCTGACCAGCCAGCTCGCCGTGACCGTGTACGACAACGACAACCCGGGCGTGATCGTCCAGGAATCGAACGGCGCCACGCGGGTCAACAAGAACGGCAGCGATACCGACACCTACACCGTGCGCCTCACCTCGAAGCCGACGGCCGACGTGACGATCCAGGTCGGCACCGATGGCCAGGTGTCCACCTCGCCCGCCACGCTGACCTTCACGGCCAACAACTGGTTCCGGGAGCAGACCGTCACCGTCACGGGCAACCCGACGCCGCCGGCGAGCAGCATCGACCCGCTGACCCAGAAGGAGTTCGCGCCGCAACCCCACCTGCTGACCAAGCTCGGCGGGCCGCTGGAAGTGGTGGGCGGCGCCCTGGGCGCCCGCAATCTGGTGGAGGCCGTGCTGCTGCCGAGCGAGCGCAACGGGCAAGTGCTCGGCATTGCACAGCCGCCCAACGAGCGCGACCAGATCGACACCCTGAACATCTTCGACGACAGCAGTCGCGAGGACAAGATCGGTGTGCTGAGCGGCACCAGCCTCACCGGCCTCGGCTTGCCGCCCACGCTCAGCTCGGCGGGCAGTGCGGCGCTCGGCGAACCGGCGCGTTCGCTGGCCGGCATCAGCTTCGGCGACGCGGCGACGGGCCGGTCCAGCATCGAGGTGTTGAACCTGATGCTCGGCGAGGGCAATGACAACCTGAGCATCACCGGCGGTCTGGTCGGTGCCGACGAGGGCTTGATCACGGACCGCGGGCCGGCGCGTCACGGCACGCTGACCACCGTGCATGGCGGCGGCAACCTAGCGATCTCATCGACGAACGCGGCCATTGGCGGCGACACCATCACCGTCACCGGTGGCGGGGGCGTGGCCTCACCGCTGGTGATCTACGGCGACACCTCGCAGGATGGCCTCTGGTACAGCGGCCGCACCAACGCCACGAGCCGGGGCGACAACCTGGTGCTCGGACCGAAGCTGTTCGATCAAACAGCCACTGCGGACGACCTGTTCCGCTTCCCGCGGGCCAATCCGTTCGACTTCGCCGGCAACGACGTGATCGATGCGTCCGCGCTGTTTGTCGGCGCCGATGCGAACACCTCCGTGCTCGGCATCACGATCTACGGTGGCGCGGGCAACGACACGCTGACCGGCACCCAGGCCGGCGACCACCTGGCCGGCGGCTCGGGTAACGACACCATCCATGGCGGTGGCGGTATCGACCTGATCTACGGCGACTCGGGCTTCAACGTCGAGCCGATCACGCGCACCCTGTTCGTGCCGGTGGTCGATGGCGGCTATGCCAGCCTGCCCTTCGGCGCCGTGCGCGACCAGTTGATCGCGGGCAGCGACACCCTCAACGGCGGCACCGGCGACGACGTCATCTTCGGCGACCACGGCGTGGTGCTGCAGGACGTGCCGCGCGGTCGGGTCTACACCGACTGGCTCGCCGAGCCCGGGCGGCAGGCCGTCTTCGGGTTTGCGACGGCCGACGCCGCCAACGTCCAGTTCGGCTTCACGGCCAGCGACAAGCTGCTCACGACCGGCTTCATCCAGGACCTGCGCACGGCCGAGCCGGGCAACGGCGCCAACGACATCGTCAACGGCGATGCCGGGCGTGACCGCCTCTTCGGCGGCAACGGCAGCGACACCATCTCGGGCGGCGCGGATTCCGACGTGGTCTTCGGCGACCAGGGGCACATGAGCTACCTGGGCGCGGACTACTCCGGCAACGTCGAGACCGGCCTGGCGGGCCTGGGCACGCTCGACCTGGTCGAAAGCGTCGACACGGGCGCGATCTTCGGCGCCGCCGACTCGGTCAACGACGTCGGCTCCGACGACATCATCTTCGGCGGCCAGGGTGGCGACGCCCTTCATGCCGGTGCCGGCCAGAACATCGTGTTCGGCGACCACGGTCGCATCCTCGGTGTCGACACCGGGTTGAACCGCCCGATCGGCGACCTGGCGACGAGCAAGACGGACGACGACTACCAGGTCCAGGTGCTGGGCCGGGTCACGTCCATCGATGCCGGCACCTTCAACGGCACGGACAACGAGTTCGGCAACGGCAGCGACACGATCACTGCCGGCATTGGCCGCGACATCGTCTTCGGTGGCGGTGGCAACGACACGATCAACACCTTCGCCGACGGCGGCACGGCGGCCCAGGACCGCAACAACATCGTCTTCGGCGACCACGGCCTGGTGGACTACCTGGCCGAGGAGATCGTGCAGAACGACCCGGTGCGCAACCCGCAGCGCACGACCGACATCGACCGCGTCTGGTCGATCGAGACAGCGCTGGGTGGCAGCGACATAATCACCACGGGCGACGCCAACGACATCGTCCTCGGCGGCCTGGCGGGCGACACCATCCACGCCGGCCACGGCAAGAACATCGTCTTCGGTGATGCCGGCCAAGTGACGGCGGCCACCACCGACGACCCGTTGGTGCAGATCTCCGTCCACGAGTTCACCGTCGGCGAGATCGTCAGCATCGCGTTCGCCGATGGCGGTCTCGATTCGATCGAATCGGGCGATCACGACGACATCCTGATCGGCGGGCGCGACCGCGACTTGGTCGACACCGGCAAGGGCGACAACATCGCCTTCGGCGACCAGGGCCGCATCCTGATGCTGACCAATCGCCGGGTCGGTGGAACGGCCGACTACAACCACGTGGTCGGTGCGCCGGGCCGTCCGATTGCGGACCACCCGTTGACCTACGCGCTGATCACGGCGCTGGTCGATGCCGGCGACGGCAACGACGCGCTCGACGGCGGCATCGGCCGCGACATCCTGATCGGCGGCGATGGCGACGACGACATCAACACCTTCCGCAGCAGCAGCCTGGGCTCCGCGTCGGGTACCGCGGCGCTCGACGGCAACAACATCGTCTTCGGCGACTACGGCCTCGTCGACTACTTGTCCGAGGAACTCGGTCTGGGGGATGACAGCCTGGAGGGCGTGCTCGCCTTCGTGCGCGACCCGAACAACTCGGTCGTGGTCGGTCAGGTCTCCACCAACCCGATCCGCGCCGCCGACATCGACCGCATCTGGTCGCTGGAAGGCTACACGCACCTGGGCGGCGACGACACCATCACCGGCGGGGACCGCAACGACATCATCGTCGGCGGTACTGGCGCCGACGTGCTCTTCGGTGGCTTCGGCAACACGACCTCCGGCGAGGGCGCCGACATCCTCGTCGGCGACAACGCGCTGCTGACGGCGGCCGCGTTCGACGAGCAGGACGTGCCCTTCGCGGTCCATGATTTCGTCATCTGCGAGATCACCACGGTGGGCTTCGAGGACGAGGACGGCGGCGGCGACGTCATCACCGCGGGCAACCTGAACGACGTGCTGTTCGGCGGCGCCGGCGACGACGAGATCTACGCCGGCGGCGGCCACGACCTGGTCTTCGGCGACCATGGCACGGTCCATTGCGAGGGCGGTTCGCTGATCCCGAGGCTCAGCCTGCCGGCGATCTGCGAGGAGTTCCTCGATGCGTACGGCAACCTGCGCACCGTGCACTTCATGGCGATCAACATCGACACGAATACCGGCACCGGCGACGACCTGGTCTACGGCCAGGACGGGATGGACATCATCCTGGGCCAGCAGGGCGAGGACGTGCTGTACGGCGGCAACGACGACGACATCCTGATCGGCGGCGCCAACGTCGAGCACTCGCTCGACGGCGACGACCGGTTGGACGGCGGCATGGGCCACGATGCGATCGCCGGCGACAACGCCGAGATCTGCTACCGACCGGACAACCTCGACCCGCGGATGCGCGCGCTCGATGGCACGTTGATCTACGGCACCACGCCGGGCCTCAACGGCAACGATGGCCTGGCCCTCGTCGAGGGCATCGGCAGCGTCCTGTACCCGGCCTACTTCGACCCGCGCGGCGCGCTGCCGGGCAACTCGTTCGACATGCCGGTCCACCGCCAGTACCACATCGAGCTGCTGGACCATGACCACTCGATCGAACAGCAGGTCGACGATCCGGCCATCCGCTTCTGGGGCGAGGACTACATCGCCGGCGGCGCCGGCGAGGACGAGATCTTCGGCCAGCTCGGCGCCGACGTGATCCAGGGCGACGGCGCGATCGGCCTCGATGCGCGCACCGATCTGGAGAAGCTTCGCTTCGCCGGCGACACGTTCCAGCAAAGCGCCACGCTTACGGCGTTCGGCGCCGGGCGCAGCACGCCCACCGGCCTGGAAGGCGTCGGCGACCTCACCGTGCAGGCCTCCTTCGAGTCGGCCAGCGACGGCGACGACTACATCGAGGGCAACGGCGGCAACGACGTGATCTTCGGCAACCTCGGCCAGGACGACATCCTCGGGGGCAGCTCCGACCTGTTCGGCCTCGTCGACACCGCCGGGCCGCAGGGCAGCTTCAACTTCCTGCGCCCGGACGGCAGCGACCTGATCTTCGGCGGTGCCGGGACGAACATTGCGCGCAACGACAAGGGTGACGCGGCGCTCGTGCGCGGCTCGGGCAATGCCACGTACGCCCCGGACACGATCGTCACGGACGCCGGTGGCCACGCGCACGACGCCGACACCATCGTCGGCGACAACGGCCGCATCCTGCGCCTGGTGGGCGTTGACGGGTCCCAGCGCTCGGCCGGCATCGCCACGATCACCGGTCCGCAAGGGGGCTATTCGGTCGCGTCGTACAACCCCGCGCTCGCCAACCTCTATGCAGCGGGCGTGCGCAGCACCAGCGGCTTCCTGAACTTCAACTACGACTACGAAGGCCCGGACGCCGAGGGCTACAGCAGCGACAACGATGCCGCGACCTACGACTACATCATCGTCCGCGCGGTCGAGCACCTCGACTACCAGGAGGGTGGCTTCGACGTGGTCGGCGTGCTTGCAGCGTTGGAAGACCGCGGTGGTGCGGACGAGATCCACGGCGAGTCCGGCGACGACACCGTCTACGCGCAGAAGGGCAACGACATCGTCTTCGGCGAAGGCCAGGACGACGACATCGTGGGTGGCTACGGCAACGACTGGATCAGCGGCGGCACCGGCCGCGACGGCGTGATCGGCGACGACGGCCGCTTCATCGTCAGCCGCAACGCGACCAACTACGCGGAAGCGCTGTACGGCGTGTCTGCGCTGTTGGGGACCGACCCGGACACCCGGGCCTTCAACGGCAACGTGATGAACGAGACCATCGCCACGCCGGGCACGATCCAGCTGGCCATCTCGAACCCGAGCGGCGAGCTGAAGAAGGCGATCAACCTGACGCCGTTCAGCTACGACACCACCTTCAACGGGCAGTGGGACGAGTTCACGTCAGTCATCAAGAAGACCATCACCGACGGCGACCTGGCGGGCGTGAACCACAACGCCGACGACATCGTCTTCGGAGGCCTGGGCGACGACTGGCTGCACGGCGGCTCGGGCGACGACGCCATCCTCGGTGGCGAGGCGCTCGGCTTCGTCGACCACGGCGGCGCCTACACGCAGATCTACGAGGAGACCGCCGGTGCCGACGGGACGCTCGATGTGATCGGCGTGGCCCGCAGCGACTACGACCGCCCGTTCAACCCGGTCGATGCGCTGCGCTACAACCCGATCGACGTCGATGGCTGGCACTTCGATCGCACGCGCCGGGCCGGCGAGTTCGCGCTATACGACGAGTACGACCCGCGCCGCAAGATCCAGCTCGTCATCGAGTCGACGAACGCGCTGTACAAGACCGGCGTGGCGGTGAAGGACGACCTGACCAACCTGACGGTCGGCGAGTTCTTCCTGAACTTCGACACGGGCGAGGGCACCTACGTCAAGGCGGGTGTCAATCCGAAGCCGGTGGGTCAGACGGCCGAGGGCTACCCCGAGGCCTGGAACGACGGCAACGACCGCATCTTCGGCGACGCCGGCAACGACTGGCTGGTCGGCGGCACGGGGCGCGACAACATCTATGGCGGCTTCGGCAACGACCTGCTGAACGCCGACGACGACCACGAGACCGAGAGCAACGAGACCAGCAACAAGGACCCGGTCAACTCCAAGTACGACAACGAGGTGCCCGACACCCAGGTCAGCTACGAAGACCGCGCGTTCGGCGGCGGGGGCCGCGACGTGCTGATCGGCAACACCGGTGGCGACCGCCTGATCGACTGGGTCGGCGAGTTCAACAGCTACCTGGTGCCGTTTGCGCCCTTCGGCATGGCCACGGTGAGCCGCACGCTGCAGCCGCAGCTGGCGGAGTTCCTGTACACCCTGAGCGCCAGCGACGGCGCCGACCCGACCCGTGCCGCCGACAGCGGCTCGGCCGTCGAGCGCAACGGCGAGCCGGAAGGCGAGCTGGGCGTGGTCCGGCAGAAGGACTTCGCCTGGCAGACCCAGACCGGCGCACCGACCGATCCTCAGGCCGGCAACATCCCGGGCGGCAAGCGGGATGTGCTGCGCACCGCGAACTTCAATGACGGCGCGACTCAGGCGCTGGCGCCCGACAGCGGCAGCTGGGCCGTCAACGCCGGCACGCTGCTGGTGGACGCCACGTCGAACAAGGCGGATGCCGTGGCGGTGTACCAGGTGGGCGACGCCTTGCCCTCGTACTTCGAGGTCACCGCGACGATCATGGTGGTCAAGCCGACTGCCGGCTGGGATGCCAACAGCTATGTGATCTTCGACTACCAGAGCGCGACGAACTTCAAGTACGCCGGCCTGAACGTGTCGACCAACAAGCTCGAGATGGGCCAGCGCACCGCGGCCGGCTGGCAGGTGCTGAAGCAGGCGTCGTTCCCCGGCAGCCTGAAGAACGACACCTGGTACAACGTGATGGTCTCGGTCAACGGGCTGACCGCCACGCTGATCGTCGACAACAGCAGCGTGTTCAGTCACACCTTCGGCGCGACGGTCGTCGACGGCTGGAACTACGGGCTCAACTGGGGCCTGGTGGGCTTCGGCTCCAACAAGTCGCGTGGTGCGATGGACAACATCACCGTGCAGGTGGTGCCGCCCGCGGCCACCGTCACCCGAACCGACGAGTTCACCGGCGGTGTGGGGACGATGGTCTCGGCGATCGCGAACTCCACCACTGGCGCCTGGGCCCCGGCCTTGAACCGCCTCGATGGCGCGCCCACAGCAGGCCGCGACACCGCGATCCAGCTGCTCAACCTCGATGGCCTCGCGCAGATGTCGGCCACCTCGCTGCTCGAACTGAGCACGACGCTGAAGACCGCCGGCCGCGCCGGCATCGTCTTCGACCGCTACAGCGACACCGACTTCAAGTTCGCAGCGATCGACGTCGCGACCAAGCAGGTGCTGATCGGCCACCGCACGGCCTCGGGCTGGACGGTCGATGCCACGGTGAGCAACGCCGCCCTCAATGCGACCACCGACTACAAGATCGGCGTGTCGATCAAGGGGTCGACGATCAGCGTAACGCTGAACGACCAGGCGGCCGTGGGCTTCGTCTTCAACGCGGTCGGGGCCGATGGCCGCTTCGGCCTGTTCAGCAAGGGCGCACCGGCCAGCTTCGACAGCGTCAAGGTGAGCACCAACGACCCGGCCGCAGGGGCTGCCACCGAGCCGCCGTCGGTGTCGATCGGCGACGTGTCGATCGTCGAAGGGGCAGCGGGCGTCTCGTCGGCCGCGATGCTCACGCTGACCGTGTCCAAGGCGGCAACGAGCACCACGACCGTGAACTGGGCGGCCGTGAACGGCAGCGCCACGGCGGGGCTGGATTACAGCGTGGCTTCTGGCACCGTGACCTTCGCGGCGGGCAGCACGACAGCGCAGATCAGCATCCCGATCCTCGGCGACGGCCAGTGGGAGTCCACCGAGAACTTCAACGTGCTGCTGTCCAACCCGAGCGCCGGCCTGAGCGTGGCCGACGACACGGGCGTGGTGACGATCCTCAACGACGATGCACGGCCGGTCGTGACGCTGACGGCCACCGATTCGAGCGGTGCAGAGGCCGCGTCCAATCCGATCGTGTTCACGGTCACGCGCTCGGCGAACCAGGTGGGCGAGATCGTCGTCGACATGTCGTGGAGTGGTTTGGCCGCACTCGGGACGGACTACTCGGTGAACGTCAGCGGTGGTTCGTTGTCGATCGACCGCTCGACGCTGACGCTGGCGTCGGGCGTGTCGAGCGCGACCCTCACGGTCACGCCGGTCGACGACACCGCGAGCGAGGCGTCGGAGAGCGTCGTGCTGAGCCTGCTGGCGGGCAACAGCTACGCGCTCGGCGCCACCGTCAGCGCGACAGGAACCATCGCCGACAACGACGCGGCGCCGGTGGTCTCGCTGGTCGCGAGCGACGCGAGCGGCGCCGAGCAACTGGTCGATCCGATCACGTTCACGGTCACGCGCTCGGCGAGCGGTTCACCGGTCGTGGTCAATCTGGCCTGGGGCGGCGCCGCAACGCGCGGCACCGACTACACGGTGTCGGTGACCGGCGGCACGCTCTCGTCGAACGGCCTTCAGTTGACGCTGGCCGCCGGGGTGAGCAGTGCCACGGTGAAGGTGACGCCGGTTGACGACCTCGCCGCGGAGTCGACCGAGAGCGTGACCTTGTCGCTCGTCGCGGGTACCGGCTACACGCTCGGCACGCAGTCGGTGGGTACCGGCACGATCGTCGACAACGACACGCCCACGCTGTCGGTCGCTGGCGCGTCGATCGTGGAAGGCAACACCGGCACCAAGACGGTTGCGGTGACGGTGAGCCTGTCGGCGCCGAGTTCGACACCGGTCACGGTGACCTACTCGACCGTCAGCGTAACGGCGACGGTGGTCGTGGACTACCAGAGCACGAGCGGCACGCTGACGTTCGCGGCGGGCGTGACCACGCGGACGTTCAACGTCACGATCATCGGCGACCGGATCAAGGAGCCGAACGAGACCTTCCAGGTCGTGCTTGCCAACCCCACGGGCGCAACGATCGGCACAGGCACCGCGACGATCACGATCGTCGATGACGAGAAGGCGTTGACGGCCGCGCAGACCCCCTCGACCGATGCGCTCGCGAAGCTGACGGCGCCGACCGAGGCCGACCTGCAGGCGTTGGCGACCGAAGCGCTGCGCCGGCTTCCGCTGAGCGACGCGCAACGCGCGCTGCTGGGAACGGTCAGTCTGCGTGTCACCGATCTGCCGGAGCTTTCGATCGGCGAGTACCGCAATGGCGCGGTGCTGATCGATATCGACGCGGCCGGCAACGGCTGGTTCATCGACGCGACCCCGGGCGACGACAGCGAGTTCAGGCGCGGTGCCCATTCGTCGCCGGCCACGGGCGCGGTGGGCGGGCGGATGGACCTGCTGAGCGTGATCGCGCACGAGCTGGGTCACGCGGCGGGGCTGGACCATGCCGCACACGGCGTGATGGCCGAGCTGCTGCGGCCGGGCGTGCGCACGGTCGCGGCAACTGGCGTCGCGAGCCCAAGGGGGCCGGTGGCGTTCGAGTTGCCGGCGTTCGTCACCGGGCCGTCCGCGGCACCCGGCGCGGCCGGTGCTTCGCAGGCGCCGCCGGTGATCGACTGGTCGACCGGTCGCACCCGCGGCGAGGCGGCCGGCGAGACATCGGCGCAACGCTGGGTCCATGACTTCGTCAACCACCTCGGCAAGGCGGAAGCGCAGCGCAACCCGAACGCGGCGCTGCGGCTGCAGGTCGACGTGGCATCCAAGACGGCGCCGCGGCTGAACGTGTTGCAGGACTGAGCACCCTCATTCGAAGGAGAGCGGGATATCCCGATCGGGCAGTCCGCAGTACGCTGCGACACTGCGGTAACGAAAGTTCACATTCACGGAGTGACAAGATGACCAAGCAGCTTCTGATCTACGAAACCGCCGTGCCCATCACGCCGGCACGGCATGGCAAGCATTCGGTGGAGGTGGGTGGCACGTATGCCTTCAGCGCCGGCGTCAACGCGGTGCCGCTGATGGCGGTGGAGATCCTGCGCGCCGCGACCGAGTACGCGGTGGTCTTCACCGCCGTCGGCGACGAGGTCATCCCCGGGGTGGTGCTCGGCGTCAAGGGCGACCAGAATTTGTACCTCGATGGCGAAGGCCACTGGAAGGCGAAGTACGTTCCCGCCTTCCTGCGCCGCTATCCGTTCGTGTTCTCGGCCAGTGCCGACAACAAGACGCTGACGCTGTGCGTCGACGAGGCCTACCCCGGCCTCAACACCGAAGGCCGCGGCCAGCGCCTGTTCGGTGACGATTCCAAGCCCACGCCCTATGTCGAGCAGGTGCTGACCTTCCTGAAGGAATACCAGGCGCAGTTCGTGCGCACCCAGGCCTTCGGCCGGCGCCTGAAGGAATACGACCTGCTCGAGCCGATGACGGCCCGGGTCACCACGCCCAGCGGCGGCACGTTGTCGCTGACCGGCTTCCTGGCGGTCAGCCGCGCCAAGCTGCGCGCCCTCGAGCCCGAGAAGCTGGCCGCGCTGGCCAAGACCGACGAGCTGGAGCTGCTGTACCTGCACCTCTACTCGATGCGCAACTTCAACGACGTGAAGGACCGCCTGATCGGCAGCCTCGCCGCCGAAGCCGACGAGGCGGCTCCGGCGCCGGTCCTGCAATAAGGGGCGGCCCTTGCTGACGCCACACCCCACGGTTCGGTAGCGACCCGACCATGCAAGGAACAGCCCCAGTCTATTCGATCGCCGACGAGGCGCACGCCCGGGCCGAGGCGGCGGCATGGAGCCGCTTCACCGCGCCCGCCGATGCGGATGAGTTCTGCACGAGCTGGCTGGCGCTGTTGTGCACAAGGATCGAGCGTTGCCGGGCGGCCTTGCTGCTGGGGGCGGACGAGGAGCACGGCCCCTACCGCGTCAGTGCCGTGTGGCCCGACCGACGCAAGGATCTGCAGCACCTCGGGCCGGCCGGCCAACGCGCGCTGACCGAACGCGCTGGCGTCGTCATTGCCGCTCCCGGCGGCGCGGGGGGTGGCGAAGTGCTTTCGCAGGCCGCCTACCCGGTCGAGGTGGCCGGGCGCCTCTGGGGGGCGGTTGTGCTCGAGCTCGGGCAAAGCAGCGAGGCCGACCTACAGCGTGCCCTCCGCGGCATCCACTGGGGCATTGCCTGGCTGGTCGACCACTTTCGCCAGCGCGTGCTGGCCGAGCGCGAGGCAACGCTCGAGCGCGTCGACCTGCTCAACAACCTGATGGCCACGGCGTTGCAACACACGCGGCTCGAGCCGTCCGCGCTGGCCGTCGTCAACCAGCTGGCGCAGCGTCTGCAGTGCGATCGCGTCAGCATGGGGCTCGAGCGCAACGGACGCGTGACGCCACTGGTGCTCTCGCACACCGCGACTTTCGACGCCCGCGCCGACCTCGTGCGCTGGCTCGGCGACGCGATGGACGAGGTGCTCGATCTCGGCGTGCCGGTGCGTTACCCGCCGAGCGAATCGGACGATCTCGGCGCCATCGCGCACGCCGAGGTCGCACGTGAACTCAGGGTCGAGGCCATCTGCAGCGTGCCTTTGCTGCTCGAGGGCCAGACGCTCGGCGCGCTCGTCTTCGAGCGCAACGCCGGGCCGGCTTTCGACGACCGTGCCGAGATGCTCGCGCGGGCCGCCGGCGAATTGCTCGGGCCGGTGTGGGCGCTGTTGCGCGAGCGCGAGATGCCGTGGTGGCAACGCCTGCGCCAATCGATGCGTTCGTTCGCCCAGGCGCTCGTCGGCCCGCAACATCCGGGGGCCAAGCTGCTCACGGTCACGGCCGCGCTGGTGCTGGCAGTGCTGAGCGTCTGGCACATCGATTACCGCGTCTCGGCGCGCACGGTGGTCGAAGGCTCGCAGCAGATTGCCGCGGTGGCGCCGTTCGATGGCTTCGTCGCCCAAGCGTTCGCCCGGGCGGGCGACGGCGTGCGCCTCGGCCAGCCGCTGGCGCGCCTGGACGATCGTGACCTGAAGCTCGAGAGCGCACGCTGGAGTGCCGAGCGCGAGCAGCTGCTGCGTCGCTTCCAGGTGGCGCAGGCGGTGCAGGACCGCGGCGCGATGGGGGTCATCACGGCCCAGGTCGGTCAGTCCGAGGCGCAGTTGGCGCTGGTGCAGGAACGGCTGACGCGCGCCACGCTGATCGCGCCGTACGACGGCATCGTCGTTTCGGGCGATCTGAGCCAGCAGATCGGCTCGCCGGTCGAGCAGGGAAAGGTCCTGTTCGAGGTGGCCCCGGTCGCCGGCTACCGCGTGATCCTGCAGGTCGACGAGCGCGACATCAGCCGCCTGGCCCTCGGCCAACGTGGTGAGCTGGTGCTCTCGGGTCTGCCGGGGCAGGCGCTGCCGATCGTGGTGCACCAGATCACGCCGGTGTCGACAGCGCAGGACGGCCGAAATTTCTTCCGTGTCGAAGCCCAGCTCGAAGGCGCCGCACCGCGGCTGCGCCCTGGCATGGAGGGCGTGGGCAAGGTGTCGGTCGGTGAGGAGCGCCTTATCTGGGTCTGGACGCATGGCTTCACCGACTGGCTGCGTCTGGCCTTGTGGGACTGGATGCCTTGAGCTCCACCTCTCTGCACAGCAGTCTGTGGTACCGCGTGGCCACGCTGCGCCCGCGGCTGCTCGCGCGCGCCAAGCTGCACCGGCATCTTTTTCGCGGCAAGGTCTGGTACCTGCTGCAGGACCCGGCCAGCGGCCGGGTTCACCGTTTCTCGCCGGGCGCGCGGCTGCTGCTGGCCGGCATGGACGGCCGGCGCAGCGTCGCCGACCTGTGGGCGCTGACGCAACGCCAGCTCGGTGAGGACGCGCCGACGCAGGACGAGGTGATCCACCTGCTCGGCCAGTT
The DNA here is from genome assembly GCA_040384825.1 of Pseudomonadota bacterium. GTDB lineage: Bacteria > Pseudomonadota > Gammaproteobacteria > Burkholderiales > Burkholderiaceae_C > LMDS01. The sequence continues at coordinate 51,525 of JAZKIO010000056.1, forward strand.
GCACGCCGCCGACTTGCTGCAGACCGACGTCTCGCCCGACGCGCTCGAGGCCTTCGACCGGGGTACAAAGCAGGCCGCGCAGAAGCGCCGGCGCAGTTGGGCCAACCCGATGGCGGTGCGCATTCCGCTGTGGGATCCGGGGCGTGTGCTCGACCGTTTCGCGGTGGTCTGGCCGCTGTTGTGGGGTTGGGGCGGCATGGCCGTCTGGGTGGCGGTGGTGCTGCCAGCGCTGGTGCTTCTGCCGGCGCACTGGCCCGAGCTCACCGGCAACCTGTCCGACCGCGTGCTCCAGGTCGACAACCTGCTGCTGCTCTGGCTGGTGTTCCCGTTCATCAAGTTCATGCACGAGATGGGCCACGCCAGCGCGACCCGCGCCGGCGGCGGCGAGGTGCACGACATGGGGTTGATGCTGTTGGTGATGATGCCGGTGCCGTACGTCGACGCCAGCTCGTCGACCGTCTTCCGCTCGAAGTGGCGGCGTGCGCTGGTCGGCGCGGCCGGCATGGTGGTCGAGCTGTTCCTGGCTGCGCTGGCGTTCTACGTCTGGCTCGCGGTCGAGCCCGGCTTCGTGCGTTCGGTGGCCTTCAATGTGATGCTCGTGGCCGGCGTGTCGACCCTGATCTTCAACGGCAACCCGCTGCTGCGCTACGACGCGTACTACATCCTCTCCGACCTGATCGAGATGCCCAACCTCGCGCAGCAGGCGGCGCGTCACTGGGGCTACCTCGCGCAGCGCTACGTGTTGCGCGCGGAGAGCGCGACGCCGGTGGCGCAGTCGCTGTCGGAGGCGATCTGGCTGACGGTGTACGGCGCGGCGTCGACCGTCTATCGCATGCTGGTCACGGTGGCGATTGCGCTGTTCATTGCCACGCGCTTCTTCTTCGTCGGCGTCCTGCTGGCGCTCTGGGCGGTGGCGATGATGGCGGTGGTGCCGCTGTTCAAGGTGCTGATGGCGATGAACCGCGGCAAGCTGCGCGAGTTGCGTGGCCGCGCCTGGGCCGTGGGTGGTGGCGCGCTCGCGGTCCTCGCGCTGCTGCTCTCGGTGGTGCCGCTGCCGTTTCGCAGCCAGGCCGAGGGCGTTGTCTGGCTGCCCGAACAGGGCACGCTGCGCGCCGGCGCGAGCGGCTTCGTCGCCAGTCACCTGGCGACGCCGGGGGCGATCGTCGTCGCCGGCCAGCCGTTGATCGCGAATCGCGACCCGGCCCTCGAAGCGCAGGTGGCGGTACTCGAAGCGCGCGTCGCCGAACTCGAGGCCAACTACGCGCTCGAGTTCGTGACGGACCGCGCGAGCGCGGAGATGGTGCGCGACCAGTTGCTGGCCGAGTCGCAGGCGCTCGAGCGCGCCCGCGAGCGGGCGGCGGCGCTGCTGGTGGCCAGTCAGGGCGCGGGGCGCTTCGTCGTCGTGCGGCCGGAAGACCAGCCGGGCCGCTTCTACCGCCAGGGCGAGGTGCTCGGCTTCGTGATCGACGGCAACGAGCGCGCGCTGGTCAAGGTGGTCGTCACGCAGGCGGACATCGACACCATCGGCCTGCCCGGCGGCCAAGTGCAGATGCGCCTGGCGCATGAGCCGGAGCGGGTGATCGAGGGCCGCATCCTGCGCCAGCAGCCGGCCGGCAAGAACGAGTTGCCCAGCCGTGTGCTGGCGGTCAGTGGCGGTGGCCGGATCGCGATCGACCCGCGTGATTCGCAGGGCGTGCGCGCGCTCGATCGCCTCTTCCAGATCGATGTCGAGCCCCTCGGCGCCGCGGCGTTGACGCCGCTGTTCGGCCAGCGCGTGCATGTGCGCTTCGACCATCCGCCGCTGCCGCTGGGGCAGCAGTGGTACCGCAGTCTGCGGCGCCTGTTGCTGACGCATTTCGATGTCTGATGTCGCTTCGCTCGGTGTCACCGCGGCCGACCTCGCGCCTGGTCGCCCCTATGTGGAGCGCGGTGAACGCGAGCTGCCCTGGCATGACCGCCTGGCCATCGGCCTGTGGTCCCGTCTGCCCGCGACCTTGCGCCGGTTGGCAGCGGGCCGGGTCCGGCCGGACCGCAGGTACCTGCGGTGGGTGCATCGCGCAGCGGAACAAGCGGCGCACCTTGATGACGATGGCTTGCGCAGCCAGGCGTTGAGCCTGGGCCGCGAATTGCATCGCGAAGGCTTCGCGCCCGAGCCGAGCGCGCGCCTGTTCGCGCTGATCGGCGAGGCCGCGCACCGCGTGCTCGGCAAGCGACCGTACGACACGCAGTACCTGGCAGCTTGGTCGCTGCTGCAGGGCAGTCTTGTCGAGATGGCGACCGGCGAAGGCAAGACGTTTGCCGCCACCTTGCCGGCGTGTGCCGTGGCGTTGTCGCGCACCGCGGTGCATGTCGTCACCGTCAATGACTACCTCGCCACGCGCGACGCGGCGGAGATGGGGCCGCTGTACCGATTTTTCCGCCTCGAGGTCGGGGTCGTGGTGCAGGGCCTTGCGCGCCCGCAGCGGCAGGCGGCGTACGCGATGCCGGTCACCTACTGCACCAACAAGGAACTGGCATTCGATTACCTGCGCGACCGCACGGCACTAGGCGATCGCGCCAGCCGGCTGCATCTGACGCTGGACCGAGTCCGCGGCCCGGGCCCCGGCACGGCCATGCGCGAGCAGGCGGTCGTGATGCGGGGCTTGGCTTTTTGCATCGTCGACGAGGCCGACAGCGTCTTCATCGACGAGGCGCGCACGCCGCTGATCCTGTCGGCACAGAACCAGGCAGCCACAGGACGCGAAGATTTCGAGCGTGCGCTGGCCCTGGCCGCGCGCATGGACCCGGCGCTGCACTACACGCTCGACGAGCGCACGCGCCGGGTGCGCCTGTCGCCCGCCGCTTATGTCTGGCTCGACGACGTGGTGGCGGCCGATTTCGACGGCGACAGCGACGATCCGCTCTGGCACTCGCCGCGGCGGCGCGAGGAACTGCTCGAGCAGGCCCTGGCCGCCCGAGCCTTTTACGTGCTTGACCGCCACTACGTGATCGCCGAGGGCAAGGTGCAGATCGTCGACGAGTCGACGGGCCGCGTGATGCCCGACCGCGCCTGGGAGCGCGGCCTGCACCAGTTGATCGAGGCCAAGGAAGGCGTCGAGCTGACCGGACAGCGCGAGACGCTGGCGCGCATCACCTACCAGCGCCTGTTTCGCCGCTATGCGCGCCTGGCCGGCATGACCGGTACGGCGATGGAGGTTTCGCCCGAGATCCACCGTGTCTATGGCCTGGACGTCGTGCGCGTGCCGCTGCACCGGCCGTTGCAGCGCAGGATGCTCGGCGTGCGCTGCGCGCTCGACGCCGCCGCGAAGTGGCAGATGGTTGCCGAGCAGGCCCGCGCGCAGGCCGTCGACCGGCAGCGACCGGTGCTGATCGGCACGCGCAGCGTGCAGGCCTCCGAGCAGTTGTCCGCCGTGCTCGCGGCGCGCGGCATCGAGCATGTGGTGCTCAACGCCAAGCAGGACCAAAGCGAAGCACAGATCGTGGCCCAGGCCGGCCACGCCGGGCGCGTCACGGTGGCCACCAACATGGCCGGCCGCGGCACCGACATCGCACTCGGGCCCGGCGTGGCCGAGCGCGGCGGCCTGCATGTGATCCTGACCGAGTACAACGAATCGCGGCGCATCGACCGCCAGCTGCTCGGTCGCTGCGCACGCCAGGGCGACCCGGGCAGCGTGGAGATCATCGTCGCGCTGTACGACGAACTTTTTGCGACCCAGGTGCCGCGCCTGGCGCGTGCCGTGGCGGCGCGACCCGAGCTGCGTCAGCGTGCCGTGCTGCGCGTGCTGGTCGAGGTGCTGCGCCGGCTCGCGCAACGGCGTGCCGAACGGCACAACCGTGACGTGCGGATGCAGAACCTGGCACAGGATCGCCAGCTGGCGAAGATGTTGGCGTTTTCCGGGAGAGGCGAATGAAATCCACGCTCCGTGTCCTGTCGGCGGTCGCGCTCGCGGCTGCACTGGCGGTTGCAGCCAATGCCGGGCATGCCGCGGGCACTGCGCCGTTCGATTGCCTGATCGAACCTTCGCAGGTGATCGAAGTTCGCACGCCGGTCGAAGGCCTGATCGACAAGGTGCATGTGCAGCGCGGCGACACCATCCGCCGCGGCCAAGCACTGGTCGAACTGCTGTCCAGCGTCGAACGCTCGACCGCGGAATCGGCACGCTACCGGGCCGTGATGGAGGGTCAGATTTCATCGGCCCGCAATCGGGTCGACTACGCCAACAAGAAGCTGGCCCGCGCGGCTGATCTGGCGCAGCAGAGCTTCGTCTCGGCTCAGGCACGCGACGAGGCCGATGCCGAACGCCGCGTCGCCGAAAGCGAGTTGCAAGCCGCGCTCGAGAACCGCGAGCTGGCCAAGATCGAACACCGCCGTGCGCTCGATTCGCTCGCGCTGCGCAGCGTCGCCAGCCCCTTCAATGGCGTGGTGCTCGATCGCATGCTCAACCCGGGCGACCTCGCCGACGCGGGCAGCGGGCGCAAACCGGTGCTGAGGATTGCGCAGATCGACCCCCTGCGTGTCGACATCGTCTTGCCGGCTTCATTGATCGGTCGAGTCAAGGCCGGGATGAAGGTCGCGGTCACGCCGACCGGCGTCCCGGGTACTCACACCGCAACCGTCAAGATGGTGGACCGCGTCGTCGATGCAGCCAGCGCGACTTTCGTCGCCCGGCTGGAGCTGCCCAACCCAACGCTCGGCCTGCCTGGCGGGATTCGCTGTAAAGCCGAGATCGAGGGCGTTCCAAATCCGGCCGCGGCACCGCGAGGGATTCGCAGTGCGCCGTAACTGGTTGGTTTAACCAAAAGGTCCACGGCACCGGGGAGGGCCATGGAATGGGACTGCTGGAGCGAGAGGGACCGCTGCAACTGGCCTCGAAGGCGATCGAACGGGCGCATCGGGGGCGTGGCGCCAGTGTGCTGGTATCGGGCGAGGCGGGGATCGGCAAGTCGACACTGATCGGCCATCTGATTGCGGGCCTCGACCAGGGTCAGCGCGTGCTGCGCGGCGCGTGCGCGGATCTGTTCCCTCCAACACCGCTGGGGCCCCTCAGTGACATCGCCAAGGCCCATGCGTTGCCCATTTCTCACGTGATGGGCGATGCAGCGTCGGCCGACGCTGTGTTCTCGACCTTTCTCGAGCTGATCTGCAGCGGCCCGAACGGCACCGTGGTGGTCTTCGAAGATGTGCATTGGGCCGACGAAGCCACGCTCGACCTGATCAAGTACCTCGCGCGGCGCGTCGGCAGCCTGCCTGTGATCTTGCTGCTGAGTTTTCGCGACGACGAACTCGGCCCCGATCATGCGATTCGCCACATGCTCGACGATTTGCCGCCATGGTCGGTGGTGCGAATCCCGTTGCAGCCGCTGTCGGCCAAGGCGGTGGCGGAGCTGGCTGCGCAAGCCGGTCGGTCCGATGCCGGGCTGCACGCCGCCACGGCGGGCAACCCGTTCTACGTGACCGAGGTGCTCGCCAGCGGCATCGTCGATGTTCAGCAGGGCGTGCCCAGCACCGTGCGCGACGCGGTGCACGCCCGCCTGGCCCGCCTCGGCGGGGAGCAGCGCGAGGCCCTGGAAGCGCTGTGCGTCGTGCCAGGGCGAGTCGAACTCGAACTCGTGCGTGCCTTGCTGCCGCGGGGCATGCCGGCCGTCGCGGTGTGCATTGACCGCGGCGTGCTGGTGCAGCACGACGACGCCATTGCCTTTCGGCATGAGCTCGCGCGCCGCGCCCAGCTCGACGCCTTGCGGCCGGCGCAGCGCCAGGCCCGGCATGCGCGGGTGCTCGATGTGCTCCTGGCAGCGCCGGCCGGCGTCTTGCCGCCGCCCCTGTCGCGCTTGGTGCACCATGCCGCCGAGGCTGGCGATGCCGCGCGCGTGCTCGAATGGGCGCCCAGAGCGGCGCGCGAAGCGGCGGCGGTCGGCGCGCACCGGGAGGCCGCGCTCCACCTCGCTGCGGCGCTTCGCTTTGCCGACCGCGCGCCGCCCGAGCTGCGTGCCCAGCTGTACGAAAGCTGGTCCTATGAGGCCGGCTTGTCGCTGGCCATCGACGCCAAGGTGATCGAGACGCGCCACCAGGCGATTGCGTTGTGGCGGCAGGTGGGCCGCATCGACAAGGTCGGCCTCAACCTGCGCTGGTTGTCGCGGCTGCATTGGTACCAGGGCGACAGCGTCCGGGCCGAGAGCTTCGCTACCGAGGCCGTCACGACGCTCGAGCCGCTCGGGCCCGGCCCCGAGCTGGCGTGGGCCTACAGCGTGCGTTCGCAGTTCTACATGTTGCAGGACCGAACCGATCTCGCAGTGGAGTGGGGGGAACGCGCTCGCGCGCTCGCGGAGCAACTGGGCGAGGCCGAGATCCTGTGCCATGCGCTCAACAACGTCGGCACGGCCGAGTTGTTCGCCGGTCGTCCGGGCGGCCAGGCCAAGTTGGAACGCAGCCTGGAGCTGGCGCTGGCGGGCGGGTTCCACGAGCAGGCCGCACGGGTCTACACCAATGTCAGCGAGCATGCGGTGGTGTTCAAGGACTATGCGCGCGCCGAGCATTGGTTGATCGAGGGCATCGCCTTCGACCGCCAGCACGATCTCGACGCCTGGACCCACTACCTGATCGGCTGGCTGGCGCAGTTGCGACTCGAACAGGGCCGCATCGACGAGGCCGAGGCGCTTGCCGGCGAGGTGCTGGCCACGCCGCGGCTGACCGCGGTGATGCGGCTGCCGGCGCTGACAGTGCTGGCGCGCGCCCACATGCGGCGTGGCGAAGCGGACGCGTCCCGGCTGCTCGACGAAGCGCTGGCGATTGCGTTGCCGACCGGCGAAGTGCAGCGCATCGCGCCGGTGGTCACCGCGATCGCAGAAGCCGCCTGGCTGTGCGGCGATTCAGCGGCCTGCCTGGACGCGTTGGCCCAGTTCGAATGCCAGCCAGGCGTCGGCGTCAACGCCTGGGAAGCTGGAGAGATTGCGGTTTGGCACCGGCGCGCGGGGCAGTCGGCGCATCCGGTGCCCGCGAACGCGGCGCGACCTTGGCGGCTTGAGCTCGAGGGCGATCCCCTGGCCGCTGCGCAGGCTTGGCTCGATATCGGAGCGCCAAACAAGGCGGCACTCGCGCTGCTGCAAGCGGCTTGGACGGGGCCGCGCGCCGATGCGGCGAGGCCGCTGCTGCGTGCGCTGGAAATCGCCGAAGGCATTGGCGCCCGCCTCGCCGCGACCCGGCTCCGCGCCCTTGCGCACGAGTGGGGCTTGCGGATCGCATTGCCGGCGCGCAGGCGCGGCCCTCGACTGCGATCCAGCGCCCGCGAACGCGTACTGTCCGCGCGCGAGCAGCAGGCCCTCGCCCACATGGCACAAGGACTCAACGATGCCGCCATTGCCTCGGCGCTGGGGGTGGCGTTGCGCACCGCGGAACATCATGTGGCCGCGGTGCTGAGCAAGCTCGCGGCCGCGAACCGGGCGGACGCCGTGGCGATCGCCCGCGCCCGCGGACTGCTTGCCGGCGGGTAGGATCACGAATTGTTACCCCTAGTTCAAAGTCCCTGTACCTAGATACGCCGCAGTGACGGGCGACTAGATTGCGCTGACTGCCATGGATCGCAGCGGCGTCACGCCGCGCGGTGCCCAGGGGAGGGAGCTCGCCATGCTGCATCAGGTATCTACTCGCCGGTCGTTCCGGCCGTCGGTTCTTTTCGGGCATCTGCAGGACGCTTATCGGGCCATGCGCGGCAAGCCGGCCCCGGCACGCCGGCAGCGCAGTGCGGTCACCTTCGAGCCGCTCGAGCCCCGGCTGTTGCTGAGTGCCGATCTCGGGTTCGACTTGTCCAACGGCGTCCATGACGTGACGGTGCGCCGCGAGGACGTGGCGGGTGTGGTCATGATCCGCCTCATCGACAACGCCGACATGTCGGTCCTCGCAGAGGGCGTGGCGGCCGATGTCGCCGCAGTGCGCATCACCGGCTCGGGGACGGCCGACCGGGTCGTGGTCGACCTGGGGGACGATCCTGGCGCACCGGTCTACTTCGACGATTCGTTTGCCGGGGACGGCGACCTCCTGCAGGTACTCGCCCCTGCGAGCCAGTGGACACTGACCGGGCAGGATGCCGGGGACGTCACTGGGGCGGGCGAGGTTCACTTTTCCGGCATCGAGAACCTGCTCGGCGACGTCGGCAACATCGATACCTTCGTGTACGAGGCGGCAGGCGGTACCAGCGGCCTGGTCGACGGTGGGGCGGCCGGGTTCGACACCATCGAACTGGCCGGCGGCTGGTTCCAGAACGTCGCGTTCGACGTCACCGGACCGAATGCCGGATCGATCACGCGCGACGCCAATCGCGTTGTCTACGCCGGCCTTGAGCCGATCATCGATGCCACCGCGGCGGCGAGCAAGACCTTCAACGGCAGCGCCGGCGCCGACCGGATCCGGATCGCCGACCGCGGCACTCCGGCAGACAACGCCTTCGTGGTCAGCATCGGCGTCGGCGAAGACGTGGTGTTCACGAACGCCGGCAACATCGGCGAACTGGTGGTCAACGGCCTGGGCGGCGACGACGACATCACCATCGACTTTCCCGACAGCGCCCTGCTGAAGATCACCATCGATGCCGGCGCTGGCGACGACGAGATCGAGGCCCTCTTCCTGTCGCCGCTGGTCGACTACGTGCTCAAGGGCGGCGCCGATACCGACACGCTGCGCGCGCGAACGAACGGCAGCCCGACGCTCACCGACGTGGCACTCACGAACGATGTCGGCGATGACCTCGTGCTCGAGAGCATCGAGCGCGCGGTGCTGTTCGGCAACAAGGTCGACGTGACCGGCTTCACGGGTCAGGCGTTCGTTGCCGAGAACGTACCGGGGTGGGTCGAGCAGGGGCCGACGCCGTACACCGAGGTGCTCGACGACACGCAGGCCCCCTTCGATGCGGCGCCATGGGATCCGGTCTCGGGCGCCATCGAGGCCATCGCGGTCGACCCGAACGATCGCCACACGGTTTTCCTGGGCACGGTGAACGGCGGCATCTGGCGCAACACCGGCAGCACCGAGGTCTTCTTCGATCTGAACGACGCCGCGCTGGACGACATCGCCGACAAGCCGGCGCTGCTCGACTTTGCCGAGTTCCTGCATGCCCACCCGTCGCTGTCAGTCGAGATCGGTGGCCACACGGACTCGAGCGGCGACGCCTCGGCCAACCTCGGCCTCGGGACCGACCGGGCGAACGCGGTGAAGCTGTTCCTGGTCAACACCGGCGGCATCGACGCGAGCCGGCTGCGCGTCACGTCGTTCGGCGAAACGCGACCGATCGCGCTGAACAACGCCGTCGGCCAGCAGCCGCTGAACCGCCGTGTCGAGTTGCTGGTCCAGAACTGGGAGCCGCTCACCGACAATTTCCCGTCGCTGTCGATCAGCAGCCTCGCCATCAGCCCGTTGTCGAGCGAGGTCGTCTACGCCGGCATTGGCCGGACCAGCAGTTTTGGCGGTGTCGGCGGCTTCGAGAACGGCCTGCTGTTCAGCAACGACGGCGGCGACACGTGGCGCGTGCTTGGCAGCGATCGCCTCAAGGGCCTCACGGTGAGCAAGGTCATGCCGACCACGCTGATCACTGCGGCGGGTGCGCAGGTGGTGATCGTGTCCACGTTCGACGTCGATCGCGACGGACAGAACGGCCTTGACGACGCCGGGGGCATCTTCCGCCTCGAGGTCAAGACCGACGGCACGCTGCTGTCGCTCCAGAAGCTGTCCGGCGCGGGCGAGGTGGCGGGCACCGGACTTGCTGCCGGCCACTACACGGACCTCGCGTTCGATCCGGGCGTATTCGGCGATGCGAACCGCCCGGTGCGGCTGTATGCCGCTGCGCCCGGCTCGGGCGTGTTCGTGTCGGAGGACGGCGAAGGTCTGGTCTGGACGCTGGCCAGTACCGGCCTGGCGCTCGGCACCGACCTGGGCCCCGTCTTCCCGGCGGGCCAACCCGGCGCGCCGGGCGGACCGGACGGCACCGACGATCTGCTGCAGGTGGCGAGCAAGATCAAGCTCGCGTTGCATGCCCCCAGCGGCACGCTCTACGCGGGCGTGCTCGGCCCGGTCAACGGCAACGGCATCTTCAACATCGCCGGCAATCGCAGCGGCCTGATCGGCGTCTTCAAGACCACCGACTTCGGCAGCAACTGGGCGACGATCCCGGTACCGACGACGGTGGACAACGCAGTCGCGTTCGGCCTGCACCCCGGGCGCCAGGGCGACATCCACTTCTCGATCGTCACCGACCCCGTGAACGGCGACATCGTCTACCTCGGCGGCGACCGGCAAGCCGTCACCACCAACAACTCGTCGGGTCTGAGCGTCTTCGGCGGGCGCGTCTTCGTGTTCAACCCGGCTGGTCCCGCTGCCAACCCGTGGACCCAGATTGTCGGCAACAACGCGGCCGGCACGGTGCCGCACGCCGACTCTCGCGGCATGGTGTTCACCAGCGATCTGACGATGCTGGAGATCGACGATGGCGGGCTGGTGCGGCTGCAGAACCCGTTGGGTCTCGCCGACCAGGGGACGCGGCGTTGGGACTCGCTGAATGCCGACCTGCGCATCAGCCAAGTGCTCGATGTCGCCTTCGACGCGCTGACCGGCGACATCATCGTCGGCACCCAGGACGACGGATCGGCGCACCAGGGCGCCGGCGACATCGACGGCATCGACAACGACGGCGACGGCACCATCGACGAGGCCGGCGAATCGATCTTCTGGGCCGGTACCGGCGGCGACGGCAACAGCCAGGCCACGATCGCGATCGACACAAACAACGACAACCTGCCTGATCGCACGTTGCGCTATTCGCTGCACAACAACTTCCAGTTCCTGCAGGTCTACGAGTTTAACAGCGCCGGCAAGCTGGTCAACGCCGCAGGGGCGCCGAGCCACACCTTCCACAGCATCGGTCTGCGCACCGGCCCCGGGGCGGCCGCGCAGAGCGCACTGACGGCGCAGGACGCAGCGCTCGGCTTCGATCTGATCCCGATGGTCGTCAACGCGAACGACCCGACGCGCATGTTGATCGCCTTCAACGGCATCTACGAGAGCATCAACACCAACATCAACCCTGCGGCAGGGCAAACGCGCGTGCTTCCGCTCGATGAAGTGCGCCAGATCGATCCGGCCGCTGCTCTGGCGACGCCGGCGGGCGGCACCGTCTCGTCCCTCGTGTATGGGGGCACTACCGGCGGTGTGGCGAACAACGAACTCGTGATCGCCGCGCGTGGGAACACGCTGCAGATCCGCCAGGTGGCCAACGGGCCGTTCATCCAGCGCACGATCGCCGGCGCGGGGTCCATCCGCGACATCGAGGTCGATCCCGACAACTGGAAGGTCGTGTACGCCGCCGACGCGACCGATGTCTTCCGCACCGACGACGTGACGGCCGCCGACCCGGTCTGGACCAAGATCACCGGCAACCTGAAGGCGATCGGACAGACCGGTCTGCGCAGCCTCGAGTACATCCACAACGACGCGGGCACCGGCGACATGCTGCTCGTCAGCGGCATCGGTGGCGTTTCGCGCCTGCGCAACCCCGACGCCGCGCCGGCCAGCGATCAGTGGGTCCGCCTGGGCAGTGGGCTGCCCAACGTCGTGGTGTTCGACGTCGAGTTCATCGACAGGGATGCGAACGGCGCGCTGAGCGCACCCGACCTGCTGCTGGCCGGAACGCTCGGCCGCGGCGTCTGGAGCATCTCGGGCAGCGAGATCATCGACGTCGGCCAGCAGCAGGTGCTGCTCATCTCGGGCGCCGACGTGGCGGACGATCTCCGAATCGTGCGCGACGTGGCAAACCCGCTGCGGTTCAACATCTTCGACGAGACGCAAGGCGGTAGCGAGCCGGTGTTCTCAGGCCGCGGCGCGAGCTTCGACCAGATCATCATCGAGACACGCGGCGGCGACGACACGCTGACCATCGACCACAGCGCCGGCGCGATCGTCGTGCCGCGCGGCATCGCGTTCGACGGTGGCGAGCCGGCGGGGAACACGCTGGTGCTGACCGGCGGTGCGGTGAGCAGCCACACGACCGGCACCTCGCCGGGTGGATTGACGTTCCACGAGATCGTCGACACCGGCGCGCGCAAGCAGCGGGTGCTCGTCGAACAAGTCGCGACAGTCGACACCACGGGGCTGAGCGACGCCCTCGACCCCACGTCGATCCAGGCGACCTTCGCCAGCATGACGGGCGCGATTCAGTCGCTCGTCGATTTCCTGACGTTCACCGACGGGCTGAGCCAGGACACGCCGCTGTTCGGCTCGTCGCTCGGCCGCGCCTTGAACGGCGTCACGATGACCGAGCCGGCGCCGGTTGGCTCACCCGGTGCCGGTGCGCCGCCGCAGGCCGAACAGGTCGTGGCCGCGTCGAGCGAGTCGGTCAACCTGTTGCGCAGGTTCATCGAATCGGGCACCGGCGGGTTCCAGATCGACGACATCGCCAACTTCACGACCCTCGCGCAGCTCGAGGCGGCGCTCGAAGGCCTGGACGAAGCGGTCGGGGACCACGTCAGCATCACCGGTGACCTGACGACCGGATTCGAAGTCACGCTCAGCGGCCTGCGCAAGACCCTGAGTGGCCGCGCGGACGTCGAGCTCGACCTGATGGACGGCAAGGTCCATGTGGACGGCCTGATCGACGTGAGCGCCAATGTCACGCTGAACCTGGTGTTCGGTGTGGACATCGCACACGGGTTCTACATCCGCTCCAATGCCGGCACCGACATCGTCATCGACGCCATCAAGGTAGCGGCCGACGACGACGTGAGCGCGATCGGCCGCTTCGGTTTCCTCGGCGTCGAGTTGTCGAAGGCCGTGCTCGCTGTCGACCCGCTGGTGCGTTTCGACATCGACATCCTGAAGGGTGCGCCGGTCGACGACGACTTCATCGAACTCGCCGAGCTGGATTCGGCGGCCATCAACGTCGTGCTGAAGGGCAACGCCACGGCGGCACCCGATGTCACGCTGACCGGCACCTTCGAGGTGCAGGCGCTGCTGCCCGGCGTTGCCGCGCCGTTCTCGCTGTTCGATGCGCGTGCCACGATCACCTGGGACAGCATCACCGCGGTCGACCTGAACGGCGCCGCGAACGTGCGCATCGACCCGGCCGTGGGCTCCACCACTGCCGGCGCGTTGCTGCGCTTTCTCGATGTCGGCACGCAGGACGTCGTCGACCAGCTCACCGCGTTCAAGGGGCAGATCGACGGCCTGCTTGGCACCGACGTGCCGTTCCTGTCCGAGAAGCTGACGCAGATCGTGGGCCTCGCCACGGCATTCCAGCAACAGATCATCGACCCGATCACCGGCGGCATCGGCGGGGTGGGCGGCGTGCCCACGATCCAGAGCCTGGTGACCCAGCTCGCTGCGAGCCTGGGCGTCTCGCCGACAGCGCTGGGCCTGGGCTACGACGCCGCCACCTCGGAGCTGACCTTCGACTTCGATCTCGTCAAGGCCGTGGCCACCAGCCCGCGCCAGCTCGGGGCCGGCGTGGACCTGCTCGACGGTCTGGCTGACATCAAGTTCAACACCACGGCGCAGGTCGGCGCCAGCGTCACGCTAGCCGCGACCGTCGGCATCCAGTTGAGCCAGTTGTCCAATCCGGACCCGTTGAACTGGTTCTTCCTGCGCGACACCAGCGCGGTGCTCACCGCCGACATCCTGGCCACCGACGTCCAGGCCAGCGCCCGCTTCGGCTTCCTCGGCATCGGCATCGACGAGGGCACGCTGTCGGCTGCCGACGGCTTCACCGACGCGATTGACCCGGCCGAGCTGTCGCTGCGCCTGGACCTGCTCGATCTCGCGACCGGAACCGCCGGCGGGCGTGTCACGTTGCGCGAGATCGCCGACAACCTCGACAACCTGGGCGACCTGCTCGACATCACTGGCGGCGGCTCGCTGGAGCTGCTCCTGCCCGTCGAGACCTCGTTCCTGCCCGGGCTGCCCGAACTGAACAACGGCGACACTGTCGATGAAACCAAGTCGATCAAGGTCACGATCGCTGACCTGTCGAATCCATCGCAGATCACTGTCGAGCTGGGTTCTGCGCTGGGCGACCTTGGCAACTTCAAGAATATCGACGCGGCCAGCCTGGTCGGTCTGCTGGGGCAACTCACGTACTGGCTCGACCAGTTCCGCCAGAGCGAGCAGTTCGCCAACTTCGACATTCCGCTGGTCGGCCCGGTGCTCGACAACGTGCTCGGGTTCGCGGATGCATTCCGCGACAAACTGCTGATCGACGACGCCGACGACGGCACCGACACCAGCAAGACGCTGCTGTTCGACATCAATGCAGCGCTCGGCCAGGCCGGGCTGGGCGACGCGCTGCGCGCCGAGTTTGCCGGCGACAAGCTGCGGCTGATCGCCAACGACAATAACGTCACTTTCAGCATCGGCGCGGTCGCAGGCTTGGGTTTCAGCGGCGCAGAGAGCGCTGTCAACATTGGGTCGTCGCCTTACAAGTCGATCACGGCCACGCTCGCCCCGGCCAACGTGAGGCTGGCCGCCGATGCGGTGCTCAACGTGATCATCGGCAGTGCAGCCCCCGTCGTCGTCACGGTCGCGGCGGCAGTCACCAACGACAACACCGCGCGCGGCAATGACCGCTGGAAGCTGGCTGACGCCTCCAACGCAGCGACCTTCTCGACCTTGCAGGAGATGATTCCGAAGCTGGTCGAGATCCTGGGCAGCTCGAACCTGGCCTACCACGTGGCCGACGACACCCTGACCTGGTCGCTCAACCTGTCGGAAGTCTTCGGCACGATCGACCTGCCGATCGACTTCGGCATCGACAATTTGCCAGATTTTCTGCAGCTCGAAACCGGCGGCCTCGTGCGCCTGAGCGCCGATGGCAGCCTGAACCTGACGCTGGGTGCCTATCTCGGGGCTGCGCCGCCTTCAACGCAACTCGACGGCAGCGAGCTGCTGACCAGCCTGAACGGCGGCGTCGATGTACCGACCGATCTGCGCGTCACCGGCGCGAGCGATGTGCGCACCGTCTACGGCCAGTTGTCGGCCGATGCCAAGTTCACGCTGCTGCTCGACGACGGCCTGGCGACCGAAACGTCGGCCGAGATCGTGATCACCAAGCTCGCGACCGGCAACAACACCGTGGCCGCCGATCTCGTGGCGGACATCAACGCCGCGCTCGCCGCGAAGAGTCTGGCCACGCAAATCGTCGCGGTGGCAGATGGCCAGCGCATCAGCTTGCAGAAGGCGGGCACCGGTACGTTCACGACACTGACCTTGAGTGCGCTGGCAGCCGACCCCGCAGTCAAGGAAATCGGATTCGCGGCGACGCAGGCGGCGGCATTCGGGCCGCTGAAGGTGGTGGCGGGTGCGGCCCTGCCGGTCAACGGCAGGTTGACGGCGGACGCGCACTTCACCGTGACCATTCCCGGCGACGCCGGCTCACCGTTCGCGGTCACGGTCGACAAGGCTGCGACGAACGCGAATGCCAGTGCAGCCGAACTGGTCACGGACGTCAACACCGCGCTCGCCCTGGCAGGGCTCGGCGCGAAGCTGCGTGCCACGCTCGAGGGCGGGCGCCTGCGCATCGAGGCCACCTCACCCGGCGGGCCGACGGCCTTCACCGTCACTGCTGCGGCGGGCGATGCGGCGGTCACGCAACTTCGTCTGGCCACGTCGCAGTCGGCGGCCACCGGCCCGTTGACGATCGGCGCGACCAAGGACTTGATCGCCTTGCGCGGCCGGCTCACCGGCGACGCTTCGTTCAACCTGAGCCTGAGCACGTTCAACGGCGGCGCGCCGACGCTGATCACGGTCAGCGCCGCGGACACCGCTTCGAACCGCTTCGCTTTCGACATCGTCAACGACATCAACGCGCGCTTCGATGCGCTGGGCGCAAGCTTCAAGTTCGACGACCCGGACACGGTCGAGACCGATCTCGTCAACCGCGTCGAAGTCAGCTTCTCCGACGGCAAGCTCACGTTCACCGCCATCGACGGCGCGACCACCTTCAGCATCACGCCGGTGGCGGGCAGCACGGCGACCAGCCAGCTCGGCCTGGCGGCGAGCGGTCCGGGCACCAACGGCAACAGCGTCGACTTCATCATCACCACCCGTGACGGCAGCGTTCACGCGATCACGCTCGAGCCCTCGATGACGCTCAACCAGGCGCTCGCGAAGATCGGCACCGACAGCGGCGGCGACGTCGTCGCGTCGATCGCCAGCAACGGCACCAGCCTGCAGCTCGCCGACAACTCCACCGGCCCGTTCATCACCGAATTCAGCATCAAGCTTGCCAACAACTCGCCCGCCGCCGTCGGCCTCGGCCTGCTGGCGCAAGACGTGAAGGAAGACGAGCCGGCCGACGGCGTCATCGAAGGCAGCGTGATCGCCGGGCTGCGCCTGTTCGACCGCTTCTTCATCCAGGACGTCAACGCCAGCATCGGTCTGCACTTGAGCACGCCGACGGTGAACAACCTCGGTGTCGTCGTCGACGGCGATGGCGACCTGCTCGTCGGCGAAGACGGTCTGTCGGGTACGGCGAAGTTCGGTTTCGTCGGCATCGACCTGACGGGCGGCGGCAAGATCGACGCGACGCTCAGCATGGGCCTGAAGGATCCCGACGGCAACAACTCCGACGGCGACTCGAACCGCATCTCGCTGACCGAGCTGCTGGCCTCGCTCGACAACCTGGGTTCGCTGGTCTCGTCGCCAACATTGACGGGCGGAGGTTCGATCCTGCTCGACGTGGAGTTGAGCTCGCCGATCCCCGGCCTCACCTTGAACGGCACGCCGCAGATCGGCATCAACGTCGTCGACCTCGGCGACGTGTTCAACGGCGAGGCGCCGACGATCACCTTCGTCTATCCCGATCTCGACGAACTGCTGGCCATCAAGACGCCCGAGTTCAATTTGCAGAACATCATCGCGGCGCTCAAACAGCTGTCCGAGTTCCTGGGCGAGTTCGAGGCCTTCGACTTCCTCAGCGACCCATTGCCGCTGATCGACGTGAGCGTCAACGACCTCATCGGCATCGCCGACAAGTTCGCGCTCGCGGTGACCGAGGCCGAAGCCAATCCGGCCGGCACCTTGCAGTTCCTCGAAGGCAAGCTCGAAAGCGCCTTCGGCCTGCCGCAAGGCAGCTCGGCCATCGATCTGGTGCTGGTCACCGACACCAACGGCACGATCGGCGACACGAGCGACGACTTCACGATCCTGAAGGTCGAGATCGACATCGCAGCCGGCTTCAACCGCAGCTTGCCGCTCGACTTCGACCTCGGCCTGCCGTTCGATCTGGGCGGCGGCGCCGACCTGAGCGCATCGGGTTCGCTGCGGCTCAAGCTCGATTTCGGCTTCGGCTTCCATCCGAGCAACCCGCTGCCCGACCTGTACATCTTCGACAGCACCGGTCTCGAAGGCGCACTCACACTGAGTGCGGACGAAGTGAATCTGCATGCTGCGTACGGCCCGCTCGGCCTGTTCATCGCCGGCGGCAGCGCCGACATCCACGGCACGCTGCTGCCCGGTGATACGCCCGGGGCAAAGATGTTCCGCGCCGACTTTACCTTCGCCAACGGCCGCAAGCTCCTCAGCCAGCTCGATCTCGAAACGGACTTCGAGGCCAGCATCGGCGGTGCGCTCGACATCCTGTTGCCGGTGTACTTCCCGACCGAATCGATCCTTGCCGGCTATGTCGGGTTCAACGCCAATCTGTCGTACCTCGACGGCGAGTTCGATGCCTCGGCGAACCCCAAGGCTTATCGCCCCGGTGCCGATCCGAACAACCTGCTCGCCGCTGACGAAATCCCGCTGCTCGATCTCTTCGCCTTCGATCCGACCCAGCTCAACCTGCTCGACCAGTTGCTGCTGGGCGTCGACGGCATCGACCTGTTCCTCGAGAGCCTGCAGGACATCCTCGACGGCGAGGTCGCAGGCGTGTCGCTGCCGCTGATCGGTGACAAGCTGGCCGGGGCGGCCGACGTGATCGGCGACTTCCGCGGCAACTTTCTGGAGGACTTCCGCAAGGCGGTCGAAGACCTCGCGAATCCGAGCGCCGTCTTCGGTGCCGGCGGCGCGGGCTTGGCGGCCGCGGCAGCCAGTGTCGAAAACGCCGACCCGATCTCGAAGATCCTGGGCCAGCTGCTCGGCGACAGCGGCCTCGGGCTGCTGTTCGATGCCAACGGCGACAACATCAAGGACGCCCTCGACATCAGCTACGTGCGCACGGACGATGATGCGAGCACGACCGACGTCAACGAGGAGTCCTTCGACTGGGACTTCAAGCTCGGCGACACACTGCTCGACGCGGGCGGCGGCATCGGATTCGACATCGGCATTCCCGGCCTGGGCCTCGAGACCGAGGGCGCGATCAACCTCAAGATCGATTGGGAACTGGCCCTCGGCTTCGGCCTGAACGCCGACGACGGTTTCTACCTCGACATCTCGAATGCGAGCGAACTCGAGCTCAACGTCGACGTGACCGTGCCGGACGCTGCCATCACCGGCAAGCTCGGCTTCCTGCAGATTAAGGCCGAGGACCAGGGCAACACGCACCTGGGCGCGACCTTCGGCATCGACATCAAGAACGAGAACGACACCGCGCTAATCAAGGACAAGCGGCTCGGCTTCAGCGAGATCGGCAAGATCGCGCTGGACGTGGGCATCGCCGCGGACGCGGTGGTAGATCTGGGCATGCGGCTGTCACTGAACAGCGATCTGCTTCCCAGTGCGCCCACCAACTTCCCGAGCGTGGTGGCCGACTTCACGCTCGTGTGGGGCATCGGCGACCGCAGCAATCCGGATGACGTGGTGCTGGTCCCGCTGAGCGAGCTCGACGGCAGCTTCCTGAAGAACGGCTTGCAGTTCGTCGGCTTCGAGAACGTCGGCCTGGACCTGGGCTCCTACCTGTCGGATCTGATCGGCCCGATCGCGGACACGATCAAGGACATCACCGACCCGATCAAGCCTTTCCTCGATTTCCTCACCGAGCCGATCCCCGTCATCTCGCAGCTCGCCGGGCCGACCTCGCTGCTCGACATCGCGGCGATGTCGGGCGTCATCAACCCCGGCATCATCAAGGCGATCGAGGTCGTCGATCTGGTGGTCGACATCGCGAACACGATCCCCGACGGCAACGCGGCGACGATCATCTACTTCGACAGCTTCCTGCCGGACGGCGGGCTCGTGATCTACGACGCCAACGCAGTGACGGGGTTGGCCGCCGGCGGCGGCATCGACCTGACCAACCCGAGCTTCGATCTGGAGGCCCTGCACGGGCAGCTGATGAGTCTCGGGCTGCCCGGCTGGGCCGAGGACGGGCTCGGGGCGGCGCTTGAACTCGTCGAGGACTCCGGCATTGGCGAGTCGGTTGGCAAGATGCTGGGCAACGGCCCCGCAGCGGGCGGCTTCAGCTTG
This sequence comes from Pseudomonadota bacterium, assembly GCA_040384825.1. Lineage (GTDB taxonomy): Bacteria > Pseudomonadota > Gammaproteobacteria > Burkholderiales > Burkholderiaceae_C > LMDS01. The sequence goes on from JAZKIO010000056.1 coordinate 70,897, forward strand.
CCGATCCTCAACGACCCGTCGCAGATCTTCGGCATGCTGATGGGCCAGCCGGCAGTGCTCGTGCAGTACGAGATGGCCGCGCTCGAACTCGAGGCCGACTTCAGCGCCTTCTTCTCGATCTTCGGCCCACTCGGCGTGTCGATCAACGCCGAGTTCGACGCGCAGTTCGGCCCGTTCACGTTCGGCTACGACACGCTGGGCATCACCCAGTTTGCCGACAGCGATTTCCGCAACCCCGAACTCCTGTTCGATGGCTTCTTCGTCGGCGACCTCGACAAGGACGGCAACGACGTGCCCGAGCTCCAGTTCGACGCCGGCCTGTGGGCGGCCGCCGAACTGAACCTGGGCATCGCGCGCGGTGGCGTGGGCGGCGGCCTGTTTGCCGAGATCGACTTCGACCTGCACGACCCGAACGACGACGGCCGGGTGCGCATCCGGGAGATCGTCACCAACATCCTGAACGAGTTCCGCTACGGCGAGCCGGCGCTGTCGCCGCTGGCGATGTTCGACATCACCGGCAAGCTGACGGCCGAGCTGTTCGCGTTCCTGAAGATCGACTTCGGCTTCTTCGAGGTCGACGAGAAGTTCCAGATCACCGACCCGATCACGCTGCTGGATTTCGAGAGCGATTTCGAGCGCTTCCCCACGCTGGCCACCGAGCTGACCGACGGCGTGCTGCAGCTCAACATGGGCAAGTTCTCCGAACAGCGCATCGAAGGCGACCGCAGCGACCTGGCCGAAGAATTCCATGTCAAGCAGGACGGCGCCGGCCATGTGCTGGTCTGGGCGCCCAGCCTGGGTGTCGACGAAAGCGAAGCGCAGTCGTATGCGGTCAGCAAGCTGATCCTCGCGCTCGGCGGCGAGGGCAACGACACGATCGACCTGCACCTCGTGACCGACGACCTGCGCTTCGAGCTCGAAGGCAACGCCGGTGACGACATCATCCTGGCCGGCACCGGCATCGGTGCGGCCCGCATCCTCGGGGGCGCCGGGAACGACACGCTGACCGGCGGCAACGGTGACGACGACATCTTCGGCGAGACCGGCAACGACACGATCGAGGGCCTGGGCGGACACGACTGGCTGTTCGGCGACGGCAAGGCGAAAGAGGCGATCCAGCGGAACACGTTCAAGGTGAACGGTGCGGACGTCGCCGGCTTCATCATCACGGTCGAGATGAAGGCCAACGACGGCAACGACACCGTCAAGGGCGGCGACGGCGACGACCTCATCTTCGGCGCCGGCGGTGCCGACTGGCTCGAAGGCGGCGCCCATGCCGACGTGTTGATCGGCGAAGGCGGCAAGGTGACGGTGGGCGCCGACCGGCGCGTCGTGACGGCGCGCTCGCTGCTGCTGCCGGCCATCGCAGACCCGGCGCGGCTGGACCTGGCGGTGGACAACACCTCCAAAGGCTCCAAAGGTTTCGTCGACACCATGTTCGGCGACGGTGGCAACGACCATTTGTTCGGCGGCCTGGGCGACGATCTCCTGCATGGCGGTGACGATGCCGATGTGATCTTCGGCGAGGGAGGCAGTGACACGGCCGACGGCGACGGCGGCGACGACATCGTCTTCGGCGACTTCGGCCGCTTTGTCGATGTGATCCTCGGCGCTGTGAAGTCGATCGACCCCGAAGCCACCTCCGGCGGCGAGAAGGACACGATCACCGGCGGGCTCGGGAACGACAAGCTGCTGGGCGGCGCGGGCAACGATGCGATGCACGGCAACGACGGCAACGACTTGCTGTGGGGCAGCATTGGTCAGGACCTGATGTGGGGCGATGACGGCAACGACAAGCTCTACGGCCAGTCCGACGCCGACAAGCTGTACGGCGGCACCGGCGACGACTTTCTCGAAGGTGGCGGCAGCAACGACCTCGCCCTCGGCGGCGACGGCGTCGATACCCTGGTCGCCGGCTACGGCTCCGACACGCTCGATGGCGAGCAGCACGGCGACACCTACCGCATCAGCGTGCGCGGCGGCTCGACCACCGAGCTGACGACCGCCTACGACACCGGTACCCTCGGCATCGATTCGCTGATCGTGGTCGGCACACCGGGTGACGACACGCTGTTGTTGCGGGCCATGGCCGATTCGTACTTCCCGACGCTGGCCAAGCTGGAGGGCCTGATCGACCGCTACTTCGGATCGCCGATCGCCGACCGGCTGGCCGGCATGGTGCAGGCGTTCAACGACGCGTATGGTCCCTGGGACGTCGCGCCGGGGCTGCTGCAGGCGTTGACCAACGAATACCAGAAGAACCTGGCGCCTCAGCTCAAGCAGGCGATTCAGTTGACCTACGGCGGCACCGGCCCTGCGCTGGAAACGCTGAAGGCCTTCGTCGACGAAGTGCTGGCGTCCAACGCCGACAGCAAGCTCGATGCGCTGCAGAAGAAGATCACCGAGGCGTACGCGAACACGAACGCCGACGGTGATCCGGAAATCGACGTGCCGAACACGATGTTCAGCGCGCTGACCGCGGCCTACAAGCGCACGGAGAACAACGCGCTGACCGACATCAGAGCCTCGATCAGCGGCTACTACGTCGCCGAGTCGCATTACCCGGCCAAGCTCGGGCTGGCGCAGATCGTCGACGACGTCTTCGCCGGCTACCCGGCGAAGGCCGACCTGCAGGCCATCGTCGACGCGGTCTATGCCGACGTCGAGGTGGACGCCGCGGAGCGCCTGGGAACCATCCAGTTCCGAATCGACGCTGCCTACGATGCGCTCTTCGATGCGCAGAGCGCCGACATGGTGGACGCACTCGACGCGGCATGGGCCGGATTGCCGGCCGACCCGACCGAGACCCAGCAGAAGGATGCACTGAAGGCAGCCATCGCCGTTACGCACGACGACGCGGTCGATGCGGCGGACGAAGCGAGCTTCGCCGCCATCAAGGACCGCGTCGCGGCCGCCTTCCCGACCGAGTTCGCGACGCAGCGCGACGCGCTGTTGGCCGAGCTCGACCTCGAATGGGCCGAGAACAATCCGGACCTGAAGAGCCGGATCATCGCCCAGTACGTTGCCGACCCGATCGATGCACTGGTCGACAAGAGCAATCCGAACGCCACGTTCTACTATCACAACACCGCGTTCGTCGCCGTCATCAACGACGGTGGCGCCGACGTCGAACGCTTCAACTACCGGCGCATGGAAGGCCTGGTTGTCAACACGATGGGCGGCGCGGACTACGTCGTGCTGGACGACCTGCTCGCGGCAGCGTCGATCAACCTGGGCGACGGCAACGACCGCTTCCAGGCGGGGCAGGTCTTCCGCTCCGAGCGCGTAAAGGACTTCGAGGGTCAGCCGCTGATCACCGGCATCACCGCTGAAGACGTGTTCACCACCGTCGAGATCACCCGCGGCTGGCTGTCCAACGGCGTCAGCGTGCCCACGACCGTCAACGGCGGGGATGGCGACGACAACTTCACCGTGTTCCGCAACGTCGCGGTGCTGAACCTCAACGGCAATGACGGCGACGATGTCTTCACCGTGCGCGCCTTCGCGCTGAAGGGCTCCAGCGACAACGAGCGTGCGCGCACCGACATGAAAGGCGACGGCGGCGCCGACACCATCCTGTATGTCGTCAACGCGCCGGTCGGCATCGACGGCGGCGATGGCTTCGACACCGTGCGCATTGTCGGCACCGAGTTCGGCGACGACTTCGTCGTCACCGACGCCGGGATCTTCGGCGCCGGGCTGAACGTCAGCTACGTCAACATCGAGCGCCTGGTGGCCGACGGCGCCGAGGGCGACGACCGGTTCTTCATCCAGTCCACGGGGTTGGAGGTCGTGACCGAGATCGACGGCGGACTGGGCAGCGACAGCTACTTCGTCGGCGGCAATCCGGCGCGCGCGCCGGTGGCCGTGGTCAGCAACGACCTGCGTGGTCACAGCGGGATCATCCTGCACAGCGTCGAGTCCACCGATCTGGCGTGGAGCGATCTGCCGGTCGAAGGCTTGTCGGCCAACGTTGCCGACGATGAAGAGGCGATGATCCTTCTGTACGAAAGCGGGGGGCGCTCGTTCGTCATCGAAGGCGCGGCCATCGGCACGCTCGGCGCGACCGACACCTACCGCCTGCGGCTGAGCCGCGCGCCCGTGGCGGGCAGGGTGGTGAAGATCGGCATCGTGCCGGCCGGGCTGTCGCCCGAGGACGAGATGAAGAACTACTCGGACCTCCTGATGTCGCTCGACGGCGGCATCACCTGGTCCGAATCGGTCGAGGTCGTGTTCGAGACGGTGGTCAAACCCAACGCGTGGCGTGATGGCATCGAGGTGATGTTCAAAGCCCGCCAGGACGTCGGCTACGAAGGGCGCCGCTTCACGTTCGTGAACCACAAGATCATGGACGGCACCACCGACGTGACCTTCCTCGAGGCGCAGGTCCGCAGCCTCAAGGTCGAGATGCACGACGACGACCGCGATGCGGTGATCGTGGTGCCGAGCGAACTGGGCAACACGGTTCTCGAAGGCGGATTTAGCGACAGCTTCCAGGTGGTGCTGAGCCAGGCCCCAACGGCGCCGGTGACGGTGACGATGGCGCTCGCCGATCCGACCTTCGGTGTAGTCCTGTCCACCTACACGCTCGTGTTCGAGGCCGACAACACCAACGGCAAGCTCTGGAGCACACCGCAGACGGTCAGCGTCAGCGCCGCGGCCGACACCAAGGTCGAGGGCTTCCACACCGACTACATCCGGTTCGCCGTGAGCAGCGCCGACGTGGAGGTGACCAAGACGCTCATCGGCAAGACCTTCGAGATCAGCGGCGGTTCCATCGCCGTCGGTGCCGATGGCTGGATGCAGGTCGATGGCAAGGTCGAGGAAGACGGCGTGCAGGCCATTCCGCCAGAAGGCAGGTCCTTCGTGCTGCTGCCGCACCGGCCGATCGCCGAGACGGTGCATGTTCGCATCGGCGGGGCCGACGGCGTACTGCTCGCGGCGTCGCGCTTCGCGGTCAGCGGAAACACCATCACCTTCCTGTCCGCCACCGGCGCTCCCGAGCTCCTCAGCGGCAAGGTCGAAGTCCAGTACTCGTACAAGGAAGTCGGCTACCACCAGACCGACGTGCGCGACCAGGTCGTCGACATCTACGACAACGACGCGCCGACCGTCATCGTGACGCCGCCGGCCGACGGCATGCTCGATGTGGTCGAGGGCGACGCCAGCAGCTTCGACACCTACACGGTGCAGCTGTCGAAGGCGCCGATCGCCAACGTGACGCTCACGATCGATTCGAAGGACACGCGCACCACCTGGGGCGCGAGCGCGTATTTCGAGAACCAGCTGCTGCTGTCGGACGACAACGAAACCAACAAGCAGCAGATCACGCTGACGTTCACGACGACCAACTGGATGACGCCGCAGACCGTCACGGTGCGCTACGCGCCGGATACCGACGGAGAGCACATCGACGGCAACGACACCCAGGTCTTTGCGCCCGACCTGCAGACCGTCAACAAGATCCGCGGCCCGCTGATCATCGAGGGCGCCGCCGGCGCCGGCTCGCTGACCTTGCCCGACCCGCTGATGATGCCGTGGGAGCTGAACATTCGCCCGTCCGACGGCGAGGTGCGAGCCTTTCAACCTGGCGCCGGAGCCGGGGCCATCGAGACGATGGTTGTCGATCTCGCAGACCTCGAGAAGGTGGTCGAGCGCTTCAGGGAAGACGACCTGACCTTCACGCTGGCCAGGCTCGTCGGCAGAACGCTCGAGATGACCAAGGGTGCGGGTCTCGATGTCGTGCTCGACCCGGCCCGCCCCGAGGACCAGTTCGATCGCTTCTGGCTCATCGAGGCCATCGACGATGTCGAGGGGGAGCCGGGGCAGCGGCGCCTGACGCTGCGCAACCCGAGCGCCATCGATCCTTCCGACTTGCCGGACGGAAGTGCGCCCAATCCTGCCGACAGCGAATACGCGATCACCTCGCTGTCGATCAATTTCTTCGCCGACGAGCGCGAGCAGGTCGATTACCTGTTCGTCTTCGACACCGATAGCGTGGCCGACGACGTCGGCGCGCTGACCTCGTCGGACGGCGTGGTGCGCGACTTCCAGGTCGCTGGGGGCGCGACGATGATGGAGGTCGAGACCTCGGCGTTGCAACGCACGGCCGCGCTGCTCGGCCTGGCCGACATCCAGGCGCTGGAACAGATCGAGATCACGATCACCGTCGGCCCGGGTGCGGGCCGGGTGTTCAAGATCACCGACGTGCCAGACGCCGAGGGCGACACGAAGTGGCTGACGCTGGTCGAGCAAACCGCACAAGCGGGTGCCGACGCGAACGCGCCAACCAACCGCAGCGAGTTCCGCATCGCAGGCGGCGACCGTTACGGCCGCATCACCGGCTTCGGCATGGGGCCGAACATCCTCTTCGCGGGCCGGCCGCAGGGCGGCGGCATCACCTACGGCGACATCGAAGTCGTGCAGGTCGAACTCGGCACCGGCAAGGACACGGTCCGCGTCGACTACGCCACCAACGCCGAGGATCACTCGACCGAGCGCGACGGCGATTTCTACACCTTGACGATCCTGAAGACCGGCGACGGCGTCGACACCGTCACGGTGAATCTGGCCGATGGCGACAACAGCGGCATCGGCGACGGCGCCTTCGCGCTCGACACGCAGGGCGGGAACGACATCGTGCACGGTGAAGCGTCATCACGCCAGCTCGTGGTCTTTGGCGGCGAGGGCAACGACACCATCACGACCGGCAGCGGCGACGACATCGTCTTCGGTGACTTCGGCCGGGTCGACTACACGAAAAAGATCGACGTTGGCGGCGTCGAGTACGACGCCATCGTCACGCGGCTGGGTTCGTCTGTGCCGCAGAACCCGGTGAACCCGCATGTCACCGGCGCGACCAACGGCCCGGTGTACTCGATCAGCGACTCCGAGATCGACAACCAGTTCTTCGCGTTCCCGACTGACGACGAAGGCCTGCTCGGCCTGAGCCTGCAGATCATCTCCCCCGAAGGCCACGTGCAGTACCGCACCATCATCGGCAACACGGCCGACACGATCACGGTCGATGCTGCGTGGACCGAGTTCCCGCTGTTCGACGCGCCGGACGACAAGGACAACTACTACTACCGCGTCTCCTCGTTCCCCGACGACCAGACCGACGGCTTGTTCCGCGGCGCACGCGTGATCTGGTCGGTCAAGAATGAAACCGGCGGCGACGACACGATCCACGCCGGCGGCGGCACCGATATCGTGATCGGCGGCGCCGGCGACGACCCGATGCTCGACGGCGGTGGTGGGGACGACTATGTGCTCGGCGACGACGCGCGTTTCGACTACGCGCCGGTTGCCGGCAGCGAGATCGGCGAGACCCGCCTGGTCAGCATCACCGACCCGGGCACGATCGGCGACGACACGCTGCTCGGCGGCGACGATGTCGATCTGTTGATCGGCGGCCTCGGCAACGACATGATCAGCGGCGAGGGCGATGACGACGTGCTCATCGGCGACGACGCGACCGTGCTGTTCGACCTCGATGGCGTCACCATCATCAGCATCACGACCACCAACCGGGCAGAAGGCGGCGTCGACACTGCCGATGGCGGCGCCGACGACGACATCGTGATCGGCGGCACCGGCGCCGATCATCTCGACGGCGGCAGCCAGGACGACCTGATCTTCGGCGACAACGTGAGCCTGATCCTGAACGAGGGCTCGGGCGATGCGGTCACGCCGCGCTTCCGCGCCGCAGGCGGAACGTCGATCTACGACGGCGACGGACATGTTTTGATCGGCGCGCGGCAGGCGCCTCCGTATGCGTTACCGGTCTGGGCTGACTGGACGATCGCGCTCGACCCGACGTCCGAAAACTTCGGCAACGACACCATCGCCGGCGGTGCGGATCGCGACACGATCTTCGGCCAACTCGGCGACGACGTGATCCAGGGCGACGGCTCGCGCACGAGCGGCGCGACCGCGCCGCGCGACGGCACCGGCTTGCACGTCACCGCCTCGACGGAACTCGCCAGCGACGGCGACGATTACATCGAGGGCAACGCCGGCTCGGACATCATTTTCGGCAACCTCGGCCAGGACGACCTGATCGGTGGCAGCTCCAGCCTGTTCAGCCTGAACACGCCGGCCTTGCGGGTCGATGAAGACGACCTGATCTTCGGCGGTGCCGGCAGCGCGCTCGATCTGGCGCGCAACAGCCTCGGCGACGGCAGCAACGGACGCGACGCCGACATGATCCTCGGCGACAACGGCAACATCTACCGGCTGGTCGGCGCCGGCGCGTACCTGAACTTCAACTACGACAACAACTATGCGGTGCAGATCGTGCCGCGTGCTGCCGAACTGCTCGACTACATCCCGGGCCAGCAGAACGCAACCGGCAGTGCCGATCTCGGCGCTGGCGACGAGCTGCACGGCGAATCAGGCGACGACTTCATCTACGGGATGACCGGCAACGACGTGATCTTCGGCGAGGGCCAGGACGACGACCTGATCGGCGGCTGGGGCCACGACTGGATCTCCGGCGGCACGGGCGATGACGGCGTGCTCGGCGACGACGGGCGCATCCTGACCAGCCGCAACGGGCTGACCGAAGCGCTCAATGGCGTGAACACCGCGGTGGCGACCAACCTGTTGATCACCACGCCGGGCGGCGTGCAGAGCGCGACGATCAATGTCGCGGGCCAGTTGAAGAAGGCCGTCGATCTGACGCCGTTCGGCAAGGTCCTCGATCCGCTGTTCGACGCGGCACTCGCCGACGACCTGATCTACGGCGGCTGGGGCAACGATTCACTGCACGGTGGCTGGGGCGACGACGGCATCTCGGGCGCCGAGGCCTTGCCCGGCTTCTACGTGGCCCCGGTGAACGCCGGCAACGCGCTTCGCTATGGCGAGGTTCGTGCGGGCGAATTCGCGCTGTACCTCGAGTACACGCCGATGACGCGGATCGACGGGTTCCTGCTCAACTTCGCCGCCGGCGAAGGGCCGCAAGTGGCCGGGCAGGGCACACCCGCGATTGCCACCGACGACTTCTTCAGCGACGGCGAGGATCGCATCTTCGGCGACCACGGCAACGACTGGGTGGTCGGCGGCACCGGCCGCGACACGCTCTACGGCGGCTGGGGCGATGACTTGCTCAACGCCGATGACAACCACGACACCGGCGGTGGTCTGAACAACTCGCCGGACACGCACACCAGCTACGAGGACCGCGCCTACGGCGGTGCCGGCCGCGACGTGCTGATCGGCAATACCGGCGGCGACCGGCTGATCGATTGGGTCGGCGAGTTCAACAGCTACCTGGTGCCGTTCGCGCCGTTCGGCAACGCGACCGTGAGCCGCACCCTGCAGCCGCAGCTGGCCGAATTCCTGTACGCGCTGAGCGAAAGCGATGGCGCCGATCAGACGCAGGGCAACGCCACCGACCCGCGCAACGGCGAGCCCCAGGGCGAGCTGGGCCTGGTGCGCCAGCAGGATTCGGTCTGGCAGGATCAGACCGGCGCGCCGGCCGACCCGCAGGCCGGCAACGTCCCGGGCGGTCCACGCGACGTGCTCCGCGCGGCCGACTTCAACAGCGGGCAGTTGCAGGCCCTGGCGCCCGACAGCGGCAGCTGGCAGGTGTCCGGCGGCGCGCTGCAGGTCGCAGCCACGTCGGCCAAGGCCGACGCGGTGGCGGTCTACCAGGTCGGAGACGCCTTGCCGAGCTATTACGAGGTCGTCGCGACCATCAAGGTCATCAAGCCGACAGGGACCTGGGAGGCGAACAGTTTCGTGATCTTCGACTACCAGAACCAGACCAGCTTCAAGTTCGCCGGCCTCGACGTCAAGACCAACAAGCTGGTGATGGGCCAGCGCACCGCGGCCGGCTGGCAAGTGCTGGCGCAGGCGGTACTGCCGGGCAGCGTGAAGAGCGATACCTGGTACGGCATCAAGCTCCACGTGAACGGCCTGACGGCAACGCTGGCCGTCAACAACGCCACCTATCTGAGCTACGCGTTCAAGCCGACGGTCGTCGATGGCTTCAGCTACGGGCTGAACTGGGGCCTGGTCGGCTTCGGCTCGAACAAGTCGCGCGGCGCGATGGACAACATCGCGGTGCAGGTGGTGCCACCGAGCGCGACGGTGACGAAGAGCGACACGTTCAGCGCCGCAACCGGGCCGATGTTCGACGGCTCGAGCAGCGGGGCGTGGAACGCTGTGGCCGGACGCCTCAACGGCGCGCCGAGCGCCGGCGCCGATGCGGCCATCGATCTGCTCAACCTCGGCGGCGTCACGCGGCTCAAGACCGCGTCGCTGCTCGACATCAGCGCCAAGCTGCAAACCGCGGGCCGCGCCGGCATCGTCTTCGATCGCTACAGCGACACCGACTTCAAATGGGCGGCCATCGATACCGTGACCAGGCAGGTGTTGATCGGCCATCGCACCAGCGGCGGCTGGTTCGTCGATGCAGCGGTCACCAACAGCTCGCTCAACCCGACGGCCGATTTCACGCTCGGCGTGGTGGTGCGCGGCGCGTCGGTCAGCGTCACGCTGAACGGCCAGGCCGCGGTGGGCTTCGTCTTCAATGCGGTGGGCGTCGACGGCCGGTTCGGCCTGTTCAGCCGCGCGGCGGGTGCGTCTTTCGACTCGGTCACCGTGAAGACCAACGACCCGGCCGTGCCGGCTACGCAATTGGCCGCTGCTGCGAGTGCAGACCTCAGCGCCCAGACGCTGACCGACACGCAGGCCAAGACGCTGGCAGTCGAAACTGCCCGCCGTTGGGCCCTGGTGGAGGACTCTTCCTTCACGAACCGGCTGGCCGACATCGAGGTGCAAGTGGCCGACCTTCGTGGCGCGCAATTGGCCGAGTACGCCAACGGCACCATCACGCTCGACATCGATGCCGCCGGCAACGGCTGGTTCGTCGACTTGACGCCGCAGGACGATCGCGAGTTCGGCGGCTCGGGCCGTGTTCGGTTTGCTGCGCCAGACAGTGCGGCGACCGGACGCATGGACTTGCTGTCGGTGCTTGCGCACGAGATGGGACATGCGCTCGGCCTCGGCCATGCCGATGACGGCGTGATGGAAGAGCTGCTGCAGCCCGGAACGCGGGCGGTGCCCGAGTACCGTGGCGAAGCGGCGCGAGTTGGCGCGGGGCTGGCATTCGCACCGCCCGCGACGCCCGCGGTCATCGACTGGGGCCTCAGCTACTACGGTGCCACAGCGCGTGGCGGCGACGAGTACCTTGCATCTTCAGCGCTGCCCGCAACCGCGCCGGTGAAGGACTGGCGCCAGCGCTTTGTCAATGACCTGGCCCGGTCGCCGGAAGCTGCCAACCCAAACGCGGCATTGCGTGTGCTGGTGGCGGCCTCGGGGTCGGCAACGGTCGCGGTAAAGCCCAGATTGACAGGCTTGTGAACCGGGCGATGATGCGTCGGTTCAGGCGTTCTTAAACAGCAGGAAGGAGCGGTTGTCCAGATGACCAAGCAATTGTTGTTCTATGAGAATGCCGTGCCCGTATCGGCCGCGCGGCACGCTGACCTGTCGATCGAGACAGGCGCCGGCTACGCCTTTGCGTCGCATGCGAGTGCGGTGCCGCTCATGGCACTCGAGTTCATCACAGCCGCCTCTGAATACGCGATCGTCTTCGCACCGATCGGCGACGAGATCTTCCCGGCGGTGGTTCTCGGGCTGCGCACCGATCAGAACCTGTACCTCGACCAGAACGCCAAGTGGGACGCCAAGTACGTGCCCGCATTCATCCGCCGCTACCCCTTCGTCTTCTCGACCAGCGCCGATCGCAAGACGCTCACGCTGTGCATCGATGAGTCGTACAAGGGGCTCAACCGCGTAGGAGAGGGAGAGCGTCTGTTCGATGAGGAACGCAAGCCGGCCGCCTACACCCAGCGCGTCCTGAAGTTCCTGCAGGAGTTCCAATCGCATTTCCAGCGCACGCGGCAGTTCTGCCAGCGACTGAAAGAGCTCGGCCTGCTCGAGCCCACCGGCGTGCAAGTGACGGCCGCGGGCGGCGAGAAGATGTCCTTGGGTGGGTTTCTCGTCGTCAACCGCAAGAAGCTGAGATCGGTGCCCGACGACAAGCTGCTGGCGATGGCGAAGTCCGACGAGCTCGAACTGCTGCACCTTCACCTGTATTCGCTGCGCAATTTCGCGGAGATGAAAGACCGCCTGAGCGGCAGCCTGCCGGTCGAGTCGACCGAATCCGCAGCGGGCGCGACGCTGCAGTGACGTGGCTGCAGCAACTGCAGCGTAGGCGCTCGGGAACATGACGTGGCGAGAGTCGCAATGCTCATGGGTGAAGCCTTCTGGCTTCGGGGTTATTGGGTGGCCGAGAACAGCGGCAGTGGACCGTGTGGTGGCACCGACTTGATCTTGCACAGAGACCGCGAGAAGTTTCCCGTCCAGTGCAAACAGCGGAAGGCGCGGAACGTTAGCGTGCAAGCGGGCGGTGGGCTGTCGGGTTCCATGGCTGCGCATGGGGACGCTGGAGGCTTGGTGGTGACGTCCGGTAGGTCCACTGAAGAGGCCACCGAGTTCCCGGACGGGGAAACGTCAAGTCGGTCGATGGGCCAAAGCCAAAGAAGACGATCGAGGTCCGTCAGCAGCGGATCGACGACGTGTCGCACCGCGAACGCCTCGAGAGGCGTTACGGTCGGAGCATACGTCGTCCACGCGGCCCGCTGAGGTCGATTCGGTAGCCGAGAAGCCTTCCTGTCCCGTCTGATACCTGGGATAACCGTTCGAACGGATAAACGAGGATCCATTGGATGCACCTTTTGCGGCTGTATCGGCTACCCATCTTTCCCGGGCGTCCGACAACCCGATCCGTGTCGTCGATGCGTTTGTAGAAGAACTCCAGTTGCAAGAATTGGGCTTTGAGAGTGCAGAACCGGCCGTGACAGGTCGACCGTCCTATCACCCCTCAGTCCTGCTTAAGATCTACATCTACGGTTACCTCAACCGCATCCAGTCCAGCCGGCGTCTTGAACGCGAGTGCCTGCGCAATCTCGAGCTGATGTGGTTGACCGGTCGCTTGGCGCCAGACTTCAAGACCATTGCCGACTTCCGACGCGACAGCGGTGCAAGCATCCGCAATGTCTGCCGCCGCTTCGTTGTTCTGTGCCGCGAATTGAAGCTGTTCTCGAAGGCCATCGTTGCGATCGACGGCAGCAAGTTCAAGGCGGTCAACAACCGCGACCGCAACTTCACGGCAGTGAAGATCGGCCAATTCCAGGAGCAGGTCGCACAAAGCATTCAGCGGTACTTGGATACGTTTGAGACAGCCGATCGTTCGCACTCTGCCGACGTGCAAGCCAAGACCGAGCGGCTGCAAGAAAAGATCACGAAGCTCCGCCAGCGCATGCGCCAGTTGGACGATCTGAAGACGCAGTTGAAGTCTGAGCCAGGCGAACAACGGTCAATGACTGACCCCGACGCACGCTCGATGGCCACTAGCCGATTTGGGCTCAGGAATCGTGGGCTACAACGTTCAGGCGGCAGTCGACGCCGAGCACCATCTGATCGTCGCGCACGAGGTCACCAACGAGAGCAGCGACCGCTCGCAGTTGAGCGCGATGGCGCTGGAGGCGCGCGCGGCGATGGGCAAGGTCAGGTTGCAAGCCCACGCCGATCGCGGCTACTACAACGGCCGTGAACTCAAGGCTTGCGAGGACGCAGGAATCGCAGCCTACGTGCCCAAGCCAATGACATGCAATGCAAAGGCGGAAGGACGGTTCGACAAGGCCGACTTCATCTACATCGCTCGTGACGACGAATACAGGTGCCCAGCCGGTCAACGCGCAATCTTCCGATTTGCCCGAGAAGAGTGCGGCCTGCTATTCCGTCGCTATTGGAGCAGCGCGTGCACGCAGTGTCCGATCAAGTCGCAGTGCACGCCGGGCGATTACAGACGGATCTCGAGATGGGAACATGAGGCTGCACTCGAAGCGGTGCAGCGCCGATTGGATCGAAGGGCGACTTCAATGACGGTGCGAAAGAGAACCATCGAACACGTGTTCGGAACTCTCAAGCACTGGATGGGCTCGACGCACTTCCAGACTCGGCAACTGCCTAACGTGGCGACCGAAACGAGCCTTCACGTGCTGGCCTACAACCTCAAGCGGGTGATGAGCATCCTTGGCATTGCCAAAACGATGAAGGCGATGAAGCTGGCGGGCGCATGAGCGCCTTGTCATGCTCGAACGACGTCAAGAAGACGTGCTGGACCTACTAGATCGGCATAACGCGCTGCGCCGACTCCTGTGGCTTGCTGGCGGGCCATGCATTGCCGCCGGTCCTCAACTCACTCCGCATATGCACGCTCGATGGCGTTCTCACACAGCCTCAGTCTTAAACCGAAACCGAGAATGAAGAATCCGACGTATTTGCCTTCTCAGCGGCGCCATGGCGCTACTCCAACACTATCGGAGCGTGGGTCGTGGCCAATGTAGTCATCAAGGCATTCAGGCAGCAGCGTGACCTGGTTACGGTCTTCGCCTTCGATGAATCGCTTCATTGATTGCTCCGCTCAGACGCGTTGCCTCAATCTAGGCGATCACTCGGCGACGTTCAACGCGTTTTCACACAGCCTCGACTGTCAGTCGATTGTGCGGATTCAATGTCAGTTCACGGCCGAGGCTGTGTGAAAACCCGATCCCCGCTGATCTGGTGCATGCGTAGAGTTCGCGGGCATATCGACTGCAGGCGCCGATATGCCGCGATTCGTCGAAGAGCAAGACCGACACCAAGCCGTGCTACTTCCGGAGTGTCTGGATGACTTCATCGGCCAGGACAACCCAGTGCGTGTCATTGATGCGTTCGTTGGCGAATTGGACCTGCTGACGCTGGGGTTCGAGAGTGCGAAGCCCGCAGCCACAGGCCGTCCGGGCTACCACCCGGCAGTGCTGCTGAAGATCTACATCTACGGCTACCTCAACCGCATTCAGTCCAGCCGCCGGCTGGAGCGCGAGGCGCAGCGCAACGTCGAGCTGATGTGGCTGACGGGCCGCCTGGCGCCGGACTTCAAGACCATCGCCGACTTCAGGCGCGACAACGGCATGGGCATCCGCAACGTCTGCCGGCGCTTCGTGAGCCTGTGCCGGGACCTCAAGCTGCTGACCGTGGCTGCGGTGGCGATCGATAGCAGCAAGTTCAAAGCCGTCAACAGTCGCGATCGGAACTTCACGCCCGCCAAGGTCGACAAGCGGCAGGAGCAGATCGCGCAGAGCATCGATCGTTACCTGTCGGCGCTCGACACCGCGGACCGCACCTTGCCGCTGCTGGAGTTCGGACCGCGCTATGCGCAGCTGCAAAGCAAGCTGCGCACCCTTCGCGAGCAGATGCGCCGCATGGACGACATGCGAGAGCGGCTGAAGACCGAGCCCGATCAACAGCTGTCGCTGACCGATCCGGATGCCCGCTCGATGGTGTCGCAGGCCAAAGGCACGGGCCTGGTGGGCTACAACGTGCAGACGGCCGTCGACACCAAGCACCATCTCATCGTCACCCACGAGGTCACCAACATGGGCAGCGACCGGGCGCAGTTGAGCAAGATGGCTACTGCGGCGCGTGAAGCCATGGGCAAGCAGCGGCTGCGCGCGTACGCGGACCGTGGCTACTTCAACGGCCTGGAGATCAAGGCATGCGCAGACGCCGGCGTCCTGGCCTACGTACCCAAGCCCATGACCTCCAACGCCAAGGCCGATGGCCGATTCGACAAGGCCGACTTCATCTACATCGCCAAGGACGACGAGTACCAATGTCCGGCGGGCGAACGCGCGATGCACCGGTTTACGCGCGAAGAAGGCGGGCTGCAGATCCGGCGCTACTGGAGCAGTGAATGCCCTGGATGTCCGCTGAAGGCGCAGTGCACTCCGAGTCCGTACCGGCGCATCTCGCGGTGGGAGCACGAAGACGTTCTTGAGTTAATGCAGCGGCGCTTAGCGCAGCAGCCCGAGGCGATGACGCTACGGCGACGCACCGTCGAACACGTCTTCGGCACGATCAAGCACTGGATGGGCACCACGCACTTCCTCACGCGCGGTCTGCCGCAGGTCAGCACGGAAATGAGCTTGCAGGTGCTGGCTTACAACCTCAAGCGGGTGATCCAGATCCTGGGCATGAGCAAAACGATGAAGGCGATGAAGTTGGCGGGCGCGTGAGCGCTGTCTTATGGCTCGAAGCGAGCCAGGGTGCCTCAGCGAAGTCGTGAAATGGAATATGGCGCCACGCCGACCACTGGGTGGCGCTGAACGCCCTACTGCGAACTCTGTGTGCAGCAGATGTGGCTGGCGTCTTCAACAGCAGTTCTCACACAGCCTCGGCCACAAGCAGATGCACACGACTGGCGGCTTCACGGTTTCCGACTCGGGCCGTGGCGCCTCCGTTGTTAAATCCTCTATGACCCGTCGAGGTCAGGCTGCTAAGCGCCACTGCTCCAGGCATATGAAGCAAGCTAGGGCTCAGAAAACGTTGCAGGGCGACGGCTGTGAGGCCAATGGAGTCCGCGGAGACACACTGGGTCCCGGCACTAGCGCGGGCATCTGCATTCCCGACTGCTGCCCGTATCAGCCCCCTTGCCGTGGCGATGCTCGTGGCGGTCGCCGTTCTCCTGCTCGTGGCGCGGGTCCTGCCGAAAATCCAGTGTTCCGATCTCCGCCTCGGTCGAGGCGATCTCTAAGCGTAGCCGCCGTGCATAGTCGCTGAGTCCATTCCCGCCGTGTGTACGGAGCTCTTCGACGAGGCGCTCCAGCTTTCCCTTAAGTTGATGCTGTTGCACTGATGTCCCGTTTGAGCCAGTCGCAATTTGATATCGGCAGCAGGATGCGTACCATTAGCCTCAGCCGCACTGGTCGGTCTTATCGCTCGGCTCAGGGTATGGGTTTTGTTTAATCCGCAGCCAGCCGCTCTTCGAGCAGCTAGTGCACAAAGGCTCAACTTGATCGCGAAAGCCGTTGCAAGTGTTCTATACGGCGCGCGAATTCCGCCTCCATACTGTGCTCACGGGCAAAGTTTCTAGCGCGAAACGAGGCGTCCTTTATCTCTTCACGGGTAATACGGGTAATCGCTTCTGCCAGTAAATCTGGACGGTCCTTCGAGACGATCCATCCGGAGCCTGAAAGCTCCGCTAATCCGCGAAACGCCTCGTTGTCATAACCGACGATGGCAACGCCAGCCGCCATCGTCTCTAGATAAGTGCAAGAGGGATCGCCCTGCCGATGGCAACAGACAAAAAGATCGCAAGAGGAGCGGAGCAAAGGCGTCAGTTGAGTCTGGAATTCCAGCACGCCCAGCAACTCTATGGGCATCGTCCCGACGTTTCTAAGGATTTCATCTTTCAGGTGGCCGTCACCTGCAATTTTCAGTGTGAAGTTGAAGCCACGCAATGTTAAGTGGCGTGCGACCGCGATCAGATGGTCAGCTCCCTTAATCGCGACCAGCCGACCAGAGAATACTAGGCGAAGCGGCCCGCCGGAAAGCATCTCCGCAGCTCGACTCTCGATTTGATCATCCGTCGCCATCGATTCAATGGAGCTCCGGCTGTCAAAAAACAAGATGGTGTCCTGCGTGCGCTGCCTGTAGTTGCGATAAGTGGGCGTTCCGTTGCACTGCGCACCCGCGGACCTTGCGAGCGCACGAAGCATCCTTCGTTCAGTACGCCACTCCCAAAGGGCTCGACGTGCCTTCAACAAAGGATTTCGTGTTTTCGCGAATACGATCTGCAGTCGCGTTGAAAGAGACAACTCTGTCACATATGCGCAGGGCACACCTTCATCAAAGCAGACGTCAGCAACCTCTGCCTGCTCACGTCCCGCCGACGCGAGCACCACAGCGGACCGTCTAACTTGATCGCGCAAGTCGCCATCAATCACTATTCGAAATGCGAGGTCGACAGGATCGAGTTCGACGTCGTCAAGCTGGGCAACGTAATTGCCGGACTTAGCAAAGACCGTAACTACTCCGCTCCACAGTTTTACGTTCGCGTCCATGCCCTGCAGGAACTTCTTCCCCATCGTTATCAATCCGACTGGGGATACTCGAACAGTGAAACTCGGCAGTATGGTCAGCTCGCCAGCACTTACCGTGCTTCCCTTCGGGCGCATTCGGATTTCTTTCAAAAGGTTGTGATTAAGGTCTCCTGCACCAGGCGCCCCGCTTCCCGCGATGGCGACATCGGACGCATTGGTGGGCTGCAGATGCACCGGCAGACGCGCGCTTTCGCTTTTGGCGCGCAGGTGGGGATCGGCATTTAGCGGGCGTTGCTAAAGCGCCAAAGGCCCATCGTTCGAAAATTGGCCAAGAGCATGCATGTCGGGCCCCTGCAACGCATCAAGTCTTGCCTTTCGAGCCAATACGCGAAGCCGAGCAGCCTCTACTCGAGCTTCGGCCGCCGCATACGGTTCGCGCGTGTAGGGGAGGTCGCCCCTCAACCCGAAGTAACGCTTTTGCGCGTTGGCGAATTGGCGAGCCGCAAGCCACATCAGAACTGATTGCATCGTGTCGTCCTAGGCAATTGAAAGAGATCGTAACGTGAGTTACGTCACGTCGTCCTATTGACTTGCAATTTTTTTTTCGGATGGCGCGTCACCACGCGTGCGACGACTTCACATTGGGGCAACGCCGGACAAGCGCGTGCGCGGCAAACGTGCATCCTGAAGCTGCTGCGACAGGTCACCGCGCGAGAGGAAAAACTCATCGGTTTGCCGTCAAACACAGCTGGTCGGCGGTCGTGTGGCTACATACACGGGTAATTACTGCGCTGCCTCAATCGTCGCCCGCGGAGACGCCGCAGGGCCGGAGCGAACCCGAACGGCCGCTTCCGAACGGCCGGCTCAGGGCCGCACAGTCGGTTCAGGGTCGGAAGCGGTCTACACCTTGGGGACGGCTCCCGGCCACAAGCTGACGCTGAAGCAAACGCCGGATACCTGACGTTGATCCTTGTAAACACGCCTCCGTGTTCACGAGTGTTGCTGGTGAGCAGTGCGTTGAAATCGACAGGGTGCCCACGCCTAGTCCATTGTTTAGTCGGTTAGTCGGTCAGCGACTTCATCTCGCGGAACAGGTCGGCCTTGCCTTCGAAGCCGATGCCCGGGAGATCGGGCAGCGTCACGTAGCTGTTGTCGACATTCACGCCGTCCGGGAACCCACCGAAAGGCTGGAACAAGTCGGGGTAGGACTCGTTGCCGCCCAGGCCCAAGCCCGCCGCGATGTTCAGTGACATCTGATGGCCCCCGTGCGGGATGCAGCGTTTCGGCGACCAGCCGTGCTCCTCCAGCATCTCCAGCGTGCGCAGGTATTCGACCAGGCCGTAGCTCAGCGCGCAGTCGAACTGCAGCCAGTCGCGGTCGGGCCGCATGCCGCCGTAGCGGATCAGGTTGCGCGCGTCCTGCATAGAGAACAGGTCCTCGCCGGTGGCCATGGGGTTCTTGTAATACTGACGCAGCGTGGCCTGCAACTCGAAGTCCAGCGGGTCACCCGGCTCCTCGTACCAGAACAGGTCGTATTGCGACAGCGCCTTTGCGTACGCGACGGCGGTCTCCAGATCGAAGCGTCCGTTGGCGTCGACGCACAGCTTCTGGCCGTCCTGAAGCACTTCCATGATGGCGTCGATGCGGCGCAGATCTTCGTCGAGCGAGGCGCCGCCGATCTTCTTCTTGACCACCGTGTACCCGCGGTCGATGTAGCTCTTCATCTCGTCTTGCAGCTTCTTGTAATCCTGCCCCGGGTAGTAGTAGCCGCCCGCTGCGTAGACGAAGATCTTGCGGTCGGGCTTGCCGTCGCTGTAGCGGTCGGACAGCAGCTGGAACAGCGGCTTGCCCTCGATCTTGGCGACCGCGTCCCACACCGCCATGTCGATGGTGCCGATGGCCACCGAGCGTTCGCCGTGGCCACCCGGCTTCTCGTTCTTGAACATCGCGGTCCAGATCTTGTGCGGATCCAGGTTGTTGCCGCTGGCGTCGATCAAGTCGTCGGGCGGCGTCTCCAGGATGCGCGGGATGAAGCGCTCGCGCATCATGTGGCCCTGGCCATAGCGGCCGTTCGAATTGAAGCCGTAACCCACCACGGGCTTGCCGTCGCGAATGACGTCGGTGACGACGGCCACAAGGCTCAGGTTCATCTTGCTAAAGTCGATGTAGGCGTTGCGGATGGCAGAGCTGATGGGAATGGTCTTCTCACGAATCTCGACGATCTTCACGGGTGTCTCCTGCGGGTCGGTTAGGGGGTACGGTGTCGAAATGATCGTCGGCAATGCGGCGTTTGCCCAATGCTCTTTGTCTAGTCTTTGATGCCTTGAAAGCACCGCTGTGACCTTGAACCTTTCGTGGCTCGACGATTTCACCGCACTGGCAGCAAGTGGCAACTTCTCGCGCGCGGCCGAAGAGCGCCACATGACGCAGCCCGCCTTCAGCCGTCGCGTGCGGGCGCTCGAAGAGTGGCTCGGTGCCGACCTCTTCGACCGCAGCTCGCAACCGGCCCGACTCACCGAAACGGGGAACTGGTTCCGTCAGGTCGCGCAGGATCTGCAGGCCGAGGTCACGCGAATCCCGGGTGAAGCCCGAGCCATCGCCGAGGCCAGCTCCACGACGTTGCGCATCGCCTCCACGCATGCCCTGTCGTTCACCTTCCTGCCTCGCTGGCTGCGTGCGCTGGAGACCCATACGACGGTCGGGCCGATCCAGCTGGCCTCGGACACCCAGCAGACATGCGAGACGCTGGTCCTGCAAAGCAAGGCGCAGTTCATGCTCGCGCATGGCCACGCCCGCGTGCGCGGGCCGCTGGACGAGGCCGGCTGTCTGAGCCTGGTCGTCGGCACGGACCGGCTGATACCCGTGTCGGCACCCCACAAGGACGGCCGGCCCATGCATGCGCTGCCACCCGACGGCAAGTCGGCCGCTGTCCACTTGCTGAGCTACAGCACCGAATCGGGCCTCGGTCGCATCCTGCGCGAGTTGAAGGGGCCGATCCTGGACCGTCTGCATGCGCCGAATGTTCTGACGGCGCACCTGGCGTCGGTGCTGCGGACGATGGCTCTCGATGGCCGCGGCCTGGCCTGGTTGCCGCAGGTTCTGGTCGGTGACGACATCGAGGGCGGTCGGCTCGTCCCGGCCGCGCCCGAGGAATGGTCGATCGACCTGGAGATCCGGCTGTACCGCGACCGTGCGGCGCTCGGCAAAGCCGCCGAGTCGTTCTGGCTTGGTGCGCAGGCCAGCGTCGAAAGCTGAGCGGGCCGCGGGTGCCCGATCGGCGCCCCGGTGGGTCGGTGCTTTCAGGGCATCAAAGCCGAAGAATCAGGCATTGGCCTTCGCCGAATCGGCCGACGATCATCCGAGTCACAGCGTCCTGAGTGGCGCGCTCACTCGGAGACAGGCATGGACAAGTTCGATCGACGGGCGTGGGGCATCGCGGCGGCCTCGGTACTTCTCGTGGCGGCGGGCGCGGCCCGGGCCGAGTTTCCGGAAAAGCCGGTCACGCTGGTCGTACCTTTCGCCGCCGGTGGCCCCAGCGACAAGATTGCACGCGACCTCGCCGAGGCCCTGCGCAAGCGGCTGAACCAGACCGTCATCGTCGAGAACGCCGGTGGTGCCGGCGGCACGCTGGGCGCAGCGAAGGTGGCTACCGCAACACCCGACGGCTACACCCTGTTGGTGCACCACATCGGGTTCGCGACGGCCCCCACGCTGTACCGCAAGCTGGCTTACAAGGGCATCGAGGACTTCGCGTACCTGGGGCTGATCAACGAGGCGCCTTCTACCCTGATCGGTCGCACGACCCTGGCAGCGAAGAACTTCGCCGAACTGCGCAAGTGGATCGCGACCGATGCGTCCAAGGTCAATCTGGCCCATGCCGGTGTTGGGTCGGCCTCGCACCTCTGCGGCCTGATGCTGCAGAACGCGTTGAAGGCCGAGATGACCACGGTGCCGTACAAGGGGACAGGCCCGGCCATGACCGACCTGATGGGCGGCACGGTGGATCTGATGTGCGAACAGGCCACGAATGCCGTGCCCCAGATCGAAGGTGGCAAGGTGCGCGCGTTCGCGGTGACCAGCAAGGACCGCATGAAACTGCCTGCGCTGTCCGGCGTGCCGACGTTGGTCGAAGGTGGCCTGACCGACTTCAGCGTGACGGTCTGGCACGGCCTGTACGCGCCGCGCAACACGCCGGCGCCGGTGCTGAGCAAGCTGAACGAAGCGCTGCGCGGAGCACTCAAGGACCCGGAACTCATCAAGCGCCAGGAGGCGCTGGGGATCACGGTCGTGTCGGACGCGCGCGTCGAACCGGCAGCGCACAAGAAGTTCGTCGAAGACGAGGTCGCGCGCTGGGCCAAGGTCATCCAGGCTGCGGGCGCTTACGCGGATTGACGTCTGCGGCCGGTGCTCGAGCGATGCCGCCCAGCCCGATGACTGCTTCCAACCCGCGCGAGTGACTGAGAAGGGTCGACTCCAGGCTGTCGCCGGCTGCGCTAGGTGGTTATGAAGCGTTCATGCTTCGACTTCCTTCGGAACGGCGTCGTAGCGCATGTCGGCAGGCGAGTGACGCGCGATCTCGGCCTTCTGATCTTGTTCGGCTTTCACGTGGGCCGGACGGCTGAGGACAGATTGTTGCCATGCTGCAAGAGCCGGCAGATCGGTCAGCAGGTCAAGATTGCGGGCGATCTTGAGGATCGAAGCGATCATCAAATCGGCAGCCGAGAAGGCATCGCCAACGAACCACTCGCGGCCATCGCGTGCCTGCTCCAGCATGGCCAGCCGCGCCTTGGCCTGCGCCACGACGACCGGCCGTCTGGTGGCCTTGGCTGCCTCGTCGTCCATGAAGTAGTCCACTTCGGCGACATTGAAGAGGAACGGCTCGACCGAGTTCAGCCCGGCGACGACCCACTGGATAACAGCCGCGCGGTCCGCCGTGCCTTCGGCGCCGATGAAGCGACCGGCGCGCATGGCCACGTCGAGCACGATCGCGCCGCTCTCAAACATAGGCGGCCGCCCTGTCTCCTCCAGCACGGGTAGCTGGCCGAACGGTTGCAAACCGCCTCGGTAGCTGGCCGACTTCATCATCGGCGCATCGACGAGCCGAACCTCGTAGGGCCAGTCGACCTCGTTGAGGATCCAGCGGACGCGGTGGTCGCGCACCTGGCCCGCCGCGAACGGCGGTGCCCATTCCATGGCTGTGACGGTGATCATGGGTGCCTCCGCAGATCGATGTGGAACATATCGATACCTCTCTTAAGTAAAACGCTCCTGGCGCGCGTAAGCGGCGCCGCGTACCCCTTCGACGAACGACAGGAAGCCAAGTCGACATTCCCCCGCCAGGCGCTTCAACGCGCACCCTCTGGCACGCACCTACCCGGCCATCATGGCGGTGTGGGTTCGACCTTTCCGATCGAATGCCCCGAGCAGCTAAGCATGCCCAAAGGATCCAGCACCCGGCACGAACGTTCCCCGTAGAACTGGTCCGTAGGCAGATGCCGCCACGAAGGACTTCAACGAAGTAGTCAGCGGTCTTGTCCAGATAGGCGCGCGCGGGGTATTACGGCCTGCGTAGACGCAACCTGGCAGTTGTCAAGGTCGTCGGCCACCAATTTGTGAGGGAAGCCCCCGCCAAAATGGGACGTCCAAGCCCTTTGCACGGCGAGCGCATCGTGCGCCATTGGCCTACCCGATCTAGAGGCTGCTGGAAGTCCGGTCTGGTATTCCTGCTATGTCGGCAATGGGTCGGAAGCTGACTTCCTGCCCGCTTGCAGGCTTGGCTGCTTCCGCTGCTCAGCCGTCACCGATCCCGTGTGCGAGAGAGGACCTCTGTCGTGGACAAGGTTTAGTCACTTGGTAGCCAAGCGTGGGGGGCGGCTCCGAAACCTTTTCGAGCGCTTCCCCTAGACCGCACGCTGTCTCATGCGGAGATTTTTTTCTAGGCAGGTCCAGATTCGGGCTGGGCGTTGATCGTGCGCACGAACGAGAATCTCGAAACCATGCCAACACCCCCGTTCAAGCCCACCGAGAGCCAGCGCGCCACAGTGTCAGTGGCCGCCGGCGCCGGGGTGCGTCACGCCGACATCGCAGCCGGGCTCGGGATCTCGCGGAACGCACTGGAGAAGTACTTCGCCGACGATCTGAAGGTGCACGCGGTCCGACGTCGCATTGATGTGCTCAACGCCCTACACCGCGCCGCTATGCAGGGCAACGCGCTTGCGGCACGAACGTACCTAGGTCATCCAGCGCGCCACCGTTGTAGGCGTTGCTAGCGGCGTTGACCCGTCAAACGGCGGGGCAAGGAGGAAATCAGGAGCGGTCCCCCGGACGTGGTGCGCGGGTGCTGTCGCCGCTCAGTCAGACCGACGTACACCCACACCGCCTGGACGGGCGTCATGTTGAACCTGCTGGAGTAAAGGACGTGGGCAGTCCATTCCGCCCCGACTCTGGATGTGGTCTCGTCCATCAGCAGGGATTTCGGCGAAACGGGCACACCACGCGTCGCGATCAGCGTCCATGTACTCGCAGGCGCAAGCCGCTCTCCCGGCGCCACGCATGCAGCACATGGCTGAGCTGTCAGCCGATCTCTCAATCCCCTCATGACATACGACGTACAGCCGATAACGCCTCATCCAACGGACGCATACGGAGCGAAGGTGCAACACGCCCAGCTGGTCGGCAAGCTGGCTCGACTTCTCGAAGAACTGCGAGCGCATAGCGGTCGCGGTGGAAAGCACGAGAAGCGGCTGACAGCAGAGATCTCCAAGACGCGCGCCGCGCTGGCAGCGCTTTTTGCGGCAGAAGTGAGAGAGGCGCGTCGCTGAGCAAGTCCTACGCCGTACGGCATGCGCCCGCTATCCTTTCGCGCGATGGACCCTTGGATCTTCACGATCACCATGCTGACAGGTGCGCTCGTAGTGCCAAAGTTAACATTGCCGAGCAACATGCGCCACGCTGTCGTGTGGGACGTCTACCTCGGTCCAACGGAGACGGACGCGCCGTGCAGTAACTCCTCCAGTAACCAAGCGGCTGCCGCCTCGCAAAGCTAGCGTAGGCGCAGGTTCGGAAGTCCCTCCGGGCTGGCCACTTCTTGTCGGCAACCCCGGTTCCGTGTTTCAGCCCGAAGCGGCCGCCGCGATCGCGGCGTAGTTGCCGGTGTCGCGCGTGATCGTGTCGTGCACGTTCAGCCCGTCCGAATCGAGCGTTCGGGCCCGGCCCTGGTGCTTGGCGGCGTAGAGGTTGTCGTCGGCCCGCTTGAGGATCGCGGCCAGGTCGTCTGCCGCGCCCTCCCGGGTGGCGATGCCGGCGCTGTACGTCAGCTCGAATCCCAGTTCGCCCTTGGCCGCTTCGCCGAGGAAGGCGCGCATGCGCGCATCGAACGCGATCGTGGCCTGCAGGTCGGCGTGGTTCATCAGGACGCAGAACTCCTCGCCGCCGTAGCGGCCAACCAGGTCCCCGCTGCGGACGGCGGCGCGCAGCGCCCGCGCGACGAACACGAGCGCACGATCACCGGCGTCGTGGCCGCGCGCGTCGTTGATGCGCTTGAAGTGGTCGAGGTCGATCATCAGCACTGCCACCGGGTGACCGTGTCGTTCGCTGAGCGCGAGCGCGCTGGTCGCGGCCGCGACCCACGCGCGCCGGTTGAGCACGCCGGTCAGGCCGTCCTCCATCGCCATGCGCTGCAGCTCGCGCGCGGCCTCGTCGCGGTGGGCGAGCAGGATCGCGGCCAGCGACAGGGTGGTCGTCGCGTTGGCCATCAGCGCGAACGCGAGGTTGACCGGGTGCGGCGCCAGGAAGTTCGGGTAGCTCTCGGTGAAGAACGCGCCCAGCACGCCGCGGCCGGCGGTGACGAGCATCTGGAGGACGAGGCTGAACACCAGCAGGTAGCGCCAGCGGCCGACCGGCACTGCGGGCCGGCGCCACAGCGCGGCGGCGACCAGCGCCATCTGCACGGTCAGCAGCCCGTTGGCCCAGCCGACCCGGAAGGCGTAGTCGGAGAAGCCGACGGCGTAGCCGACCGGCAGGATGATCGCGACGATCGCTGGCGCGCGGCCGAATGCGGGGCGCCCGCACCACAGGTCGAACGCGGTCGAGTTGAGCGCCAGCCCGCCGGCGATCCCGGCCATCGCGAGCGTCGAGCTCGTCAGATCCGCCAGCGAGCCGGGCACGAACTGGCCCGAAGCGAGCAGCAGCGACCAGCCGCCCGCCTGGAGCACGATGCCGGCCTGCGCGCGGCGCGCCGCCTCGCTGACCTCGCCCATCACCGCCGGCAGCGCCACCGCCATCGTGACCATGCAGACGGTCATGCCGATCAGGAGCGTGGCGATGTCGATGTGCATGGGGAACGTACTGCTCGGAAAGTCGGGACTGCGCCGTGTTTTCGGTCGTTCCGGGCAGACCTGAACTGCTTCCTTCGAGCTCTTTTCGTCGCCGGTGCGTCGGCCCCGGGGAAGCGCGTCGCGGCAGGCGGCACCCGGCAGGGGCTCATGCGGTGGCGGTCGCCGCTGCGCGGCGACTGCGTTGCGGTGCTCGGACCGAGGTCGCGCCGCAGAACTCGCTGCGTTCGCTTCGCTCACTGCACTCGGACAACCGCGGCGAGTCAGTTGACGAAGCGCGCTGCGCGCGCCGACCTCGG
>JAZKIO010000057.1:0-7343 GCA_040384825.1 Pseudomonadota bacterium
GCGCTTGCGGGAATGGTTGGCGGCGATGCCGTCGCTTTGACTGTTCCCGAGATCCGGCGCCGCCCTGGCGCTGATTCGGACCTTCTCCCCAGCGACTTGTTGGGTCACCACATGGCGTGGTGACCAGCGCGTTTTCGCACGTCTTGTGCCCACAAGGCGACGTGCGGGCGTGCGATGTTTGAAGACGAAAGATTGACCATGACGTTCGAAACCCTGGGCCTGAATGAAGCCCTGACCAAGGCCGTGACCGCATCCGGCTACGAGACCGCCACCGAAGTCCAGACGCAGGCGATCCCGCCCGCGATCGCCGGCGCCGACCTGATGGTCTCCGCCAGCACCGGCAGCGGCAAGACCGCCGCCTTCATCCTGCCCGCGCTCGAGCGCGTGCTGGCTGCCCGCGCCGATACCACGCAGAAGCGTGAACGCGGCGTGATCTACGGCCCGCGCGTGCTCGTGCTGTGCCCGACCCGCGAACTCGCGATGCAAGTGGCCAAGGCCGCCGCGACCTACGGCCGCTTCGTGCCGGGCCTGCGTGTGGCGACCGTCGTCGGCGGCGTGCCGTACCCGGCGCAGATCGCCGCGCTGCGCGGCCAGCTCGACATCCTCATCTCCACCCCGGGCCGCCTGATCGACCACCTCAACACCGGCAAGGCCGTGCTCGAGAACGTCGAAATGCTGGTGCTCGACGAAGCCGACCGCATGCTCGACATGGGCTTCATCGACGACATCAACACGATCGCCGAAGCCATCCCCGCGACGCGCCAGACGGTGATGTTCAGCGCCACCTTCCTGGGCCACGTCGGCCGCCTCGCGCAGAACCTGCTGCGCGACCCGAAGCGCATCGACGTCGCCTCGCACACCGACACGCACGAGAACATCGAGCAGCGCCTGCACTGGGCCGACAACGTGAACCACAAGAACGCGTTGCTCGACCACATCCTGACTCGCAAGGAGATGGAGCAGGCCGTGGTGTTCACCAGCACCCAGCGTGATGCCGACTGGCTCGCCGACCGCCTGGCCGACATGGGCCACCACGTCGCCTCGCTCCACGGCGGCCATCCGCAAGGGCGCCGCAACCGCGTGCTGCAGGGCCTGCGCAACGGCCAGCTGAAGATCCTGATCGCGACCGACGTGGCCGCGCGCGGCATCGACGTGCCGACCATCAGCCACGTGATCAACTACGGCCTGCCGATGAAGGCCGAGGACTACGTGCACCGCATCGGCCGCACCGGCCGGGCCGGTCGCAACGGCCTGGCGATCACGCTCGGCGAGCGCATGGACGTCGGCATGATCCGCCGCATCCAGCAGTTCACCACGCAGAGCATCCCGGTGCAGACCGTCGAAGGCCTGGAGCCGAAGAGCCCCGAGCCGAAGATGTTCGCGGCGCGCCCGGAAGGCGCCGGCCGCTTCGGCAACAAGCCGTTCGGCAAGCCGAGCTATGGCAAGAAGCCGTTCGAGCACCGCGGGCAGGGCGGCTTCGCGCCGCGCAACGAAGGCTTCGCACCGCGAGGCGAAGGCTTTGCACCGCGTGGCGGTGAGGGCTATGCAGCCCGCGACCGTGCGCCGTTCGACCGCAATGCCGCACCGCGCTTCGAGCCGCGTGCCCCGCACGGCGATGCACCGCGCCACAGCCCGTTCGATCGCGGCGCTGCCACCGGCCGCGTCGACCACAAGCCGGCATTCGCACCGCGCAAGCCGGGTGCACCGGCCGGCAAGGGCGGCTTCAAGGGTCGTCCGACCGGCTTCACCCGCTGAGCGTTCTTCTCCGTGAAAAGGCCCGCATCGCGCGGGCCTTTTTTCATTGGGCGGATCGAACCGGGGTCAGCGGCGCTTGACGGCGACGTTGACCGTCATCCCGAGGTAGTCGCCGGGCTCGCCGTACCAACTGCCGGCGATCGGCGCGGCCTGCGAAGGATCGCGCGCCACGCCGACGCGGATCAGCTGGTTGCCGCCGAGCAGGTTGTTGGTCGGGTCGAACGGCACCCAACCGGCGCCCGGCAGGTAGGCCTGGAGCCACGCGTGCGTGGAACCCGCGCCGACGGTACCGGCGCTCTCGCCGCCGTCGAGCGCCGGGTCGTACAGGTAGCCGGAGACGAAGCGCGTGGCGATGCCCAGGCGCCGCGCCGCTTCCATCATCAGCAATGCGAAGTCGCGGCAGGAGCCGCTGTTCAGCTTCAGCGTCGCCTGCGGCGACTGCGTGCCTTCCTCGTCACGATCGGCATAGCGGAAGTTCACGCGGATGAACTCGTTCATCTTGACCAGCAGGTCGCGCGTGCCGGTCAGGCCGTCGGTGCGGATGAACTGGCGCGCCCACGCTGTCAAATGGCCGCCCGGGTCGTCGTGGTGCGGGCGCAGGTAGTTCTCGAGGTCGAAGCGTTCGTCGAGGCTGTACGCGAACGGGAAGACCTCCGCGCTCGGCGAGAGCGGCAGCTCGAGGTTGTTGGTGTGCGCGTGCTCGATCGCGAAGCTGCAGACGATCTTCAGCTCGGTGGCCGGCTTCAGCGGCTGGACCAGCGCGACCGAGTTGGAGTGCGGGTCCTGGATCATGCGGACCATCGCCTCGGGGCTGACCTGCAGGTCGGTCGCGAGCACGCGCAGGTCGTGGCTGTCCCGCGGGCGGAACATGACCCGGTGCTCGCCGAAAGTCACCGGGTTCTGGTAGTGGTAGACCGTCGTGTGGACGATCTCGTACTGGACGGACATCCGGTTCGATCAGACGCCGAGCAGCTCGACTTCGAACATCAGCGTCGCGTTCGGCGGGATCACGCCGCCCGCGCCGCGCGCGCCGTAGCCCAGCTCGGGCGGGATCACCAGCACCCGCGTGCCGCCGACCTGCATGCCTTGCACGCCCTCGTCCCAACCGCGGATGACCTGACCACCGCCGAGGCCGAACGCGAACGGATCGCCGCGGTCCTTGCTGGAGTCGAACTTGGCGCCCTTGACGCCGTCCTCGTAGAGCCAGCCGGTGTAGTGGACGGTGACGTGCTGACCGGCCTGCGCAGTGGCGCCGGAGCCGACGGTGGTGTCTTCGTACTGGAGGCCGGAATCGGTGGTGACCATCGCGTGCTTTCTCGTGGATTGAACAGGGTCAGACATCATGCCAGCGCCCGGCGCGGCGAGCGTAGGCGGAAGTCTGCTAGGACGGTCGGTGATCGGGCCAGCGCGCTCGCCACTGCGCGGTTGCCGCCGCCAGCCACGACGGCACGTCGTCGCCGGGCGCATCGATGGCCAGGGCATGGCCGGCGGCGCGCAATGCCGGCAGCGGCGGATCGGTGGCGACCGGCGTGGCGCAGTTCTGCTTCGACAGCTTCTCGCCATCCTCGCCCAGCACCAGCGGCGTATGCAGGTAAGCCGGCGTCGGCAGGCCGAGCACGCGCTGCAGGTGGATCTGGCGTGGCGTGTTGTCGGCCAGGTCCTCGCCGCGCACGACATTCGTGACGCCTTGCGCCGCATCGTCGACGACGACGGCGAGCTGGTACGCCCACAGGTTGTCGGCACGCCGCAGCACGAAGTCGCCGACCGCCGCGCTCACGTTCTGACGCTGCGCGCCGAGCCGCCGGTCGTGCCACTCGATCTCCAGCGGCTCCGCCGGCGCGCCGATGGCCGGGGCGGCGCGCAACCGGATCGCGCGCGCCGGCTTGCCGCGCAGGCCGTCGCGGCAGGTGCCCGGGTAGACCAGATCGCCGTGACGCTCGCGCGTCGCGCCGCGTTCGGCGAGCGCCTGCACGATGTCGGCGCGCGAGCAGCCGCAGGCGTAGGCCCAGCCCTCGGCGACCAGCAGCGCCAGGGCCGCCTCGTAGTGCGCATCGCGTGCCGACTGGCGCACCGGCGCGTCGTCCGGCCGCAGCCCGAAGGCGGCGAGCTGCGCGAGGATCGCCTCGGCGGCGCCGGGCACGCAGCGCGGCGTGTCCACGTCCTCGATGCGCACCAGCCAGCGCCCGCCCTGTGCGCGCGCGTCGAGCCACGAGGCCAGCGCGGCGGCCAGCGAACCGGCGTGCAGCAGCCCGGTCGGCGACGGCGCGAAGCGACCCACGTAGCCCACGCTCACGCTCACATGCCGGCCATCGGCGTCATGCTGTGGCGCTCGAGCAGTGCCTGCCGGGTCGTCGGGCTGTCCAGCTGCGCGAGCCACCACTTCAATGCCAGGCCGATCTGCGGCTTGCGGCCGGCGCCCGGCGCGCTGCCGTCCGGCACGCGCCACGCGTAGCCGAGGGCGCCGATGTTGGCCGTGCGCTGCACCGGCTTGACAATCAGGCGTCCGGCCGCGATGTGCTCGCGCGCCATCGGCTCGGGCACGAAGCCGCAGCCCATGCAGCGCAGCAAGGCGTCGATCTTGAGTTGCATGCTGCTGACGGTGAGCACGTCCTGCCCTGGCAGCAGGTTCACGGTGATCGGCGCCATGCGCTGCGCCGAATCGGCGACGGCCACCGCGCGATGGCGCAGCAGTTCGGCATCGCTCAACGGCTCGGACGCGTCGGCGAGCGGATGGTGCGGCGCGACCGCGAACACGAACGGCAGTCGACCGAGCTCCTTGATGTGGACGCCGGGCACGGTCGTGCGGTCCATGCCCACCCCGATCGTCAGATCGACCTGGCCGGTCGTCAGCGCTTCCCAGGTGCCGGAAAGCACCTCCGTGCGCAGGCGCAGCCGGGTGCCAGGGCCGCTGTGGTTCGCGGGGTCGGCGAGATCGAGCGGCTTCGTCACGGTGGCGGCGCGCGGTCGCGCGACCTGCGACGTGGCGCACAGCGTGTAGAACGATTCGCACAGCTCGAACATCGTGAGCCGCGAGATCACGCCGTCGACCGCGATGCTCAGCTGCGTTTCCCAGCCCGTGGCCACGCGCTTGACGCGGTTCGCGACCGCGTCCATCTGCTCCAGCAGCCGGCGGCCTTCCTCGAGCAGCTGCTGGCCGGCAGCGGTGAGCCGGGCCTGGCGCGAGCGGCGATCGAACAGCAGCACGTCGAGCGCGTCCTCGAGCTGGCGCACGCTGTAGGTGAGCGAGGAGGGCACCTTGCCGAGCTCGCGCGCGGCGGCGGCGAAGCTGCCGGTGCGCGCGATCACGTCCATCATCGTCAGGGCGTCGGGGGTGAGTACGTTCCGGCTGTCGGGCATGGGCAGATCGCGTTGGGAAAGTCGTTCATCTTATTTGAACGATCACTTCAACGCTCGGCGTTCGACGCCGCACGGCGCCCGGCCTAAAGTCCATCCATCGAAAGGAACGACGCACCATGATCACGATTCGCAAAGCTTCCGACCGCGGCCACGCCGATCACGGCTGGCTCAAGAGCCACCACAGTTTCTCGTTCGCCGATTACCACGACCCGCGCCACATGGGCTTCGGCAACCTGCGCGTCATCAACGAGGATCGCATCGCCCCGGGCACGGGCTTCGGCACGCACGGCCACCGCGACATGGAGATCGTCAGCTACGTGCTGAGCGGCGAACTCGCGCACAAGGACTCGATGGGCAACGGCCAAGCCGGCGCCGCGGTCAGCGGCGTCATCAAGCCCGGCGACGTGCAGCGCATGAGCGCGGGCCGCGGCGTGCGCCACAGCGAGTTCAACCACGCGCCGGACGCCACCACGCACTTCCTGCAGATCTGGATCGAGCCCAGCGCACTCGGCATCGAGGCGGGCTACGAGCAGAAGCACTTCGACGCCGAATCGAAGCGCGGCACGCTGCGGCTGGTCGCCTCGCCAGACGGCCGCGACGGCTCGGTCACCATCCATGCCGACGCCGCGCTCTACAGCGGCCTGTTCGACGGCGAGCAATCGCTGAAGCGCCCGCTCGACCCGGCCCGCAAGTTCTACGTGCACCTGGTGCGCGGCAGCCTGACGGTCAACGGCCACGCGCTGCAAGCCGGCGATGCGCTGCGGATCGAGCGCGAGACCGAGCTCTCGATCGCGCACGGCCGCGACGCCGAAGTGCTGGTCTTCGACTTGCATTGACCCGACAACCGATTTCCCCTTTCCCAACCTTAACTCCACACAAGGAAAACAAGTGTTCAACTCCCTGCAAAACCCGCTGGCCCTGGTCGGCCGCATCCTGCTCGCGCTGATCTTCGTCACCTCCGGCTTCAGCAAGATCTCCGGCTTCGACGGCACCGTCGGCTACATCGCCTCGAAGGGGCTGCCGATGGCGTCGGTCGTCGCGGTACTGACGATCCTCATCGAGCTCGGCGGCGGTCTGGCCGTGGTGTTCGGCTTCCTGACGCGCTGGGCGTCGCTCGCGCTCGCCGTGTTCACGGTGCTGGCGGCGGTCCTGTTCCACGCCTATTGGGCGGTGCCGGCCGAGCAGGTCATGATGCAGCAGATCAACTTCTGGAAGAACATCTCGATCGCCGGCGGCTTCCTGCTGCTGGTGGCCTTCGGTCCGGGCGCGATCAGCATCGACGCGAAGCGCGGCCGCTGATTCCCGCCCCGCAAGCCGCCACCTCGACAACGGGGCGCGGCTTGCTACAGTTCCCGCCATGGAACTGATGTTCAAGGTGATGGCGCTGCTGCCCTGGCTGGACTGGGTGGCCGTCGCCGTCTTCTTCGTCGGCTGGGGCAGCTACGCGCACTTCTCCCGGCACGGCGCGGCGTCGCAGCGCTCGGTGCTGGCGGCCACCAACGCGGTGCGCAGGCAGTGGATGCTGCAGACCACCTACCGGGAGGTGCGGGTGGTCGATGGCGTGGTGATCCAGAACCTGTCGACCAGCCCGTCCTTCTTCGCGTCGACGACCATCCTGATCATCGGCGGCCTGCTCGCGGTGCTGGCGGGCGACAAGGTCAACGAGCTCGTGCGCGAGCTGCCGTTCGCGCAACGCACCAGCGCACTGATCTTCGACATGAAGCTGCTGCTGCTGCTCGGCATCTTCGTCTACGCGTTCTTCCGCTTCACGTGGTCGATGCGGCAGTACACCTTCGGCGCGCTGCTGGTCGCGGCGGCGCCGGAGGCCGAGCGCTTCCTGACCGAGAAGCTCTCGCGCGAGGACTTCGCCGACAAGGCCGGGCGCATCGTCGGCCTCGCGGCCGAGACCTTCAACGACGGGCTGCGCGGCTACTACTTCGCGTTCGCGGCGATCGGCTGGTTCTTCTCGCCGTTCGTGTTCATGGGCGCGACGCTGGGGGTGATCTACATCCTGTACCAGCGCGAGTTCCGCTCCGAGGTGCTGAGCGTGCTGACGAGCTGAGCCGTCGTCACGCGTCGCGTGCCAGGCGCAAGCCGCTGAACTGCCATTGAGCGTCGGTCGGGAAGAAGTTGCGGTAGCTCGCGCGGACGTGGCCCGCGGGCGTGGCGCACGAGCCGCCGCGCAGCACGTACTGGTTGCTCATGAACTTGCCGTTGTATTCGCCGACCGC
>JAZKIO010000058.1:0-92046 GCA_040384825.1 Pseudomonadota bacterium
ATGAAAGGCCGCGCAAGACGCTCGGCTTCCAGACGCCCGCTGAGCGATTCAGCGAATGTGTTGCGATGACCGGTTGAATCTGCCGTCTCAAGCGGTCACGGCTTCAAGGCGTGGGATCCGGCAGGCGCTCTGCGCTGACCCTAGACACCGCGCGCCGTCAGCGCGGAGTCGGCCACCCCGGGGCAACCCTTGTGGCAATAGCGCTTCAGGGCAAGAACACAATGGACGGCAAGGCGCTGAAGAGCACCGCCACTGCAGCAATCGCGGTCGCGCCGCGCGCAAAACGGTGCTCCCATCCTGAGAGTCCTCCCCTTGCGTGCTGAGCGTTCACCCGCACGTGGTGAACGCCCACAGCCAGCAGCGCGATTGCCGTGGCTCCCCAAGCCAGCGCGTTGGCGGGCCACTGGTGTGGCCAGATCTCGCTCGCTGCCCAGCACACCAGGAAGTGCACGGACCAGATGGCAAAGGCCGTCACGATCGGACTCCAGGGGGACCGCCGCGTGGTCTTCACGAGCCGACCCATGGAACCAGCCGTGGCAGCAACAGGCCGGCAGCGCCCTCGAGCGCGGCGTAGATGAACAGGATGCGCAGGGCTTCCAGCGTCTTGTTGGCCGGGCGCGGCGCCAGCCCTCGCATCCAGCGCGCGGTATAGAAGAACGCCGACAGCACGACCGCCGTCACGATGGCGCCGTGCCACGCTAGCATGGCGTAGATCGTCGCGCCCTGGCCGCTGGTGTCACCGCGCAGTCCGGCGTTCCACCAGTCGAGCACATCGATCGCGAACGCTGCGACAAGGCAGACCATGCTCAGCAGCATCAACGCGGCACTGACGCCACTGCCCCACTTCCACTTCGCCATCGACGGCCTGGCGACGTAGGCCAGCCCCGCCGAGGCGCCGAGCAGCAACATGCCGGGCATCAGCGCGAAGCGCGGCGCGGTGGTTCGCCACCAGTCGGGGTGGGCGCCGTACAGGTAGAGGTAAGCGAACATCGCCATCAGGAAGATCATGCCGAGGACGATGTCGAGCAGCATCGCGGCCCACCAGCCGTGCGATTGCGGGCCGGCCACGTAGGTGGGCAACATGATGCCGGCGCCCGCGTCGACTTGCTTTTGAGGGATGTGACGGTCGTTGCTCCAGACCCAGCACATCAGGGAGACGACGGTCAGTACGCCGCAGATGGCGCTGAGCGTCGTCGCTTTCACCGTCAGCAGCAGGAAGAAGCCGGCCGTGAACAGCGCCGCCAAGGCGGGCCACCACGAAGGCCCCGGCATGATCTGCACGTACTGCGGCTCGGCGCGCGAGGTGCTGGTGATGAGCGTCTCGCGCCCGCCGGTGGCCGTGTTCGGCAGGAAGTAGCGCCCCGCCTTGACGTCTGAGGCAAGCCCGGGGTCGGCCCACAGCGGCTCGAGGTCGTTTACCACCGGGATCGAGCGAACCGAGTAGTTGCCGGCAGACAGCCACTCCAGCGTGCCCCCGTCGAACGCGTTGCGTGCATCGCCACCGCTGCCGCCCTTGCGGCTGTAGCAGCGGACTGCATCGACGAGGAACAGCAGCACGCCCGCCGCCATGATGAAGGCGCCCACGGTGGAGACCACGTTGGGGAGGTCCCAGGACCGATCCGGCAGGTACGTGTTGACGCGGCGCGGCATGCCCATCAGCCCGCTCAGGTGCATGGGAAGGAAGGTTACGTGCACCCCGACGAAGCTGAGCCAGAACACCCAGCGCCCCAGCCTCTCCGACAGCTGCTGGCCGTTGATCATCGGCGTCCAGTAGTAGAAGCCGGCGAGCAGCGGGAACACCATGCCCCCGATCAGAACGTAGTGGAAGTGCGCGACGACGAAGTAGGTGTCATGGGCTTGCCCGTCAAAAGCGACCATGCCCACCATCACGCCGGTCAGGCCGCCCATCACGAAGATGAGGATGCCGCCGACGAGAAACAGCGAGGGCACGTTGCGCTGCACCTTGCCCGATGCGAGCGTGCTGATCCATGCAAAGACCTGGGCGCCGGCCGGTATGGCCACCGCCATCGACGCCGCCGAGAAGTAGCCTGCGGATAAGCCGGGCAGGCCCACCGTGAACATGTGATGTGCCCAGACGCCGAAGCTGATGAAGCCGGTGGCGATCATTGCCAGCACGACGATCTCGTGGCCGACGAGCCGCTTCTGCGCCACCGTCACGATCATGGTCGACACCATCGCCGAGGCGGGGATGAAGATGATGTAGACGTCGGGATGCCCGAAGAACCAGAAGAGGTGCTGGTACAGCAGCGGATCGCCGCCGCGCGTGGCGTCGAACAGCGGCCAGTTGAAGGCACGCTCGAGCTCGAGCAGGAACGTCACCATGATCATCGCCGGGAAGGCCAGGATGATCATCACGCCGAAGATCAGGATGGCCCATGCGTAGACAGGCATCTTGGAAAGCGTCATCCCCGGGGCGCGCGTGCGCAGAACGCCGACGATGAGTTCGATGGCACCGGCGATCGCGCTGATCTCTATGAATCCGATGCCCAGCAGCCAGAAGTCGGCGTTGATGCCCTTGGAGTAGACCCCCGAGCTCAGCGGCGGGTACATGAACCAGCCGTCGGACGGCGCCAGGCTGAAGAAGATCGAGCCGAAGAAGACGATGCCGCCGACGGCGTAGGTCCAGTAGGAGTAGGCGGACAGTCGTGGGAACGGCAGATCGCGAGCCGCCAGCATCTGCGGCAACAGCAGCACGGCAATGGCCTCGACCGCCGGCACGGCGAACAGAAACATCATCACCGAGCCGTGCATCGTGAACAGCTGGTTGTAGGTCTCCTGCGGCACGATGTCGGCGAGCGGCGCGGCCAGTTGAACGCGCATGACCAGCGACAGGATGCCCGCGGCGACGAAGAATCCGAAGGCGGTGACGATGAACAGGAAGCCGATGAAGTTGTTGTTGACCGCGCTGAAGGCTCGCCATCCCGTCGGCGTCTCCCAGACCTTCTTCAGGGCCTCGAGCTCTTCCGGCGGCCGGTCGCCCTGCGTCGGGAAGCGCTCATAGAGCTTCGCGTCGAAGCCGGTCTCCGACGGTTCGGTCGCTGAATCGCGGACCGCCCCGAACACGCCGGGCCTGGCCTCGGACGTCATCGCAGGGATTCCATGTACGCGGCAAGCGCGTTGAGCTCGGCGGCCGGCAGCGAGCGGTAGGCCGGCATGCGGTTGTTCGGCTTGATCGACTGGCTGTCGCCGATCCAGCCGATCAGGGTGCCGCGGTTGTTCGGCAGTATTCCGGCGCCGAGTGACCGACGCGATCCGACATGCGTCAAGTCCGGGCCCGACGTGCCTTGCGCCGACGTGCCGGCCACGCGGTGGCAGGCCGCACAGCCTACTTCGCTGAAGAGCTGCCTGCCGCGCAACGCCTCGACGCCGAGGTCTGCAACCGGTGCGGCAGCGCGGCGCGTATCGAGCCAGCGCTGCCAGTCTGCGGCCGGGTGGGCGACGACCACGAAGCCCATCAACGAATGCGCTCCGCCGCAGAACTCGGCGCATTGCCCGCCGTAGCTGCCCGGTTTGTCGGCCTGCAGCTTGAGCCGGTTGGTGCGGCCCGGGATCATGTCCATCTTGCCACCGAGCTTGGGGACCCAGAAGCTGTGAATCACGTCTTCGGAGACCATGTCCACCACCACCGGGCGACCGACCGGAATGTGCAGTTCATTGGCGTCCGCGATGATCTCGTTGCCTGCCGCATCGAGGTAGGACACGCGCCACCAGTAGATGTTGCCGGAGACGCGCATGCGCAACTCGTCTCCCTGGATGGTCGTCATGCCGGCGACCATCGTCGTGCCCCAGGCCAGCAGGACGAACAGCACGCCTGCCGGGATGATCAGCCCGAACCATCGGACCACGCGCTCGCCACCGAGCTTGGCCCGCAGTTCGTCGCTGCCGTACAGTGCCACCCACATGGCGGCGCAGACCAGC
The DNA here is from genome assembly GCA_040384825.1 of Pseudomonadota bacterium. Taxonomy (GTDB): domain Bacteria; phylum Pseudomonadota; class Gammaproteobacteria; order Burkholderiales; family Burkholderiaceae_C; genus LMDS01. The sequence continues at coordinate 3,940 of JAZKIO010000058.1, forward strand.
ACGAAGATCAGCGTGACGAGAGCGATCAGCACCCAGGCCAGCGTGGTCACCGTGTTCGAGAACGGCCCATGCGGATCGAGCACCGGCGGTGGCCAGCCGCTCAAGGACTCAGCGAGACTTGAGCGTGAGAAGGTAGGCTGTGACATCGGTGGCTTCCTGATCAGACATCGGCATGGCGGGCATGGCGGTCCCGGGCACCAGAGCGGGGGCATTTCTGATGAACTGCATCAACACGCCAGGTTGGTTCGGCAACCGCCCGGCGATCAGGCCCTGTCGCCCGAAGTCCTCCAGCGACGGCCCGAGGCCGCCGCGCGGCCACTTCACGTCCGGGAAGGTGTGACACGCGACGCAGCCCTTGTCCGCGACAAGTTGCCGTCCCCGTGCCGCATCGGCGTTGCCCAGCGTCGGGGTGCGATCGGGCGGGCCGTCGCAGGCCACCAGTGCAGCGCAGGCGAGCGCCCACCACGGAGTTGCGAGGGTCGTTCGGCGCGCGCCGTCGCGGCCTTGCCTCGCCATGGACGATGATTCAGGCCTCATGCACACACCGCGCTTGCTTCTCCGATACCCGCTGTCGAACGGATTCAGCTCGATGCTGGCCTTGATGACGGTGCTGCTGGCCTCGTCCTGCACCGACCGCATGACGAGCAGCGACGACCGCTGGGGCCGCGGCGGCGAGCTCATCGCCATGAGTGGCGGGGAAGGGGGCGCGCGCTATGCGTGCGTGAGCTGCCACGGTGCACGCGGCGAGGGCAACGGCTTCGACGCACCGCGCCTGGCCGGTCTGCCAGCGGGCTATCTGCAAAAGCAGATGGAGGACTACGCCGCCGGCTTGCGCGCGCACGAGGTGATGGGCGACGTGGCGCGTTTTCTCGACAGCAGCGAACGCGTGCTGGTGGCCAATCACTACGCGGCCCTTCCCCCGCACGCCTTGGCGCCCGCGACCGGGGAAGCCCTTGCCTCGACGACCCCGGCGCTGTACGCCAGTGCGTGTCAGCAATGCCATGGCGCCGAAGGCGTCGGTACGGTGGACGGGCCGCCATTGAGCGGTCAGCCGGCGCCCTACCTGGCCCAGCAACTGCGGGACTGGCAGGTGTCGAAGCGGCGCAATGATGGCCATCATGCGATGTTGAAAGTGGCGCAGCGGCTCAAGCCCGACGAGATCACGCAGCTGAGCCTTTATCTGGCGCGGCTCCCGCCACGCCAGGCACCTGCGGCCCGTTGAGGTCGAACATGGAAGGCAAGACGCGGTCGCGCTTGATCATGTAGTGCAACACGGCCGCGCCAGCATGGCCGGGAATGATCAGCGTCGTGATCCAGACGATCCAGAAATGCGCGAGCGCTGCCCAGCGCAGCAGGCGATGCTGCAGGTCCTCGGACAATTGATCGAACGGCAGGTTGGGAAAGGGAATCACCCCGGCGATCGACAGCGGAAGGTCGCTGGGCAAGGTCGACCACATGACCCAGCCGCTGATCGGCAACGCGAAGAAACTGAAATAGAACCAGGTCTGCAGCAGGGCGCTCGCCCTGCCTGCGAAGGAGGCCTCGTCGACGTTCTTGGGGCCGGCCAACTGGCTTTGCCAGACGAATCGCAGCATGCCCAGCACCATGATCGTCAGGCCCACCTGCGTGTGGGTCTGGTAGCCGACGTACTTGTCGCCGCCGACCGGCAGCCAGCCCAGGTACCAGCCGTAGGCCAGCTGGAACACCATCAGCGCCGCCATCACCCAGTGGAAGGTGACGCCGATCGGCGAGTACAGCCCGCGCCGGTGGTACCCCTCGGCCCATTGGATCGCCGAAACAAGGTTCATGCGAGCCCGATGCGCGGGGCGCGCGAACGTTCGGCATCCATCCAGCGCCAGCCGATCCACATCGCGGCGAGCAGGTAGGCGATGCTGCCTGGCGCCCACATCAGGATGCCCGCCAGTTGCTGGTCTTCCAGCGGCGCAACACCCCAGCCCAGCGTCGACGCGAAGTGCGGGGCGTACAGCGGCCGCGCGGCGAAGGTGATCAGCGCGCCCAGCAGGCCCATCAGCACCATCGTGGCCAGGATCGCGCCCATCGCTGCGGCCGGGCCGGACCGTCGCACGGCGACCCAAAAGGCCATCGCGCTCGCCAGCAGCGACAGCTGCATCAGCGCGTAGACGGCGACCGACGACAGGGCGGCCGCATAAGCCGCCGGCGCATGCCAGATCCAGAAGATCACTGCGGCAAGGGCCGTGGAGGCCCACAGTGAAATCGGCAGGCGACGCAGCCAAGGTTCGGATCCGAACGCCAGCAAGGGCGCAAGCAGCAGAACGAGCGCGATGTGATGAGTCACCCGCAGCGTGAAGAAGGCCGAGCTCAGCGCACACAGTGGCGACACGTAGAGCAAGACCGTCAGGGCCCACGCAAAACGCAGACTCAGGAGCCGACTGCGCGTCACGTCTTGAGTCAGGGGCAAGCGCCAGAGCGCAAGCGCCAGCAACAACAGGACTGCGCCGAGCACGGGATCGAGGTTCCAGCGACTCAAGAAGACCTCAGGTCCTGGCGCCTCGCCGCAGTAGGGGACCCACCTCTTCGCCTCGTCCATGTGGTGTACCTCTGCATCAAACGTGCGTTCAGTCTACTGCCCGACTCACGTTTGTCATCGCGGTGCCAGCGTGATGGCCCTGGGCCGCGTAAGCAATCGGAATTCCCGGGAGATGACCTGAGTGTCGGGTGGGAAAAAGCGATCATCGTTCGCCACAGGGCATCGCGTCGCACTCGCACGGACGGAATCGCTGTCGTGGGCCGACTGAAAGGGCGACCGGATGGATCGCTTCTGGGTAGCGATGGGCGCTCGCAAAACCCTTCGCGCAAGTCCACTAGCTGTGTGCCAGTCACGGACGCTCGGTTGGCGAGCCGGCGCTGGAGATCTCGTCCAACCGTCCAGCGCATGACTTCAGGCGCAAGGTGCGGGAGTTGGCCGGGAGATGAAGCGCTCAACGCGGTGGCGGCAACGGCTCGCCCCACGCCCGCCGCCACAGCCACGTCAGGCCGCGGTGGAGGTCCGGCCTTGCGCCCAATTGCTCCGGTCGGGCCAGCGGCCGCGCGGCGCCGTTTCGTTCGGCCACCGCGAACGTGAAGACGTAGTTCGGCTCTTGGCCCATGCGCAGGTCGGTCACGAACAGCCGGGCGCCGTCGGCGTGCAGCTTGTAGAAACCCTTGCTGAACGCGGCGATGCGCTGCACGCCTTCGATGTGTTGCAGCGCGCCGCTCAGCGCCGCGCCGCGATCAAAGCGCTCGAACGTGATCTGCTGCCCGGCATCCAGGAGCGAAAAGAACCCTTCGTGATAGTGCGGGCCGGCCATGACGACCACGCGCCACAGCACGCTGTTGAATGCCGTGGGCGTCACCAGCACCTGCTCGGCGGCAATGCCTTGCGCAGCCAATGACGCGCGCGCCAAGCGCTCCACCTGCACTTGCGCCCCCACGCCCCAGACCAGGTACGCGCTGCTGAGCAACAGCCCGGCGGTGTTGGCCTTCAAGCCGCGAGTGCTGCCGCGAGACGTCAACGCCCAGCCGGCGCCAGCCAACAGCGGCAACGTGTACAGCGGGTCGATGATGAACACGCTGCCGACGCCGAATGGCCAACTGCTGAACGGCAGCGCGATCTGGGTACCGTAGACCGTCATCGTGTCCAGCAGCGGATGCGTCACCAGCGCCAACCACATCGCCAACCACCAGCACCGCCACTGCACCCATTCGCGATGCAGCAGCGCAATGGCGGCTGCCAGCGGCAGCGAAACCAGCGTCAACCAGAACGGCGCATGCGTCTCCGCGCGGTGCAGCACCATGTTGCGGATGGGGTCCCCGTGGTCGATCAACACATCCAGGTCGGGCAAGGTGCCGGCCACAGCACCCCACAGCGCAGCCTTCCACACCGCGGTGCGCCGGCCCATGACGGCCACGCCGACGGCGGCCCCCAGAGCAAGTTGTGAGACGGAGTCCATTCCCTTAGAGCCGCGCGTAAAGCCGAGCGGAGAGCCAGCCGGCCAGGGCGGCGCCCGCGGCCATGCTTAGCAGGCCGAGCCGGCCACGTGTCGCGTCGATGAACACCGGCATGGGCGCGAGCGCGTCCGCCGCACGCACCGCAACCACCATCCCCATGCCGCGACGGCGTAGAAAAGCGCCGTGCGCACCGCTGACCATCGCTGGGCCAACCGGGCCGCCAGGCCCAGTGACGGCAGCCAGCCGGCGGCCAGGATTCCGGCGTAGACCGGGGCAAAGCCGCCCAGGTCTTGCAGCGTGGTGAGCACGCGCAGGCTTGGCGGCGCCGGCACGCCGAGCGCCATCAGCGCCTGCAGGTTGAACTGCGTCTGCACCACCGAACCCCAGGCCGCGGCCAGCAACCAACCCCCCGATCAGCGCCAGCAAGACCCGGGGCCAGCGACGTGCCCAGGCGTCTCCTGCGGCCATCGAAGGGCCGAGAGGAGTCATGAGGAGCGCTGCTGTTCCATACTGCCCCGATGATGCAACATGCACCGACAGTCCTGTCGGTCGCCGTGTTCACCGCAGGCGCGGCGGGCGGCGTCTTCACCCAAACAGGACAGATGGCATTGCGGGCCACCCCAGACTGCGCGTTCGCCAGTGCGATGGTCTTCATGAGACCAGCCACTCCCATATGACCGACGGCTATCTGCATGCGCGCGCACACCACGGGGGGCTGGCGACTCTGGGCCACAAGCTGGTCACCGAGGTGGTGCCTGAACGCAAGGATGGGCTGCAACGCCAGGCGGCCATACCTGCCGCAAATCAAAGCGCCCGATGCAGCGCACCGGGCTTACATGGCCGGCTGAGACCGGCTTTCTCCCGTCCCGCGTGTCGCCGCGGCTCAGGAGGGCTTACTTGCAGCGCATGTCCTCCGGCAGCAACTGCCTGATGGCCACAATGTCGCGCATCTCGACAACGCCGTTCTGATCGAGGTCGGCATGGCGGAGGTAGCCGGCTTCGCCGAAGCGCTTGCCGACGGAAGCCGTCGCGGCCGACACATCGGAGCACGTCAGCTGAGCGTCGCCGTCCACATCACCGGGCACGTACGGCTCGATGTCGTGCACGTACAGCTTGATGCCCGTGCCATCCTCTGGACTGCCCGCCTGCCTGGCAACGAAGCCGCCGACCGCCCCCTGCCGCTGACTGATGGCGTTGCCGGCGTCGCGGTTCGGGGTGGTGCCATCTGCCACTTCTTTGAGAACGTAGTGTTGCTGGGTGGCGCCCTTGCCGGTGTACAGGAACATCTTCGCTTCGCCGGTCCGCGCGTCGATGGGGGTGTTGAACCACACCGCTTGATCCAGCACCCGGTCGGCGACCGGTGAACCCTCCTGGCCGTTGGTCTGTCTCGTGATCAGCGAGTGCTGACCCGCCACGACGGTGCCAGCCGCTCCGTTGCCTCTGAACACCGTCTGCGGGTAGACGTTGGTGCCGTGGATGAAGCTTTGCATCGTGCGCCCCTGCTCCGCCGCATACGGCCCCGGGGCGGGGCTCCTGACCGCCTCGATGACGAACTTGTGGTTGTCCTGCGCCAGCGCCGGTTCGCTCGCGGGCGAGTTCGAGTTGCGCAAGGGCACGAGCGTGTCGCCACTCAACACGACTGGCGTACGCGACAGCGATTCGGGCGCGGTCGCCGTCGCGGGTTTGGTCCGGTTGGTCAAGACCGTGGACGACTCCGCCGACGCCACCATGTAGGTCCGGCCGGGTTCGAATCGCTTGACGAGTCGCCAAGCCTTCTCCGTCGCCGGCTCCTTGGCCAAGCGCAGTCCGTAGTGCGGTCCGGAGATGAGATCCCCCGGCGCCAGGACGAGCGTCTCGCGACCGTGCTTCGGTACCTTCTTCACGACGGTTGCGCCGGACGCTCGCGCCACGCCGTCGGCCCCGTACTGGGTCTTGTACTGCTTGAACTGCGAGATGCCGTCACTGAAGCGCACTTCGGCATAGGACAGGGGTGTTTCCAGGGCATTGGTGGCGTCCATCCACGACACGGTCATGTGCCCGAAGGACACGACGAACACGGCCGTGTTCTCCACACCTACGGCCGCATACGCCGCGGCCGGCGCGGGGCCTCTTGCGGTCACAGTCACGTGGCACGGCTTGCCGGGCAGCACGGCGCAGTCCGTCGGGTTGTACTTCATGCTTTCCACGGCGAACCCGGCGGGCAGCAAGACGTTGTCCGCGGTGAAGACGACGTTCTTCGTCCGGACTGGCACGTTGACGTCGAGCGCCGCCTGGCCGCTCTTGCCGCCCCACGTCCGGGCCGTGAGGATCTGGTCGCCGTACCTGAAAGTCGCCGAGACCCCATGCGGCGGCAAGCCGGCATCGATCAGGTACTGCTCCGGGTTCACCGTGGCCCAATAAGCTTCCTTGGGTTGACCGACGCCCGACCACAGGTACCCGTTGGTGTGATAGCCGGGGTCCAGCATCCCCCACCACGTGACGCGGCGCACGCCGCCCTTGTACTCGCGGTGACGACCGGCCGGGCCGGTGGCGTACTCCTTGAACAGGCTCATCAGCTTCGCGTACTCGACACCCTGCTCCAGGAACAAGGCATTCATCTCGGGACCGTTCTGGATCCGCTGGCCCTTGTCCAGACCCAGCGAGGGCGCCAGCTCCAGCTCGGTGATGTCGACGTCCGCACCGGTCGCCAGGTAGGTCTTGAGGGTCCTCTCGACGGCGTCGAGCTTGAGCCCCATGTACCAGTGCCCCTGCGTGCCGATGACGTCGACCAGCGGCCTGGGCTTGCCGCTGGCATCCAGCAGGACCCGGCCATTACCAGCAGCCGACTCGGCCGCGTACCGTTCGTTGAACTCCTTCACCATCGCCGCGATCGCATCCGCCTTCGACGCCCGCTCGTTGTCGTTGAAGTCGTTGTAGTTCAGCAAGGCGCTCGTGTTCTGGCGCGCGAAGAAGAAGGAGTCATACATGTACTCCCAGCTCTTGCCGCCCTTCGAGTAGGCATGGGCCCAACGCGACGGGCGCTCCTCCGGGTTGAAACCGGTGCGCAGGGAGTTCCGCCAGTCGGCCGGGTTGTCGGGGTTGTCCTTGAAGGCTTCGTTGACGACGTCCCAGGAGTAGACGTTGAACGGTTCGCGGTCGAAGTGTCCGGCCACGGTGCGGATGTAGAACTCGAGGTTCATCTTCGCCGTCGCGTAGTCCCATGGCGTTTCGAAATCGCCGCCCGCCGTCGCAACGTTGGCGGCGGGCCACTGGTTGGATTGGTTGTGCCAGAGCAGCGTGTGCCCCGTGACCTTGAAGCCGCGCGCATTGGCCGCGCGGACATCGTTGTTGATGCCCGTCGTCGTGTTGGTCAGGAACGAGGGGGTCGGATTGGCGATACCCGCGCTCCACAACGAGGCCGGCTTCATCGCATTGTCGGGCGTCACCGCGTTGAAGTGTTTCAAGGTCATGGCAGCGACCGAGTTTTCACCCGGCACCACGTTGGCGCCGAAATTCGCTGCGTTGAGATTGGTGTTGCCAATGAGGAAATGGTTCTTGTACACATCTTTCAACGCCGGCCAATCTGCCGGATTCGCAGGTCGCTCGGCGGCCGAAGCGGCGGTCGCCCACATCAATGCGGCGGGCAGAGCCGTCCACATGCGCTGGCGGTTGAATCGGGTGAACATCATTCGCATCCTTTCAGTGATGGGTTGCGGCCGCGGTGCGTGTTCGGCGCGCCGGCAAGGTGGCAGCTTTTGCCCGCAGGCTAGGTGAGCTCCCCCTGCCGGTCCACTGACTTTTTTGCTAGCGTCCATTCCAAATGCTGATGAGTCAGGACCCTTCCGCTGGTAAACCCTTGCTGCTCGCCCAAGTCTCGCGCTTGCGTTTCCGGCATCTGCAGTTTCTCGACGTCCTCGGAAAGACGCGCAACTTGCGTCTAACCGGTGAGCAAATGCACATGACGCAGCCGGCCGCGACCAAGGTGCTGATGGACATCGAGGACATGCTCGAGTCGCGCCTGTTCGATCGCCTGCCGCGCGGCGTGCAGCCGAACGAACTGGGACTCTTCACATTACGTTATGCCCACGCCGCGCTGGACGGACACCGCAAGTTCGTCGACGAGTTCAGCACACTCAAGCAGGGCGGCCACGGCCACCTGACGGTCGGCGCCATTTCGGGTTCGGCGGCGCACCTGCTGATCGCCGCGGTCGCCGAACTCCAGCGCCTGCGGCCCTTGCTCGTGGTGAAGGTGCTCGAACAGAGCAGCGACCAGCTGATCGTGTGGCTGGCCGAACGCAAGATCGACGTGATGATCGGCCGTTTCACCGACGAATCGCAACGCGACCAGTTCCAGTACGAACGGCTGGCCGGTGAACGCTTGCACATCACCGCCGGCGTGCACCATCCGCTGCGCGGGCCTGTTGCGCATGGGCTCCTGGAGCTCTCGAACTGGCCGTGGATTCTCTATCCGACGACCACGGCGCTGCGCAAGGTGTCGGACGACATCTTCAGCAGCACCGGCTTGTCGCTCACCTCGGGGATCGTCGAGACGCCGTCGTTCCTGTTCGCGCTGGAATTGATGCAGAGCACGAACATGCTGTCGTTGCAACCGGCCGCGCTCGTCGACAAGTACGTGCGGCGCGGGCTTCTGACGCGCATCGTGGCCGACCTCCCCGACCGCATGCCCGATTACGGCCTGATCACGCCGCAAGGCGAGCCACCGAGCCCGGCCGCGCTGGCCTTCATGGACGTGATTCGCACAATGGCGAACCGAGCCACTGCAACCGCATCGGCCGCCACAGCGGCGATTGGTGCCAGGCCCTGAGTTACCTTGTCGCGCGTGGACATGAGCCGGTACGTCGAAGTCATTGCCTGCGGAGGGTCGGAAGCGCCAGGCCAGGCGGTAACAGAGGATCAACGGCACAACTTGCGCCGCGTCGTCGGAGCCCAACGACCGTACCGCCACCCACTGCCGCAGCTCGGACCAGCGAGGTAAGCAGGGCTGAAGGGCAGCTTGTTTGCAGGCCGCGGGAATTCGCCCTGCGGCTAGCGACGGCTAGGTTGAGGAACTCGGACTCGATCCAGCTGATTACGGCACGCACTCGATGAGGCGAACTAAGGCTACTCTCATCTATCGACGCACGAAGAACCTGCGGGCCGTCCAGTTGCTGCTCGGGCATTCAAAACTCGAATCGACCGATCGCTACTTGGGCATTGAGGTGGACGACGCTTTGGAGATCGCCGAACAGACTGAAATCTGAGCCGCACGAGATCAGGCATTCTGTCACCGGTCAAGGCGTTGTACAGCCTGCTCCTTTGGAGCGCCTTCGACGCCAAGGCCAAGCGTCCGCTTTCTGCCTCTTCGGTGGCGGCACTCTCACGGCCATAAGCAGTCCTTCGCATGTGACTCCTTTTTGCGAAACACCGCGCAGATACGTCGTCGAGCACGTTGATGCCAACGCAGCGGTCGCCAAGCTGCATCTTGGCGCGGGCGCGCGCCAGGTGCAGGCAGACGGACGCGGATGACTCCGCCCCCAAGAACCACCACCTTCATGCTCTGCCGAACTGCTCGACGCTGTAGAAAGATCGGGGCACGTGTCGGCACCGGATCCAGATCCTCGCTCGCAAGATCGTGCCGAAAGCTCGTCGGTCTCAACACGAGAAGTGCACCGCCAAGCCGCTGAGATGAGGAGAGGGCCCACGCCTTCGTATCTCGCCTATGATCAAAATCCGCCCCCTACCTTCTCATGGACAGTCGCATGCGTGTTCTCCTGGCAGAAGACGAGCGCGAACTTGCCAACTGGCTGGTCAAGGCGTTGTCGCAAAGCGATTTCCACGTTGACTGGGTCGATGACGGCAGGCTCGTTCGGCGCAGCCTGAAGGCCACTCGGTACGACGCGCTGATCCTCGACCTTGGGCTGCCGGGCCTCGACGGACGTGAGGTGCTGGCGGATCTGCGCGCAGCAGACGAACGGCTGCCGGTGCTGGTGCTGACCGCACGAGACTCGCTCATCGAGCGAGTCGGCTCCCTGCGCGAAGGCGCCGACGATTTCCTGGCCAAGCCGTTCGAGCTGGACGAACTCGAGGCTCGCCTGGTTGCGCTGATTCGCCGCGCCCGTGGCACCGAGCATCCGCGTTTCGCCTGTGGGCCGCTGGCGTACGACGCGGGCAGCAAGCAGTTCACCTTGTCGCATCAACCGCTGACCGTGACGCCGCGCGAACACGCGGTCCTGCGGACGCTGATCCAGCACAGCGGCGAGCCAATGTCCAAGCAGGAGATTCTCGAGCGAGTGTTCTCCGACGAACAGGACGTGCAGCCCGATGCCGTCGAGGTGCTGGTGCACCGTTTGCGCAAGCGCCTGCACGGTTCACCGGTCGGCATCCGCACACTGCGCGGGCTCGGCTACGTGCTCGAGGTCGGGCCGGCCGCAGGTGGCAGCGCGTGAACGTCGATCGCTGGCACCGGCGCAGCCTCGGGCGCACTCTTCTGTGGGTTTTGCTGCCCGGTCTGCTTGCAGTGGCCGGCGCCGAGTTGTGGCTGACATGGCGCACGGCGGTCGAAGCGGCCAACGCAGCGTACGACCGTTCGCTGCTCGGCGCGGTGAAGTCGATCGACGCCAGCATTTCCACCGAGAGCGGCGGCCTGGCGGTCGAATTGCCGTATCGCATGCTCGAGTTCTTCGAGCTGACGGCGAGCGGGCCGGTGCACTACCGCGTTGCCACCGAGGACGGACTGGTCGAGATCGGCACCGCCGCACTGCCGCCTCCACCTGCTCATCTGCAAACAGGTCAACCGCAGGTCGTGGACGCTGCCGTCTTCGGCCAACCCATGCGCGTGGCCAGCTACGCACGCCTGCTCGATCGCGCGATCGGCGGGGCCGCCGCACCGCAGCGCGTCATCGTGCAGGTTGCCGAGCCGCTGACCTCACGCGAGCAGTTCACTCGCCGGCTCGTCGCTCAGGCGCTATCACGTGATTTCACGCTGATGCTTGTGGCCGCCACCTTGCTGTTCACTGCCGTCACCTGGGCGCTGCGGCCGCTGGCGCGCCTGCGCGACGAGGTGTCTGCGCGTGCGCCGCAAGACTTGACGCCGATCGCCGCGCGCGACATCCCGGCCGACGTGCAGCCGCTCATCGCCGCGATCAACCAGCACGTCGAGCGCACGCGGCGCCTGATCGACGCGCGTCGGCAGCTCATCGACGATGCCTCCCACCAACTGCGTACACCGCTCGCGACCATGGTCACGCAACTGGGCTATGCCCTGCGGGAGGACGACTCGGCGCGCCTGCGCGAGGCGCTCGCGGCGCTCAAGGCGCAGCTCGACGAGACGGTTCGGCAGACCAACCAGATGCTGGTGCTCGCGCGCGCCGACAACGCCGAGCTGCCGCTCGATCTGCTTGACGTCGCGACGCTTGCGGCCGACGTGACACGAAGCTGGTGGGCCGAGGCGCGCGAGCGCGGCATCGATCTCGGCTTCGCAGCGGCCGAGGGCGTCGCGTATCGGGTGCACGGGCATGCCGGGCTGCTGAAGGAGGCTCTGGGAAACTTGCTGCATAACGCGATCCGCTACACGCCGCGCGGCGGTCACGTCACCACGCGTGTCGCTGTCGATGGAAAGCTGGTTCGGTTGGCCGTGGTCGATGACGGGCCCGGCATCCCCGACGACGAGCGTCACCGCGCCGGCGAGCGCTTCTTCCGCGGCCGCAACGCCGGCGCTTCTGGCTCGGGCATCGGCCTGGCCATCGTGCGCTCTATCGCCGAGCGCCACGGCGGGCGGCTCGAGGTCGATCGCGGCGAAGGCGGGCGCGGCCTTGTCGCGGAGATCGTGCTGCTGCTCGCTGAATCAGGAGCTCTAGTCTCGGGTTAACCCGCAAGGAGTCATCGTTGCGCTGAAAGCAGAACGAAAGTGAGCGGTCGATATCGTGCGTTCCATTCCAAATCCATCCGATGGAGACACCGATGAACCGCAACCCCCACCGCAGCCGCGTCCTCATGTCGCTCGCGACGCTCCTGACGTGCTCTGCCGGCGCGCTTGCCGGCCCGCTCGACAAGACCGAGTGCATCGCCCCCGCCAAGCCCGGCGGCGGCTTCGACCTGACCTGCAAGCTCGCGCAATCCGGCCTCGCCGACTCCAAGCTGATTGCCGACCCAATGCGCGTGACCTACATGCCCGGCGGCATCGGAGCCGTGGCCTACAACGCGATCGTTGCGCAGCGGCCGGATGCCGCCAACACGGTCGTCGCCTTCTCGGGCGGCTCGCTGCTGAACCTGGCCCAGGGCAAGTTCGGCCGCTACAACGAGAACGACGTTCGCTGGGTGGCCGCGGTGGGCACCGACTACGGCGCCGTGGTCGTGGCCGAGAACTCGCCGTACAAATCGCTGAAAGACGTGCTTGCCGCAATGAAGGCCGACCCGACCAAGGTGGTGCTCGGCGCCGGTGGCACGGTCGGCAGCCAGGACTGGATGAAGGCCGCGCTGCTCGCGCGCTCCGCAGGAGTGGACCCGAGGGCGATGCGCTTCGTCGCATTCGAAGGCGGCGGCGAGGCGTTGACCGCACTGCAAGGCGGTCACATCCAGGTTTTTACCGGCGATGCCGCCGAGACTTCGCAGCAGATCAAGGCCGGCAGCAAGGTGCGCGTGCTGGCGGTGATGAACGACAAGCGCCTGCCCGGCGACATGGCGAACGTGCCGACCGCCAAGGAGCAGGGGGCCGACATCGAGTGGCCGATCGCGCGCGGCTTCTACGTCGGGCCCAAGGTCTCAGACGCCGATTACAAGGTCTGGAGCGATACCTTCGCCAAGATGATGGCCTCGCCCGGTTTCGCGAAGCTGCGAGATGAACGTGGCCTCTATCCGCTGACTCTGACCGGCGCGGAAGTCGACTCCTACGTGAAGAAGCAGGTGGCCAGCTATCGCAAGTTGGCGCAGGACTTCGGCCTGGCCGTCACGCCGGCCAAGTAGCCACTCTAGTTCGGCCGCGCGCGTGGTGCATCGGCCGGTCCTACCAGGAGTTCTTCATGAGTGACCGTATTCTCGGCGCGGCGTGCGTTGCCGCGGCCGCCGGCATGGCCTGGGCCGCGCAGCGCTATACCGCTGCCATCTCTTATGAGCCCGTCGGGCCACGGGCCTTCCCGATGTTGCTCGCGGGACTGCTGGCAGTGGGTGGGCTGTGGCTCGTCGTCAAGCCGACGCTGCAGGGCGTTGTCGCCTATGCCGATGTACCGCTGCGCGCCACGCTGATCGCCGCCGCTGCGGTGGCCGTGTATGCGGCGCTGTTTGAAGTCCTCGGCTTCGCACTGGCCACCGCCGTGATGGCGGTACCGCTGGGCCTCGTGTTCGGCGGCAACTTTCGCCAGGTGCTCGCCACCGGCGTCGCGCTCGGTGTGACGCTGTTCCTGCTGTTCGACAAGCTGCTCGATGTCACGCTGCCGACCGGCCTGCTCTCGTTCGTGCTTGGGGGCCATTGATGGACGTCCTGCAACACCTGATCACCGGCTTCGGGGTTGCGCTGTCGCCGACCAACCTGGCCATTGCGGCCATCGGTGCGCTGATCGGTACCATCGTCGGGCTGCTGCCCGGGCTCGGGCCCATCAACGGCGTCGCGATCCTGATGCCGCTCGCTTTCGCGATGAAGCTGCCGCCCGAGACGTCGCTGATCCTGCTCGCGGCGGTCTACATCGGCTGCGAGTACGGCGGGCGCATCTCGTCGATCCTGCTGAACGTGCCCGGCGACGCAGGGGCAATCATGACCGCGCTCGACGGCTACCCGATGGCGCGCAACGGCTTGGGCGGCGTTGCGTTGTCGATCTCGGCGTGGAGTTCGTTCGTCGGCTCGTTGATCGCGACCGCCGGCATCGTGCTGTTCGCGCCGTTGCTCGCCAGTTGGGCGCTGTCGTTCGGGCCGGCCGAGTATTTCGCTCTGATGTGCTTTGCCTTCGCCTGCATCGCCGGGCTGATGGGCGACGCGCCGATGAAGGCCGGCATCGCCGCGGTGATCGGCCTCGCGCTGTCTTGCGTGGGCCTCGATTCGAACTCGGGCGTCTACCGCTTCACGGGCGGCGACGTGCACCTGTCCGACGGCATCCAGTTCGTCGTCGTCGTCATCGGCGTGTTCTCGATCAGCGAGATCCTGCTGATGCTCGAGCAGCATCACAGCAGCACCGGGCTGATCACCGACACCGGGCGCAAGATGTTCAACATGAAGGAGCTGGCGTACACATGGTGGGGCACGGTGCGCTCGAGCGTCGTCGGCTTCATCGTCGGCGTGCTGCCCGGTGCCGGCGCGACGATTGCCAGCGCGATGACCTACTCGATGGAAAAGCGCTTGACCGACAAGGACGGCAGCTTCGGCAAGGGCGACATCCGCGGCGTGGCTGCACCCGAAGCGGCCAACAACGCCGCGGCCACCGGCTCCTTCGTGCCGATGCTGACGCTCGGCGTGCCTGGCTCTGGCACAACGGCTGTGATGGTGGGCGCGCTGGCGCTCTACAACATTACCCCGGGCCCGGCACTGTTCACGCAGCAGCCGGCGCTGGTGTGGGGCCTAATCGCCTCGCTGTTCATCGCCAACGTCATCCTGCTGTTCATCAACATCCCGATGGTCGGTCTGTTCACCAAGGTGCTGCGGGTGCCGAACTGGGCGTTGGCGCCGGGCATCTTGGCGGTCAGTGCGGTCGGTGTCTATGCCGTTCACGCAACCACTTTCGACCTGCTGCTGATGACGGTGCTGGGTGTGATCGGCTGGTTGCTCCGCAAACAGGGCGTTCCAATGGCGCCGCTCATTCTCGGCTTCGTGCTCGGCGACATGATGGAGCAGAACCTGCGCCGCGCCCTCTCGATGACCAATGGCGACGCATCCATTCTGGTGGGCAGCCCGATCTCCATCGGCCTGTGGATCGCCGCCGCGCTCATGGTGCTCGTGCCGCCGCTGATGCGACTGTTCAGCCGCCCCGGCGCCATCGCACATCCTGCTGCCCCGGCAGCCTGAAGCTGGGCAAATCGGGCCATCCTCCATCAAGGTCGTGCAGGCGCTGTATGACGCCGGTGCCACGCCTTTGCCGCCGAGCGCGCTACTGCAGTACGTACCGACCGGCGGAGATGCTGCCGTTGGCCATCGTCACCTTCACCAGCACCCGATCGCCCTGGCGCAGCCGGTGCGGCAGGCGGGCGACGAGCCGGTTGCCGCGGTCGTATCGCACCTCGGCTGACGCGGTGGTTGTGCCTCTGGTCACCGTCACGGTGCCACGCGACCCCTGCATCGGGATCGGTGTGCCGTGGTCCTCAACGTAGAACACCACGACCGGGCCGCGGCCGACCAGTTCGAACGAGGTCTCTCCGCCGTCGTTCATCTGGCCGCCGTGCTTGGCCGGCCAGTCACCGTGCGTCCACGCTGCCCCACTGCATGCGAGCAGAGCAGACACGACAACCCATTGAAGTCTCTTCATGGCGCAGCGACTCAGCGTCCGGTTTGATCTTGGCGCGAACGGTCACGAGTTTCCACCGCGCTGGCAAAGCCCGACCAGGCAAGACCGAGCCACAAGCGGCCCGCGACTGCGAGGCACTGGCGTCGGGCGAGGTGGGCGAGGTACATGGGTGTCTCCTGCGATGGCCCTTGTAGCGGCCGAAGCGGGCATGGTGACGAGCGGCGCATATCGTTTTCCTTTCATTCGGTCGAGGCAAACCCCGATAGGGAAGACCCGTCTCGGCTGAAAGGAAGGTGAGAGGTGGCGTTCTAGACGATCCGGTACTGCGCTGTCGGCACGCCCTCTTTGCCGGTCGACCCCTTCGAGGAGATACAACATGAGATTCACCCGAGCATCCGCACTCGTCTTGTCAGCCACTGCGCTGGCGGTCGTCGTCGCTTGCGGCGGCGGCGGCGAGACCGCATCAACGCTGGACGCGGGCGGCCGCGCCTCGGCCCTGTCGGTGCAGCCCGAGCAGTCGCAGCGGCCCCCCAAGTCGATGGATATGACTTGGTTCGGCATCACCAACTGGCACTACCAGATCGGCACCACGGGCATCCTGCTCGACGGTGAGACGCGGAACCAAGGCAGCACCGCCGACGCTGCGTCGGTGAGCAAGGCGCTCGCTTCGCTGCAGCGCAACAACGGCTCGATCGACGTGATCCTGGTCGGACATGACCACGGCGACCACTCGGTGCAGGTGCCCGAATGGGCCAAGCAGACCGGCAAGACGGTGTACGCCCCGCCCACAGTGTGCACGAAGCTTGCCAGAGCCGGTCTGCCAGCCGAGCAATGCGTGCCGCTGCTCGGCGGCGAGAAGATCGCGCTGGACCGCCACGTCGACGTGCACGTAGTGCGCTGGGTGCACAGCGTGGACTGCGACGAACTTAGCAACGGCACGGGGGGCCCCGAGACCTTCGGATTCCTGATCGCTGCGCGCACGAACAAGAAGGACGAGGTGCTTAACGTGTTCGTGTCCGACAGCGGTGCCGGTGGCCCCGACCTGACGACACCGCGGGTGGCGAACGGCGTCACCTACGGTTCTCCGCTCACCAACCTGGCTGCCGCGCTCAATGCGGCGGGTCTGAGCCACCTCGACATCTGGCAGGGCGGGCCGGAATCGCGCATGGTGTATCAGGCGCGCGCCGTGGTGCCGACGTTTGCGGTGCGCACCTTCATGCCGCACCACCTGAACGCACGTGCCAATGCGCAAGGCCGCTTCAACTTGAGCTACGGCATGCATTACCCGTACACCCTGGACGACCAGCCGAAGCTGCGCGATTTCCTGGAGGCCGCCGGCGTGCCGCAGGTCTTCCCGACCAACTATTTCGACAAGTGGAGCTACAGCAAGGACGGCATCGTCAAGGTCGACAACAGCGCGGCCAAGGCCGACTGGGGTCTTCCGGCCGAGGGCCCCGGGCCTGGCGTGCAGGGTCCGAACCCGCGTGCCGGCAACCTGGAGTGCACGCAGGATTGAGCGGCGGATAATCGGCGGTCTCTCAGCCCCGCAGAATGACCCCGCGTGCGCATTCTTCTCGTCGAGGACGAACGACCGCTGGCCGAGTGGCTGGGAAAGGCACTCGGCCAATCGGACATCCACGTCGATTGGGAGCCGGATGGCACCCTGGCACTGCGCTCGCTTGAGCGGCAGGACTACGACGCGCTGGTACTCGACTTGGGGCTGTCGGGCCGCTCAGGCCATGAGGTGCTGCGCCACTTGCGGAGCAGCGACCTGCGCCTGCCGGTGCTGGTGCTGACGGCTCGCGACTCGCTGGCCGAGCGCGTCGCGACGCTTAACGAGGGCGCGGACGACTTTCTCGCCAAGCCCTTTGCGCTGCCCGAGCTCGAGGCCCGCCTGCATGCGCTGGTGCGCCGCGCGCGGGGCATCGAGCACCCGCGCTTTCGCTGCGGCCCGCTGGGCTTCGACGCTCTGTCGCGCCAGTTCACGCTCAACGGCGAATCGCTTGCGCTGCCCCGGCGTGAACACGGGCTGCTGCAGGCCCTGCTGGCACGCAGCGGCGAGCCGCTGTCGCGCCAGCAGATCATTGACCGCGTCTTTGCCGACGACGACGAGGTGCTGCCCAGCGCGGTGGATGTCATTGTTCACCGGCTGCGCAAGCGCCTGGAGAATGCTGGCGTGCGGATCGCGACATACAGAGGCCTGGGCTATGTTCTGGAAGCGCAGGACGACGCTCGGCCTTAGGGCGCAACTACTGGCCGTGCTGCTGCCCGGCTTGCTGGTCATCCTTTGCGCCGAACTTTGGCTCACGCGCAGCGATGCCATCGATGCCTCCAACGCGGCCTTCGACCGCTCGCTGAGTGGCGCCATCCGTTCGGTCGACCATAACGTGTCGACAGCCTCTGGCGGCCTGTCGGTCGAACTGCCCTACCGTCTGTTTGAGTTCTTCCAACTCACCGCGGGCGGCAACGTCTACTTCCGCGTCGCCACCAGCGATGGCTTGGTCGAGATCGGAAGCCCGGACCTTCCGCTGCCCGAAGAGCCGCTGGAGCCAGGAGTTCCCGTTTTCGAGGATGCCGTGTACTTTGGCGAACCGGTGCGGGTCGGAACCTATTTGCGCGTGCTCGACAAGCCCCTGCGCGATGCGGCTGCCACTCGGCTCGTGATCCAGGTGGCCGAAGGCACTTCGTCGCGTCGCGCGTTCACTACCAGCTTCGTAATGCGCAGCGCAATGCGGGATGCGTTCGTGCTTTCGCTGGTCGGTCTCGTGCTGGCGGCTCTGGTAACGCTGACCTTGCGGCCGCTGGCCCAGTTGGCGCGACAAGTGAAGGCGCGCCAGCCTTCGGACCTTCGGCCCCTCGACGCCATGGTGTTGCCTCGAGACATCCGGCCGCTCGTGGACGCGGTGAACCACCAGCTTGAACGCAATCACGCCGTGTTGTCTCAACAGCGCCGCTTCATCGACGATGCATCGCATCAGCTCCGCACGCCGCTGGCAACGCTGCACACCCAGGTCGGCTATGCGATGCGCCTGAGCAACCCCGCAGATATAGTCGCCACGCTCGCCTCGATCGCGGATCACCTCGATCGCGCTACGCGCGGCGGCAACCAGCTGCTCGCGCTGGCTCGCAGCGACGCTGCCATGCCCAGCCATGAACGCTTCGATTTGAACCCTCTGGTGCGTGAGGTGGCCCGCGACCTGATTCCGTTGGCTCGAAGCAAGAGTCTCGACTTCGGCGTGGAGCTGCCGGTGCAACCCTGCTGGGCCGAGGGCGACCGCGCGCTCCTCGGCGAAGCGCTGGCCAACCTGGCGCACAACGCTGTCGCTTACACGGACGTGCACGGCGCCGTCACGCTCATGACGCGCACTGATGACCGTTGGAGCGAGATGCGCGTGGTCAGCGCGGGCGCACCCGTGGCAGCGCAGGTGCTCGAGCGCCTGGGAGAGCGCTTCGTGAAGGGCGAAGCCAGTCGCGGCGCCGGCCTGGGCCTGGCGATCGCAAAGTCGATCGTCGAGCGCCACGGCGGGACGCTGTCGGTGGAGCGCCAGAACGAGGCGCAGACCAATACCTTCATGCTGCGTTGGCCGGTGGATGCGGCATGAAGCTCACTCGCCGCCTTGTGCTGGGCCGGCTGTGCGCGATCGCGCCGGTGATGACCTGCGGCGCTTCGAGTTCCTCCCACGCCACGGAGTCATCGCGCTGTATCGTGCCGGCCAAGGCCGGTGGCGGCTTTGATGTGACCTGCCAGCTCGCTCAGGAGATGCTGACCGAGCAAAGGGCGCTGCAGCTGGATTACCTGCCGGGTGGCATCGGCGCCGTGGCGTACACACGGGTCGTCACCGAACGACATGCCGAGCCCAACACGATCGTGGCCTTCTCCAGCGGTTCCCTGTTGAACCTGGCGCAAGGCAAGTTCGGACCGTATACCGAGCGCGACGTGCGCTGGGTGGCCGTGATCGGTGCTGACTACGGTGTCGTCGCGGTGCGCAAGGACTCACCTTTCAAGGATTTGCGGCAGCTGCTGGCGGCGATGAAGGCCGAGCCGCGTGCGCTGACCTTCGGCGCAGGTGGCACGATCGGCAGCCAGGACTGGTTCAAGTCCGCGTTGTTGGTGCGCAGCGCCGGCGGCAATGCGCGTAGTTTTCGCTTCGTTGCCTTCGAAGGCGGCGGTGATGCGCTGCTGGCCCTGGCGGGCGGGCATGTGAGTGCGTTTGCGGGCGACGCAGCCGAGGTCGGGCAGCACGTGGCCAAGGGAGGATCGGTGCGTCTGCTCGCCGTGCTTTCCGAGCAACGCCTGCAGGGCGCCTTCGCGGATGTGCCGACGGCACGCGAGCAGGGTGTCGACGTGGTGTGGCAAACGGCGCGCGGGTTCTACATGGGGGGACGCGTGAACGACGACAGCCATCGCGCGTGGGTGTCCGCATTCCAACGTGCGATGGCAGATGAGCGCTACGCCAAGCGGCTTGCCAGCCATGGCCTGTTCCCGCTCGCGTTGACCGGCGCCGAGCTCGAGCGGTTCGTCGCAATTCAAATGAATCGGTTCCGAACTTTGGCGACGGAGTTCGAGGTGATGAAACGCTAGTGGGGATCCGCCGGCGCATGGCGGGCAAGGAGCTCAAGCCCTACCGCTACCGCGACTTCGGCTCGCTCGTGTCGCTCGGCGAGTTCAGCACGGTGGGCAACATGATGGGCGGCCTGATCGGTGGCAGCTTGATGATCGAAGGGCTCTTCGCCCGAATCATGTACATCTCGCTCTACAAGATGCACGAGCTGGCGCTGCACGGCGTCGTGAAGGTTTCGCTCGATACGCTTGCGCGCCTCATCTCGAGGCGCACCGAACCTCGCGTCAAGTTGCATTGAGATGTCGCGATCATCACCACGCGCCGTATCACGGCAAACGTGGCTCAGTAAACCTGCATGCTCGCCAGGCTGCCGCTGCGCTTGGCGGCAGGACCAACACCTCGTCGAGCGGCGGGCGCCGGTGACGCTCCTTCAGGTCGATGACGAGCTGCTTCGTGTCGGGGTCGGCCTTGCTCGCGACCGCCGCGACGCTGGGATCGTCGAGCACGACCTTCTCGATGCGGCGCATCGCCGCATCCCCAGCGGGTCAATTTTCGGTCGGCGCCAACAGCCTGACAGGCTTGGGTCAGCCGTGGTTGCGTATCGCCAAGAACGACTTCAGCTGGACGTACGACGTCTCGACTTTCAACCTGGATGCCGACTACGGCGCGATCAGCGCAATGGCCGAGTCAAGGCCACGCGCCCGTTTTGTCTGGTGGGAACGTACCCCAAGTACAAGGGTTCGGGGGACATCAACAACGCGGAGAACTTCACTTGCGCGGCTGACGGTACCTGAACCTGATGCCTTGGCGGGCTGCATACGCTGCCGAGCGTTGCGGCCCCAACTGGTCCAGCGGCGCGTACAGCCGACTGGTCGGCAAGGAAGACGGGCGGTTCTCAGAGAACGGCGATATCTACCATCGCGTTGAGGTGGATCGTCGTCGAACGACCAAAGAGGAGAGCACATGAAGTACCTTCTGGCTTGCCCGTCCATCTTCCTGGCAGCTTCGGCACCGTCGTGGCCAGCACATTGAAGAAGCAAAGTGCCTGAGTGATAGGGCATCCGCCCGAGCCCCCGCGAACGGCGGCTATATGGCTGCCTATTCTTGGCTACGGATGTCTGCAACGGGTCGAGAGCGTCGATTCCAGGTCAGAGCTGGCGGACAGTCGGCTGAGCTACAACGTCGTCCGTCCGATTCCAAGGTGGAGCCGCCCTTCGCAGCAAGGCGGTGCCGAAGTCAGCCTCGACCACGAACTGACGCCGACGCCAATGGCCGACCGACCGCCATCAGTCTGTAGTGAAGCCCGCTGGACTTCGGCTGTGGGCGCTTTGCCCGCTCACTCGTTAAGATGAAGTCCGTTCTGGTCAGGAGCAGGTCGATGACCAAGGGATCCGACATTCTGGTGGCCGCACTCGAGAACGAGGGCGTCGAGCGCATCTTCGGCATTCCCGGAGAAGAGAACCTCGACGTCGTCGAGTCGTTGCGCCATTCGAAGATCGAGCTCGTGATCACGCGCCACGAGCAGGCCGCCGGCTTCATGGCGGCAACGTACGGCCGGCTCACCGGCAAGCCCGGCGTTTGCATCACCACGCTGGGACCCGGTGCGCTGAACCTCACCACCGCCGCCGCCTTCGCGCACGTCGGGGCGATGCCGATGGTGATGATCACGGGGCAGAAGGGCATCCTCACCTCGCGCCAGGCACGCTTCCAGATCGTCGACATGGTCGCCGCGATGCGGCCGCTGACCAAGCTGGCGCATCAGATCGTCTCGACGCAGACCATCCCGACGCTCGTGCGCGAAGCCTTTCGCGTGGCCCAGGAGGAGCGCCCGGGCCCGGTGCTGCTGGAGCTGCCCGAAGACATCGCCGGCGAGGCGTGCAAGTCGGCCCGCATGGTGCCGCCGCACCCGCTCGAGTTGCCGGTCGCCAGTGCGGCGATGCTCGACCGCGCCGCGCAGATGATCCTCGCGGCGCGGCGGCCGTTGATCATGCTGGGTGCCGCGGCCTCACGCCCGCGGGCGACCGCCGAGCTGGCGAAGTTCGTGCTGCGCACGCGCATTCCGTACTTCACGACGCAGATGGGGAAGGGCACGGTCCCCGGCGGCACCGAGCTCTACATGGGCACCGCGGCGCTGTCGGAGAACGACTATGTGCACGACGCCATCGAGCAGGCCGATCTGATCGTCGCCATCGGGCACGACACGAGCGAGAAGCCGCCCTTCATCATGAACGACGACCGCCCGCAGGTGATCCACGTGGCGTACCAGCCGGCGACCGTCGAACAGGTCTACTTTCCGCAGGCCGAAGTCGTGGGCGACATCGCGCAGTCGCTGAGCCTGCTGGCCGACCGGCTGGAGGGCCAGCTGCCGAACGCCGGCGCGCTGCTGCCCTTGCGCGAGGGCATCCTGAGCCACCTGGCCGATCGCGCGACCGAAGCGCGATGGACGCCGCAGCGCATCGTGCACGACGTTCGCCAAGTGATGCCGAGCGACGGCATCGTGGCGCTCGACAACGGCATGTACAAGATCTGGTTCGCCCGCAACTACCGGACGCGCGCGGCCAACACGCTGCTGCTCGACAACGCCCTGGCCACCATGGGCGCCGGCCTGCCCCAGGCCATCATGGCCTGCCTGCTCCATCCGAAACGGCGCGTGCTGGCGGTGTGCGGCGATGGCGGCTTCATGATGAACAGCCAGGAGCTCGAGACCGCCGTCCGGCTCGAGCTCGATCTCGTGGTGCTGGTGCTGGTGGACAACGCGTTCGGCATGATCCGCTGGAAGCAGGCGGTCGACGGCTTCGCCGATTTCGGCATGACCTTCGGCAACCCCGACTTTGCGCTCTACGCGCAAGCCTATGGTGCCCAGGGCCGCCACCTGACGGACATCGGGCAATTGGCGCCCGCGCTGGAAGCGGCATTCCAGGCCGGCGGCGTGCAGTTGCTTGCCGTCCCGATCGTCTATTCGGAGAACAAGCGTGTGCTCGTCGACGAGTTGCGCAACCGCGAGCGAGTCACGCTGGGGATGAGGTGACGGGCCACTCGTGAGTGAGAGAACGCCGACCTTTGCGGGTTAGTCCGCATCGGCGGGGGGCAGACACGCTGCGGTCGCGCGTTCATGCTTCGGTTCCCCCTACTGCGACGAGTATTCGCCCTCATGACCGAGCCCTTCGCCTCCCGCGTCGCCGTCGTCACCGGAGGTGCCCGCGGCATCGGCCGGGCGATCGGCGAATGGTTCCTCGCCCACGGCTGCCGCGTCGCGCTGCTCGACTGCGACGCCGCCACGCTGGCGCGCACGCTCGACGAACTCGCCCGGCCCGACGACCTGCTGGGCGTCGATTGCGACGTCTCCGATCCGGCGCAGGTCGAGCGCGCCGCAGCGCAGGTGATCGCGCGCTTCGGACGCGTCGACGCGCTGGTCAACAACGCCGGCGTGGCGGTGTTCAAGCCCGTGCTCGAGACCACCTTCGCGGAATGGCGCACGGTCATGGCGACGAATCTCGACGGCGCCTTCCTGTGCAGCCAGGCCTTCGGCGCGATGATGGCGCAGCGCGGCCGCGGCGCCATCGTCAACATCGCCTCGATCTCGGGGCTGCGGGCGAGCACGCTGCGCGTGGCCTACGGCACCAGCAAGGCCGCGCTGATCCACATGACGAAGCAGCATGCGGTCGAGCTCGGCAACGTCGGCGTGCGCGTCAACGTGATCGCGCCGGGGCCGGTCGAGACCGAGATGGCCAGGCTCGTGCACAGCGCGGCGATCCGCTCCGACTACTACGACACCATCCCGCTCGGGCGCTACGGCAGCTGCGAGGAGATGGCCAGCGTGGTCGGCTTCCTTTGCAGCGACGACGCCGGTTTCGTCAACGGCCAGGTGGTGGCAGTGGACGGCGGCTTTGATGCCGCCGGCGTAGGCCTGCCGACGCTGCGCCGCCCGCGCGACCCGGCGTGAAGCCGCCGTGCGCGTGCCGGGCCCTGTACATTTCGGGCGGTCCGGCTCTGGCCTGCCGCCGCGGCGAGCTGATTTCAACGACCTGAAAACACTGGAGACAACAACATGAACCCCACCCGTCGCACCCTCCTTCGCTCGGCCGCCGCCGCTTCGGCGCTGGCGCTGCCCGCCACCGGCGCGTTCGCGCAGAAGGCCGAGTTCAGCCTGAAGTACGCCAACAACCTGCCGGTCTCGCACCCGATGAACATCCGCGCGAAGGAGATGGCCGAGGCCATCCTGGCGGACACCAAGGGGCGCGTGGAGATCCAGATCTTCCCGGCCAACCAGCTCGGTTCCGATACCGACATGCTGAGCCAGCTGCGCGCCGGCGGCATCGACTTCTTCACGCTGTCCGGCCTGATCCTGTCGACGCTCGTGCCGGGCACCGCGATCACCGGCGTCGGCTTCGCGTTTTCGGACTACGACACGGTGTGGAAGGCGCTCGACGGCGAACTCGGCGCGCACGTGCGCGGCCAGATCGGCAAGGCGGGCCTGGTCGCGATGGACAAGATCTGGGACAACGGCTTCCGCCAGATCACCTCGTCGACCAAGCCGATCAACACTGCCGAGGATCTGAAGGGCTTCAAGATCCGCGTGCCGGTGTCGCCGATGTGGACGTCGATGTTCAAGGCCTTCGACGCGGCGCCCGCGTCGATCAACTTCGTCGAGGTCTACTCCGCGCTGCAGACCAAGGTGGTCGACGGCCAGGAGAACCCGCTCGCGATCCTCGAGACCGCCAAGCTCTACGAAGTGCAGAAGTACGTCTCGGTGACCAACCACATGTGGGACGGCTTCTGGTTCCTGGCCAACCGCCGGTCCTGGGAGAAGCTGCCGGAAGACCTGCGCACCGTCGTCGCGCGCCACGTCAATGCCGCCGCGCTGAAGCAGCGGGCCGACGTGGCCGCGCTCAACGGCACGCTCCAGAAGTCGCTGACCGACAAGGGCATGACCTTCAACCAGCCCAAGACCGACGGCTTCCGGGCCAAGCTGCGCCAGGCCGGCTTCTATGCCGAGTGGAAGACGAAGTTCGGCGACGAGGCCTGGGCGATCCTCGAGCGCGCCGTCGGCAAGCTGAGCTGACGCGCCGGCTCCGCCGATCCTGATGAGTACCGCGCCCTCGACCGCACCCAGCCAGCCGACACCAGCCGAGGGCCCGGTCCAGCGCGCGATGACCGGGTTGCTGCGCCCGCTCGAGGTCGTCGCGGCGGCGCTGATGGTGCTCATCATCGTGCTGCTGCTGGTGGCGGTGCTGTCGCGGTACGTCTTCTCGCAGTCGATCGTCTGGATCGACGAGGTGGTGTCGTTCGCGTTCATCTGGCTGACGATGATCGGCACCGCGATCGCGATGCACCGCAACGAGCACCTGCGGCTGACGCTGGTGGTCGAGTGGCTGCCGGCGCGCGCGCGCGACGCCGTCAACGCGCTCGCGCTGGCGGCCGTCGTGGCGTTCCTCGTCGGCATGCTGCACCCGGCGTGGGAGTACACCCGCGAGGAATGGGCGATCACCACGCCCGCGCTCGGCATCCCCAACAGCTTTCGCGTCGCGTCGATCGGCTTCGGGCTGCTCGCGATGCTGGTGGTGGTGCTGGGCTATGCGTGGCGCTCGGTTCAGCCGCGCAACCTGGTGGTCGCGGCAGCGGTCGTCGCCGCGCTGGCGGCACTGTGCCACTGGCAGATGCCGGCGCTGGCGCAACTCGGCCACCTCAACATCGCGATCTTCCTGGTCGGGCTCGTCGCGGTCTGCCTCGCCGCCGGCGTGCCGATCGCGTTCTGCTTCGGCCTGGGCGCGCTGAGCTATCTCACGTTCACGACCCAGACCCCGCTGCTGATCGTGATCGGGCGCATGGACGAGGGCATGTCCAGCATCGTGCTGGTGTCGGTGCCGATCTTCGTGCTGCTGGGCTGCGTGCTCGACGCCACCGGCATGGGCAAGGCCATCGTCGACTTCCTCGCCTCGCTGCTCGGCCACGTGAAGGCGGGCATGTCGTACGTGCTGCTCGGCTCGCTGTTCATCGTCTCCGGCATCTCCGGCTCGAAGGTGTCGGACATGGCCACCGTGGCACCCGCGCTGTTCCCCGAGATGGCGCGGCGCGGTCACAAGCGGCGCGAGATGGTCGCGCTGCTCGCCACGGGTGCGGCGATGGCCGACACCGTGCCGCCCAGCATCGTGCTGATCGTGCTCGGCTCGGTGGCCGGCGTGTCGATCGCCGGGCTGTTCCAGGCCGGCTTCGTGGTGGCGATGGTGCTGCTGGCCGCGCTGCTGGTGCTGGCGCGCTGGAAGGCGCGCCACGAGGTCACCGCCGGGCTGCGTCGCGCGCCCTGGAAGACCATCGGCCGCGTGATGCTGATCGCCGCGCCCGCGCTGGTGCTGCCGTTCCTCATCCGCAGCATCGTCGGCGGCGGCATCGCCACTGCGACCGAGGTGTCGACGATCGCCGTCCTCTACGCGATGGTCATCGGCCAGGTGCTGTACGGCGGCATCACGCGGCGCCAGCTCTACGCGATGCTGGTCGAGACCGCGGCGCTCAGCGGCGCGATCCTGCTGATCCTCGGCGCGGCGTCGGCGATGGCATGGACGATCACGCAGAGTGGCGTCGTCCAGCAGCTCTCGCAATTCCTCACCTCGCTGCCCGGCGGCTGGATGACCTACATGGCCGTCACCGTGGCGGTCTTCCTGGTGCTCGGCTGCCTGCTCGAGGGCCTGCCCGCGGTGCTGCTGCTGGCGCCGATCATGTACCCGATCGCGAAGAAGCTCGGCATCAACGACGTTCACTACTCGATGGTGGTCGTCTGCGCGATGAACGTCGGCCTGATGATGCCGCCGATCGGCGTCGGCTTCTACGTCGCGTGCCGGATCGGCGGCGCCAAGCCCGACGAGGTGATGCCGGCGATCTGGCCCTACCTGCTCGCGCTGCTGGCCGGCGTGGCGGTGATCGCGGCCGTGCCGGCGATCTCGACCGTGGCGTTGTGATGGCCGCCGAGCCGGGCGAAGTCGGCTGAGCTGCACGGCACGACCCGCGGGCGGCGGCACCTCCTCCGATCGCGCGCACCAGACTCAATCGTTAACTCGGGTAGGAATCGCCGAACCGCCGTCCTAGTATCCGGGGCGAAATCAACCGGGGCGGCAGTGGCACTCCTCAACGACCATCCGATCCGTACCCTCGACGAGCTGAGGCAGTTCGAGGCGGCCCTGCCGCTCGATCAGCGCCTGCCGGAGCGCAGCGTGCTGGATGTCTTCATCGAGGCGGCGCGGCGCCAGCCCGAACGCACCGCGATCACGATGGTCATGACCGGTGCGCCGGATGAACAGGCCCGGCGCGTCGACTGCCGCGAGCTGCTCGGTCTGGTGCGCCGGGCCGCCAATGCGTTCGCCACGCTCGGCGGCCCGCGTCCCGGCGTGGCCTACATGCTGCCCAGCCTGATCGAGACGCACGCCACCTTGTGGGGCGCCGAAAGCGCGGGCTATGCCGTGCCCATCAACTTCCTGCTGCAGGTGGAGTCCATCGCGGCCTTGCTGCAGGCGTCGGGCGCACGCATCCTGGTGGCGCTCGGTCCGCACCCGGTGCTGGACATCTGGCAGAAGGCCCTGCAGCTGCGCGACCGCGTGCCCGGGCTGGTGCTGGTCCGGGTCGCGCCCCCCGGCACGCCGGCCGAGGAGGGGGTGGTCGATTTCCACGCCGCGCTGATGGCCCAGCCGGACGATCACCTCGTCTTCGGCGAGCCGGGCCGAGACGACGACGTGGCGGCCTACTTCCACACCGGCGGCACCACGGGCACGCCCCGGCTCGTCGCGCACACGCACCGCGGTCAGCTGGTGGCCGCACTCGGCGGCGCGGTCTTGGGCGACATGCGTCCGAGCGACACGCTCACCGCCACGCTGCCGCTGTTTCATGTCGGGGGCACGATCTTCTGCGCCCTCAGCGCCTTCATGGCCGGGACCGGCCTGCTGGTGATGTCGCCCGGTGGCTTGCGCACGCCGGCCATGGTGAGCGGGTTCTGGCGCCTGGTGGCGCAGTACGGCGCGACGCTGGTGGGGGCCGTGCCCACGTCGGTGGGCGCCGTGCTCGAGGTGCCGCTCGACGGCGCCGACATCAGCGCCGTGCGCGCCGGTTTCTGCGGCGCGGCCCTGCTGCCGCCGGCCGTGGGCGCGCGCTTTCGTCAGGTTACCGGGCGCGGCCTGTACGAGGTCTACGGCATGACCGAAGCCTCGGGCCTGATCGCGATCGACCCGGTGGCCGGTGACGGCGGCATCGGATCGGTGGGCTGGGCCTTGCCCTACACGCGGGTCGAGGTGCGACGCCTGGGTGGCGACGGGCAGGTGCCTCAGCCGTGCGGCGAGGGCGAAGTGGGTGTCATCACCGTGCACGGCCCGCACGTGTCTCCCGGCTACCGCGACCCGGCGCACGATGCCGGCGTGATCGAGGGCGGCGTGCTCGACTCGGGCGACCTGGGCTACACCGATGCCGCCGGTCGCATCCACATCGCGGGCCGGTCGAAGGACTTGATCATCCGCAGCGGCCACAACATCGACCCGGTGATGATCGAGAACGCCATGACCGCGCACCCGGCCGTGTCGCTGGCGGCCGCCGTCGGCATGCCCGACGCCTACGCGGGTGAACTGCCGGTGTGCTTCGTGGTGCTGCGTGCCGGCGCCTCGGTCAGCGAGGCCGAGCTGCACGCGCATGCCCGGCAGGCCATCGCCGAGCGCCCGGCCTGGCCCAAGCAGTTCCACATCGTCGATGCGATCCCGGTGACCTCGGTCGGCAAGATCTTCAAGCCGGAGCTGCGCTGCGACGCCGCCGCGCGCCTGGTCCGTTGTGTGCTGCGCGAGCAGCACCAGCTGCCCGACGCGCAAGTGCAGGTCAGCGCCGGCGGGCCCCGCGGGCTGGTCGTCCACGTCATCCTGCCGGCCCCTGCGGCGGCCGCCTTGCCGGCCGTGACGCAGGCCTTGGCCAGCTACCTGTTCGAAGCCCGGGTCGAGATCGCCTGACCGGCGGTTCGACGCTACTCAAGATCACCCACCACCAGGAGACCCCCATGCGCCACCCGAAACCGATCTTCCGCATCGCCGCGATCGCGGCTGCGCTCGCCTTGGCCGCGAGCAGCGGTGCACGTGCTGCCGACACGGTGAAGATCGCCTTCATCGATGTGCTGTCCGGCCCCTTCGCCGCGGCCGGTCAGGGCTCGCTCAAGCAGTTGCGCGAGGTCGTGGACAAGGTGAATGCCAGCGCACTGCCGAGCGACCCCCGCTTCGAGGTCGTGGCCTTCGACGGCAAGGGCACGCCGCAGGAAAGCCTGACGGTGCTCAAGTCGGCCACCGACCAGGGCATCCGTTACATCACGCAGGGGGGCGGCTCGGGCGTGGCGTTCGCGCTGGTGGAAGCGCTCAACAAGCTGGCCGACCGCGAACCGCAGAAGTCCGCCGTCTTCCTGAACTACTCGGCCATGGACCCGGGCCTGACCAACGACCGCTGCAGCTTCTGGCACTTCCGCTTCTATCCGTCCAGCGAGATGAAGATCGAGGCGCTGACGACCTACATGAAGCAGCAGCGCCCGGACATCAAGAAGGTCTACCTGATCAACCAGAACTACACCCACGGCCAGCAGGTGTCCAAGGCCGCGCGGGCCTACCTGGCGCGCAAGCGGCCCGACGTGGAGATCGTCGGCGACGACTTCGTGCCCATCGCCTCGGTGCGCGACTTCTCGCCCTACGTGGCAAAGATCAAGGCCTCGGGCGCGGACACCGTCATCACCTCCAACTGGGGCAGCGACCTGTCGCTGTTGTTCAAGGCGGCCAAGGACTTCGGGCTCAACATCAACTACTTCACCATGAACGCCAACAACCCGGGCGTGCCCACGCAGCTGGGCGACTGGGGCGCCGAGAAGGTGGGCGTGATCTGGAACTGGGGCCACAACGCGCCCACGCCCGAGCTGGAGAAGATCGCGGTGGCGTACAAGAAGAAGTCCAACGAGGACTTCATCTTCGCCGCGCACTGGAACAGCATCCACATGCTGGCGGACGCCATGCGCCGGGCCAAGTCGGTGGACCCCAAGGCGGTGGCCTACGCAATGGAAGGCGCGCGCTTCAAGAGCCCGCTCGGCGAGATCGAGATGCGCAAGACCGACCACCAGCTGCAGGCCCCGCTCTACCTGGGCGTGTGGGCCAAGCAGGGCAGCAAGGGCGTGAAGTACGACGCCGAGAACACGGGCTACGGGTTCCGGTCGGAATCGGTGTGGGACGCGTATGTCGCGTCACAGCCCACCTCGTGCCAGATGACGCGACCGGGCAGCTGATCGAGCTACCCCGCCGAGACCCACGCGTCACGGATCGCGCGCAGATGGCGTAGGTCCGTGCCGCAGCATCCGCCCAGCACGTTCAGGGCGGGCAGGGGGCCGCGCAGCCGTCGGTAGCGGCCGCCCAGGTCGACCGGGTCGCCGATGTCCAGTTCGGTCGCGGCGTCCAGTTCGGCGTGGCTGAGCGTCGATGCATTGGCACGGATGCCGCGGATGCGTGCCGTCCAGTCGCCGCCGTCGGCGAGGCAGGCCTCGAAGTGGCTCGGATGCGCGCAGTTGACCGCGAAGTAGGCGGGCGGTGCATCGGCATCCACCTTCGCCATTGCATCGCGCAACGACTCGCCGTTCGGCAGGCGGCCATCGGTCTCGACGGTGAAGGAGATGGCCACAGGCAAGCCGACCTCCCGGGCGGCGCGCGCGATCCCCGCGGCTTCGGCGCTGGTGGTCATCGTCATCGCCGCCAGCATGTCGACGCCGCCGTCCCGGAGCGCCGCCGCCTGCGGCAGGTGATACGCCGCCGCATCGCCGACGCTGCTTGGTGCGTCGGCCACATAGCCGTCGCCGCGCGGACCGATGACGCCGCTCAGGACCACCGGCCCCGCCACCCTGGCGCGCCACGCCGCGCGAAGCCCGCTCACCAGCCGCACGGCCTCGATGTTGGCCTGGGCCAGCGCGGCCGCGTCGTAGCCCAGCAGACAGCCCCAATCGGGGTTCGCCCGCCAGGTGGGTGTCTCCAGCACGAAGCCCGCGCCGGGGGTCTGCGCGCACAGCTCGAGGTAGGGGAGGTAGTAGCGTCGCAGGCGCTCCCGTCCGGCGTCGTCCTTCAGCAGGACGAAGGCGGCGAAATGCGGCAGGTCCACGCCCTCCAGGTACACGAGCGTCGTCTCGAGGCCACCGTCGCTGAGGAACAGGCCGCCATCGAGCTGGGGAAGCGCTGCAGTCGTCATGTCGTTGCTCCCGCCGCGCTCAGACGACGCTCTTCGTGCAGCCGCCATCGACCCTGAGGGCGGCGCCTGTCGTTCCCGACGACAGCGGGCTGGCGATGTAGGTGACCATGGACGCGATCTCGGCCGTGGTCTCGAAGCGCTTGATCAGCGAGGTGGGCCGGGCCTTCTCGAAGAACTCCTTCTCGTAGGCCTCGAACGTCTTGTTCTCGGCCTGGGCCAGGGCGCCGACGAAGTCGTCGACGCCGCGCGACTTAGTCGGCCCGGGCAAAACGCTGTTCACCGTGATTCGGGTGCCGGCGAGGGACTCCGCCAGGCCACGCGCCACCGCCAGTTGCGCGGTCTTGGTCATGCCGTAGTGGATCATCTCCGCCGGGATCTGCACGGCGCTTTCGCTCGAAATGAAGATGATCCGGCCCCAATCGGCTGCGCGCATGGCCGGGAGGCACAGGCGCGCCAGGCGCACGCCGCTGAGAACGTTCACGTCGAAGAACCGCAGCCAGTCCTCGTCGGGGATGTCCTCGAACGGTTTGGGCTCGAAGATCCCGAGGTTGTTGACCAGGATCTCGATGCCGGGAAATCGGTGCACGAGAGCTTCCGCGACCTCCCGCTTGCTCAGGTCGCCGGCAAAGCCCTGCACCGATCCGCCGTCTCCCGGGGTGATCCGTTTCACAGCGTCATCGACCGCCGCCTGGGTCCGCCCGTTCACGATGACCCGCGCGCCCTCCGCGGCGAGGCCGGCGGCGATGGCGTGGCCGATGCCCGCGGTGCTGCCCGACACCAGCGCCAGCCTGCCCCTGAGTTGCATGTCCATGCGTCACATCCTTGGATCGAGGGAACACTCGTCGCCCAACCGGTGCCGACGCTGCGCATGGTGCCACTTAATGCGGCAGCAGGTTGACGATGCGCGAGAAGAGCTGCCGGTACGCCTTGTCGGCGTCACCGCGGAAGTTCGGGTCGCGGTTCTGCGTGAACGCGGCGTCGATCGCGGCCCAGTCTTCGGGGAGCAGGTGGCGCTGCGCCGCCGGAAGGATCACCCCTTCCTCGCGGCCCAGGTGGTCCCACAGGAACGCGGCGTAGCGCTCGACCGCTTCGCCGAGCGCGCGCGTCGCGCTCGGCCGGTCATCGCCCGCGGCCGCCGCCAGGGCCTCCACCCGCTGCGCCAGGGCCGTGACGAGCTGGTCGTCGCGGTCGTGCTGACGCTCCAGCTCGTCGAGCTCGGCGTTGCAGCTCGTCGTGCGTTCGCGAAGTCGCCGGAACAGGTGCTCCTCTTCCGCCGGATGATGAAGCTTCGTCGGGAAATGCTGCAGGTAGCGCACGATGGCGCGCATCAGCGCGACGTCGGCCGGACCGCCGGCGTCGCGCGCGTTGTCCAGGGCATGCATCCAGGCGTGCATGACCGCGGCCAGCGAACGGTGTTCGTCGCGGATGATGCCGATCGCCCGCGCCGGCGCCCGGGGTTCGCCGGTGGAAGACACCAGCACCGGCAGGCCGGCCGTCATGAGCACCGTCAGCGTCTCCGACGCGAAGACCATGCCGAGCTTGCCGCGCCCGCCATGCGACGCCATGAAGATGAGGTCGCAGCCGCCCGCGCGTGCCGCCTCGGCGATGGCCTGCGCCGGCTTGTCGCTCAGGGCGTGTCGCGATTCGCAGGGCACCCCCAGCGCGCGCGCGGCCGCCTCGGCCTTGGTCAGCAGCTCCCTGGCCTTGCCGAGGTGCTGGTACGCGTACTCGTTGCGCGCGGTCAGGCGCAGCACGTCCGCGTCACCGCGGAGCGAGGCGGCCGCGTCCGCGACGGCGTGGAAGAACGTGATGCGCGCCCCCAGCTGGCGCGCCAGCGCGACGGCGTTGCCGACCACCTCGACCGACAGGTCGGTGTCGTCGACAGGAACGAGCAGATGGCGGTACATGGCGGATTCCAGTGGGTGCGATCACCCGATGCTAGGCAGCGGAGTGCGCGGGAACCCTCCTCCTCGCGGGGGGCAAGCACCGACGTTCGCCTCGGGCGTCGGCCGTTACCATCGCCACCGGAAATGCCGACTGCGCGTGGGCGGATTCGCCGCGGCGGCATCGACAAGCTCGAACAACGTGCCCACCACCACCCCCACATCCCGAACGCTCGCCGGCTATCCCGACGACCTGCTGCTGAAGGTCACGCCGCCGCGCGTGCCTCGCCACCAGCTCACCCGTCCCCGCCTGCAAGCCGACCACGAACACGTGAGCGACCACCCGGTCGTCCTGGTCCAGGCGCCTGGCGGCTATGGCAAGACCTCGTTGCTGGCGCAGTGGCGGCGCGAGCACCTGGCGCAGGGGCAGGTCGTCGCCTGGTTGACGGCGCAGCCGCAGGACGACGTGCAGCGCTTCGTGCAAGGCCTGTCGCTGGCGGTGCGCACGGGGGCCGGCCGCCCCACCTTCGGCCACACGCTGCTGGAAGCCGCCACGCCGGCCGGCCTCGAGGCCGTGACGATCTGGCTGGCCGACGTGGCGCAATCGGCCCTGGACATCGTGCTGATCGTCGACGAGGCCGACCGCCTGCCCGAAACGACGCGCGATGCGCTCGCCTACCTGCTGCGGAACGCCCCCTCCAACCTGCGCGCCGTGGTCGCTGCGCGGGCGGACTGCCAGCTCGGGCTCGACGACCTCGTCAGCTACGGCATCGCCACGATCGTCGGCGCGCAGCAGCTGCGCTTCCAGCTCGACGAGACGATCGAGCTGGTGCGCGCGCGCTTCGGCAGCCGCGTCGATCGCGACGCCGCCGCGCGCCTGCACGAGCTGGCCGAGGGCTGGCCGCTGGGCCTGCAGCTCGCACTGTCGGTGATGGCGGCGGGCAGCGACCCGCAGACCGAGATCGCCGTCATGGCGGCGCAGGGCGGCCCGGTACGCGACCAGTTGCGAGACCCGTTGCGCGAGCAGTTCGTCAACCTGCTGCTGGCCAACCTGGACCCGGCCGATGTCTCGTTCCTGACCCGCATCTCCATCCTCG
Source organism: Pseudomonadota bacterium (assembly GCA_040384825.1). Lineage (GTDB taxonomy): Bacteria > Pseudomonadota > Gammaproteobacteria > Burkholderiales > Burkholderiaceae_C > LMDS01. The sequence continues at coordinate 38,076 of JAZKIO010000058.1, forward strand.
ACCTGCTGCACCCCGAGCTGTGCAAGGCGCTCACGCAGGAGCCGGACGCCGGCGAACGCCTGGCCCGGCTGGCGCGCGACACGCCCGTGCTCGCCGCCGGCGAGGCCAGCGACTGGCTGCGCATGCACGCGCTGGCGCGCGACCAGCTGCGCGGCCGCTTCGCACTGCTGCCGGCCGACGAGCAGGCGGCGCTGCACGCACGCGCCGCCGAGGGCCTGGCCGCGCAGGGCCTGATCGACGCGGCTGCACTGCACGCGCTCGCCGCCGGCCAGCGCGAGACTGCGTACGACCTGGCCGAGCGCAGCCTGTACGAGTCGCTGATGGCCCGCGGGCACCAGGGCACGGTGCTGGAGTGGCTGAGCCGCCTTCCGGCCGCGGAGGTCGATCGCCGGCCGCGCCTGCTGCTGGCGGTGGCCTGGTCGCTGGCGTTGAGCGAGCGCCACGAGGAGGCCAGTCGCTTCATCGAGCGCCTGCTCGCGCAGCCGGACGCCGGTGACGCGCTGCGCTGCGAATGCGCGCTGATCCAGAGCGGCGCGGCGGTCTACGCCGACGACCCCGATCGCTTCGCGGCGCTGCACGACCCGTGGGCGCAGGACCCGCCGCTGACCGATCCGCTGCTGTTGCAGGTGCATGCCAACCGCTCGGCGTTCCGCACGCTGCTCGAAGGCGAGCCGGCGCTCGCGCGCCTGCGCCAGCAGCAGGCGCCGCGGGCCGGCGACGGGCGAGCGCAGGGCTACCTCGGTCGCTGGGGCGATTTCATCGTCGGCCTGTCGTACCTGTGGGAGGGCCAGGTGCTGCTGGCCGAGAAGCTGCTGCGCCCGACGCTGGCGCGCGCCGAAGCCGACCTGGGCCGGCGCAACCCCTTCACCTGCATGCTGGCCGCCGTGCTCGCGGCGGCGTGCTGGGAGCGCAACCGCCCCGACGAAGCCGGCGCGCTGCTGGCCAACCGGCTCGACGTGCTGGAGCGCAGCGCGCTGCCCGAGGCCGTGCTGCTGGGTTACCGGACGATGGCCCGGATCTCGGCCGCCGAGGGCGCCGAGCACCGCGCGCTGGAGCTGCTGGGCGCGCTGGATGCCGTGGGCGGGGCGCGCCGCCTGCCGCGGCTGGGCATCGCCAGCCTGGCCGAGCAGGTGCGCCTGCACGCACGCCGCTTCCGCCCCGAGACCTGCCGCGAGCTGTGCGCGCAGATCGACGCGCGGCTGGCCGATCCGGCCGCGCCGCCAGGCCGGCTGTGGCGGCGCAACGCGCTGCTGCTGCGCGAGGTCGCGCTGGCCTACGCCGCCATCGCGATGCAGGACTGGCGTCAGGCGGCGGACACGCTGGCGCGTGCGGACGCGATGGCGCAGGGCGTCAAGCTGGTGCGCCTGCACATCGAGCTGCTGGCGCTGCGCGCCTGGGTGCTGGACCGCTGCGGCGAGAAGTCGCAGGCCCTGTTGCGCGAGGCGGTCGATCTGGCCACCACCTACGGGCTGCTGCGCGTGTTCGACGACGCCCATCCGGCGCTCGGCGACTGGGTGCGCCAGGCCTGGCCCGGCGGGTCGTCGGCGTCGGGCGCGGCGCTGCCCGGCCCCGGGCCGCTGGCGGCGCCGCTGCGCGCGCCCGTGCAAGCGACGCCGCAGGACCGCGCGGTTCGCAGCACGGTGCTCACCCCGAAGGAGCGCGAAGTGCTGGAGCTGACCGCCCGCAACCTGTCCAACAAGGAAATCGGGCTGGCCATGCAGGTCGGTGAGCAGACGATCAAGTGGCACATGAAGAACCTCTTCGCGAAGCTGGACGCCGGCACGCGCAAGCAGGTCGTGCAGCGCGCACGCATCCTGGGGTTGCTCGAAACCGAGCGCTGAGGCTCGTCCAGCGCGGGCAGGGGCCGGGCGCATGCGGGCCCACCCCCCTCCACGATGGGGGGACGACGGCGGGGTCGCCGGCCTAACCTTCTCTCCAAGAAAGGCCGCCCGAAGCGGCCTGAGGCCGGAGACCCCGATGACCACCGCCAGCGCCCCCGCAGTCGTCCGCGCGACATCGCTGCCCGACTCGATCAAGGTCGAGCCGCTCACCTGTGCGCTCGGCGCCGAGCTCTCGAACGTCGACCTCGGCGTCGCCTCGCGCGACCCGGCGCTCGTCGCCGAGATCCGCGCGCTGCTGCTGAAGCACCGCGTGCTGTTCTTCCGCGACCAGGACATCACGCGCGCCGAGCACGTGGCCTTCGCGCGCCACTTCGGCGATCTGGAGGACCACCCGGTGGCCGGCAGCGATCCCGAGCACCCGGGCCTCGTGCGCATCTACAAGTCGCCCGACGCGCCGAACGACCGCTACGAGAACGCCTGGCACACCGATGCCACCTGGCGCGATAAGCCGCCGTTCGGCTGCGTGCTGCGTTGCGTCGAGTGCCCGCCGGTGGGCGGCGACACGATGTGGGCCAACATGGTGCTGGCCTACGAGCGGCTGCCCGAGCACATCAAGACGCAGATCGCCGACCTGCGCGCGCGCCACAGCATCGAGGCCAGCTTCGGCGCCGCGATGCCGATCGAGCGGCGCCTCGCGCTGCACGCCCAGTTCCCCGACGCCGAGCACCCAGTGGTGCGCACGCATCCGGAGACGGGCGAGAAGGTCCTGTTCGTCAATGCCTTCGCCACCCACTTCACGAACTTCCACACGCCGGGCCGCGTGCGGGTCGGGCAGGACGCCGCACCGGGCGCGTCGCAGCTGCTGCAGTACCTGATCAGCCAGGCGCAGATCCCCGAGTACCAGGTGCGCTTCCGCTGGAAGCCCAACTCGATCGCCATGTGGGACAACCGCAGCACCCAGCACTACGCGGTGATGGACTACGCCCCGTGCCACCGAAAGATGGAGCGCGCCGGCATCGTCGGCGACGCGCCGTACTGATCCCGCCTTCTTCTTTTTGCCCCGAGGACACACCCATGAATTTCCAGGACGGATCGCTCTTCCCCGAGAACCAGGACAAGCTGGTCATCACCGCCGCGCCCTACGGCCCCGAGTGGATCCCGGCGGATTTCCCGGAGGACATCCCGGTGACGATGGCCGAGCAGGTGCAGAAGGCGGTCGACTGCTACAACGCCGGCGCGACCGTGCTGCACCTGCACGTGCGCGAGCTCGACGGCAAGGGCAGCAAGCGCCTGTCGAAGTTCAACGAGCTGATCGCCGGCGTTCGCAAGGCCGTGCCGGACATGGTCATCCAGGTCGGCGGCTCGATCTCCTTCGCGCCCGAGACCGACGGCGCCTCCGCCAAGTGGCTGTCGGACGACACGCGCCACATGCTCGCCGAACTCGACCCCAAGCCGGACCAGGTCACCGTCACCGTCAACACCACGCAGATGAACGTGGTCGAGCAGATGGAGATCGCCGACCTGGCCGGCACGTCGCTGGCCGAGCCGCAGAACTACCAGGCCTACCGCGAGATGATCGTGCCCTCGAGCCCGTCCTGGGTCGAGGAGCACGTGAAGCGCCTCAGCGCGGCCGGCATCCAGAGCGCCTTCCAGTTCTACAACATCAACAGCTACGAGACGGTCGAGCGGCTGATCCGCCGCGGCATCTACAAGGGGCCGCTGGTGTGCAACTGGGTCGCGATCGGCGGCGGCATGGACCAGCCGACGATCTACAGCCTGGCGCACTTCCTGCGCGCCATCCCGGACGGCGCGATGCTGACGGTCGAGAGCAGCATGCGCAACGTGCTGCCGATCAACATGATGGGCCTGGCGATGGGCCTGCACGTGCGCTGCGGCATCGAGGACAACCTCTGGAACCAGTCCCGCACCGGCAAGATGACCACGGTGCAGCAGGTCGAGCAACTGGTGCGCATCTCGCGTGAGTTCGGTCGCGAGGTCGCCAGCGGCAAGGAGGCGCGCGAGATCTGCAAGATCGGCGTCTTCTACGACACGATCGAGGAGACGCTGGCCGCCAACGGCCTCGCCCCCAACGCCAAGGGGCGCCAGCAGGGCTTCCTGCGCAAGGCCGCCTGAGGCCGGCGATGAAGTCGGCGACGGTCCTCATCGTCCTCGGCCTGCGCGACGCCGTCGCGCAGCACTGGCAGACGCTGCTCGAGTCGCAACTGCGCGCCGCGAACCGGCCGGTGGTCGCGGTGCCGCCGCTCGGGCGCGAGGACCTCGACTGCGCGACGCGCGTGGCGGCGATCGAGCGCACCGCGCAGGCGATCGGCGGGCCCATCGTGATCGTCGCGCACAGCGGCGGCTGCGTGACGGTGGCGCACTGGGCCGCATGCACGCGGCGGCGGGTGCGGGCGGCGCTGCTCGCCGCGCCGCCCGACTTCGACCGACCGCTGCCCGAGGGCTACCCGTCACTCGACACCTTGCGCGCCGCCGGCTGGCTGCCGGTGCCGCGCACCCGGCTGCCGTTCACCAGCGTCGTCGCGGCGAGCCGCAACGACCCGCTGGCCGCGTATGCCCGCGTGGCGGCGCTCGCCAGCGACTGGGGCAGCCGCCTGTTCGACCTCGGCGATGTCGGCCACCTGAACCCGGCCTCGGGTTTCGGTGAGTGGCCGCTGGCCATCCCGCTCATCTACGAACTCAGCCGTGTCGCGGCTCCCGTCGACACCGCGTTCTGACTCAGGAGAATTTCATGCCCCAGGCCATTCGCTTCCACAAGACCGGCGGTCCCGAGGTGCTCGAACTCGAGCGCGTCGAGGTCGGCGCGCCCGGCCCGGGCCAGGCGCGCGTGCGCCACACCTACATCGCGGTCAACTTCATCGACATCTACTTCCGCACCGGCCGCTATCCGCACCCGCTGCCCGCCGGGCTGGGCAGCGATGCGGTCGGCGTGGTCGAGGCGGTCGGCGAGGGCGTGACCGACGTCAAGGCCGGCGACCGCGTCGGCTACCTGCTCGGGCCGCAGGGCGCCTACGCGGATGTGCGCGTGATGCCGGCCGACGTGCTGATCCCGTTGCCCGATGGCGTCTCCGACCGCACCGCGTCGACGCTGATGATGAAGGGCATGACGGCGCAGTACCTGTTCCGCCAGGTCTATCCGCTGCAGGGCGGCGAGACCATCCTGTACCACGCCGCCGCCGGTGGCGTGGGCCTGGTGGCCTGCCAGTGGGCGCGGGCGATGGGCGTCACGATGATCGGCACCGTGAGCACCGAGGCCAAGGCCGAGGTCGCGCGCTCCAACGGCTGCGCCCACGTCATCGTCACCGGCGGCATGACCCCGGAGGACGCCGCGCGCGAGATTCCGAAGCGGGTGCGCGAACTGACCGACGGCAAGGGCGTTCCGGTCGTCTACGACTCGGTCGGCAAGGACACGCTGATGGCCTCGCTCGACAGCCTGCAGGTGCGCGGCAGCCTGGTGAGCAACGGCACGACTTCCGGCCCGGTGGTCGTCGACAGCACGCTGCTGGCCGTGAAGGGCTCGCTGTGGATGACGCGGCCGGCGATGCTGCACTACGCGGCGCCGCGCGCGCACCTGCTGGCGATGGCCGACGAGCTGTTCGGTCACGTGCTGGCCGGCCGCATCACCGGCGAACCCCGGCAGAGCTTCGCGCTGGGCGACGCGGCGCAGGCGCACCGCGCACTCGAATCGCGCCAGACCACCGGCGCCACCGTGCTGGTGCCCTGAGGGGCCATCGCCATGGACTTGCACGCCCTCGAGAAGGCGCCGCCGCAGGACGACTACCTGTTCGGCCGCGGCCCCGCCTGGTTCGCGTTCGCGATGACGTTGGCGCTGATGATCTTCGACTACGTCGATCGCCAGGTCATCGTCTCGCTGTTCCCCTACCTCAAGGCCGAGTGGGCGCTGTCGGACAAGCAGCTCGGCGGGCTGGTGTCGGTGGTCTCGGTCACCGTGGCGCTCGGCGCCTTGCCGGTGGCCCTGTTCGCGGACCGCGTGAGCCGCGTCAAGAGCATCGTCGCGATGGCCACCGTGTGGAGCCTGGCCACGATCTCGTGCATGTGGGCCCGCAACTATGGCGCGCTGTTGGCCGCGCGGGCCGTGGTCGGCGTCGGCGAGGCGGGCTACGGTTCGGTGGGTGCGGCGCTGATCGCCAGCCACTTCCCGAGCCGCATGCGCGGTGCGCTGCTCGCCGGTTTCTTCGCGGCCGCGTCGGTGGGCTCCGTGCTCGGCGTCATGCTGGGCGGCGTGATCGCGGCCCGGTGGGGTTGGCAGGCGGCCTTCGGCGTCGTCGGCGTGCCGGGCCTGCTGCTCGCGCTGCTCTACCTGAAGGTGCGGGACTACGACACCGTCCAACTCGCGCCCGCGCAGAACGCCCGGCGCGAATCGATCGGCGAGGCGGTGAAGCACATCGCCAGGGTGCTGGCGCGCTCGCGCACCATGCTCTGGGTGTGCGTCGGCGGCGCGGCGCAGTTGGTCGTGGTCTCGGCCCTGTGGTCGTGGTTGCCGAGCTTTCTGAACCGCGTGCACGGCGTGGCCCCGGCGCAGGCGGGCGTCAAGGCGGCGCTGGTCGTGCTCTGCGGCGCGGCCGGCGCGGTGATCTGGGGTGCGCTGGTCGACCGCGCCGGCGTGCGCCACCCGCGCCGCAAGTTCATGGTGCTGGCGGCCCTGTGCGTCACGACGACGGTCGTGCTGGTCGCCGCGTTCACGCTGGCGCTGCCCCCTGCGGCGCAGTTCGCGTTGATCATGGTGGGCGGCTTCCTGGCCACCTGCACCGTCGGCCCGGTGTCGGCGATCGTCATCGACGTCATCCACCCCGGCGTGCGCGCCACCGGCTGTTCGGTGCTCGCGCTGTTCCAGAACCTGCTCGGCCTGGCGGCCGGTCCGTTCCTGGCCGGCGTGCTCTCGGACGCCTGGGGCCTGGTGCCGGCGCTGAGCGCGATCCCGCTCTTCGCGCTGCTCGCGGCCGGCGCGTTCGTGCGCGCCGCGGGCACCTACGAGGCCGACAAGGCGCGCGCCGCCGAACCCGTCGAGCCCGTGCCCGGCGGCGTGCGGGGCGCGCTCGCCTGAGCCGCGCCGGCCAGGTGCGCGGCGAGCTGCGCGCGCCTTTCGCCGACCCTAAACTCCCGACGGCCCGAGCGGCCCCGGGCCCACCCGCGCCATTCCTGGCGCTCATACGCTGGATCACATCACCATGACCTCGAACACACACCCGCGTCCGGGCATGCCGCGACGCACCTTCGTGGCGGCCGCGGCCATCGCGTCGCTGCTGGGCGCCGCGCCGGCACACGCGCAGACACCGTCATCGAACTGGCCGACGAAGACCGTGCGCATCGTCGCCGCCGGCCCGGCGGGCGGCTCGGCGGACATCGTCGCGCGGCTGCTCGCCGATCAGTTGTCGAAGCAGATCGGGCAGGCGGTGATCGTCGAGGCCAAGCCGGGCGCCGGTGGCGTGCTGGCGGTGAACGATCTGTCGCTCTCGCCGCGCGACGGCCACACGCTGCTCGTCGGCGTGAACTCGCTGGTCAGCGAGATCCCGCACATCCTGAAGCTGCCGGTCATCATGGCCAACGAGATCAGGCCGCTGGCCGAGGTGGCGCGCGGCGGGCTGGTGATGGTGGGCAACAACGCGCTGCCCGCCAGGAATCTGCCCGAGCTCGTCGCGCACGTGAAGGCCCACCCGGGCAAGATCAACTTCGCCTCGTACACCGCCGGCACGCTGTCGCACGTGATGGGCCTGCAGCTGAACAAGGCCGTCGGCCTCGACATGACGCACGTGGGCTACAAGGGCTCCACGCCCGCGCTGCAGGACCTGATGGGCGGGCACGTTCAACTGATGTTCGATGGCATGGCGACGTCCATCCCGCTCCTCAAGGGCGGCAAGATCAAGGCCTTCGCGGTCAGCACGCCCAAACGCTCGCCGCTGCTCCCCGAGGTGCCGACTTTCACCGAGCTTGGCTACCCGCAGCTCGAGGCCGTCGCGTGGATGGGGCTGTGGGTCAAGCCCGACCTGCCCGCCGCGCTGCAGGCGCAGATCCGCGACGCGGCGCTGAAGGCGCTGGCCCAGCCGGGCGCTCGTGAGCGCCTGCAGGAGGTCGGCTTCGAGCCCGGCCAGCCGCGCACGCCCGACGAACTGACCGCGTCGCTGAAGAGCGACTACGAGCGCGTCGGCGCGGTGCTGAAGTCGATTAGCTTCAAGGCCGAGTAAAGAGAAAGACCGGCGCCGCGCCGGCCTGCGGCGCCGCTGCGGATCAGGCCGCGAGCGCGGGTTCGACGACGGGCCGGGTGCGGCCCGAGGGCAGCAGGTAGTACGACAGCGCCGGGATCAGCACCACGGCGCCGACCATGTTCCACACGAACATGAACGCCAGCAGCACGCCCATGTCGGCCTGGAACTTGATGGGCGAGAGCACCCAGGTCGCGACGCCGGCGGCCAGCGTCACGCCGACCAGCACGACGACCTTGCCGGTGAACTGCAGCGCGCTGCGGTAGGCCTGGGCCAGCGAGACGCCGGCGCGTTGCTGCGCGAGTTGCACCGAGAGCAGGTACAGCGCGTAGTCGATGCCGATGCCCACGCCGAGCGCGATGACCGGCAGCGTCGCCACCTTGACGCCGATGCCCAGCGCGACCATCAGCGCCTCGCACAGGATCGAGGTGATGACCAGCGGCACGACGGCCACGACCACCGCGCGCCAGCTGCGGAACGTGATGAAGCACAGCACGATCACGGCCGCATACACGAGCAGCAGCATCTGCACCCAGGCCTTGCGCACGACGATGTTGGTCGCCGCCTCGATGCCGGCCGAGCCGGCGGCGAGCAGGAACTGGCGCTCGGCGGTGCTGTGCGCCGCCGCGAACTCGCTGCTCGCCGCGACCACGCGGTCCAGCGTCTCGGCGCGGTGGTCGGCCAGGTACGCGATCACCGGCATCACCGAGCAATCGCTGTTGAACAGGTCGGGGTTGCTCACGCTGGCCTGTTGCGCGCCGTAGTTCAGCACGTCCTGGTTGCGCGCGATGGTCAGCCACTTCGGCGCGCCCTCGTTGCTGCCGGCGGTGATCTGGCGCACCGCGTTGGTCAGCGCCGCGGTGGTCTGCACGCCGGGCACCTGCTGCAGCGTCCAGGCCAGGCGGTCGGCCTCGACCAGGGTCTGGTACTTGAGGCAGCCTTCCTTCCCGGTCTTGACGATCACCGCGAAGCTGTCGCTGGACAGGGAATACTTGCCGGTGATGTAGGCGTTGTCGCGGTTGTAGCGGCTGTCGGCGCGCAGCTCGGGCGCGCCGGGGTCGAGGTCGCCGATCTGGAGCCGCGTGCTCACCGCGTAGCCGCCGGCCAGCAGCACCGCGGAGGCCAGCACCGCGCCCATCGCCCAGCGTTTCTCGACGAAGCGCGCCAGCACGCCGAACAGGCGGTTGAAGCCGGTGTTCTGCGCCGCGTCGCTCTCGGCGTGCAGCGTGCGCGCGGCGGCGCTCGGGCTGACGCCGACGTAGCTCAGCAGCACTGGCAGCAGGATCAGGTTGGTGAAGATCAGCACCCCCACGCCGAGGCTCGCGGTCAGCGCCAGGTCCTGGATGACGTCGATGTCGATCACCATCAGCACCGCGAAGCCCACCGCATCGGCCAGCAACGCCGTCAGCCCGGCCAGGAACAGGCGGCGGAAGGTGTAGCGCGCGGCGACCAGCTTGTGCGCGCCGTGCGCGATGTCCTGCATGATGCCGTTCATCTTCTGCGCGCCGTGGCTGACGCCGATCGCGAAGACGAGGAACGGCACCAGGATCGAATACGGGTCGAGCTCGAAGCCCAGCGCCGCCACCAGGCCGAGCTGCCACACCACCGCGATCAGCGAGCAGGCCATCACCAGTGCCGTCGAGCGCACGCAGCGGGTGTAGAGCCAGATGATCGCGGTGGCGATGGCCGCGGCCAGGCCGAAGTACAGCGCCACCTGCATCAACCCGTCGATCAGGTCGCCGACCAGCTTGGCAAAGCCGATCACGTGCATGCGCGCGCTGCCGTCGGCCTCGACCCGCGTGCGGATCTGCTCGATCGCGTGCGAGAGCTGGCGGTAGTCGAGCCGCTGGTGGGTGCTTGGATCGGTGTCCAGCAGCGGCACGACCAGCATGCTCGATTTGAAATCGTTGCCGACCAGGCTGCCGACGATGCCTGCGCGTGCGATGTTGGCGCGCAGCTGCTCGGTGGCGGCGGGGCTGGCGTCGTAGTTGTCGGGCATCACCGGGCCGCCGCGGAAACCCTCTTCGGTGACCTCGGTCCAGCGCACGCCCGGCGCCCACAGGGACTTGACCCAGGCCCGGTCGACGCCGGGCGTCAGGAACACCTCGTCGTGGATCTTGCGCAGCGTCGCCTGGTACGTCGGATCGTAGATGTCGCCGTTCGGGTTCTCGACCACGATGCGCAGCGCATTGCCCAGGCCGCGCAGCTCGACCCGGTTCGCCAGGTAGTTCTGGATGTACGGGTGGCTGCGCGGGATCATCTTCTCGAAGCTCGCGCTCAGCGAGAGCCTGGTCGTCGCCAGGACGGCCAGCAGCACGGTGATGACGGCGCAGGCCAGCATCACCGCCTTGCGGTGGTTGAACACCGCGCGCTCGAGCAGCGAGCCGCTCGCCGGGTCGAACTGCGCCAGCGTCTCGACGGCCGGTGGGGAAGTCGGGGGTGCTGCGTGCATGGTGTTCCTTCGGGTTCCGTCAGGCCAGGGCCAGGCTGTGGACGCCGCGCGGGCCGGCGACGATCAGCGTGCCGGTGCCAGCGCCGACCACCGCGGCGGCGGGCACCGGGCGCTCGACCTTGGTGGGGGTGAAGCTCGCGCCGTCGTCGCTGCTGACGAGCACGTGGCCGGCCTGGCTGACGATGACGAAGCGGCCGCGTGCGTCCAGCGTGCTGGCCGTCAGGCCGACGCCCACGCCGGTGGGAACGCTTTGCCACGTGGCGCCGGCGTCGATGCTGCGCACGACGTTGCCGCGCAGCCCGTGGGCGAGCACGACGCGGTCCTTGCCGATCAGGCCGAACAGCGTGCCCTTGTACGGGAGGTCGAGTGCGGCGAAGCGGCCGCTGTCGCGGTCGAGCCGCAGGGCGGTGCCCTGTTCGCCGACGATGAACAGCTCGGTGCCAATGCGCCGCACCGCGTACAGGTGCAGGGCCTTCGGGTTGTCGGCCACGTGCAGCAGCGGCTCCCAGGTCTTGCCGCCGTCGGCCGTGCGCAGCACCAGGCCGAACGCGCCGACGATGGTGCCGTGGCGCGCATCGTCGAACCACACGTCGAGGAACGGGTTCTCGGCGCCCTGGGCCGCGAAGCGCCTGGCCTCGGCGAGCCAGGCGGCGTCACCGCTGCGGGTGTAGTGCGCGACCAGCACCTCGCCGAGGCGACGGCCGTCCAGCTGGCGTGACCAGGTCTTGCCCGCGTCGGCGCTGTGCAGGACCACGCCGTCGTGGCCGACCGCCCAGCCGTGCGTGGGCGTGGGGAAATGCACCGCCACCAGGTCGGCGCTGACCGGCACGTCGGCCTGTTGCCACGTCTTGCCGGCATCGTCGCTCAGCAGCACGTGCCCGCGCTGGCCGACGGCCACCACGCGCTGGCCGGCCCGGGCCAGCCCGGTGAGCAGGGCGCGTGGCGCCAGCGGGCTCTTCCGCGCCGGCGTGTCGAGCACGTCGCGCCAGGGCAAGGGCAGGGGCTGGGCGTTCGCGCGGGCAGCGAGGGGCAACACGCTCCCCGCGGCGAGCGCCCTCAGCAGGGTGCGCCGTTGCATGGCGATGGCTCCGCAGCAGCCGCGCTCAGCGCACGCCGGCGCCGGCCAGCGAGTCGGCCGTCCACTCGCGCTCGGAGAGCGGCTTCGTGTGCTTGAGGCCGCCGGTCTCGGCGATGAAGCCGGTCAGCGAGTAGATCCGCGAGACCAGGTCGTAGTGGCCGAACATGTCGGTGTACGGCGCGGGCAGGTCGTAGCTCGGCGCCATGTAGGCGAAGCCGGCGCGGTAGAACTGGCCACGGGCGTCGTATTCGTCGCTCGCGACCGCGGCCCACGAGTCCTCGTCGAGGTAGAAGGTGCGCTTGCTGTAGACGTGGCGCTTGCCATCCTTCAGCGTGGCCTCGACGACCCAGACGCGGTGCAGTTCCCAGCGCACCAGGTCGGGGTTCAGATGGTTCGGCTTGAGCAGGTCGTCCTGCTTGGCCTGGTACACCGCGGCGTACGCGTTGTACGGCACGATCATCTCCTTCTTGCCGACGAGCTTGAAGTCGAAGCGGTCCATCGAGCCGTTGAAGATGAAGATGTCGTCGAAGGTCGTCGCGCCGCCGGTGCCCGGGTTCGGCGTGTCGTGGCTCAGGTCCGGCGCCACCTTCGTGCGGCGCTGGCCGGGCAGGTAGCTCCAGGCGCGGCGGTCCTTGCTGCCGATGTCGAGCGGGTCGATCAGCATCAGCGCCTCACCGGCGCGGCGCGCCGGGCCGGTGTAGGTCAGCTTGATGCGCCAGAAGGTGTCGGCCGTGGTCTTGGTGTGGTCCCAGAACGGGTACTCCTGGTTGCTGACGCCTTCGGTGGCGAGCGTCGTGCGGCCGCCGGAGTCGACCGTCAGGTTGCGGTACTTGGCCTCGTAGGCCTGGCCGTTGAAGCGCACCAGGTGGTTCCACATCGCCTCGTTGCCGGTCTTGGGGATCGGGAACGGGAAGCCGGCGTGCGCGCCTTCCATCGATCGGCCGTCGTTGTTCGTCTTGGCCTTCAGCGCGTTCTTCGCGGTGTTGTCGGCCACCCATTTCGGGAACGCCACGCTGCGCTGGGTGGGGTAGACGTCGACCCGGAACGTGGGGTACTTCTGCAGCAGCGCCTTGGTGCCTTCGGTCAACGTGGCCGCGTGCTGCGCCATGTTCTTGGCGTCGATCACCAGGCGCGGCTTCTCTGCCGCGTAGGGGTTCGGGCGGATGCCGTCGCCGGCCTTGAAGCCCGCCGGCGGCGCGGTCAGGCCGCCGGTGTAGGCCGGGATCGTGCCGTCCTTGCTGGCGCCGCGTTCGGCCCCGATGGCGGTGAGCGTGGAGCCCAGCGCCTTGGCCTCGTCAGGGGTGACGGCGGCGTGGGCGGTGAACGACGCGGCGACGAGGGCCGCGAGGAGCGTGGTCTGGTTGCGCATGATGAGTGTCCTCAGAAGGTCGTCTTGAAGGTGAGGCTCACGGCGCCGCGGTCCTTCAGGTAGGTGGTCAGGCCATTGGTGGCGGTGACGGCGGTGCCGTTGTCCTTGTAGCGGCCGAGGTAGTCGATGTACTTCAGGTCGAAGCGGTACTTCTGCTGCACGTCGGCCGAGAGGCCGACGGTGTAGTTGCCCAGGCCCTGGTTGCCGCCGAAGGTCACGGCCGCGTTGCCGGCGACGCCGACGGCGTAGGTCATCGGGGCCGACAGGTCCACGCCGGGCAGGACCTGGAACCACGTCGGCGTGAACGCGACGGCGACGCCGGTGTAGCTCTTGGTGACGCAGCCGTCCCACTTGTCCTTGGCCGCTGCGGTGGCCGTGGCGTTGCACGGCGCGAAGCCCAGCGCATTGAACAGGTTGGCGCCGCTCGTCACCTTGCTCCAGCGCGACCACTGGATCTCGGCGGCCCAGGTGGCGCTGTCGAACAGCGGGGTCTTGGGCAGCGTGCCCAGCACGTTGACGAGCGCGTGGTACGTGTCGCCGCGCGCGCCCTTGGTGTCGCCCTGCGCCGGCAGCCCGGGCGCCACGCCTAGCACCTGGCTGCTCAGCGGCGTGTTGCGGCGGGTCGAGACCTCGGCACCGACGCTGACACCGCCGATGTTCTTGGCCAGGCTGATGCCGAACAACTCGATGTTGTCCGCATAGATCATGTTGTACTTGCTGACGCCGGGGCCGACGCCGGTCAGCAGCACCTGCGGCAGCTTGTCGGCGAAGTTGCGGTAGTACAGGCCCATGGTGCCGTCCAGCCAGGCCGGGCTCCAGCGCGCCGACAGACCCCACTCGCCACGCTGCTTCGGTTCGGACGCGGGGCCCCGGCTGCCGAAGCCGAGGCCGGCCGAGAGGAACTGCCGGTCGGGGCCGTTGAAGACGAAATCGACCGGGCCGTAGTAAGTGCCCCCCTCGGGGAAGCGCGACGACTCCCACTCGAGCATCGCCTGCGCGGCGATCGACAGCGTGTCGGTGACCTGCGCCTGCAGCGAGAACTGGTTCAGCGGCCGGAACAGTTCCTTGGCCTCGGTCCCGGGGGTCGCGAAGCCCTTCTGCAGATCGAGCGGGTTCTGCGCATAGGCCACGCTGTGCAGGTTGCCGCCGAGGAACAGCGACTCGCCCCAGTACACGGTGTGGCGGCCGAGCTTGGCCTGCACCGGGATCTCGCCGAGGTCCACGCCGCCGAAGACGAAGGCGTCCATGAACTCGCCGGTGCCGCCGCGGTACAGGCGCTTGACGGTCGGGCTGTACTGCTTGCCGATGTAGCTCGGGATGTTGGTCAGCGGCGCGTTGGGGTTGGAGCGGCTGGAGCCGCTGTAGGCACCGTCGTACCAGGCGGTCGCGCTGACGCGGGCGCCGAAGCGCTTCTTGTAGACGAGATCGAATTCGGTGAGCAGGTCGAAGCGCTTCGCGACCATGTCGCCCTTGTCGAAGCTGTAGGTGCCTTCATCGGAGAGTGCGGAGTTGCCGATCCTGTCGTCGCGCGCCTCGACGCGCGTGGCCAGGTTCAGGCGCACGCTGTTGTCCCAGCGGATCGTCAGGTCGGGGTTGCCGGTGCCGATCTCGATGGCCTGGGCGCCGCCCGCCGTCAAGGCCAATGCCGCCGCAACGGCCATGCCGGACGGGTTGAACGCGCAGCGCGCGCCGGTGCGATGGTGGGAGGGATGAAGGCTCACGGTGTCTCCGGTTCTTTGGTTTTGCAGGTGGGCCCGACGGACGCCCGATCAGGCAGGGTCGGCGCAGGAAATTCTTGAGCGCGGGGTGGTCCGGGCGCCCCCTCTTGGCAGGGGGGAGGGGGCGGATGCGTTCGCCGGTGCGGGCTCGCCGACGCGGGACGGCAGAGTCAGGAACAGCTCAACGCGATCGACTGCGATGTCTCGCGCGCCCTGCTGAGCGCGCTCGAACGGGCGCATCGCGATCCGGCGGTGCGGGTGGTCGCTGTCAGGGTCAACGGGCGGGCATTCTGTGTTTTCGTCACGGGAGGCCTGACCGCGGTGCTGCCGGCGTACGCGGGGCTCGCGCGGTCCAAGGCGCTCATGCTGCTCGGCGAGGAGTTCTCTGCCGAGCAGGCGCAGGCCTGGGGCATGGTGTGGCGCGTGGTGGCACAGGACCAGCTCGACCCAGAGCTTCACCGCCTTGCCACGCAGCTGGCGATGTTGCGGCCGGACGTGGTGAGCCGGTACAAGCGGGTGCTCAACGAGGTGGGCATGCCCGGCTTCTCGCGCGCCGTGGAACTCGAGAGCGAGGCGCAACGCGCCATCTCCGGCTCACAGGTTTCACCGCGTTGAGCCCGAGCGCCTGGGGCGTCGGTATAACCCCCTCGGCTCGCGAATACGCAGTCGAGGCATAGAGTGCAGGCCTGATGGAGAAGGCAACCGACTCGGCCGACACGACGTTCCCGCCGCCCGTCCTGGTGTTCGCGGAGCGCTTCGCGCTGGGCGTCTTTGTCGGCGCAGGGACGGTGAGCGTGGTCCATCTGGAAAGCTGGTGGGCGGCCAGCTTGGCCTTCACGGCATTCGTGCTGTTCCTGCTCTTCCGTTGGGAGCGCCTCGTGCGCGACCCCTTGGCGCCGTAGTCCGCATGGTCCTGCGTCAACGGCCCGCGGCTCCGCTGAGCAGGTACGTCGACTGCCTGTGGTTCAGCGCACGCGCTGCGTTGCCGCACACGCGCGAGCGCTTCCTGCCCACCGGCTGCGCGGACATCGTCATTCCGCTGCTGCAGCAGCACCTGGTCCGCTACGACGGGGTGGACGACACGCAGGGGCGCCGGCTGCGCGGGGCGATCGTCCAGGGCCCGTTCGACCGTTTCGGCGTGCGCGGTACCGAGGGCGCGTCGGCCGTCGTCGGCGTGCATTTCACACCGGGCGGCGCTGCCGCTTTCTTCGGTGGGGCCCTGCCGGAACTGCGCAACCGCACGGCGCTGCTGGAAGACCTGTGGGGATCGACGGCGCGTGAGCTGCACGAGCGCTTGCAAGCGGCCGAGACGCCGCGTGAGGCGTTGTGGCGCCTGCACGAGCAGTTGCTGCAGCGGCTCCATGCAGCCGCGCCGCCCGATCTGCTGGCGGATTTCGCCATCGCGGCGTTTCGCCGGGATCCGGCCTGCGCGCGCGTCGAGCCGGTGCAGCGAACGAGCGGCTGCACGCCGGCGCAGTTCATCCGGCGTTTCGAGATGGCCGTGGGGCTGACACCCAAGCGATATGCGCGCGTGCTGCGCATGGGTGTGCTGCTGCCGCAGCTGCTGCGCTCGGGCCCGCGCGACTGGGCGCAGATCGCGGCAGGCGGCGGCTTTTTCGATCAATCGCACCTGATCCGCGAGTTCCGGCATCTTGCGGGCATCGCACCCGGGGCCTACACGCCGACCGAGGCCGACCGCCCCACGCACGTCGCGCTGGCCACCCCGAAAAATTTGTCCAATACCGCCGGTCTCCGGATCGCCTAGGCTGCGAACTTCGCGACGCGGGGTCGCACCGAGGAGATGCCATGAGCCAGATTCACGACGTCTATCCGTACCTGATGGTGCGCGATGCCCAGGCCGCGATGGCCTTCTACGCCGAGGCGTTCGGCGCGACCGAGCTGTTCCGGCTGGTCGAGCCCTCGGGTCGCGTCGGACACGCCGAGCTGCAGCTCGGCGCCGCGGTGCTGATGGTGTGCGACGAGTTCCCCGAGTACGGCATGGTCGGGCCGCAAGGCGAGAAGTTCACCGGCTGCACGATTCACCTGCATGTCGACGATGCCGACGCGATGGCCGAACGTGCGGTCGCGGCCGGCGCGACGATGCTGATGCCGCCGACGGACCAGTTCTACGGTGAACGCTCCTGCCGGCTGCGTGATCCGTTCGGTCACTTCTGGCTGCTCGGGCATTCGATCGAGAAGGTCGATCCCGCCGAAATGCAGCGCCGCTACACCGCGATGATGGGCGGGTAGGAGCGGCCGTTCAGCGGGCGGTCAACGCACCGCCGCCGGTGAGAACGCGAGCGGTGCCAGCAGGCGCGGCGCGCTGCGTCCGTCGACCGCGAGCGCCCAGGTGTTGGTGCCTGCGGGCAGGTCGGCGTCGGGCAGGCCGTAGGCGATCTCGCGGTCGTCCAGCCACTCCACCTGATCGTCGACGTTGCGCGTCTCGCTGGCCAGCAGCGTCTCGTGGCCGGTGGCCAGTTCGCGCACGACGAGCTGCCACATCACGCCGGCCCCGGCGCCGGTGACGCGGCGCTTGAAGGCGATGCGCCGGCCGTCGGGCGACAGCGACGGGCACTCGACGCCGGGGGTCAGCAGCGTCATGCGCTGCGCGGCCAGGTCGCCGCGCACCAGCCATTGCTGGCCGGCCGTCTGCAGCGTGGCGTAGAAGCCCTGGCCGTCGGGCGTGAAGGTGACGCCCCAGAAGTTGAAATCCGCCGCCTTGAAGGGCTGGCCGTCCCTGATGACGGTGAAGGTCTCGAGGTCGGGAACCCGCATGCGGCCGGCCTCGACGTCGATGATCGAGGTCCGCGTCGAGAAGCCCGCCGCCGAGTACGAATGGCCGCTGACGAACACCGTGGTCGCGGCCAGGCGTCCGTCCGCCGAGACGCGCGTTCGGCTCGGCGCGCCGGCCAGGTCGAACGTGGCGGTCGTGCGCAAGGCGCGGTCGAACAGATGGGCGTGGTACGTCGTCAGCGCGCCGCGCCGGGCTTCCAGGCAGATGCCGCGGCCCGCTGCCGCGCTCGACGCGTGGACGCGCTCGCAGCGCAGCGTCGCCGCCACTGCACGCACGCCGTCCGTCGCGCCCGGTTGCTCGAGCGCCAGCAGGCCCTGCGAGGCGGTGACGCCGCTGACGCGCAGCAGCAGGTACGGGCCGGTCGCGGGCAGGGCGGTCAGCGGCCGCTCGGTGCGGGTGTCGACCGCCGCGGCCTGCGCGCGCCGGTCGCCCGCCCACCAGGCGTACGCGGCCGCGGCGCCGATGCACAGCAGGGCCACGACGACGAACAGGGCGATGCGCCGTGGCGAGGGTGCGGCGCGGTCGGGCGCATGCGGCGGCGTGGCGGTCATGGCGCGGTGGGGTCGGTGGCGGCGGTGGGGGCGTCGAGTGTGAGCCAGGTCCGGGCGGTCAGCAACAGCGCCACCGCCAGCGCCACCGCAAAGGTCGCCACGGCCGTCCACAGGCTGCCGAACTGCCACAGCAGACCGAACAGCGCCGAGCCGGCCAGGCGCGACAACCCGGTGGCCGTGGTGACGAGCGCGAAGCCGCTGGCGCGCACCGGCGCCGGCAGCCAGCCGCTCACCGCGGCCATCAGCACGCCGTCGGTGCAGGCGTAGTACGCGCCGAGCAGGCCGAGCGCCAGCATGCCCCACGCGCGGTGCTGGCCGGCCGCCAGCAGCGCCCCGCAGGCGCCCAGCAGCAGCACGTGGCCGAGCAGGAAGACGCGGCCCCGGCCGATGCGGTCGGCCAGCCGGCCGGCCGGCACCGCCAGCGCGACATAGGTGAGTGCCGTGGCGAGGAAGAACAGCGGCACCCACGCCACCGGCAAGGCCGCGCTGCGCTGGAGCAGCAGGTGGAAGAACGGATCGGCCACCGTCGCCAGGCCCAGCGCCATGGCGGCCAGCATGACGCGGCGCAGGTGCGGCAGGCGCAGCAGCGCGAGCGCCTGCGCGCGCGTGGCCCGCGCGCCCGCCGCGGCGCGGCCCGCCGGGTTGCGCACCAGCAGCCACAGTGCCGCGAGGCCGGCTAGCGCGATGAAGAAGCTCGCGACGAAGACGACGTCGTACGCCCCGGGCAGCGCGGCGAGCAGCGCGAAGGCCAGCAGCGGGCCGAGCAGCGCGCCGAAGCTGTCCATCGCCCGGTGCACGCCGAACGACAGCCCGACGCGCGCCGGGTCGCTGGCCAGCGAGATGAGCGCATCGCGCGGCGGGGTGCGCAACCCCTTGCCGAAGCGATCGGCCGCCGTCACGGCCGACAGCGCGGGCCAGGAGCTGCCCGCGGCGAGCCAGCCCAGCTTGCACAGCGCCGACAGCCCGTAGCCGGCCGCCGCGACCTGCTTGTGGCGCTGCCAGCGGTCGGCCAGCCAGCCGCCGGCCAGCCGTGCCAGCGCCGCGGCGCCCTGGTGCACGGCGTCGATCAGGCCGACCTGCAACGGTGCCAGCTGCAGCGCGAACACGAAGTACAGCGGCAGGACCGCGGTCACCATTTCCGAGGCGACATCGGTGAGCAGGCTCGTCACGCCGAGCGCATAGACGGGCGCGGGCACGCTGCGCCAGCGCGTTGGCCGCAGGTGTCGGATCGCCTGGGTGTCAATCGGGTAGGTCACGCCGGCCGGGCCCTCGTCTGGGAACTGGCGCGGGGTGGGCGGTGCGCCGCCCCGGGCCCCGCAGGATAGCGCCCAGGGCGGCCGGCGCGTCCGCCGCCGCGCAACCGGGTCACCCGCCGCCGGCGGGCTGGCGCCGGGGCTCGGGCAGGTCGCGGTCCAGCAGGCAGTCGATGAAGGCACGCAGGGCGGTGGGCATGTGGCGCCGGCCGGCGTGGTACAGGAAGAGCCCCGGCCGCGTGATCGACCAGTCGGCGAGCACCTGCACCAGGCGTCCCCGGGCGAGGTGCTCGTCCACGCGCTCGCGATCGAAGGCGTACGCGATGCCCAGCCCCTGCAGGGCCGCGGCCACGCCGATGTCCGAGTGGTTGGTGACGACCGGCCCGTCGACCGCGATGTCGATCCGCTTGCCCTTCTTCTCGAACGCCCAGCGGTGGGGGCTGCCGTCGGTCTGCAGCCGCCAGTTGATGCAGGCGTGCCCGGCCAGCGCGGCGGGCGCCTGCGGCGTGCCGCGCAGGGCGAGGTAGGCCGGCGACGCGACCGCGACCACCTTCAGGTCGGGTGTGAGGCGCACCGCGATCATGTCCTTCTCGAGCCGCCCGCCGACGCGGATGCCGGCATCGAAGCGGCCGGCGACGATGTCGCTCAGCGCGTCGTCGACCACGATGTCCAGCGTCACCTCGGGGTGCGCGCGATGGAAGCGGCCGAGCCGGGGCGCGATGACCTGGCGCGCGGCCATGCCCAGGGTGTTGATGCGCAGCGTGCCACCGGTCCGGCCGGCTGACGCGCTCGCTTCGGCGACCGCCTCGTCCATGTCGCGGATCAGCGGCGCGACGCGGCAGTACAGCCGCGCACCGGTGACCGTGGGCGAGACGCTGCGCGTGGTGCGGTTCAGCAGCCGCGTCCCGAGCCGGGCTTCGAGCAGGCGGATCGTCTGGCTGAGCGCGGAAGGAGAGAGCCCGAGGTGCTCCGCCGCACGCGCGAAGCTGGCGCGATCGACCACGGCCACGAAGGCCTTCAGCTCGGCGAATTCCGATCCGCGCATTCTGTATCTTTCGCTTCAGGACTCATCAAGATTCTAGGAGATTCACTAATCAGCGACGGGCGCGCATCCTGACGGCATCAACCACCCGAGGAGTCGTCGCATGAGCACCCTGAACCTTCCCGAACCCATCGCTGCCTACTTCGCTGCCGATCGGCGCCATCCCGACGCCGTGACGCAGTGCTTCACCGCGAACGCGGTCGTCGCGGACGAGGGCCGCAGCCACACCGGCACGGACGCGATCAAGGCGTGGAAGGCCGCGGCATCGGCCCGCTACACCTACACGGCCACGCCGCTCGCACTGCGGCAGGAGGAAGGCGCCCAGGTCGTGACCAGCCACGTGGTGGGCGACTTCCCCGGCAGCCCGGTGGACCTGCGGTACCGCTTCCGCCTCGAGCGCGGCCTGATCGCGTCGCTGGAGATCACGGCATGAGCTTCGATCTGCAACTCGAAGGCCGGCGGGCGCTGGTCACCGGCGGTACCAAGGGCGTCGGCGCCGCCGTCGTCGAGGCCCTGCGCGCTGCCGGCGTGCAGGTGATGGCCACCGCGCGCTCGTTGCCCGCGCAACCGGCGGGCGGCGTGGCGTACGTCGCGGCCGATCTGTCGACTGCCGACGGCGCGGCCGCGGCGGCGCAGGCGGTACTCGGGCGCTGGGGCGGGCTCGACATCCTGGTGAACGGGGTCGGTGGGTCGAGCGCGCCCGGCGGCGGGTTCGCGGCACTGGACGACGCGCACTGGTTCGCCGAGCTGAACCAGAACCTGATGCCCGCGGTGCGGCTCGACCGCGCGCTGCTGCCCGCGATGCTGGCGCAGGGCGCCGGCGTCATCGTCCACGTGAGCTCGATCCAGCGCGTGCTGCCGCTGCCGGAATCGACGACCGCCTACGCCGCGGCCAAGGCCGCCCTGTCCACCTACAGCAAGGCCCTGTCGAAGGAGGTGACGCCGAAGGGCGTGCGCGTGCTGCGCGTCTCGCCCGGCTGGGTCGAGACCGAAGCGTCGGTGGCGCTGGCCGAACGCCTGGCGGCGCAGGCGGGAACGGACTACGCGGGCGGCCAGCGGATCATCATGCAGTCGCTCGGCGGCATCCCGCTCGGGCGGCCCGCCAGGCCGCAGGAAGTGGCCGACCTGATCACCTTCCTGGTGTCGCCGCGCGCGGGGTCGATCTCCGGCTCGGAGCACACGATCGACGGCGGGACGGTGCCTACGGTGTGACGAGCGGATCGGCGCCGCCGCGCGCCGGCTGTTCGCGGTGGCGAAGCGCGTCGATCACGACCCGCAGGGCCTTGGAGGAGTGGCGCCGGCTGGGGTAGTAGGCGTGCAGGCCGGGGAAGAACGGGCAGCAGTCGTCCATCACGCGCCGCAGCCGGCCGGCGTCCACTTCGGGCTGGGTCATCTCCTCGGGCAGGAACGCGAGGCCGTAGCCGCTGAGCGCGGCCTGCAGCATCTGGTAGGCGCCGTTGAACGTCACCTGGCCGTTGACCCGCACCTCGACGTCGCGCTCGCCGTCGCGCAGTTCCCAGGCGTAGATGGCGCCGCTGCCGGTGAGCCGCAGGGTGATGCAGTTGTGGCGCGCGAGGTCCTGGATGCGGGTGGGCACCGGGTGCGTGTCGAAGTAGCCGGGCGCGGCGACGATCGTCATGCGGATGTCGGGCGTCAGCCGCACCGCCACCATGTCCTTCTGGACCTGGTCGCCGTAGCGCACGCCGATGTCGTAGCGCTCCGCGGCGATGTCGATCAGGCGGTACTCGGCGCTCATCTCCACCCGCACGTCCGGGTAGCGCATCAGCACCGGCGCCAGGCGCGGCCAGAGCACGGTGTCGACGACATGGTCGATCGCCGTGATGCGGATGGTGCCGGCCGGCTTCTCGCCCAGGTCGGCCACGACCGCGATCTCGGCCTCGATCTCCTCCAGCCGCGGGGCGACGTTCTGCACCAGCCGCTCGCCGGCTTCCGTGGGCGAGACGCTGCGCGTCGTGCGGGTGAGCAGGCGCACGCCCAGCCGCGTCTCCAGTCCGCGCACGGTGTGGCTGAGCGCCGATTGCGACACGCCGAGCCGGGCCGCGGCGCGCGTGAAGCTGCGCTCCTGCGCGACGGCGAGGAAGGCCAGGATGTCCTTGATGTTGTCCGCGCTCATGGTCGCGTCATGGCGAGTGCGATAGCTTCGATGGGCGCACTGTATCAACCGCCCGATTCATGAGCGACGTTCATAAGCCCGTGCCGGTTCGGGGCGTTCGCGGCCGGCCCTGCGTCCCTACGATCGATCGCACGATGAACAGCCGCTCCGTTTCCTCCACCGTCGACCTGCCGTCGCAGCACCCTGCCTGGAGCGCCGTCGGCGCGATGACGCTGTGCGTCGCGCTGCTGATCGCCTCCGAGTTCATGCCCGTGAGTCTGCTCACGCCGATGGCGCGAGACCTGCACGCCACCGAAGGCATGGCCGGCCAGGCGATCTCCGTGTCCGGCCTGTTCGCGGTCGTCACCAGCCTGCTGATCGCGAGCGCAGCCGGCCGGGTCGACCGGCGCCACGTGCTGATCGGCCTGACGGCGACGATGCTGGCGTCGCTCGTGCTGATCGCGCTGGCGCCGAGCTTCCCGCTGCTGATGGCGGCGCGGGCGCTGCTCGGCATCACGATCGGCGGGTTCTGGTCGCTGTCCACCGCGACCCTCATCCGGCTGGTGCCGGCCGAATCGGTGCCGCGGGCGATGGGCATCCTCTACATGGGCAACGCCGTCGCCACGGCCTTCGCGGCGCCGCTGGGCAGCTGGCTCGGCGGCGTGATCGGCTGGCGGGGCGTGTTCTGGCTGCTGGTGCCGTTCACCGTCGCCACCCTCGTCTGGCAGTGGCGCAGCCTGCCATCCATGCCGGCCACGGCGGCCGTGCCGGTCGGCCGCGTGCTGGCCCTGCTGAATCGCAGGCACGTGGCCTTCGCGCTGCTCGGCGTGATGCTGACGTTCGGCGGCGCCTTCGCCACCTTCACCTACCTGCGGCCGTTCCTCGAGCAGTACACGCAGGTCACTGCAGCCCAGCTGCCGCTGCTGCTGCTCGGGCTCGGCGTGGCCGGGTTCGTCGGCACGCGGGGCGCGACGCTGCTGATGCAACGCCACCTCGACAAGCTGCTGGTCGGCCTGCCGCTGGCGCTCGCGCTCGTGACCCTCGCGATGCTGGCTGGCGGCCACGCCGTGTGGGCGGTGGGGCTGGCGATGATCGCGTGGGGCACGCTGAATGCGGCCGTGCCCGTGGCCTGGTTCAACTGGCTCGCGCAGTCGGTGCGGGACGAGCCCGAGGCCGGCGGCGGCCTGATGGTCGCGGCCATCCAACTCGCCATCATGCTCGGCGCCGGATTCGGCGGCCTGCTGCTCGACCACGTCTCCATCGCCGCCACCTTTCTCGGCGGTGCCGCCTTGCTGCTGCTCGGCGGCCTGGCCGTCGGCAGCGGCCAGCGCCTGCAGGCGCGGCCATCCCGACGCACTCCCTCATTCCTGCAGGAGCAATCGACATGAACTTTCATCTTCGTGGACTGGCCCTCTGCGCGCTGATCCTGGGCAGCGGCGGCGCCATGGCACAGGCCACCTCGTCGGCCGCCTCGGCGTCATCGCCGTCGCCTGCGCAGGCGATCGCCCGCGCCGGCACACAGGCGTCGACCACTGGCCCGGCCGAGTTCTTCACCGGCCGCGTTCGGGTCGACCCGGTCTGGCCGGCCGACGAGCACCTCGACACCTCGGGCGGTTGGGTGACGTTCGAGCCCGGTGCCCGGTCCGCGTGGCACACGCACCCGGCCGGCCAGCGCCTGGTGGTGACGACCGGGGTCGGGCTCACGCAGCAGTGGGGCGGGCCGGTCCAGGAGATCCGCCCGGGCGACGTCGTCTGGTGCCCGCCGGGCGTCAAACATTGGCACGGCGCGACCGCGACGACGGCGATGACGCACCTGGCCGTCACCGGCACGGCTGGCGGCCGCAACGTGAACTGGATGGAGAAGGTCAGCGATGCGCAATACCAGGCTCGCTGAGCGCGGGCGCCGCAGCGCGGTCGTCGGGCTGGTCATGGCGGCAAGCGTGGCCGCGGCAGCCAGCCATCCCGCCCTGGCCCGGCTGCTGGGCGCCCCGGTGCGCGGGCCGCTGTTCGACTTCGCGCCCGCGATCGACACCTACCTCAAGACCCACCTGTTCGTGGCCGACAAGCTCGCCGCCGAGGGCATGACGGACGCCGCGCAGCGCACCCGGTCGGCGATCGATCGCGTGCTCGCCGACCAGGGCGCCGCGCGATGACGCGTTCCGCCGTGCCCACCTCTTCCCGAAGGAACCCCATGCAACCCATCGACATCCCCGACACGCCGCCATCCCGCACCGATCTCGCGATCACGCGCCGCGAGCTGCTGATCGTCGGCGCGGCATCAGCAGCCGCGACCGCGCCAGCGGCCGATGCCGCGCCGCAGGCGCCGCGCCCGGCCACAACGGGCAACGTGCCGACATCGCCCGTCACGCTGGAGGTCAACGGCCAGGCGCGCACCCTCCAGCTCGACAACCGAACCACCTTGCTCGACGCCCTGCGCGAGCACTTGCACCTGACGGGCACCAAGAAGGGCTGCGACCACGGCCAGTGCGGCGCCTGCACGGTGCTGGTCGACGGCGAGCGGATCAACGCCTGCCTGACGCTGGCGGTGATGCACCCCGCCGCGAAGATCACCACCATCGAGGGCCTGGGCACGCCGGACCGCCTGCACCCGATGCAGGCGGCGTTCGTCAAGCACGACGGCTTCCAGTGCGGCTACTGCACGCCGGGGCAGATCTGTTCCGCGGTCGGCATGCTCGACGAGGTCCGCCGCGGCATCCCCAGCCACGTCAGCCACGACCTCACCGAGCGCCCGCTGCTGTCGGTCGACGAAATGCGCGAGCGGATGAGCGGCAACCTCTGCCGTTGCGGCGCGTACTCGAACATCGTCGATGCCATGGCCGAGGTGGCGGGGGTGCGCGCATGAAGCCGTTCACCTACGAGCGCGCCGGCAGCCCGGCGGAAGCGGCGGCGGCCGTCGCACGTGCGCCTTCAGCCCGCTTCATCGCCGGCGGCACCAACCTGCTCGACCTGATGAAGCTGCAGATCGAGACGCCCACCCACCTGGTCGACGTCAACGGCCTCGGCCTCGACCGCATCGAGACCACGCCGGACGGCGGACTGCGCATCGGCGCCCTGGTGCGCAACACGGCGCTCGCCGCCGACGAGCGCGTCCGGCGCGACTACGGCGTGCTGTCGCGAGCATTGCTCGCCGGCGCGTCGGGCCAGTTGCGCAACAAGGCCACGACCGCCGGCAACCTGCTGCAGCGCACCCGCTGCCCGTACTTCTACGACACCGACCAGCCCTGCAACAAGCGCCAGCCGGGCAGCGGCTGCAGCGCCATCGGCGGCTTCGACCGGCCACTCGCCGTCATCGGCGGCAGCGACCAGTGCATCGCCACCCACCCCGGCGACATGGCCGTGGCGATGCGCGTGCTCGATGCGAGCGTCGAGACGGTGCGCGCCGATGGCCGCGCCCGCACCATCCCGATCGCCGACTTCCACCGCCTGCCCGGCAATACGCCGCACATCGACACGGCGCTGGAGCGCGGCGAGCTCGTGACCGCGGTGACGCTGCCGCGCCCGCTCGGTGGCACGCACATTTACCGCAAGGTGCGCGACCGCGCGTCGTATGCGTTCGCGCTGGTGTCGGTCGCGGCCGTCGTGCAGCGCGACGGTTCCGGCCGCTTCGCCTTCGGCGGGCTCGCCGCCAAGCCGTGGCGCGATGCCGCCGCGGAAGCGAGCCTGCCGCAGGGCGCCACCGCCGCGGCCCGGCGCGCGCTGGCCGACGCGCGACCGTCCGAACACAACGCCTTCAAGCTGACCCTGGCCGAGCGCACGCTCGCCGCCGTGCTGGCCGAAGCCAAGACCAGGAGCTGAGCATGAAATTCGACACCCCCGCGACGACCAACCCGATCGACCAGCTGAAGGTCATCGGCCAGCCCACGCCACGCATCGACGGGCCGCTCAAGACCGCCGGCATCGCCCGCTATGCCTACGAACGACACGACGCCGCGCCCGATGCGGCCTACGGCGTCGTCGTCGGCGCCGGCATCGCCAAGGGCCGCATCGCCGCGATGGACCTGACGGCCGCTCGCGCGGCGCCCGGCGTGCTCGCCATCGTCACCGCGCGCAACGCAGGCAAGCTCGGCAAGGGCGACTTCAACACCGCGAAGCTGCTCGGCGGCCCGGCCATCGACCACTACCACCAGGCCATCGCGCTCGTGGTCGCGACGAGCTTCGAGCAGGCGCGCGCCGCGGCGCTGCTGGTGCGCGTGACCTATGAGCGCACACCCGGCCGATTCGACCTGGCGCAGGCGCAGGCCACCGCGCCGCTCGCCAAGCCGTCGCCCTTCGACGGCCCGCCGGAGACGAAGGTCGGCGACTTCGCCGGCGCGTACGCCGCCGCGCCGGTGCAGCTCGACGCGCGCTACAGCACGCCGGACCAGACGCACGCCATGATGGAGCCGCATGCATCCACCGCGGCCTGGAAGGACGGCAAGCTGACGCTCTGGACCTCGAACCAGATGGTCGCGTGGAGCGTGGGCGACGTGGCCAAGACGCTCGGCCTGCGCAAGGAGAACGTCCGCGTGGTCTCACCCTTCGTCGGCGGCGGCTTCGGCGCCAAGCTGTTCGTGCGGGCCGATGCGGTGCTGGCGGCGCTCGGCGCGCGGGCCGCGCAGCGGCCGGTCAAGGTCGCGTTGCAACGGCCGCTGATCGCCAACAACACGACGCACCGGCCGGCCACGCTGCAGCGCATCCGCATCGGCGCCACGCGGGACGGCCGCATCACCGCCATCGCGCACGAGGGCTGGAGCGGCAACTTGCCGGACGGCTCGCCCGAGGCGGCCGTCAACCAGACGCGCCTGCTCTACGCCGGCGCAAACCGCCTCACCGCGACGCGGCTCGCCGTGCTGGACCTGCCGGAGGGCAACGCGATGCGGGCGCCGGGCGAGGCGCCGGGGCTGATGGCGCTCGAGATCGCGATGGACGAGATGGCCGAGCGTCTGGGCATGGACCCGGTCGAGTTCCGCATCGCCAACGACACGCAGGAGGATCCCGAGAAGCCGGGCCGTCGCTACTCGCAGCGCCAACTCGTGGCGTGCCTGCGCACCGGCGCCGAGCGCTTCGGCTGGAGCCGGCGCCACCCGCGGGCGGGGCAGGTGCGCGACGGCCGCTGGCTGGTCGGCATGGGGGTGGCGGTCGGCTTCCGCAACAACCTCGTCGCCAAGTCGGGCGCCCGCGTGCGGCTCGACGAGCGCGGCCGGGTCACCGTCGAGACCGACATGACGGACATCGGCACCGGCTCGTACACCATCCTCGCGCAGACCGCGGCGGAGATGATGGGCGTGCCGCTCGCGAGCGTCACGGTTCGGCTGGGTGACTCGGACCTGCCGGTGTCGTCCGGCTCGGGCGGGCAGTGGGGCGCCAACAGCTCGACCGCGGGGGTCTACGCCGCCTGCATGAAGCTGCGCGACGCGGTGTCGGCGCGCCTCGGCGTGGCGCCGGGCGACGCCGTGTTCGCCGACGGCACGGTGCGCGTCGGCGACCGGGTCGTGCCGCTCGGCGAGGCCGCCGGGCCGCAGGGGCTGGTGGCCGAGGACAGCATGGAGTACGGCGACCTCGACAGGCGGTTCCAGCAGTCCACCTTCGCCGCGCACTTCGTCGAGGTGGGCGTGGATGCGGACACCGGCGAGACCCGCGTGCGGCGGATGCTGGCGGTCTGCGCCGCCGGCCGCATTCTCAACCCCGTGACGGCGCGCAGCCAGGTGACCGGCGCGATGACGATGGGCGTGGGCCTGGCCCTGATGGAGGAACTGGCCGTCGACAAGCGGCGCGGCTTCTTCGTCAACCACGACCTCGCCGGCTACGAGGTGCCGGTGCACGCGGACATCCCGCACCAGGACGTCGTGTTCCTGGACGAGGCCGACGCGGTCTCGTCGCCGATGAAAGCGAAAGGCGTCGGCGAACTCGGCCTGTGCGGCGTCAGTGCCGCGATCGCCAATGCGGTGCACAACGCGACCGGCGTTCGCGTCCGCGACTACCCGCTCACATTGGACAAGCTGCTGGCGCAGCTCCCGCCGGGGCAGCGGTCGTGAGGGCCGGCATGCGTCGCCGGTGGCTGCTGCTGCTGGCGCCGCTGCTCCTGGTCGACCGTGCGAGCGCCCGGTCCGGTGCGCCGGGCGAGCGGCGCATCTGGATGAC
The DNA here is from genome assembly GCA_040384825.1 of Pseudomonadota bacterium. Lineage (GTDB taxonomy): Bacteria > Pseudomonadota > Gammaproteobacteria > Burkholderiales > Burkholderiaceae_C > LMDS01. Next base: position 66,667 of record JAZKIO010000058.1, read on the forward strand.
GGTCGGCCCGCGTCGGTTCGAGATCGCGTTGACCGACGACGCCGCGGCAGACGCGCTGCTGAAGCGCCTGCCGATCAGCCTGGACTTCGAGGACCTGAACGGCAACGAGAAGCATGTGGAGTTGCCCGATGCGCTGCCGGCCACGCCGGTGCGACCGGGAACGATCCGGCGTGGCGACCTGATGCTGTACGGGTCGAGGACGCTCGTGGTCTTCTACGCGGGCTTCGAGTCGTCCTACGCATACACCCGGCTCGGGCGCGTGCTCGATCCGGCCGGGCTGGCGCAGGCGCTCGGCGCCGGTGCGGTGCGCATCGCCTTTACCCGCGAGCCGTGAGGCGTTCCGGGCGTCGGCGATGATCGCCGCATGCCCATCGATTTCAGTGCCTCGTCGGTCGAGGTGGCGCGTGCGCTGATCGGCGCCGTGCTGCTGGTCGACGGCGTGGGCGGCCGCATCGTCGAGACCGAGGCCTACGACGCCGACGACGCGGCGTCCCACAGCTTCCGCGGCCCGTCGGCGCGCAACGCGACGATGTTCGGCCCGCCGGGCCACGCCTACGTCTACCGCTCCTACGGCATCCACTGGTGCCTCAACACCGTCTGCCGCGAGGCGGGCCACGGCGCCGGGGTGCTGATCCGCGCGCTGGAGCCGACGCACGGCCTGGACGCGATGCGCGAACGCCGGGGCGTGGCGGACGTGCGGCTGCTCTGCGCCGGCCCCGGGCGCGTCGGGCAGGCGCTGGGCATCTCCCGGTCCTTCGACGGCCTGCCGCTGGACCGCGAGCCGTTCCAGATCGAGCCCGCGGCGACGCCGCCGGAGCTGGTGGTCGGCCCCCGCATCGGCATCTCCAAGGCGGTGGACATGCCGTGGCGCTTCGGCCTGCGCGGCTCGCGCTTCGTGAGCCGGCGCTTCGCCTGACGGCGCTCAGGCCGCGTCGGCGAGCGCGGGTTCGGGCAGCGAACGTTCCGCCTGCAGCATGTGGCGGAAGGCCGGCTGGCGTTCGGCCAGTTCGGCCTTCGTGCCGCTGTCGACCGCCTGGCCGCCGATGACGAGGATCACGCGGTCGAAGCGGTCGAGCAGGCTCAGGCGATGCACCGCGGCGACGACGCAGCTGCCCTCGAACGCCGCGAGCAGCCGGTCGTAGACGGCGGCCTCGGTGACCGGGTCGAGCGCGCTGGTCGGCTCGTCGAGCAGCAGCAGCGAGCTGCCGGCCGCGGCGAGCACGCCGCGCGCCAGGCCGACCCGCTGGCGCTGCCCGCCCGAGAGGTTGGCGCCGCCTTGCGCGACCGGGGAATCGAGGCCGCGCGGCAGCTCGTCGATCAGCGCGTCCAGCGCCGCGACCTGGGCGGCGTGCCGGATCGCCGCGTCGGCATGGCCGAGGTCGAAGCCGATGTTCTCGAGCAGGGTGCCGCCGAACATCTGCGCCTCCTGCGGGATCAGCGTGGCATGGCGGCGCAGGTCGCGCGGGCCGAGCAGCGCCACGCCGTCGAGCTCCACATGCCCGCTCGTCGGCGTGCACAGGCCCGCCAGCACCCGCAGCAGCGTGCTCTTGCCGCAGCCGCTCGGGCCGACCAGGGCGACGCGCTCGCCGGCATGCAGGCGCACGGCGAAGTCGCGCAGCACCGGCTGGGCGCTGTCGCCGGCGCGTCGCCCGGTCGGGCCGGGATGGCGGTAGCCGATCGCGCACAGGTCCATGTGTCGCCACGCGGGCGCCGAGGTGGACGGCGCGGGGGAGGGCGAGGCCGAAGGCGCGCGTTCGTCCTGCGGCGCGTCCCAGATCGGCCCGGCGCTGGCGAAGTCGGTCCGCATGCGGGCGAAGTTCTGCAGGTTGGCCGCCAGCGAGCCGATCACGCCGCCGGCCTGCTGCGCGTACTGGAAGACCATGAACACGCCGCCGAGCAGCAGGGCGCCGTTGCCGTGGGTCTGCCAGGCGAACAGCACCACCAGCCCCCAGCTGATGAAGACGCCGAGCAGGTCCACGGCGCACCACTTCCACTCGTTCAGCCGGATGCTCTGCCGGACCGGCTCGACCACCCGATCGAGCCGCCGCGCCAGGAGCCGGCGCGTCGTCGGCTGCAGGCGCAAGGCCAGCACCGTGGTGATGTTGGACAGGCTGTCCAGCAGCGAGGCGGTGTACGCCCGCTCCGCCTGGTTCTCGACCCGCGCCAGCCGCATCATCGCGCGGTCGAACGAGACGATGGTCACCGTCACGATGCAGATGCCGACCAGTGCCGCTGCGCCGACCAGATGCGACAGGAACCACAGCGCCAGCAGCGGCCCGGCCAGGTTGACGGCGTTCTGCAGGTAGATGAACTGGCTCTGGGTGAAGTTGGTCAGCGCCTGCGTGGCCTGGGTCAGGCGGTGCGCGAGTTCGGCCGGGTGCTGGGTGGCGTGCCAGGCCAGCGGCGCCTCGCTCAGCCGGGCGTAGAGCGTGTCGGTCAGGGCGCGCCGCACCCGCAGCGACACCGTGCGTTCGATCACCCGGCCCGGCCCGTGCAGGGCCCAGCAGAGCAGGTAGACGCCGACGATGCCGCCGATCCACGGCAGGCAGTCGGCGGCGGAGGCCGGCCCGCCGCGTTGCAGGGTGTTGATCGCCTGCGCGGTCAACCATGGCACCAGCAGCTTGACGAGCTGCGAGCCGACCAGCATGGCGGAGGACAGCAGCAGCATGCCGCGCGCGCCCTCGGCGTAGCGCCACATGCGGCGGTAGAGCGTCGCGACGCTGACGGTCTCTGCGGCGGCCGGGTCGGCGGCGGCGTCGGGAAGGGCGGACGGGGAGGAGGTCATGGGTCGGCCGGGCGGGAGCAACAACCCGTGGCAGCCGGCGACTCCATTGGAGCGGTTCCGTCTCGGCGCGAAGGCCTGAAAAAGTGTGTGCAGCCGGCGCTTATCCGGGGCACCGGGAACACGCCTTGCCGCGTGTCGACCCTGTTCTCAACGACCGAAGGAGCCGCTGATGAAGGCGCTGTGCTGGCATGGCAAGAAGGACATCCGCTACGACACCGTTCCGGACCCGAAGATCGAGGACTCGCGCGACATCGTGCTCAAGGTCTCGAGTTGCGCGATCTGCGGCTCGGACCTGCACCTGTTCGACGGCTTCATGCCGACGATGGAGCGGGGCGACATCATGGGCCACGAGTTCATGGGCGAGGTGATGGAGGTCGGCAGTTCGACGAGCCGGCTGAAGGTCGGCGACCGCGTCGTCGTGCCGTTCACGATCTGTTGCGGCGAGTGCGACCAGTGCGTGCGCGGCAATTTCTCGGTCTGCGAACGCTCGAACCGGAACGCCGCGATGGCGGAGAAGGTGTTCGGCCACACCACCGCCGGGCTGTTCGGCTACTCGCACCTGACCGGGGGCTACGCCGGCGGACAGGCCGAGTACGTGCGCGTGCCCTATGCGGACGTGACGGCGGTCAAGGTGCCGGCGGGCCTGACCGACGAGCAGGTGCTGTTCCTGGGGGACATCTTCCCGACCGGCTGGCAGGCGGCGGTGCAGTGCGACATCCAGCCGACCGACACGGTCGCGATCTGGGGCGCCGGCCCGGTCGGCCAGTTCACGGTACGCAGCGCGGTGCTGCTCGGCGCGCGCCAGGTGATCGTGATCGACCGCGTGCCCGAGCGGCTGGCCATGGCCCGCGCCGGCGGCGCGATCACGATCAACTTCGACGAGGAGAGCGTGCTCGACCGCCTCAAGGAACTGACCGGCGGCAAGGGCCCGGAGAAGTGCATCGACGCGGTCGGTCTCGAGGCCCACGCGACCCGCTCGCTCGACTCGGTGATCGACCGCGCCAAGCAGGCCGTGATGCTGGAGACCGACCGCCCGCACGTGCTGCGCGAGATGATCTACGTCTGCCGGCCGGCGGGCACGCTGTCGGTGCCCGGCGTCTACGGCGGCTTCATCGACAAGCTGCCGATCGGGGCGCTGATGAACAAGGGCCTGACGGTGCGCACCGGCCAGACCCACGTCAACCGCTGGACCGACGACCTGCTGCGCCGCATCGAGGAGGGGCAGATCGATCCGTCCTTCGTCATCACGCACAGCGTGCCGCTCGCGGACGGGCCGCAGATGTACAAGACCTTCCGCGACAAGGAGGACGGCTGCATCAAGGTCGTCCTGAAGCCATGAGGACCGATGCGATGGACTACCCGTTGACGACGAGAAGCACTGCCCTCGCCACGCGCCCGGCGCGCCGCACCGCCGCGTCGCCGCGCATCGGCGCCCGCGCCCAGGCCCGGGCGCTCGGCTGGGTCAGCATCGGCCTGGGCGTGGCGGAACTGCTGGCGCCGCGGGCGACGGCGCAGGCGATCGGCCGCGCGGACCGGCGCGACCTGATGCCCTGGTACGGCCTGCGCGAGATCGCCAACGGCGTCGGCCTGCTGATGGCCCGCGACCCCACGCCGTGGGTCTGGCTGCGCGTCGGCGGCGACGCGCTCGACCTCGCCACGCTGGCCTCGCCCGGCCCGCGCACCACGCCGGAGGCGGACGCCCGGCTCGCCGCGGCGCTGGCCGCCACCGCCTGCATCACGCTGGTGGACCTGCACTGCGCGCGGGCCCTGGCCGACGAGGCGGACCGCCGCTCCTGGAGCGTGCGCGCGTTCGGCGACCGCTCGGGCTTCCCGGCCACGCCGCGCAAGATGCGCGGCGCCGCGCTGGCCGATTTCACGCCGCCGCCCGACATGGTGACGCCGGAGGCGCTGCGGCCCTGGGCGCGGCGGCGACCGGCCGGGGCTGGCGTCCGGAACGCCTGAGAAGCCGGGCGGGCCGCGATCCCGTCGGGTTTCGCGGCGTTGTCTTACGGCGCGGCGGTTGCCGTGCCGCCGCGTGAAGTCGATACTGGTCCCTCGTCGTGCAGGCAACAGGACCTCCCCATGAAACGTTCGGCTCAGGTGATCGGCAAGGTGCAGTTCCGCGAGGGCGACGGGCCGATGATGGTGATCCGGCCCGGCGCGGTCGAGGTCGAGGTCGATCGCTCCGACGTCACGATCAGCTGGGTCGAGGGCGAGACGCACGGCGTCGCCGCGATCCCGTTGGCGGACTACAAGCGCTATGTCGACAGCGGCCAGCTGGTCGTCGGCGACGAGAAGGCGGCATGAGCGTTACCGCGCGCGCCTGAGCACCGGCGCGCGCACGGCCGCCGTCACTCGATCCTGCGCGGCGGCCCATGTCCTTCCTCTGGCCCGAACTGCTCTGGCTGATGCTGGCCTTGCCGGTCTTGCCCGCGCTGTACCTCCTGCTCCTGCGGCGTACGCGGCGGGGCGTGCTGCGCTACAGCGACCTGACGGCCGTCCGCGCGGCATCGGGCAACCGGTGGCGCCGGCACGTGCCGCCGGCGCTGCTGCTGATCGCCTGCGGCCTGGCGCTGTTCGCGACGTCGCGGCCGGTGGGGCGGCTGACGCTGCCGTGGACGAAATCGACCGTCATGCTGGCGATGGACGTCTCGCTCAGCATGCGCGTCGACGACGTCAAGCCGACGCGGATGGCGGCGGCCCAGCTCGCCGCGAAGGCGTTCCTGGGCGAGCTCCCGAAGGGCGTCGAGGTGGGCCTGGTGACGTTCGCGGCGAACGCGCAGGTCGTCCAGACCGCGACGCGGGACCGCACCGCCCTGATCGATGCCATCGACCGGTTCCAGATGCAGCTCGGCACGGCCGTGGGCAGCGCCATCGTGCTCAGCCTGGCCGAGCTGTTCCCGGAGGAGCAGATCAGCCTCGAAGAGCTGACGCTGGGGCCGCGAAGGAAGTCGCGCACGCGGGAGGACCAGAAGGCGGCGCCGCCCACACCGGCCCCGCCGCCGGTCGCGCCCGGCTCGTACGATGCCGCGGCCATCATCCTGCTGAGCGACGGGCGCCGGACCACCGGCGTCGACACGCTGGCGGCGGCGAAGATGGCGGCCGACCGCGGCGTGCGCATCTACGTGATCGGCCTCGGCACGGTGGACGGCGTGGCGTCGGCCCCCGACGGCATGGCGATCTACATGAAGCTGGACGAACCGACCTTGCGCGAGGTGGCGCGCATGACCGGGGGCGAGTACCACTACGCCGGGACGTCGGAGAACCTGCGCAGCGTCTACGAGCACCTGGGCTCCCGGGTGCAGGTGCAGTCGCGTGAGCTCGAGCTCGCCGCGCCGATCGCGCTGCTGGCGGCGATCGCGCTGGTCTCGGGCATGGGCCTGTCGATCGCCTGGTTCGGCCGCGTCGCCTGAGGGGCTACCACTGCCGAGAGGGGGCTGCTACCACTGCGTGGCGGGCTGGGTGCGCCGCCCGGTCCAGCGCTCGATCGTGGCCGACAGCTGGGAGCTGCTGACGGGCTTGGTGAGGAAGTCGTTCATGCCGGCATCCAGGCAGCGCTGCCGGTCGCTGGGCAGCGAATCGGCCGTGAGCGCCACGATGATCGACGGCGCCGCGCCTTCGGCTGGTTCGCGGGCCCGGATGCGGCGCGTGGCCTCGTAGCCGTCCAGCGTCGGCATGTGGCAGTCCATGAACACGATGTCGTAGCGGCCGGCGCGCACCGCCCGGTCCGCGGCGTCGCCGTCGTCCACCACGTCCACCTCGCAGCCCAGGTTCCTCAGCATCTCGGCGACGACGAGCTGGTTGATCGGGTCGTCGTCGGCCACCAGCACCGCGACGGGCAGGCCGTCGTCGGTCGGCGCCGGCGCCTGCGGCCGCGGTGGCGCATCGAGCGCGCGCTGCAGCGGCAGGTCGGCGTAGAAGTGCGAGCCGACGCCGAGCCGGCTCTCCACGTGCACCTGCCCCTGCATCAGCGCGGCCAGCTCCTTGACGATGGCCAGGCCGAGGCCGCTGCCGCCATGACGGCGCGTGCTCGAGGAATCGACCTGCATGAAGGCGCTGAAGATCGACTCGAGCTGCTCGGGCGCGATGCCCACGCCGGTGTCGCGCACCGAGAACCGGACGCGCTGCGTGTCGCCCGCTTCGCTCAGCACCACCACGCTCAGGCGAACGCTGCCGCGCTCGGTGAACTTGCCGGCGTTGTGCAGCAGGTTGACCAGCAGCTGGCGCAGGCGCAACGGGTCGGTGACGACCCGCTCGGCCATGCGCGGCGAGACCTCGCTGTGGACGCCGATGGCCTTGTCGCGGATGCTGAGCGCGACCAGCTCCACGGCCTCGTCGACCAGCGCACGCAGGTCGACTTCGGTCGGTGTCAGCGTGAACTTGCCGGCCTCGATGCGCGAGATGTCGAGCACGTCGTCGATCAGCCGCAGCAGGGCGGTGGCGGACCGGTGCGCGATGCGCACGTAGCCCTGCTGTTGCGGGGACAGGGGCGTCCCGATCAGCAGTTCGGCGGCGCCGAGCACGCCGTTCATCGGCGTGCGGATCTCGTGGCTGGTGACGGCCAGGAACTCCGACTTGGCGCGGCTGGCCTGTTCGGCGTCGCGGCGGGCCGCGTCCAGCTCGAGCTTCTGCTGCTCCAGCGCGACGGCCTTCTGCTCCAGGCTGTCGACCAGCGTGCGCGCCGCGCGGATCGCCTCGCGGTTGCGGTTGCGCAGGCGCTCGGTGACCAGGCCGGTGGCGGCGAAGTACAGGCCGAGCAGGTACATGATGGCCGCGATCGTCAGGCGATCGGCCAACGCCACGCGTTCAGGCGCCAGCAGCGAGGACGCTACGCCGTACAGCACGTAGGTCAGCGTGACCGCATGCGCGAAGTAGAACGCACGGCGAAAGCCGAACCCGACCTGGTCGATCACCCGCACCAGCAGGAAGTAGGCGAAGAACAGGTTGCCGGTTTCGAGGTGATGCAGGTTGGGCAGCCAGACCAGCAGGTCGAGGTGGAAGAGCACCAGGCTCACGTCGACCCGCGCATCCAGCCGCCAGTGCCGCCGCAGCAGCTGCCACGAAAACGCGGCGTAGAGCAGGTTCAGCCCGACCAACCCGAGCAGCGCGGGCGAGGGGAACGGGGCGCCGCTCCGCAGGTCCTGCGCCAGCGCGATGGCGCACAGGATCACGAAGCCCGCCACCCGCAACATCGGCACCTGCGCGGTGTGCACGCGACGGGCGCTGGCGGCGCGGCGTTCGGCGAGCACGTTCGGGTCCAGCGTGAAATCCACGTCGGGCTCCGAATCGACCACGGGCGAGTTCATGTCGGACCACTCCAACGCCTTCGCGCGGCGTGGATCATCGCCCCCGCGTCGCGAGTGCGCAACGCCCCGTTCACTCCGGTAACGTAGGGGGGTATGCCACCCACACCTCCCGCCAGCGCCCCGACCGGCACGTCGTCTCCCTGGGGCGCCCTGCGCCACCCGCCGTTCCGTGGCCTGTGGCAGAGCGGCGCCACGTACTTCATGGGCAACGCCATGCAGGCGATGGCGGCGGCCTGGATCATGGTCGAGCTCACCGGCTCGGCCTTCCTGGCCGCGCTGGTGCAGACGGCGGTGTTCCTGCCGATGTTCCTGCTGGCGCTGCCCGCCGGCGTGCTGGCCGATACCACCGACCGGCGCCGGCTCATCCTGATCGCGCTGACGGTCCAGGCGGTCATCGGCGTCGTGCTCGCCGGCCTGGCGCTGGCCGGCTACCTCGGCGCGCCCTCGCTGCTGTTCCTGATCTTCATCGCCGGCAGCTGCACGGCCGCGCTGTCCCCGGCCTACAGCTCCGCGGTCGGCGACTCGGTGCCGCGCGACGAACTGCCGCAGGCCATCATCGCGGTGGCCATCGTCTACAACGCCGCGCGCGCCCTCGGCCCGGCGCTGGCGGGCGTGGTGTACGCGCAGTTCGGCCCGGGCTGGATCTTCGCGATCGCGGTCGCGACCACGCTGGCGATGCTGCAGGGCATCCGCCGCTGGCCGCCCAAGCCGCACGCGCCCTCGCGCCTGCCGCCGGAGCGGCTGTGGGGCGGCATGCTCAGCGCGCTGCGCTTCGCGCGCCACTCGCGCATGATCCTCGCGCAGCTGGTGCGCACCGTGGCCTACAGCGGCGCCGGCTCGGCGCTGTGGGCGCTGCTGCCGATCATCGGCCAGCGCCAGCTCGGCATGGGCGCCGAAGGGTTCGGCCTGCTGATGGGGTGCCTGGGCACGGGCGCGATCGGCGCCGGGCTGGTCATCGGGCGCCTGCGGGCCGTCGGCCTCGAGCCGCTGGTGCGCATCGGCTGCATCGTGTTCGCGCTGGCGATGGTGATCGCGGCGTTCTCGACCCAGCGCTGGGTCGTCTTCGGTGCGCTGGTGTGCGGCGGCGCGGCCTGGATGGCCGTGATGTCGACCTTCAACACCGCCACGCAGACCAGCGCGCCGCCGTGGGTCCGTGCCCGCGCGACCGCGCTGCACACGGTCTGCGCGCTCGGCTCGTTCGCGATCGGCTCGGCGTTCTGGGGCGCGCTGTCCAGCCTGTTCGGGCTGACGGCCGCGCTGTGCGCCGGCGCGCTGTGCATGGCCGGCGGCATGGTGCTGGCGCGGCCGTTCCCGCTGCGCATGGGGCACGCGCCCGAGGTGTCGCAGGTGGCCCCGTGGGAGGACCTGTTCGTCGCCCACGAGCCGGTGCCCGATGCCGGCCCGGTGGCCGTGGAGATCGCCTACCGCATCCGCCCCGAATCGACCGACGCGTTCCTGGAAGCGGCCAGCCTGCTGCGCGCCCCGCGCCGGCGCGACGGTGCGACCGTCTGGCGCCTGTACCGCGACCTGAGCGATCCGACGCGCTTCGTCGAGCGCTTCATCGTCACCTCCTGGGCCGACTACCTGCACCAGCGCGCCCGCACGACCGCCGCCGACCACGCGCTCGAAGCGGTGGTGCGCGGTTTTCTGCAGGACGGCGAGATCGTGACGACGCAGCACTACATCGCGGAGCGCTGAGGCGCGGTCGCCAACCGGTCTGCGACACGCCGGCCGCTGCGGGACGCACGCTCACGCCACGGACGCGAGCCCGGCTTGCAGCTCCTCCCTGAGCACCGCCTTCCATTCGCTGATGAGCGACTCGGTCACCACCGACGCATGGGCCGCGATGCTCAGCGCCAGATGCGGTGAACCGCCGGCGTCCGGTATCGCGATGCCCATGCCGAAGCCGTCGGCCACGACCGTGCCCTGGCTGATCGCGAAGCCGCTGTCCCGCACCAGTCGCAACGCGCTGCGCAGGCTGGCAGGTGTCAGCCGCGGATACGCGTGCAGGCCGGGCGCGATGATCGCGATGACCTGCTCCGCGTGCGCCGGTTCCAGCGCCGCCAGCAGGGCGGTCGCGCCGGCGCCCACGCCGAGCAGTCGGCGCTGGCCGACCTCCACCGGCACGAAGCGGACGACGGCGTGGCTGTCGGCCTTGATCAGGCACACCGCCTCGACGCCGCTGCGTCGCATCAGGTAGGCCGTGGCGCCCGTGCGGCGTGCGATCGCCGCCACCGACGCGCGCCAGTGCGTCACTTCCAGGCCGCGAGCCGATGGCGCCAGGCTCAGCTCGTGGATGAGCTCGCCCATGCGGTACCGCTTGCCCGCGTCGGGCTCGGCCACCAGGCGCTCCTCGACCAGGCAGCGCAGCATGCGATGCACGGTGGAACGGGGCAGCCCCTCGGCCCGGGCCACCTCGGCCAACGTGCTGCCTTCGGGCCCGGCCTTCGCCAGCGCGCGCAGCAGGGACGCGGCACGCCGGATCGACTGCGTGCCGCCGACCACGGCGTCGGCCGTCGACGCGGATGGCGTCATTGAATTGCCCATGATGTGGAACACGGGATGGTGTGGTTTCCCGAAGAAGCTGCTCTGGAGCCTGGAGTATGTGCCCGGCCGATGTCACATTCTCCCTGCCTTTCATCCCACCACGTGGGCGCTCTCGCGGCCAGATTCAGGAGACATCCCCCATGCCCCTCACTTCATTCCGGCGGCACCTCTTGCGCGCATCCAGCCTCGCCCTCACGCTGGCGGCGCTCGGCGTGACACCATGGACCGGCGCCCAGGCGCAAGGCACCTTTCCCGACAAGCCGCTGCGCATCGTCGTGCCCTTCGGTGCCGGCGGCTCCGACACGCTGGCGCGCGTCATCGGGGAGAAGCTCGGCGTGCTGCTCAAGCAGCAGGTGCTCGTCGAGAACAAGCCCGGCGCCGCCGCGGTGATCGGCTCGGAGTACGTCGCCCAGCAACCGGCCGATGGCTACACCGTGCTGTTCCTCGGTGGCGGCAGCCTGACGCCGGTGCTCATCAAGGACCTGAAGTTCGACCTCCTGAAATCGATGCGCCCGGTCGTCTGCGTGGCGCGCGGCGGCATGACGCTGATGGTGCCCGGCACCATGCCGGTGAACAACTTCCGCGAGTTCGTCGACTACGCCAAGAAGAACCCGGGCAAGCTGAACTTCAGCTACACCGCCGGCAGCATCCTGCTGGCGGGTGAGATGCTGAAGGCCCGCAGCGGGTTCGATGCCGCGCCCATTCCGTACAAGGGCTCGACGCAGGTGGCCACCGCGCTCATCGCCAACGAGATCCAGATGGGCATCGACGTGCCGCTGTTCTATGTCGGGATGATCAAGGACGGTCGCATCAAGGCGCTCGTACACGGTGCCGCGGAACGCTCGCCGTCCTTGCCCGACGTGCCGACGCTGGCCGAGGTGGGCGTGCCCGATCTGCTGTTCGCGTTCTCGTTCGGCTTCTGGGCGCCTGCGGCGACGCCCGAGCCGATCGTCGCGAAACTCAACGCGGCCTTCAACGAGGTGCTGAAGGACCCCGACATCCGCCAGCGGCTCGCGCAGGCCGGCGTGGTGCCCGTCGGCGGCGCGCCCGAGGTGCACTCGCGGCAGGTGGCCGGCGAGCAGCAGATGTGGGCGCAGGCGGCCAGGCAGATGGGCTACAAGCCCGAGTGACGGCCATGACCCCGGCACCGATGTTCTCGCTAACGGGCAAGGCGATCGTCGTCACCGGCGGCGGCAAGGGCATCGGTCGCGGCATCGCCGACGCCATGGCACGCTGCGGCGCGCGTGTCGCGATCCACGGCCGCGACGCCGCCGCCCTGGAGGCCACGGCCGCCGCGCTGCGGAAGCGGGGCGCGGAGGTGCTCGTGGTGGCCGGCGACATCACCCGTGCCGACGACCGCGACCGCCTGATCGAGGCCACGCTGACGCGCTTCGGCGCCATCGACGGCTTCGTCAACAACGCGGGCAGCGCGAGCCCGTCCGACATCGGCCCGCTGGCCGACATCGACCAAGGGCAGTGGGACCGCGTCGTCGACCTGAACCTGAAGGCTGCCTTCTTCGCGGCGCAGGCCGCGGCCCGCGCCATGACACGTGGCGGTTCGATCGTGAACATCAGTTCGCGCAGCGCTTCGTACCCGAACCCGGGCACGGGGCACTACGGCGCCGCCAAGGCCGCGCTCGAGAACCTGACCCGCACGATGGCCGCCGAATGGGGCCATCGCGGCATTCGCGTCAACGCGGTCGCGCCGGGCGTGGTGATGACCGAGGAACTGGCGAAGACGCTGAACACGGCGGGCCGCATCCGCCGCCAGGTGGAGACGGTGCCACTGCAGCGCCTGGGGACACCCGACGACATCGGTCCGGCGTGCGCCTACCTCGTCAGCGACGAGGCGGCGTGGACCAGCGGCACGGTGATCGCGGTGAACGGCGGCAGCTTCGTGCCGATGGGCTACCTCGGCTATCTGCGCCAGGTCAACCACCCGGCGCGAGCCGGCTGACGCGCCATGGACTTCCGCTGGACCGACGAACAGGCCGCGTTGCGCGACCGTGTGCGCGCGCTGCTGGCGCGCGAGTTGCCGCCCGACTGGGAGGCCATCAGCCGCCACGGGCCGGGCTCGCCGGCGCAGAGCGCGTTTTCGATGACCTTCTGCCCCCAGCTCGCGGCCGAGGGGCTGCTGGTGCCGCACTGGCCCGTGGAACACGGCGGGCGCGGCGCGCCGGCGTGGGAGCACTTCATCGTCGGCGAAGAACTGTTCGCGGCCGGGGAGCCGCGCGGGCCGCAGTACATGAACGTCAATTTCATCGGCGCCACGTTGATGCGCTACGGCACGCCGGAGCAGCAGGCGCGCTACTTGCCGCCGATGGCCGAAGGTCGCGCGATCTGGTGCCAGGGCTTCTCGGAGCCGTCGGCCGGGTCGGACCTGGCGGCGCTGGCCACCCGCGCGGAGCCCCGCGGCCACGACGAGGTGGTCATCAACGGCAGCAAGGTCTGGACTTCGTACGCCGGCTTCGCCCAGACCTGCTTCCTGCTGGCACGCAGTGGCAGCGGGAAGGGCGGGATCGCGATCTACCTGGTGCCGATGGACACGCCCGGCATCACCGTGCGACCGATCCCCTCGCTCATCGGTCACGGTGACATCCACGAAGTCTTCTTCGACGACGTGGTCGTGCCGGCCAGCGCGAGACTGGGCACCGAAGGCCAGGCCTGGTCCATCATCGGTTACGCCCTGTCGCTCGAACGCGTGGGGCTGGCGCGCTGGGCGTTCTCGCGCCGGGTGCTCGACCGGATGGTCGCGCGCCTGCGCGAGCAAGGCCGCTTCGGCGGCGAGATCGTGCGGGTGCGCGCCGGGCAGGCGCTGGCCGCCTGCGAGGCCGCGCGGCTGCTGGTCTACCGCGTCGTCGACCAGCGCGCGCGCGGCTTGCCGCCGAGTGCGGAGTCGAATCTGGCACGCGTCGCGGTGGTGGCCGCCGACCATGCGGTCTCGGACTTCGCGCTCGATTTCCTGGGCGACGATCTCTGCGGCGAGTTCGAGCCTCTGGTGTCGGCGCATCACGAGCGCGCGATCGCGGCGGGCATCGCCTCGGGCGCCGCCGAGATCCAGTTGAACCTCGTCGCCAGCGACTGGCTTCACCTGCCGCGCACGCCGAGGGCGGAGCGCGCATGAACCTCGAATTCACGGCCGACCAGCAGGCCCTGCTCGATGCGGTGGACCGCATCGCCCAGCACCACGACAGCCGGGCCACGCTCGGCGTGGCGCTGGAGCCCTCGCCGGCGCTGCGTGCCGATCTGGACGCCGCCGGCCTGTTCGATGCCGCGGCGGTCGACGAACTCGGCCCGGTGGCCGCGGTGGGCATGGTGATGCGATTGGCGAGGTTGCCGCAGTGCGTGGAGCTGCCCGCGTCGGCGCTTCTGCTGCCGTTGCACGGGGCGGGCCTGCCGGGGCCGGCCGCCGTGCTCTGGGGGCGCCACGACCGGCCGGCGCGCTGGCTGCCGGGTGCGCGCACCGTGTTGTGGGTCGACGGCGCGCGCGTGCGGCATGCAGCGCTGGAAGAGGACGACGTGGAGCCGCTCGACAGTCCGTTCGGCTATCCGGTCGGGCGCCTGCGCGCACCCGACCATCTGACCTGGCAGCCGCTGGAGGTCGACGGATCGACGTTGACATCGCTCTGGCGCACGGCCCTGGCCGCGGAGATGTGCGGCTCGCTCGGCGCTGCCCTCGCTGCGGTCGTGCAGCACGTGCGCGACCGGCGCCAGTTCGGCCAGCCGCTGGGCGCCTTCCAGGCCGTCCAGCACCGGCTGGCGGGCACCGCGGTGCGCATCCAGGCCACGCGCTGGCTCGCGCTGCAGGCGGCGCACAGCCGAACCGATGCCGACGCCGCGGCGGCCGCGGGCTACGCGCAGCAGACGGCCGGCGCCGCGATCTACGACCTGCACCAGTTCATGGGCGCGATGGGCCTGACGCTCGAACACCCGCTGCACCGCTGGACCACCCGCGCCAAGATGCTGCGCGCCGACCTGGGCGGCGCCGAGGCGCAATACGCGGCCGCGGCGCACGCCGCCTGGCCCGATCCCGAGGAGACACCCGCATGAACTCGCGTCCACTTGCCGGCATGCGCGTGCTCGACCTGAGCCGCATCCTCGCCGGACCGCTGGCGGCGCAGGCGCTGGCCGATCTCGGCGCGGAGGTGATCAAGGTCGAGCGACCGGGCAACGGCGACGAGGCACGACGCTGGGGGCCACCGTTCCTGAAGGACCGCGAGGGCCGCGACACGCGCGAGTCACCGATGTACCTGTCGGCCAACCGGAACAAGCGCTCGATCACCATCGACATCGCCGGCACGGAAGGCCAGCAGCTCGTGCACCGGCTCGCGGCGCGCTCCGACGTGCTGCTGGAGAACTTCAAGGTCGGCGACCTGAAGCGGTACGGGCTCGATTTCGCGTCGCTGCAGGCCCTGCATCCGCGCCTGATCTACTGCTCGATCACCGGGTTCGGGCAGACCGGCCCCAAGAGCCACCTGCCGGGCTACGACACCGTGTTCCAGGCGATGAGCGGGATGATGAGCGTGACCGGCCTGCCGGATGGCGTGCCCGGCGGCGGGCCCATGAAGACGGGCCCGAGCCTGGCCGATTTCATCGCCGGTCAGTACGCCGTGTCCGGCGTGCTCGCCGCCCTGTACGAACGCGACGGCCCCCGGGGCAGCGGCATCGGGTGCCACATCGACATCGCGCTGCTCGACTGCACGATCGCCGCGCAGACGCATTCGGTGACCACCTACCTGGCGGCCGGCGTCGTGCCCCCGCGCCGGGGCACCGAAGGAAACGGCGGGCTGCCTTCGCAGGCGTTCGAATGCGTGGACGGCGGCATCATCGTCATCTGCGGCAGCGAGCCGCAGTACCGCAGCTTCTGCGACGTGCTGCGGCAACCGCAGCTGGCCGACGATCCGCGCTTCGCCAGCAATTCGCAGCGCCTGGCGCATCGGCGCGAGCTCGCCGAGGTCTTCAACGCGCTGACGCGGCAGTGGCCTGCGGCCGAACTGCTGGCGGCGCTCGAGCGCGCGGGCATTCCGTCGGGGCCGATCAACCGCTACCCGGAGGTGTTCGCCGACCCGCAGGTGCGGCACCGCGGCGTGGCGCAGACCCTTGCGCACCCGACCGCCGGCGAGGTGACCCTGTGCGCCAGCCCGGTTCGCTACGCCGGCCGCGAGGCACCCACCCCGACCGCACCACCGACCATCGGCCAGCACACCGACGAGATCCTGCGCGAGGTGCTGGCGCTGGACGCCGCCGCGATCGCCGGGCTGCGCGAGCGCCGCGTGATCTGAAGGCACCGCCGCATGCGCAGCTTCGAGACCATCGCCTGCGAGCAGCACGACCAGGTGGCGACGCTGACGCTGAACCGCCCGCAGTCGCGCAACGCGATCGACCGGCGCATGGCCGATGAGATCGTCGACGCGCTGGCGACATGGCAAGCCGATCCCGCGGTGCACGTGCTGGTGCTGCGCGGTGCCGGCGACCACTTCTGCGCCGGCGGCGACGTTCACGGCATGGCCACGCAAGGCGTGCGCGACCCGACGGAGGCCCGGGCAGGCATGGCACGCTACCGTCGCCTGACGCTGGCGCTGCACCGCTTCGGGCGGCCGGTGATCGCGGCCGTCGACGGCGTGGCGTTCGGTGCGGGAATGAGCCTGGCGCTGCTGGCCGACCTGGTGCTGCTTAGCGATCGGGCGCGCCTGTGCATGGCCTTCCAGCGTGTCGGCCTGGTGCCCGACTGCGGCGCGTTGTACACGCTGCCGCGACTGGTCGGCCTGCAACAGGCCAAGGCGCTCGCACTGTCCGCGCGCGAGATCGGCGCGCACGAGGCCATGACCTTGGGGCTGGCGCTCGAAGTGGTTCCGGTGGACCGACTGCACGCGCGGTCACGCGAGCTCGCGGACACCATCGCGCTCGGTTCGCCGCTCGCGCTCGCCCTGACGAAGCGCGCGCTCGATGCATCGTTGCAGAGCGACATCGAGACGATGCTCGCGGTGGAGGCCGACAGCCAGGCCGAGGCGCTGTGCTCCGACGCGCACCGCGACGCGGTCTCCCGCTTCGCCCTCAAGCTTCCGCCGAGATACCGCTGGCCGCAGTAGCCAGCGCCAGTGCGGAGGCCTGCGTCGCCAGGGTTTGCACCCATGCGCGCGGCACGGGCAGGGCATATGGTTGCGCTCGCAACTAAATCCGCGCTCGACCGACGAGCGGCTCACCCGCCGCAGGGACGAGCGCCCGCAGGAGACACCATGAGACAGCTCGCCCTTGCCCTTGCCCTTGCCGTTTCCCTCTCCCTGGCCGCGGGGTCGGTCCATGCCGACATCAAGGTCGGTGTCGTGCTCTCGCTGACCGGACCGGGCGCCTCGCTCGGCATGCCGGCGAAGAACACGGTCGCGATGTGGCCGAAGGAGATCGCCGGGCAGAAGCTCGTCGTCACCGTGATCGACGACGCCTCCGATCCGACCGCCGCCGCCGTCGCCGCGCGCCGGCTGACGCAGGAGGACCGCGTCGACGTGCTCGTGGGGTCGTCGATCACGCCGACATCGCTCGCGGTGATGCAGGTCGCCGGCGAGACGCAGACGCCCGCGGTGACGCTGGCCGGCAGCGACGCGATCGTGCTGCCGCAGGAGGGCCACCGGCGCTGGGCCTTCAAGATGCCGCCGAGCGAGCCGGTGCCGCTCAAGATGATCTTCGACCACATGACCGCGCAGAAGCAGAAGAAGCTCGCGATCGCCGCGGTGGCCAATGCGTACGGCCAGACCTTCATCGACGTGGCGCAGAAGATGGCGGCGCCGGCCGGGATCGAGATCGTCGCCGTCGAGCGGTACGCGGCGACCGACACCAGCTTCGTCGCGCAGGCCGTCAAGCTGATGGGGACCGCGCCGGACGCGGTGCTGATCGCCGCCGCGGGCACGCCCGGCGCGCTGCCGCACCTCGAACTCAAGAAGCGCGGCTTCGCCGGCACGATCTTCCAGACCCAGGCGGTCGCGAACAACGACTTCCTGCGCGTCGGCGGCAAGGACGTCGACGGCGCGTTGCTGCCCGTCTCGCCGCTGCTGGTCGCCGAGCAGCTGCCGGATTCGAACCCGGTGAAGGCGGTCGCGCTCGTCTACGTCAACAAGTTCGAGGGTCAGCACGGCGCCGGCTCGCGCTCGCTGTTCGGGGCGATGGCGTGGGACGCGATGGCGATCATCGAGAAGTCGACGCCGGCCGCGCTGCAGAAGGCGAAGCCGGGCACGGCGGAGTTCCGCAAGGCGCTGCGCGATTCGATCGAGACGAGCCGCGACCTGGTGCTGACCCAGGGCGTCTACACGATGACGCCGGCCGACCACAACGGCGCCGACAAGCGCAGCCAGGTGATGGTGCGCATCGAGAACGGCAAGTGGCGCTACGCCGAGTGAGGGGACGCGCATGGCCGGCTTCATCGAGAACTGCTGGTACGTCGCGGCCTGGGATCACGAGCTGACGACCGACGGCCTGTTCGCACGCACCGTGTGCGCGCTGCCGCTCGTGATGTGGCGCGACGCGGCCGGCCAGCCGGTCGCGCTGGAGGACCGCTGCTGCCACCGTGGCGCGCCGCTCTCGCTCGGCCGGCGCGAGGGCGACTGCGTGCGCTGCATGTACCACGGGCTCAAGTTCGACGCGACCGGCGCCTGCGTGCAGGTCCCGGGCATGGACAGCGTCCCGCCGAAGGTGCGGGTGCGGCAGCTGCCGTGCGTGCTGCGTCATCGCTGGGTCTGGGTCTGGCCGGGCGACCCGGCGCTCGCCGACCCGGCGCTGATCCCGGACACGCACTGGCTCGATGAGCCGGGCTGGGCCTGCACGCCGCCGGGCTACATGCACTACGCCGTGAACCACCGCCTCATCAACGACAACCTGCTCGACTTCTCGCATCTGGCCTACGTGCACCAGGGGACGCTCGGCGGCTCGGAGGCGTACGCGCAGCTGCGGCCGGAGATCGAGCGCCTGCCGCGCGGGCTGCGGATCACGCGCTGGCAGTTCGACATCGCGCCGGCCCCGTTCATCGCGAAGGTCAAGCACTACCCCGGCAACGTCGATCGTTGGAACATCTACGAGTTCCTGCTGCCCGGCATCCTGATCATGGACTCGGGCTTCGCGCCGACCGGCAGCGGCGCGCAGCACGGCCTGCGCACCGACGCGGTCGAGTTCAGGAGCTGTCAGGCCGTCACGCCCGAGACGGAGAACACCTCGCACTACTTCTTCGCGCAGCCGCGCAACTTCGCGCACGACGACGAGGCGGTGAACCGGTCGCTCCACGAGAGCCTGGTGGCGGCGTTCGAGGAGGACCGCGCGATCATCACCGCGCAGGCGCGGGCCTTCGCGCCCGGCACCGGCTTCGTGCCGCTGCCCCTGTGGATGGACGGCGCACTCGTGCAGTTCCGGCGCATGGAGGACGCGGCCCGTGGCGAACCCGGATGAACCGCTACCGGCGCGCGTGCCGGTGCTGATCGCCGGCGGCGGCCCGGTCGGCCTGACGCTCGCGGCCCTGCTCGGGCGCCAGGGCATCCGCTGCCTCGTCGTCGAGGCCGATCCGTCGTACTGCGAAGGCAGCCGCGCGATCTGCATCTCGCGGCGCTCGCAGGAGATCCTGGGCTGGATCGGCGCCGACCGCGCCGTCGTCGACAAGGGCCTGTCGTGGACGGGCGGCCGCAGCTACTTCCGCGACACGGAAGTGCTCCACTTCAAGATGCCGAGTGAGCCCACCGAGCGCTTCGCGCCGATGGTCAACATCCAGCAGTTCTACATCGAGGAGATGGCCCACCGCGCCGCCTCGGCGACGCCGGCCGGCGCCGACATCCGCTGGTCGACGCGCGTGATCGATCTGGCGCCGGGCGCGGACGGCGTGACGGTCGGCGTGCAGGGGGCGGACGGGGTCCGCCACGAGGTCCACGCGGACTGGCTGGTCGCGTGCGACGGCGGGCGCAGCACGGTGCGCGAGCGCAGCGGCCTGGCCCTGGAAGGCGTGCAGTACGAGGGCCGCTACGTGATCGTCGACATCCGGCAGGCCACGCAGCGGCCGGTCGAGCGGCTGGCCTGGTTCGATCCGCCGTCCAATCCCGGCTCCACGATCCTGATGCACCGCCAGCCGGACGACGTGTGGCGCATCGATTACCAGATCGCCGACGACGAAGACCCGGTGGAGGCGGTCCGGCCCGAGAACGTGCTGCCGCGTGTCGAGAGCCACCTGCGCATGATCGGCGAGACGGCGCCGTGGGAGCCGCTCTGGATCTCGATCTACAACGCCAAGTGCCTGACGATGAACGACTACCGCCACGGCCGCGTGCTGTTCGCCGGGGACGCGGCCCACCTCGTGCCGATCTTCGGCGTGCGCGGCCTGAACTCGGGGCTGGACGACGCCGGCAACCTGGCCTGGAAGCTCGCGCTCGTCATCGGTGGCCGCAGCGCGGCCTCGCTGCTCGATTCGTATTCGTCGGAGCGCGTTCACGCGGCGCGCCAGAACATCGCGTACGGCGCCAAGAGCACCGAGTTCATGGCGCCGCCGCACCAGGGCTTCAAGCTGATGCGCGAGGCGGCGTTGCGGCTGGCGAGCGAATCCGAGGCCGTGCGCTCGCTCATCAATCCGCGCCAGTCGACTCCCATCGACTACCCGGATTCGCCGCTGAACCGGCCGGTCGACGGCGCCGAGCCGTCGCCGCGGCCGGGCGAGACCGCGCCCGAGGCCCGGCTCGCGCAGGGCCACCTGACGCAGCACTTCGGCCGCGACTTCGTCGGCCTGTATTTCAGCGACGAGCCGGGCCCGGTGGCGGCGGCGCAGCGCGTGGACGTTGACGTTGACGGCGCCGGTCCCGGGTGGCGGCTGTGGCGCGTCGCGCGCACCGGGGCAGGCGCAGAGGCAGGTGTGCTGCACGACGCCGCGGGCGAAGCCTGGCAGCGCTACCGCGCCGCGCCCGGCACGCTGGTGCTGGTGCGGCCCGACGGCTATGTGTTGGCACGTTGGCCGCAGTTCGACCTGCCGGCGCTCGACGACGCGCTGCGGCCGTTCGGCCTCACGGCAAGTGCGACACCAGCGGAGGTTCTCCATGGCCAATGACCCGCTCGACCTCTGCTACACCGCGCTCAGCGAAGCCCTCGGTCGGGTGGCGCCGGAGCAGGCCACGTTGTTGCTCGCGACCCTGAGCCTGGCGCTGATCGCGCGCGAACCGGACCCGCAACCCGTCCTCGACCTCATCGCGCAGGCGGAGCGGCTCGCGCGCGTCTGAGGCGACGCGCGATCGGCCGCTCACAATCGATCCATGTCGAAACCCGATCGAACCCGCGCCCCGCCGACGGCGCTGCAACGCACCCTGACGCACCGGCTGCACACCCTCCACAAGCTCAGCGACCGCCTCAGCCAGGCGGCCTACCTCGCCGAGGCCGGGATGTCGATGAGCGAGGGCCGCTGCCTGGCGGCCGTCGGCGCCTTCGAGCCGCTGTCCATCAACGACCTGGCGCACGGCGCGAACCTCGACAAGGGGCAGGCCAGCCGCGCCGCGCAGGTGCTGGTCGACGCGGGGCTGGTGCGCAAGGGCGCCGACGACCAGGACGGCCGCGGCGTCGTGCTGTCGCTGACGGCGAAGGGCCGCGTGCGCTGGGCGCGCGTGATGCAGCTGATCGAGCGCCGCAACGAAGAGATCTTCGGCTGCCTCTCGGCGGACGAGCGCGAGCGCTTCGGCGCTGCGCTCGACCGCCTCATCGCCCAGGCACGCGCCGACCTGAACCCCACCGAGGAGACCCGATGACCCTTGCCGACCGCCTGCACGCCTGCCACAGCTCCGTGGTCCACGACGTGATGAAAGACATGGGCCTGCCGCTGCGCGTGCTGCCGCGCACCATCGTCGGCCTGGAGCGCACGATGCGGGTCGCCGGGCCGGTGTTCACGGTCCGCGGGCGGCCCGATCCGACGATGGACAAGCACACCTCGCTGTACGAGTGGGCCGGCCTGCTGTCGCGCACGCCGGCCGGCCACGTGGTGGTCTGCCAGCCGCAGGACGACACCCGCGCGCTGTTCGGCGGCCTGTCGGCCGAGGCGCTCAAGCTCAAGGGCGTGCGCGGCTACATCGTCGACGGGGGTTGCCGCGACGTCCAGGCGGTG
Organism: Pseudomonadota bacterium; assembly: GCA_040384825.1. Taxonomy (GTDB): domain Bacteria; phylum Pseudomonadota; class Gammaproteobacteria; order Burkholderiales; family Burkholderiaceae_C; genus LMDS01. The sequence continues at coordinate 88,406 of JAZKIO010000058.1, forward strand.
GTCGACCAGGACTTCCCGGTCTTCGCGCGCTTCGCGACGCCCATCGACATCGTCTGCGCCTGGCGTGCCGAGGCCTTCGAGCAGCCGATCGCCATCGGCGGCCAGCAGGTCCTGCCCGACGACTACGTGCTGGCCGACCGCGACGGCGTGATCCTGATCGGCGCGGCCGAGGTCGATTCGGTCGTCGCCGCCGCCGAACGCAAGATGGCCACCGAGGGCGACATGGTGCGCGCCATCCGCGCCGGCGAGGACCCGGAGGCCGCTTACCTGCGCTACCGGGTGTTCTGAAACAGGCGGGATCGCGAGGGCGCCGTCGGCCGAGGGCAGACGCCTAAGAACCGCGGCCGCGTCGCCGCGTTACGAACGCGATCGCCATGCACCCGCCGAGCATCAGCGCATACGTGCCGGGCTCGGGAATGGCGGAGACGGCGTAGGAGGTCGAGAACGTGTTCGAGCGGTTCTCGAGGCGGTTGCCCTCGAAGTCCTCGAGCATCACGCGGAACTCGTAGCCGACGCCCGGGAGCAGCACGCCGCCCGGCAGGTCGAAGCTCGTCACGTCCGTGCCGAAGCGCGCGCTCTGGAAGACCTGCACGCCGGTGGCCGCGACGACGGCGCGGACGAGGATCGAGTCCACGTCGAACGCCGTGAGGTCCGGCAGCACCCAGTCGAGCGACGGGGTCAGCCCGTTGGCGGTGACCTGCAGGCTCGCGAGCAGCGGCAGCAGTTCCGGGTCCGCGATCGCCTGGAAGGCGCCGGTCGTCGATCCGGTGGAGTCGGTCGTGGTCAGGTCCCAGGCGCCGGTCAGCGTCGTGTTGGTCAGGTAACGGTTGTAGTTCTTCTCCGCGAAGATCGGTCCGGTGAAGAAGTTCAGGTCGCGGACCAGCGCGCCCTGGGTCGCCACGGCCGACACCTGCGAGGCGGGATCGGCCGAGACCACCACCGTCGACAACTGCAGGTAGTTGCCCAGCAGCCCGGCGAAGGACTGGCTCGGGCCGTACGTGTCGGTGAAGAAGCTCGTCGACTGGATCGTGGGGCCGGCGTGGGCGGCGCCGGCCCACGCCATCAGCACGACGGACGCGGCGCGGCGGATCGGTGCGCTCATGGAAGTTCCCCCTGTGGAATTGTTGGTCGCGCCAGTCTGCGCGCCGCACCGGTGAACGCCACCCCGGGATGAACCCGCCGCGACCGGGTTTTGCTCCCGCCATTTCGACCGGGCGTTCGACCCCCGCTGTGGCGATTCAGGAACGCGATGTTCCCGTTTGCAGGGGGGTGCGCTAGCGGACCCCGGGCGCTTGCGACGTCATGCGTGCTCGCGGCGCGCCCGCTTCCTAAGCTTCGTCATGTCCTCGCTCTCGTGGCATGGGACATGGACATGTCCGAAACACCAATCAAAGGAAGAGCATGAAGAAATTTGCAGTCCTGGCAGTGTTCGCTGCCATCTCCGGTGGCGCCTACGCGCAGTCGTCGGTCACGCTGTTCGGCGTCATCGACGAAGCCGCCCGCTACACCAAGAACGGCGACCTGAAGCTGAAGTCGCTGGTCAGCGGCGGCATCAACACCAGCCGCATCGGCCTGCGTGGCGTCGAAGACCTGGGCGACGGCCTGAAGGCCGGCTTCTGGATCGAGTCGGGCATCAACGCCGACAGCGGCACCTCGGGCGACAGCGCCGGCCGCTTCTGGAACCGCCGCTCCACCGTCAGCCTGATGGGCAACTTCGGCGAGATCCGTCTCGGTCGCGACTTCACGCCGACCTACACCGGCTACAGCGACTACGACGCCTTCGGCGACAACGGCGTGGCCGCGTCGGGCAAGTTCGATTCGAGCCTGGGCACCACGCGCGACACCGGCACCCGTGCCGACAACCAGATCATGTACCTGCTGCCGAGCAACATCGGCGGCGTGTACGGTCGCTTCGCCGTCGCCGCGGGCGAGGGCACCGCCGGCAAGAAGTATTTCGGCGGTCGCGTCGGCTACGCCGCGGGTCCGTTCGACGTGTCGGTCGCGTACGGCCAGACCACGGTCGCGCCGCTGTTCGGCGAAGACAAGTTCAAGGTCGCGGACGTCGGCGCGTCGTACGACCTGGGCGTCGTCAAGCTGATGGGCTACTACACCCAGAACGAGTTCGCGAACCAGAAGCTCGCGACCTACAGCATCGGCGCCATCGCACCGATCGGCCTCGGCCAGCTGAAGGCCTCGTTCACCCACGCCAACGCGTCGGGCACGAACGCCCTGGGCACGAACGTGGATGCCAACGACGCGAACCAGTTCGCCGTCGGCTACATCTACAACCTGTCGAAGCGCACCGCGCTGTACGGCACGGCCGCCTACGTCAAGAACAAGGGCGCCGCGGTGTTCAACGTGAACTCGGCACTCGCGCTGGCCTCGGGCCAGAAGTCGTCGGGCGCGGAAGTCGGCATTCGCCACGCGTTCTGATCCGCCACGTCGTCGCCCGGTTCGCCGGGTGAACGCCGAGGGCCGCATGCCGCAGGGCACGCGGCCCTTTTTGCGTGGCGACACCGTGGCGTCCTTTCACGCGTGCTTTTCACGCGCTTGACATATTTAAGTAGTGTTCATTACGAAATTGTAATCCGCGCGCCATCCTCGGGTCAGGGCCCGATTTCTATCGTCTTGGCATCCCAACCCGTGACCCCGTGCGAAGCCCTTGCGCTGCAAGCCGCCCGCCCGTGCCGCTCACGCCACACACTGAGGAGTGCCATGCGCCGTCAAGACATCCAGCTGCTCGCCCTGGCCCGCCAGGGCGACCCCGCCGCCCGCTGCGAAGCGGGCCGCCGCTACCTGCTGGGCACCGACGGTTTCGCGCAGCATGTCGCGACCGGGCTCGACTACCTGAACCACCCCGCGGTGCGGGACCTGCCGCAGGCCGCGCGCGTCATCGCCGAGAGCCTGTCGCTCGAGGACCTGCTGCAGCTGCGCCAGGAAGGCGCGCTGGCCCAGGCCGCGGCGGCGGGCAGCGCGCCCGCGCAAGTCAAGCTCGGCGTGTGGCTGTGCGTTCGCCACGGCAGGGTCGACGAAGGCGCGCGCTGGCTCGACCGCGCGGGCGCCGCGGGCCACGAGGCCGCCGTGCGTGCGATGGCCGCGCTGCGCCAGCCCGACGCCGAGGATCCGATGACCGCGTTCCTGGCCACGCTCACCGACTCGGGCGACCTGAAGGGCGCCGTGGTCGCGACCATCGCGGCGCAGCAGGCGCTGGCCGAGCGCGACCTGCAGCGGCTGGTGGCCGGCCTGCGCACCGCGCTCGCGCTGACACCGGTGCTCACGCCCGAGCTGGCGGAGCTGGTCGCGGCCACAGTCCGGCTGGCCGAGGAGGCGGCGCAGCCGGTCCTGGGCATCGACGCGGCCGCGATCGAGGCCGCGCTCGACAGCCGCACCGGCCGCGGCGACCGCGACGCCGCCTACGCGCTGGGCCGCGCCCTGTGCGGCATCGCCTGCGGCGTGCTCGAGCCGGGCGCGCTCGCGGCCGGGCCCAACATGCGCAAGGGCGTGGCGCTGTTGCTGCGCGCCGCGGACGCCGGCGTCGAGGCCGCGTGGCTGCACCTGTACCGGCTGCATGGCGACCACAGCCTGTCGGTCGCGAACCCGCAGATGGCGCGCTTCTGCCTCGAGAAGGCCGCGCTCGGCGG
>JAZKIO010000059.1:0-3121 GCA_040384825.1 Pseudomonadota bacterium
GCGAGGCCTCCTCGCTGATCACGCTGCTGCGGCCGACCTCGCTGCCGGTGCCCGACGTGGTGGGCAGCGCGATGAAGTATGGCAGGCTCGCCGCGTCGATCGGCCGGACCTGCGGGTGGTCCCACACGTACTCCATCACGTCGCCCGGGTGGGTGGCGAGCAGGCCCACGACCTTGGCCACGTCGAGCGCCGCACCGCCGCCGACGCCGACCACGCAGTCGGCGCCGTGCGCCTTGTACGCAGAGGCGCCGTCCATCACCTGGCTGCCGGTCGGGTTGCCGAACACGCCGCCATAGACCGCCACGTCGAGGCCGGCCGCCTCCAGCCCCGTCTTCAGCTCGGCCATCAGCGGCAGCGCGGCCAGGCCCTTGTCGGTGACGATCAGCGGGCGCTTCAGCCCTTGTTCGCGCAAATGCGCACCGGCCAGCGCGCGCGTGCCGGCGCCGAAGTGGATGGTGGTCGGGAACGAGAATTTGGTGATGCTCATGGCGCTCTTCCTGGTGAGGGCGTCGATTATTGGACCCGCGCCCAGCGCAGCTCGGTGTAGTCGGTCGGCCACTGGACGACCGTGACCTTCTTGGCCATCGCCCAGTTGAGCGTGCGACGGTACAGCGGGATGAACGGCAGGTCGTCGTGGACCAGCCGCAGCGCGACGCCGACCATCGCGCGCCGGCGGGTCAGGTCGGGCTCGACGCGCATGCCGTCGATCAGCACGTCGAGCTTCGGGTTGCTGTAGCGGCCGGCGTTGAAGGTGCCGCCGCCCGATGGGTCCCAGGTGCGGAACAGCGCGTTGAGCGACGCCCAGGCGTCCGGGTTCGGCGTCCAGCCGAACTCCATGAAGCTGGCCGTCGCACCGGTGAGCTTAGGGAAGAACTGATTGGTCGCCGAGGTGCGCAGGCTGGCGCGGATGCCGACCTTCGTCAGCATCGCCGTCATGGCCTGGCACACGGCCTCGCGCCACGGCACGTTGACGCAGTCGAGCGAGACCGAGAAGCCGTTCGGGTAGCCGGCCTCGGCCAGCAGTGCCTTCGCGCGCGCCGGGTCGTAGGGCAGGCGCTTGTCGAGTTCGGCCGGCGCGCCGTCGACCTTCGGCGACAGGAACGCGCCGGTCGGCACGCCCTGCCCGCGCAGCACCTTCTGCGTGATCAGCTCGACATCGAGCGCGTGGTAGACGGCGCGGCGCACGCGAACGTCCTTGAACGGGTTGCGCGGCTGGCCGCCGATCTTCGCGTCGCTGCCCTCGAGCTCGTCGCGGGCCAGGTCGAAGGTGAGGTACTGCTGGCCGAGGTCGACGGTCTGCACCAACTTGATCGCGCCCTCGCGCTTGAGGCGCTCGATGTCCTGGTACGGCGGGTCGAGCACCAGGTCGATCTCCCCGGAGACCAGCGCGGCCAGGCGCGTCGCGTCGGAGCGGATCGCCACCATGGTCACCTCGTCGACGTTGCCCGAGCGCTTGTCCGCCCAGCCCCACCAGCGCGGGTTGCGTTGCAGCACGGTGCGCACATCCGGCTCGAAGCGCGCCAGCCGGTACGGGCCGGTGCCGTTCGCGTTGCGCACCGCGAAGGTCTCCTGCTTGCCGTTGAAATCCTGGGCCTTCTCGACCCGGTTCGCGACGCTCCAGGCCCGGCTCATCATCGCTAGGCCCTGCAGCTTTTCCGGCAGCACGGCATCGGGCGCGTCGAGCACGAACTCCACGGTCAGCTCGTCGACCTTGCGCGCCGCCTTCACGCCCTTGAGCTGAAACGAGCGCTGGGAGGTCGGCCCGAGCGCGCGCTCGATGGAGAACACCACGTCGTCAGCGGTGAACGGCGTGCCGTCGTGGAACAGCACGCCCGGCCGCAGCTTGAAGCGCCAGGTGGTCGGCCCGGTGGCCTGCCACGACAGCGCGAGCGACGGCTCGGGCCGGAACTGCTCGTCGCGGTTCACCAGCGATTCGTAGACCTGGGTGTAGACCCGCGTGTGGTACAGCAGCGCGACCGCATGCGGGTCCATGGTCTGCGGGTCGAAGGCGCTGGCGATGCGCAGCGTCACTGCGCCGGCCATCTGGCTTGCGACAACGCATAACAACGCAATCAATAGGCGCCTGAGAAAAGCCGACGTCGTCATGGAGGGCCACTCGATCTCACTTGCGCAGGACCGCCATGAATTCTTCCGGCGCAACCTCTGCCTGGCGAAGAAGACCAGCGAGCGTGCCGATCTTGACTTCGTCGTGCATCGGCACGACGCAGCCTTTGGCGTCTCGCTTCATCACGACATGGCTGCCCGACTGGCGAACCTTCTGAAACCCGAGCCGTTCCAGCGCACGCTGAATCTCGGGGCCCGATACATGAGGCAGCTTAGGCATGCACGGGCTCAGGCACCGTGAACATCGTGACAACCGGATGACCCATCGAAGGCATCGGAAACTCCGAGAGATACAGCGCCGTGGCCTCCTTCAAATTGGCCACCGCTTCCTCGACCGTCTCACCTTGCGTGGTTGTTCCGGTCTCGGGATTCAACGCGACGAATCCGCCCTCTTCGGCGGGCGTGAGAACCGCAGTCAGTTCCATGAGGCAATCCTTCGCTGTGATGAATTCAATTGTCTCGCGGATTGAGGCGGTCGATGTTCATCTGGGGCCATTGAGGTCCTGGATTGGATCTGGATCAGATGATCTCGAAGTAGCGCTTCAGTTCCCAGTCCGTCACGCCGTCCAGCCACTGGCGCCACTCCCATTCGCGGGTGGCGGCGAAGTGGTCGACGAAGTCGTCGCCGAACCAGTCGCGGGCGACCTCGGATTGCTTGAACACCCGCGTCGTCTCGATCAGCGTGCGCGGCGCGCGCGGGATGTCCTCCGAACCCTGGTTGGTGCCGGTGATCGGCGGCTGGGTCAGCTTCAGGCCCTGCTCGACGCCGTGCAGCCCGGCGGCGATCACCGCGGCCATCGCGAGGTAGGGGTTCACGTCGGCGCCCGGGCACCGGGTCTCGAGGCGCGTGGCCTTCGGGCTGCCGGCGATGACGCGGAAGCTGGCGGTGCGGTTGTCCATGCCCCAGGTCGGCTTGACGGGCGCCCAGAAGCCGTCGACCAGGCGCTTGTAGCTGTTGATGGTCGGCCACATCATCGGCGCCATCTCCATCAGGAAG
>JAZKIO010000060.1:0-105382 GCA_040384825.1 Pseudomonadota bacterium
CATGGGCATGGTCGGCAACGACATGGGCAAGTTCATGCAGTACCAGACCGCGCAGTCGATCCCGAAGTTCGCGGAGGGTGCGGGCAGCGGCGGTGGCGGTGTCGTCGGCGACGCGATGGGCCTGGGCGCCGGCGTCGCGCTCGGCCAGGTGATGGCGCAGCAGCTGAACCAGGGCCTGCAGCCCGGCGCGCGCCCGGCCGAGCCCGGCGCGGCGGCGCCGGTCGGCGTCAAGCCCGAGGACGTGATGGCCACGCTCGAGAAGCTCGGCGAACTCAAGGCGAAGGGCATCCTGACGCAGGACGAGTTCGACGCGAAGAAGGCGGAGCTGCTGAAGAAGCTGGTCTGATCTAGCCAAGCCGAGCACTTGGCCACCGAGCCCTCACCGCAGCGCGCGTACCGCGCGGCGTGCCCGAACTGCGGCGCACCGGTCGACTTCCGATCGGCGGCGTCGGCCTTCGCCGTCTGCAGTTTCTGCAAGAGCACCGTCGTCCGCGAAGGCGACGCGCTGCGCAAGATCGGCCAGGGCGCCGAGTTGTTCGACGACCACTCGCCGCTGCAGCTCGGCGCTGCCGGCACCTACCAGGGCGCGCCGTTCACGCTCGTCGGCCGGCTGCAGTACCGCTACGCCGAGGGCACCTGGAACGAGTGGCACGCGCTGTTCGACAACGGCCGCTCCGGCTGGCTCAGCGAGGACAACGGCCGCTACGTGATCGCGTTCGACGCGCCGCTCGCCGGCCCGGCGCCGGCGGCGGCGAGCCTGCGCGCCGGGGCGTCCGTGCAGGCGGGCGGTCAGGCATGGTCGGTCGCGTCGGTCACGAGCGCGACGCTGCTCGCCGCGCAGGGCGAACTGCCGCGGCCACCGAAGCTCGCGGGCGCCTTCACGGTCGCCGACCTGCGCAACACCCGTGGCGAGGTCGGCACGCTCGACTACGCCGCGCCCGACCAACCGGCCTGGTCGATCGGCCGCTCGGTCGCGCTGAGCGAACTCGCGCTGACCGGGCTGGCCGCGACGACCGAGAAGACGCTGAAAGGCCAGACCGTCGAATGCCCGAGCTGCGGCACGGCGCTCGAGATCAAGCTCGCGACCACGCAGTCGATCGTCTGCACGCAATGCCACGCCGTCGTCGACGTCTCCAAGGGCGTGGGCGGCGCGCTGCAGCACTACGCGCAGGCCAGCGGCGGCGAGCCGCAGATCCCGCTCGGCAGCACCGGCTCGCTGCGGCTCGGCAAGGCCACGGCGCTGCCCTGGCAGGTGGTCGGCTACGCCGAGCGTTGCGAGGTCGATCAGGACGGCGCGGACGCGCAGAGCTTCTGGCGCGAGTACCTGCTGTACCACCGCACCGAGGGCTTCGCCTTCCTCGTCGACGCGCAGGACGGCTGGAGCTGGACGGCGCCGCTGACCGGCGTGCCCTCGGGCAGCGGCCCCGTCGTGAACTACGAAGGCGCGAGCTACCGCAAACTGTACGACTACACCGGCATGGTGACCTACGTGCTGGGCGAGTTCTATTGGCAGGTGACGCGCAACCAGCGCACGTTCAACAGCGATTACCAGGGCACCGGCAGCGCCTCGGCGAAGCGCCTGAATCGCGAGCAGACGGGCGACGGTGGCGGCGGCGACACGCAGGAAGTGGTCTGGTCCGGCGGCGAGACGTTGCCGGCCGAGACGGTGGTCAAGGCCTTCCGCCTCGCGCCCGACAAGAGCGCCGCATTGCAGCGCGACGCCGCGCCGACGGCGCTGAACGGCGCGTCGTTGCTCGCCAAGATCTTCTTCTGGTCCTTCGTCATCATCGTGCTGCTGATGCTGTTCCGCTGCGGCAGCGGCGGCGGAAGCAGCGGCGGGGGCTATTACGGCGGGACGGGCGGCTCGTTCGGCGGCTATTCGAGCGGCGGCGGCCACAAGTAGGTTCACAGGTTCTGAAGGAGATTCGCGATGACAGGAATTGAGTGGCTGAAGCCCGGCGTGATCGCCGGCTCGATCATCTATGCGCTGATCGGCGTGGCGATCTTCTGGATCTGCTTCCTGATCGTCGACAAGCTCACGCCCTACGACCTGTGGGCCGAGCTGGTCGAGAAGAAGAACGTCGCGCTGGCGATCGTCGTCGGCGCGATGTGCATCGCGATCGCGCTGATCGTGGCGGCCGCGGTGCATGGCTGATGTGGGTAGCTGGGTGTTAAGATATGGGCACCCATATCGATAAGCCGAGGCCGCCATGAAGACCACGCTGGAAATTGCCGATCCGCTGCTGGAGCAGGCGCGCGCGATCGCCGCCCGTGATGGGGAAACGTTGCGTTCACTGGTCGAGCAGGGCTTGCGGCGGGTGGTCGCCGAGCGCACGACGCTGAAGGCGAAGCCGTTCAAGCTCCGCAATGCGTCGGTCGGAACACCGGGAGCGCCGTCCCTCTACGAGTCGCTGTCGGCGGACGAGAAGCTCGCCCTCATGTATGAGGGCCGCGGCGGATGATTGCCGTCGACACCAACGTGATGGTCTACGCGCATCGAGCGGAGTCCAGCTTTCATGATCGTGCGCGGCAGCGGATCAACGAACTGGCCTCGTCCCGTGCCGCGTGGGCGATCCCGTGGCCCTGCGTCCACGAGTTCTATGCCGTCGTGACCAACGATCGTGCCTTCAAGCCGGCATCCACCATCGCGCAGGCCAGCGCGCAGATCTCGGACTGGTTTGCGTCGCCGTCGCTGGTGCTCTTGCACGAAGGCCCGAAGCACTGGGCCGCACTGCGCGAACTGCTGGCCTCCGGTCGGGTCGTCGCCGGGCGCGTTCACGACGCGCGGATTGCGGCCATCTGCATCGACCATGGCGTGCGCGAGTTCTGGACCGCCGACCGCGACTTCAACCGCTTCCCGAGCCTGACGGTGCGCAACCCGCTGGTCGGCTGATGGCCGACCCGTCCGCCACCGCACCGGCGGCGCCGAATGTGCGCCCGGCCGAGGTCGCGCTGCTGGCGTCGGTCTTCGTCGTCGCGGCCTGCGGGCTGGTGTACGAGCTCGCGGCGGGCACGCTGGCGAGCTACCTGCTGGGCGACTCCGTCCTGCAGTTCTCCACCGTCATCGGCGCCTACCTGTTCGCGATGGGCATCGGCTCGTACCTGTCGCGCTTCTTCGAGCGGCAGCTGATCGCGCACTTCCTGCGCATCGAGCTGCTGGTCGGGCTGGTCGGCGGGCTGCTGCCGGTCGTGCTGTTCGCGCTGCAGTCGCTGCCGAGCACCGCGTTCCGCTTCACGCTGTATGCGCTGGTGCTGCTGGTGGGCACGCTGGTCGGCCTGGAGATCCCGCTGGTGATGCGCATTCTGCGGCGCTACCAGCACGGCGGCCTGGGCCAACTGGTGTCGCAGGTGCTGACCTTCGACTACCTGGGCGCGCTGGCCGTCGCGATCGCGTTCCCGCTGCTGCTGGTGCCGCACCTGGGGCTGATCCGCACCGGCGCGCTGTTCGGGCTGATGAACGCGGCGGTGGCGGTCTGGGCGCTGCTGCTGTTCCGCGGCGAACTGCGGCGCTTCGGCGCGCACGCGGTGGCCTGCGCCGCGACCATCGCCGCGCTGGGGACGGCGTTCGCCGCGGCCGACCGCGTGACCACCTGGGCCGAGGACCGCTTCTACGCCGACACCGTGCTGTTCAGCGAATCGACGCCGTACCAGCGCGTCGTCGTCACCGCCAGTGCGCAGGGCGTGCGGCTGTTCCTGAACGGCAACCTGCAGTTCCATTCGCGCGACGAGTACCGCTATCACGAGGCGCTGGTGCACCCGGCGATGGCGGCGCACGGGGCGCCGAAACGCGTGCTCGTGCTCGGCGGCGGCGACGGCATGGCCGTGCGCGAGGTGCTGAAGTATCCGAGCGTCGAGCGGGTCACGCTGGTCGAGCTCGATCCGCGCATGACGCAGCTGTTCTCGAGCCAGCCGCTGCTGCGCCGCCTGAGCGGCGATGCGCTGCTCTCGCCGAAGCTGCAGATCGTCAACGCCGATGCCTTCGGCTGGCTCGAGCAGGACGCGGGCGCCTACGATGTGATCGTGGTCGACTTCCCCGACCCGACCAATTTCTCGATCGGCAAGCTCTACACCACGAGCTTCTACCGGCTGATCGATCAACATCTCGCGGCGAGCGGCTACGCCGTCGTGCAGACGACCTCGCCGCTGATTGCGCGCAAGAGCTTCTGGACCGTGGCGACGACGATCGAGGCCGCGGGTCTCGCGACCACGCCGTACCACGCGCACGTGCCGAGCTTCGGCGAGTGGGGATTCATCGTGGCGAGCCGCCGGCCGTTCCGGATGCCGACCGCGCTGCCCGACGGCCTGCGCTTCCTGTCGCCGGCCGACCTGCCGACGTTGTTCAACTTCCCGCGCGACATGGCGCGCGTGCCGACCGAGGTCAACCGGCTGTCGAACCAGGTGCTGGTGCAGACCTTCGAAGAGGAATGGGGCAAGGTGCACCAGTGAACTCGCGGGTGACGATCCGCCGCCGCGCGCTGCTCGTCGGCGCCGCACTCGCGCCGCTGGCCGGCTGCACGCGCGACGGGCCGATCGCCTATGGCGGCGGCTGGGTCGGCGCGAGCGTGGAGCGCGGGCACCGCGTGCGCGAACGGGACGCGCTGCTGCGCGCGGCGCCGGCCGTGCAGCGCCGCGTCGGCGCGATCGTCGTCGGCGCCGGCATCGCGGGCCTGGCTGCGGCGCGCGCGCTGGCCCGCGCCGGCCTGGACGACGTGCACGTGCTCGATCTGGAGGACGCCGCCGGCGGCAACAGCCGCGGCCATGCGATCGCCGGCATGGCCTGCCCGCTCGGCGCGCACTACCTGCCGCTGCCCGGGGAGCACGCGGTCGAGGTGATCGAGTTGCTGGAGGCGCTCGGCGTGCGCCGCACGGAGCAGGGCCGCGCGGTCCACGACGAGCGCATGCTGTGCCACAGCCCGCAGGAGCGGCTGCACATCGACGGCGCGTGGCACGACGGCCTGCTGCCGCCGATCGACGCGCTGCCCGAGGCGCAGCGCGCCGACACGCTCGCGCAGTACCGCCGCTTCGGCGCCGCCGTCGCGGCCGCGGGCGCCGGCGGTGCGTTCGCGATGCCGACCGCGCGCAGCACCTGGAGCGCGCGGCTCGACGCGCTCGACGCCGTCACCTTCGCCGCCTGGCTCGACGCGCAAGGCCTGACCGCGCCGGCCCTGCGCTGGTACCTGGACTACTGCTGTCGCGACGACTACGGCGCCGGCGCCGCGCAGGTCTCGGCCTGGGCCGGGCTGCACTACTTCGCGAGCCGGCACGGCTTCCACGCGCCCGGCGCCGGCGCCGACGAGCGCGAGGGCGTGCTGACCTGGCCCGAAGGCAACGCCTGGCTCGCGCGGCGCCTTGCGCAGCCGCTGCAGGATCGCCTGCACACCGGCTGCATCGCGCTGCGGGTCGCCGAGGAACGCGACGCGGTCGCGGTCGATCTGTGGAACGTCGCCGCGCAGCGTGCCGAGCGCTGGCAGGCCGCGCAGGTCGTGATGGCGGTGCCGCTGTTCGTGGCGCAGCGCCTAATCGAGTCGCCGTCCGCCGCGCTCACCGTGGCCGCGGGCGCGCCGCACGCGCCCTGGCTCGTCTCCAACCTGCACCTGGCCGCGCCGCTGGACGAGCGCCCCGGCGCGCCGCTGTCGTGGGACAACGTCGTCTACGACCCGGCGCGCGCGGACCCCACGCTCGGCTACGTCGACGCGATGCACCAGAGCACGCGCAGCCTGCCGGGCCCGACCGTGCTGACGGCCTACTGGGCGCTCGGCGGCAACACGCCGGCGGCGCTGTCGGCGTCGCGCGCCCGCCTGCTGAACCAGCCGTGGGCGGCCTGGGCCGGCGCGGTCGTCGACGACCTCGCCCGCGTCCACCCCGACCTGCCGGGCAAGCTGAAGCAGGTCGACCTGATGCGCTACGGCCACGCGATGAGCGTTCCGGTGCCCGGCCTGCGCAGCAGCGCGGCGCTGCGCGCGCTCGCGGCGCCGCAACGCCGCGTCCACTTCGCGCACGCCGACCTCTCGGGCTACTCGGTGTTCGAGGAGGCGATGTACCAGGGCACGCGCGCGGCAGCGCAGCTCATGCGGCGCGACGCCGTCGGGTGACCGGTCGACGGGGTCGAACGGGTCAGTCGGCGAGCGGTGCCGGCCGGGTGCGGCGGTCCATGCCGGACTGGGTGTAGAAATCGCGCTTGGCCGCGTACATGCGTTCGTCGGCGCGCGAGACCATCGCTTCCAGCCGCTCGCCGGCGCGTGCGGTGGCGCAGCCCATCGCCAGGCTGAGCATCGCGCCGGGGTAGTACTGGTTGTTCAGGTCCACCAGCGACTGGATGCGCTCGATCATCGCGGCGCCGGCGCGCTCGTCCTCACCCGGCATCAGCAGCACGAACTCGTCGCCGCCGATGCGCGCGGCGCAGGCCGGCTTGTCCGCCACCTTGCCGAGCACCTCGCCGGCGCGGCGCAGCAGCGCGTCGCCGGCGGCGTGGCCGGCCTCGTCATTGGTGGCCTTCAGGCGGTTCAGGTCGATCGCGACGATCGTCACCGGCCACGGGCCCTTGCGTTCCAGGCGGTGCAGTTCGTCCTCGAAGTACGCGCGGTTGCGCAACTGCGTCAGCACGTCGTGCTTGCCCAGGTACTCGAGGTAGGCCTCGGCCTTCTTGCGCGCGGTGATGTCGATCAGCGCGACCTGCACCAGGCCCCAATCGCGCTCGGCGCCGGGCAGCACCGAGAACTGCAGCAGCACGTTGATCAGCTCGCCGTCGAGCCGGTAGTTGACGACCTCGCGGTGCTGCATCAGCTTGCCGTGCCACAGGTCGATCAGCTGCTCGGCGAACGGCGTGTGCATCTCGTCGCGGAACACCCGGTCGAGGTTGCGCAGCAGCGTGTCCTTGTCCGGTGCGTGGAACATCTCGAGCGTGCGACGGTTCACGTCGATCACGCGGATCTCCTGCATGCAGCGGGTCACGAACTCCGGATGCACCTGCGTGAAGACGCGGAAGTCCTCGATGCCGCGCAAGCGCAGGTCGTCGAGCAGGCGCTTGATGGCGCTGAAATCCTCGACCCACAGCGAGACCGGCGAGTCCTCGAACAGCCCGCGCGCATAGCGCTCCGATTCCGCGAGCCGGGCCTCGGCGCGCGTGCGCCCGGTGATGTCCTCGATCGCGACCAGCACGCGCGACCAGTCCTGCGCGTGGCCGGGCAGCACGCTGCCGTTGACGAGGATGTCCAGCCGCCGGCCATCCAGGCTGTAGTTGACGGTCTGGCTGGCGAACGAGAGCTTGCCGTCCCAGAGCGCGACCAGCTCGTCGATGTGCGGCTCCAGCATCGCGTCGCGGAACACGCGCTCCAGGTTGGCGATCAGGTGGTCGGTGTCGTCGGCGCCGAACAGCGCCAGCGTGCGGCGGTTGACCTTGACGACCTTCAGGCAGCGGCTGCACTCGGCCACGCGGGCGCGGTCGGCATTGAGGTGCGCGCGCAGGTCGGTCACGCCGACCGCGCGCCAGGTCGCGAACAGCTCGCGCAGCGCGCTGTAGTCCTCGAGCCAGAGCGATACCGGCGCGAGCTCGAACATCTCCTCATAGTCGGTGTTCATGCCGCGGCCCGCGTGTCGTTCATCAGCGCCTCGATCTCGCCGGCTTCGACCGGCACGCCGCGGCTGATCAGCTCGCAGCCGGTGTCGGTGACGACCGCGTCGTCCTCGATGCGGATGCCGATGTGCCAGAAGCGCTCCGGCACGCCGACCGCAGGCCGCACGTACAGGCCGGGCTCCAGCGTCACGACCATGCCCGGCTCGAGCACGCGCGAGGGCTTGGCGTGGATGGTGCGGCCGGCGCCGTCGAGCCGCTCGACCGGTGCCTCGCCGAGCGACAGGTACTCGCCCACGTCGTGCACGTCGCGCCCCAGCCAGTGGCCGGTGCCGTGCATGTAGAACTGGCGGTAGGCGGTCGCGGCGATCGCGTCGTCGAGCGTGCCGACCACGTCGCGGTCCAGCAGCCCCGAATCCAGCATGCCCTGCGTCAGCACGCGCACCGCGGCGTGGTGCGCATCGAGGTGGCGCGCGCCCGGGCGGGTGACCGCGGCGGCGGCCTGCTGCGCGGCGAGCACGATGTCGTAGAGCTCGCGTTGCGCCGGCGTGAAGCGGCCGTCGGCGGGGAAGGTGCGCGTGATGTCGCTGGCGTAGCCGTCGAGCTCGCAGCCGGCGTCGATCAGGCACAGCTCGCCGGCGCGCAGCTCGGCGTCGCTGGCGGCGTAGTGCAGCACGCAGGCGTTGGCGGCGGCCGCGACGATCGACGGGTACGCCGGGCTCTGCGCGCCGCGGCGCCGGAACTCGTGCAGCAACTCGGCCTCGATCTCGTACTCGCGCACGGTGCCGTTCGGCGCGGCGCGGAAGCGCGCGGCCGAGAAGCGCATCGCGCGGGCGTGGGCGTCGGCGCTGATCTGTGCGGCGCGGCGCATCGTCGCCAGTTCGGCGGCGTCCTTGCGCAGCCGCATCTCGGCGAGTAGCGGCGACAGGTCGCGCACCGTGGCCGGTGACTCGACGCCGCTGCGGGCGCGCGAGCGCAGCGTGGCGAGCCAGCCGTCGACCTGCTGTGCCACGCCGGACCCGGGCTGGAACGGGAACCACACCGCGGGCGCGCCGGCCAGCCCCTCGAGCATGAAGGTGTCGAGCGTCTCTATGTCGAACGCGGTGTCGACGCCGAGCGCGGCGGGAGCCGCTTCGACGCCGAGCCGCACGCCGTCCCAGATCTCCATCTCCGGGTTCTTCGCGCGGCAGCCGATCGCGCTCGCGCCGTTCGCGTTCAGCACCAGCCAGCTGCCCGGCTCGTCGAAGCCGGTCAGGTGGTGGAACGAGCTGTCGTGGCGGAACGGGTGGTCGTTGTCGCTGTTGCGGTTGCGCTCGGGCGCGGTCGGGATGACGGCGACGCCGCCCCCGGCCGCGCGCAGGGCCGCGGCGAGTTGCGCGCGCCGCGCGGCGAAGACGGAAGAATCCATCCGCGAACTGTAGCCGCGGTCGGGTCGCCCGGGTGGCGTCGCGACGCTTCGGCTAACCTCGCCGCTCTGTCGACACGAACACCGGACCACCACCATGCAATACCGACGATTGGGCCGCAGCGGCCTGCAGGTCAGCGAGCTCTCGCTCGGCTCCTGGGTCACGTACCACAACCAGGTCGACACGGCCGCCGCGACCGAGATGCTCGCCGCCGCGATGGACGGCGGCATCAACTTCTTCGACAACGCCGAGGTCTACGCCAACGGTGAGAGCGAGCGCGTGATGGGCGCCGCGTTCAAGGCGCTGAAGTGGCCGCGCCTGAGCTACGTGGTCTCGACCAAGTTCTTCTGGGGCCTGGCGACCGAGGGCGAGGGCATCAACCGCAAGAACACGCTGAACCGCAAGTACCTGATGCAGGCGATCGACGGCTCGCTGCAGCGCATGGGGCTGGACCACATCGACCTGGTCTACTGCCACCGCCCCGACCCGGCCACGCCGATCGAGGAGACCGTGCGCGCCATGAGCGACATGATCACGCAGGGCAAGGCGCTCTACTGGGGCACGAGCGAGTGGAGCGCCGGCGAGATCCGCGCCGCGTGGGAGACCGCCGACCGCCACCACCTGCACAAGCCGGTGATGGAGCAGCCGCAGTACCACCTGTTCCACCGCCAGCGCGTCGAGAAGGAATACGCGCGGCTCTACGACGACATCGGCATCGGCCTCACGACCTGGAGCCCCCTGGCCAGCGGCCTGCTGACCGGCAAGTACAAGGACGGCATCCCGCCCGGCAGCCGCGGCGCGCTCGAGAACATGGGCTACCTCGCGAAGAGCCTGACCGACGCGCGCAAGCTCGCGGCCGTCGAGCAGCTCGCGCCGATCGCGGCGGAGCTGGGCTGCAGCGTCGCGCAACTGGCGATCGCGTGGGTCGCGAAGAACCCGCGCGTCAGCACGGTGATCACCGGGGCGTCGAAGCTGTCGCAGCTGCAGGCGAACCTGGGCGCGGTCGACGTGATCGCGAAGCTCACGCCCGAGGTGATGGCGCGGATCGACGCGATCAGCGCGCCGATCGCGCAGTGACGGGGCGCGGCCCGGTCAGGGCCGCTTGAACACCCGCCACGCGTACCAGGCGCCGGTGCCGAGCAGCGCGACGACGCCGAGGCGGCGCGCGCTGCGCAGCGTGCGGCGCAGGCCGAACGCCGGCGCCAGGCCGCCGACCAGCGCGGCCGCGGTGCGGTAGCGCCGCAGCAGCCCCAGGCCCAGCGCCAGCCAGCCGGCCGTGTTGGCGGGCAGCCGGTTCGCGCCGATCAGCGCCTGCCCGATGCCGCCGGGCAGCGCCGAACGCAGCAGGTGCGTCACGCTCGCGGCCTCGCGCAGGCGGCCGACATCGCTGCGCAGCATGCTGCGCTCGAAGGCGATGCGGGTGAGCAGGAGCTGCTTGCGGGCGTCGCGATCGATCGGGCTCATGGGGTCGTCCTCAAGGTCGATCCGATGCCGAAGGCAGCGGCCCGGGCGCGGCCTCGCCGCGCATGAACGCGGCGTCGTTGCGCAACTCGGTCAGCGTGTCGGCCAGCAGCGGCGGGTGGCTGCGCAGCCGCTCGCGCAGCCACAGCAGCACCGCCACGCCGGCCGCGAGGTAGACCAGCGCGATCCAGCCCAGCACCGCGTAGCCGAGCGTGGCCCACAGCGCGAGCGCGACCCAGGCCGACAGCGCGAGTGCCGCGCCGGCCAGCAGCAGCGCCGCGGCGAAGGCCGCGACCAGCGTGAACACCAGCCGCGCACGCGCCTCGCCGAGCTCGATGCTGGCCAGCTCGAGCCGGCTCTGCAGCATCCCGAACAGGCTGCCGCCGAGGCGCGTCAACGCCTCCAGCAGGCCCGGATCCTCACGGCTCATTCGCGGGACTCGCGGAAGCGGATCAGCGGCGGCCGATCAGCAGGCCGATCACGACGCCGACGCTGGCGGCGGCGACGATCGAGCGCCATGGGTTCTCGTGCACGTAGTCGTCGGTCGCGGTGGCCGCGGCCTTGCCCTTCTGCACGGCGGCGGACTGGGCGTCGTCGATCTTGCCGCGCAGCGCCTTGAGCTGCTGCATCGCCTTGGCGCGCAGCTCGGCGGCGCGTTCGCCGGTGCTGTTGGCGGCCTGGGTGAGCATGTCTTCGGCGCCGCTGATGGCGTCGTTGACGGCGGTGTGGGCGGCGTCCGAGATATCGGCGGCGGTGGCTTTGGCGTTCATCGGGGGGTTCCTTCGTTCATGGCGCGAGCATCGACGGTCAGCCACTGCGCTCGGTGCGGCCGACCCGGGAGAAGGGCCCAACGATCAGCAAACCTCGTGCCGCCCTCTCGTGTGGTCCGGGGCGGCTGCTCCTGCGGCAATCATAGTGCGCGATTCAGCGATTCAGCGATTCAACGCGTCCAGCTGCGCCGGCGTGCCGACGTTTTCCCACGCCCCGGGGTAGACCTCCGCGGTGATGCGGCGCTGGCGCATGCCTTCGAACAGCAGCGGCGCGAGCGCGACCTTCGTGCCGGGTACGACGCCGGCCAGCAGCGCACCCCGCATCAGTGCGAAGTTGGCATAGGTCCAGGTGCGGCCGTCGGGGCCGGCGCCGTCGGCGAGGCCGTGGCCCTGCGCATCGAGACCGAAATCGCCCTTAGTGTGGAACGGCGGATTCGGCACCAGCCACAGGTGCGCGTGCGCCGTGCCCGCTGCGAAACGCTCGGCGGCCGCGGGGTCGAAGGCGAAGTCCGGCGCGTGGATGTCGCCGGAGACGACCCAGAACGGCTCGTCCGCGCGCTCGACCAGCAGCGGCAGCGCGGTGGCGATGCCGCCCGCGGTCTCGAGCGCGCCGCCGAAATTGCGGCCCTCCATCGAATAGCGCAGCGCGACGCCGAAGCGCGCGCCGTCACCGAGCGCGGCGACGATCTGCTCCTCCAGCCACGCGGTGTTGACGACGATCTCGCGCACGCCGGCCCGCGCCAGCGCCTCGATGTGCCACTCGATCAGCGGCTTGCCGCGCACCGGCAGCAGCGGCTTCGGCGTGTGGTCGGTCAGCGGCCGCATGCGCTGACCGCGGCCCGCCGCCAGGATGATCGCTTTCATGAAGTCACCTCGATCCCGCGCTCCAGCGCGTGGCGCTCGACGCGCCCTGGCGCGAACGTGTCGATCAGCGCGCCGAGCAACGCGTGCGCGCGCGCCGAGTTGTCGCCGCCCAGGTTGCAGACGTACACGTCCAGCGTCACGCCCGCGAGCTCGGGCCAGGTGTGGACGGCGAGGTGCGATTCGGCCAGCAGCACCACGCCGGTGATGCCGACCGGCGCGTCGGCCGGCGCACCGGGCGCGGGCGCGAAGCGGTGGAAGAGTTCGCCCACCGGCTGCAGGCCCGCCGCCTGCACCGCGGCGATGCACACGCGGCGCAGCGCGTCGAGGTCGGTCATCGGGGCGCGATCGACCGGGCAATCGCGCAGGTCGGCGGTGAGGTGCAGTCCGTGCATCGCGCGGATTATCCCGGGCGCGCCGCCACTGGCGCCGGCGCGCCCGGCGCCGGATTCGGTCGCCCCTAAAATGGCCGGCTTTCCGCCCACCCGCACCGGACCCGCATGGCCACCCACACCCCCACCCCCAACGCGACCCTGATGGCCAACTCGATCCGCGCGCTCGCGATGGACGCGGTGCAGCAGGCCAACTCCGGCCACCCGGGCGCGCCCATGGGCATGGCCGACATGGCCGTCGCGCTGTGGGGCCGCCACCTGCGCCACAACCCCGGCAACCCCCAGTGGGCCAACCGCGACCGCTTCGTGCTCAGCAACGGCCACGCGTCGATGATCCTGTACGCGCTGCTGCACCTGACCGGCTACGACCTGGCCGTGAGCGAGCTGCGCAACTTTCGCCAGCTGCACAGCAAGACGCCGGGCCACCCCGAGCACGGCCTGACGCCGGGTGTCGAGACGACGACCGGCCCGCTCGGCCAGGGCATCGCCAACGCCGTCGGCATGGCGCTGGCGGAGAAGATGCTCGCCAAGGAATTCAACCGGCCCGGGCACGACATCGTCGACCACCACACCTACGTGTTCCTGGGCGACGGCTGCATGATGGAAGGCATCAGCCACGAGGTGGCGGCGCTGGCCGGCGCCTGGAAGCTGGGCAAGCTGATCGCCCTGTACGACGACAACGGCATCTCGATCGACGGCCAGGTCAAGCCCTGGTTCATCGACAACACGCCCGAGCGCTTCCGCGCCTATGGCTGGAACGTGATCGCCGATGTCGACGGCCACGATGCCGACGCGATCGACGCGGCGATCCAGCGGGCGATCGCGCAGGGCGGGGCGGCCGACGGCGGCAAGCCGACGCTGATCTGCTGCAAGACCGTCATCGGCCAGGGTTCGCCGAACCGCGCCGGCACCGCCAAGGCGCATGGCGAGGCGCTCGGCGCCGACGAGATCAAGCTGACCCGCGCCGCCCTGCTCTGGACCAGCGAGGCCTTCGTGATCCCCGAGGACGCCTACACCGCGTGGGACGCGCGCCAGCAGGGCCTGGCCGACGAGACGGCCTGGGTCGACGCGTTCGCGGCCTACGCCAAGGTCCATCCCGAACTCGCGGTCGAGTTCGCGCGCCGCATGGACAACGAGCTGCCGAAGAACTGGTCGCAGACGGTGGTCGATGCTGCCGTCGCAGCGCAGACGAAAGCCGAGACCGTCGCCAGCCGCAAGGCCAGCCAGCTCGCGCTCGAGGCGTTCACCAAGGCGCTGCCCGAGCTGATCGGCGGCAGCGCCGACCTGACCGGCTCGAACCTCACCAACACCAGCAGCACCGCGCCGTTCCGGCTCGAGGCCGACGGCAGCGCCAACGGCGGCCGCCACGTCAACTACGGCGTGCGCGAGTTCGGCATGGCCGCGGTGATGAACGGCATCGCGCTGCACGGCGGGCTGATCCCGTACGGCGGCACCTTCCTCACCTTCAGCGACTACAGCCGCAACGCGATCCGCATGGCCGCGCTGATGAAGCAGCGCGTGATCCACGTCTTCACCCACGACAGCATCGGCCTCGGCGAGGACGGCCCGACGCACCAGTCGATCGAGCACGCCGCGTCGCTGCGGCTGATCCCGGGGCTGGACGTCTGGCGCCCGTGCGACACCGCCGAAACGGTGATCGCCTGGGCCTGCGCGATCGAGAGCAAGGCGCGCCCGAGCGCGCTGCTGCTGTCGCGCCAGAACCTGCCGTACGCGCCGAAGAAGACGCTCGACGGCATCTCGAAGGGCGGCTATGTGCTCGCCGAGCCGAGCGAGGTGGGCCTGAACAAGAAGGCGCAGGCGGTGATCATCGCAACCGGCTCCGAGGTGCAGCTCGCGCTGCACGCGCAACAGGAACTGGCCCGGCGCGAGAACGGCGGCATCGCCGTCACGGTGGTCTCGATGCCCTCGACCACGGTGTTCGACCGCCAGACCGAGGCCTACAAGACCAGCGTGCTGCCCAAGGGTGTGCCGCGCATCGCGGTCGAGATGGGCGTGACCGGCGGCTGGTGGAAGTACGGCTGCGCGGCGGTCGTCGGCATCGACACCTACGGCGAATCGGCGCCGGCCCCGGTGCTGTTCAAGCACTTCGGCTTCACGACCGAGAATGTCGTGGCCACCGTGCGGGCGGCGCTCCGCAAGACCTGAACCGCGAATCGGCTCGCGATCGAATTTTCCCCGACGCACCCGCGTCATTTCCCGAAGAAGACGACTGAGACAACGACCCCATGATCCCGAGCCGAACCGCCCTGAGCCTTGCCACCCTCGCCACCGCCGCTGCGCTGGCCACCTCGCCCGTCGTGGCGCAGACGCTGACCTCCGTCAAGGTCGAACCCGCGACCCTTCAGGTCGGCCAGCCGGTCACGCTGACCGCGCTGTTCGACATCAGCAAGGGCCTGAACTGCAACGTGCGCGTACGCTTCGGCGACGGCCGGCAGGAGAACTTCAAGGTCAACCAGGAGAAGGACGCGACGATGGTCATGACGCACACCTTCCAGAAGCCGGGCACCTACACGATCGAGGTCGAGCCGCGCCGCAAGCTGCCGCTGCTGGGCTGCCTGGGCGACCAGAAGAGCGCCACGGTCACGGTGGCCGCCGCCGCCGCGGCCGCCGTCAAGACCGTCGCCGCGCCGGTCTGCCCCGAGGGCTGGACGCTGGTCGCCAAGAGCGTCAACAAGAAGACCGGCGCGTTCCAGTGCAGCGCCAAGCCGGGCGCCGCGGCGCCGGCCACCCGGCCGGCGTGCCCGGGCGATCTGGCGTACGTCGAGAACCTGAAGAAAGGCCAGATCGGCTGCCGCCCCTGACCGCAGCCGCTGCCTTGACCCGCTTTCCGAAACCCGAGTCCAGCAAGGAGATTTTCAAATGACCATCAAGATCGGCATCAACGGCTTCGGCCGCATCGGGCGCATGGTGTTCCGCGCCGCTGTCCAGAACTTCGAGGAGATCGAGGTCGTGGGCATCAACGACCTGCTCGAGCCCGAGTACCTGGCGTACATGCTCCAGTACGACTCGGTGCACGGCCGCTTCAAGGGCAGCATCGCGGTCGACGGCAACACCCTGATCGTCAACGGCAAGAAGATCCGCCTGACCCAGGAACGCGATCCCGCGAACCTGAAGTGGGCGGATGTCGGCGCCGACATCGTCGTCGAGGCCACCGGCCTGTTCCTGACCAAGGAGACCGGCCAGAAGCACATCGACGCCGGCGCGAAGAAGGTCATCATGTCCGCGCCGTCGAAGGACGACACGCCGATGTTCGTCTACGGCGTCAACGACAAGACCTACGCCGGCCAGACGATCATCTCGAACGCCTCGTGCACGACCAACTGCCTGGCGCCCGTCGCCAAGGTGCTGCACGACAAGTGGGGCATCAAGCGCGGCCTGATGACCACCGTGCACGCGACCACCGCGACGCAGAAGACCGTCGACGGCCCGTCCAACAAGGACTGGCGCGGCGGCCGCGGCATCCTCGAGAACATCATCCCGTCGTCGACCGGCGCGGCCAAGGCCGTCGGCGTCGTGATCCCGGAGCTGAACAAGAAGCTGACCGGCATGTCGTTCCGCGTGCCGACCTCCGACGTGTCCGTGATCGACCTGACCGTCGAGCTCGTCAAGGAGGCGAGCTACAAGGAGATCTGCGCCGAGATGAAGGCGCAGTCGGAGGGTGCGATGAAGGGCGTGCTCGGCTACACCGAGGACAAGGTCGTCTCGACCGACTTCCGCGGCGAGTCGATGACCTCGGTGTTCGACGCCGAGGCCGGCATCGCGCTGGACGGCACCTTCGTCAAGGTCGTCTCCTGGTACGACAACGAGTGGGGCTACTCGAACAAGGTGCTCGAGATGGTGCGCGTCGTCGCGAAGTAAGGCGCGTTCGTGCCGTGCGAAGGGCGCCCGCGGGCGCCCTTTTTCATGGCCGTGACCGACGCGCGTGCCGGCTCAGCGCCGGTACCGCCCGCCGCGCCAGCCGCCGATGTAGCCGATGCCGAAGCTGATCGACGGCGCCACGTAGTAGGAGGGCGCGGGGTAGTAGTAGACCGGTGGCGGCAGCGGGTCGTGGTAGATCGGCGGGGGCGGCGCTTCGGCGGTATCGACGGGCGCGTCGTAGCTCGGCACCGGGCTCGACATCAGCGGCGCGGGCACCATGCCGCCGTTCGCGTCGGCGGGTTGCAGGGCGACCGCCAGGCGCGTGCCCGGATCGCGCGCCAGGCGCGTGCTGTAGCGCTGGCCCGCGACCTCGTACATCACGTCGTAGCCGACAACGCGATCTTCGAGCCGGGTGACGGTCTGGCAGCGCCGCACCGGCGCCGCGGCGGCGGGCTGGCCGTCGGCCTCGATCTGGTTGCCGATCGCCGAGCCGGCGACCGCGCCGAGGCCGGTGGCCGCGGCGCGCCCGAAGCCGCCCCCGACCGTGTTGCCGATCAGGCCGCCGGCGATCGCGCCGATCAGCGCGCCGGCGCCGCTCGGCGCCCGCTGCACGACCTGCTGCTCGTTGCTGCACGCCTGGCGGAGCACCGCCACGGTGGCGTAGACCGGCGTGGACGAGACCACGTCGGCCTGGTCGGCCGCGAAGGCGGCGGGCGCGGTACCGGCCGCGCCGAGCGCGGCGGCCGCCGTAGCCAGAAAGGGGCGAAGCGCAGGGCGCATGGAAAACTCCTGAAGACGTGACGCGGGCACCCGGTTCCGACACCGGCCCGCTGTCGAAAGCATACGCGTCGGCAGCGCGCCCTTGGCGTGCCGATGGTAAAGATGGCGGCGGCCGTGAAGGACGCGCCCATGCGCGCGCTCAGACCACGAAAACCCCGGCGAATCCGGGTGATTTGCACGGATCGGGCAGCAAACGCAGCCCCTACACTCGGGACGTATTTCCCAGAACCCGCGTGCCGTGGGCGTGCGGGCGTTGGCGGGTGCCGCTTCGGCGGTGCCCGTGGCTCCCCGGTGACCTGTTCATGAAGACGCTTTCCCGCCGTCGCCCTGCCTGGGCCGTCTCCCTCCTGGCGCTGGTGTGCGTCTGTGCGTCGGCCGTGCCCGGCGCGGGCAGCGAACGCGCGCCCAAGCAGCGCGCGGCCGCGGTGTCGCGCGTCGCCGTCGAAGCGCCGGACAGCGAGGCGCGGGTCATCGTCAAGTACCGGCAGGACGCCGCGCTGATGCGCGCCGCGGCCGCCGCGAGCGCCCCGGCGCAACACGCGACGGCCCTGTCGGCGCGGCTCGGCGTGAGCCTGACCGACGGCCGCGCGATCGGCGCGCGCGCCCAGGTGCTGCGCGCCCGCGGCCTCGGCTCGAAGGTGCTGGCCGACCGCCTCGCCGCGCAGGAGGACGTGGAGTACGCGGTCGTCGACGAGCGCAAGCACGCGCTCGCCATCCCGAACGATCCGCTCTACGCGGCGGGCCAGCCCGGCACGCCGAGCGCGGGCCAGTGGTACCTGCGCCCGCCGAGCAGCGGGACCATCGTCGATGCGACCAGCGTGGTGTCGGCGATCAACGCCGAAGGGGCCTGGAACATCACCAACGGCAAGCGCCGCGTCGTGATCGCCGTGCTCGACACCGGCGTCCGGCTCGATCACCCCGACCTCGCCCCCAAGTTCCGGCCCGGCTACGACTTCATCGCCAACGTGCCGACTGCCAACGACGGCAGCGGGCGCGATGCCGATCCGAGCGATCCCGGCGACGGCGTCAGCTCGGCCGATGTCGGCGTCGTCAGCGGCTGCACCACCGCCGAGGTCGCGCCCAGCACCTGGCACGGCACCCAGACCGCGGGCCTGATCGGCGCCGCCACCAACAACGGCATCGGCATGGCCGGCGCCGGGCGCGACGTGATGATGTTGCCGGTGCGCGTGCTCGGCAAGTGCGGCGGCTTCGACTCCGACATCCAGGCCGCGATGCTGTGGGCTGCCGGCCTGAGCAACACGCCGAGCGTGAACCCGTACCCCGCCAAGGTCATCAACCTCAGCCTCGGCTCGACCGGCGCCTGCAGCACGGCCTATCGGGACGTGATCCAGCAGTTGACGGCGGCCGGCGTGGCGGTCGTCGTCGCGGCGGGCAACGAAGGCCTGGGCGTCGGCACCCCGGCGAACTGCCCGGGCGCGATCGCGGTCGCCGGCGTGCGCCATGCCGGCACCAAGGTCGGCTATTCCGATCTTGGGCCCGAGGTCGCGATCGCGGCGCCGGCCGGCAACTGCGTGAACTCGAGCGGCGACTGCCTGTTCCCGCTGCTGACCACGAGCAACAGCGGCGACATCGGCCCGGTTGCAGGTGAGGCCGGCGCCATCTACACCACGGGCGGCACCAACGCCTCGCTCGGCACCAGCTTCTCGGCGCCGCTGGTGTCGGGCACCGTCGGGCTCATGCTCTCCGCCAACCCGACGCTGACGCCGGCGCAGTTGCTGCAAACCCTCAAGGACACGGCGCGGCCGTTCCCGGCCACCGGTGCCGGCGCTGGCGTGACCGCCTGCACCGCGCCGACCAGCGTCGCGCAGGGGAGCGAGTGCTACTGCACCACCACGACCTGCGGCGCGGGCCTGCTCGATGCCGGCGCGGCCGTCGCCAGCGTGGCGATCCTGAACGCGAACATCGACACCGCGACCACCAGCGTCGCGCTCGCGACGCCGATCACCCTCGACGGCGGCAGCTCGAGCGCGGCCGCCGGGCGTGCGGTCTCCACGTACGCCTGGGGCATCGTCTCGGGCGGGGACGTGGCGGCGCTCACCAGCGCCGCCAATGCGTCGACCGCCACGCTGCAGTTCAGCGCCTACGGCAGCGCGACCGTGCAGCTCACCGTGACCGACAGCAGCGGTGCCACCGACACGACCCAGGTCGTGCTGACGGCGCCGTCGCCGGTCGCCACGCCGGCACCGGACACCGGCGGTGGCGGGGGTGGGGGCGGAGCCTTTCAGCTCGGCTGGCTGCTGGCGTGGATGCTGGGCGTGGGCGCCACCGCGCTCGCCCGCCCGCGCCGCACCGGGCGCTGAAGGCGCAGGCGCCGCTCAGGCGCCCGGCGTGCTCGCGCAGGCCGCGAACGACTTGCCGCTCGCGGCCAGCTGCAGCTGGCCTGCCTGCGCGGCGAGCGCCGGGCTGGCGGCGGCGATGCGCAGCCAGTAGCGGCCGGTCGCCGGGGCGAGCTCGACGACCCGCGCGGTGCGGATCCCCTGCTGGGTGAACTGGTCGAGCGCGCGGGTCGCGTCGGCCGGGTTGTCGAAGCGGCCGAGCGACAGCCCGGGCACGAGGCCCGTGCCCTCGCGGATCTCCTCGTACGGCAGCTTGCGGCGCTTCAGTTCCTCTTCCTTCTTCGTCATCGCGTCGCGGCCGGCGTAGCGCCCCATGTAGACCATCCAGCTGCCGGGCAGGTCGGTGCGGACGGTCGCCACGCTGCCGGGCGGCAGGGCCGCCTGCGCCGCGCTGCGGGCGGCGTCGAGCTCGGCCTCGGCGAACGGGCCGGCCTCGATGCAGGCGGCGGCCGCGCCGACGCTGGCGGCGCTCGCCGCGCCCGGCGGCAGCACGCGGATCACTTCAGGCCGGATCTGGCGCTGCAGCCGATCCGGCTCGCGCTCGCCGCCCGGTCGCCAGCCGATCGCCTCGAACCAGCCCTGCGACCAGCCGAAGACGACCAGGTTGGCCAGCAGCAGCAGCCCGACCAGTACGCGCAGCATCAGCGGACGCTCATCGCGACACCGGCCGCACGCTGACTTCGCCGCTCGCGACCGGCGCGATCGCGCCGTCCGCGCCTTCGACGCGCAGCGCGCCATCGGCCGCCACGCCGCGGGCGATGCCCTCCGGCACCGTCGGCAGCGTGGTCGTGACCGGGCGGCCGACCAGGATGTCGCGCGCCGCGAAGCCGGCAGCGAACCCGGCGAAGCCCTCGCGCTCGAACCGCTGCAGCGCGAGCACGAGCGGGCGGGCCACCGTCGCAAGCACCGCCGGCGCGGTGACGGCCACGTCGAGCTCCTGCAGCGACGCGAAGCCGGTGCTGGTCGCACCCGAGGCGAACGGCAGCACGTTGAGCCCGATGCCGATGACGGCGCGGCGCGGCCCGCCGGTCGACATGCTCTCGATCAGGATGCCTCCGAGCTTGCGGCCGCTCCTGCGGCCTGCCTCGCCGTCCCGCACGTTGTCCCGCACGTCGTCCATCAACCACAGGTCGTTGGGCCACTTCAGGCCGATGCGCGGCGCCGCGCCCGGAGCCGGTTCGAGCGCCTCGCACAGCGCCACGCCGACGGCCAGCGACAGGCCCGACCAGTCCTCGCGCGCCACCGGCAGCGCGAGCGAGAACGTGAGCGACGCGCCCGCGGCCGATTGCCAGTCGCGGCCCTGGCGCCCGCGCCCGCCGGTCTGCTGCTCGGCCACCAGGAGACACGGCGCCAGGTCGACCGCGCGCCGCGCGAACGCGCCGCTCTCGACACTGCGGCGCACCTGCACGTCGCCCTCGGTCGCCTCGCGATCGCCGCGCCGCGAGGGCGCGCCGCGACTGCGTTCGAGCAGCAGGCTGTTCGTTGAGGTGGTGCGCGGCAGCACCTCGACGCTGAGGCCGGGCAGCAGCGGCACGAGCTGTTCCCAGAGGGCCTCGGCGTTCCAGCGGATCGGTGGCTCGGCCATCGCGCGGAAGGGGTCGATCAGCGCTTCTTCGGCGCGAGCATGGTGCCGCGGCAACCCTTGGTGCCGCAGCGGCACTCGAACTGCTTCTTCAGCTTCTTGGTGTACGGCTCGTCGATGATCAGGCCGTAGTCGTAGAACAGCTCGGTGTCGGGCGCGATCTTCTTCAGCGCCTTGATGAAGATGCGGCCGTCGATCTCGTCGGCCTCGCAGTTGGGCGTGCACGCGTGGTTGATCCAGCGCGCCGCGTTGCCGCCGTACTTCGCGTCGATCACGTGCTTGTCGTCGACGTGGAAGTAGAACGTGTGGTCCGGGTCCTTCGGGTCGTGCGGGTGGCGGCGCAGCGCTTCCTTCCAGCTGATGACTTCGCCGACGTACTCGATCAGCACCTCGCCCTTCTTGAGCGTCGCGGTGCTGAACACGCCCTTGCCGTGCACGCCCGACTTGCGCACCTGAATGCGCTTGCCCGGCTTCTTCGGTGCCGTCGACGAATCGGGGGTGCTGGCGGCGCTGTCTTGCGTCATCGGATTCTTTATGTACATTGAAATCATGGGTGCGCGCGTGTGTGCGTGCACGTGTGCGTACACGTGTGTACATGCGCGCGAGAAGCCCGGATTGTATTGATGCGCAGGGCGAGCCCTGCGCGAACCGAGAAGTAACACATGACCAAGTCACTGATCATTGCCGAGAAGCCTTCCGTCGCGCAGGACATCGTGCGCGCGCTCACGCCCACGGCCGGCAAGTTCGACAAGCACGACGAGTACTTCGAGAGCGAGGGCTTCCTCGTCACGTCCGCCGTCGGCCACCTGCTGGAGATCAAGGCGCCGGAGGAGTTCGACGTGAAGCGCGGCAAGTGGAGCTTCGCGAACCTGCCGGTGATCCCGCCGCACTTCGACCTGAACCCGATCGACAAGAGCAAGGGGCGCCTGGGCGCGATCGTCAAGCTCGTCAAGCGCAAGGATGTGAGCGAACTGATCAACGCCTGCGACGCGGGCCGCGAGGGCGAGCTGATCTTTCGCCTGATCCAGCAGCACAGCAAGAGCAAGCACCCGGTGCGGCGCCTGTGGCTGCAGAGCATGACGCCGGCCGCGATCCGCGACGGCTTCGAGCACCTGCGCAGCGACAAGCAGATGCTGCCGCTGGCCGACGCCGCGCGCTGCCGCAGCGAGGCCGACTGGCTCGTGGGCATCAACGGCACGCGCGCGATGACGGCGTTCAACTCGCGCGACGGCGGCTTCTTCCTGACGACGGTGGGCCGGGTGCAGACGCCGACGCTGTCGATCATGGTCGAGCGCGAGGAGAAGATCCGCAAGCACGTGGCCCGCGACTACTGGGAGCTGAAGGCGACCTTTGCCGCGCAGGCCGGCGAGTACGACGGCAAGTGGTTCGACCCGAAGTGGAAGAAAAACCCCGACGACCCGGAGCAGCGCGCCGACCGCCTCTGGAACGAGCGCGACGCCAAGGCCATCGCCGAAGCCGCGCGCGGCCAGCCGGCCAGCGTGACCGAGGAAGCCAAGCCCAGCACGCAGAGCTCGCCGGGCCTGTACGACCTGACGACGCTGCAGCGCGAGGCCAACTCGCGGCTCGGCTTCTCGGCCAAGACCACGCTGTCGATCGCGCAGGCGCTGTACGAGAAGCACAAGGTGCTGACCTACCCGCGGACCGACAGCAAGCACCTGCCGGAGGACTATGTCGACGTCGTCAAGCAGACGATGAAGATGATCTCGACCGAGGACATGCCGGGCCCGCTGCGCGCGCTGGCCGTGCACGCGAAGACGGCGATCAAGGAGGGCTACGTCAAGCCCAACAAGAAGATCTTCGACAACGCCAAGGTCTCCGACCACTTCGCGATCATCCCGACCCTGCTCGCGCCCAAGAGCCTGAGCGAGATCGAGGCCAAGCTGTACGACATGGTCGTCAAGCGCTTTATGGCGGTGTTCTTCCCGCCGGCCGAGTTCATGGTGACGACGCGGATCTCGACCGTGAAAGTGCAGGACAAGGAGCACAAGTTCCAGACCAACGGCAAGGTGATGGTCAAGCCGGGCTGGCTCGCCGTCTACGGCCGCGAGGCGCAGGAGGACGACGCCAACCTCGTGGCGGTGGCGCCCGGCGAGATCGTGCGCACCGAAGACGTGGCCGTGAACGCGCTGAAGACCAAGCCGCCCGCGCGCTACACCGAGGCCACCCTCCTGAGCGCGATGGAAGGCGCCGGCAAGCTGATCGACGACGACGAGCTGCGCGAGGCGATGTCGGAGAAGGGCCTGGGCACGCCGGCCACGCGCGCCGCGATCATCGAAGGGCTGATCTACGAGAAGTACATCCACCGTGACGGCCGCGATCTGGTGCCCGGCGCCAAGGCCTTCCAGCTGATGACGCTGCTGCGCGGCCTCGGCGTCGAGGAGCTGACGCAGCCGGAGCTGACCGGCAATTGGGAGTTCAAGCTCGCCGAGATGGAGAAGGGGCGCCTGGAGCGCGAGGCCTTCATGGCCGAGATCGCCGGCATGGCCGAGCGCATCGTCAAGAAGGCCAAGGAATACGACCGCGACACCATCCCCGGCGACTACGCGACGCTGAAGGCGCCGTGCCCGAACTGCGGCGGCGTGGTCAAGGAGAACTACCGCCGCTTCGCCTGCACGGGCGTGCCGGGCAAGTCGGAAGGCTGCGGCTTCTCGATCAGCAAGATCCCCGGCAGCCGCGCGTTCGAGCTCGACGAGGTCGAGAAATTCCTGACCGACAAGAAGATCGGCCCGCTCGAAGGCTTCCGCTCCAAGGCCGGCTGGCCGTTCACCGCCGAGCTGAAGCTCGCGTTCGACGACGAGATCAAGAACTGGAAGCTGGAGTTCGACTTCGGCGAGGACGCGAAGAAGGACGGCGAATCCGGCGAGCCGATCGACTTCTCCGCGCAGGAGTCACTCGGCGCCTGCCCGAAGGACCAGGGCAAGGTGTTCGAGCACGGGACGAGCTACGTCTGCGAGCACGCCGTCGGCGCCAACGTGACCTGCGACTTCAAGAGCGGCAAGATCATCCTGCAGCAGCCGGTCGCGCGCGAGCAGATGAGCAAGCTGCTCGAGACCGGCAAGACCGACCTGCTCGAAGGCTTCGTGTCGAACAAGACGCGCCGCAAGTTCAAGGCACGCCTGGCCTACGACAAGAAGGAAGGCAAGGTCAGCTTCGAGTTCGAGCCGCGCGCGCCGCGCGTGCCGGCAGCGGCGAAGAAGGCCGCCGCGAAGAAGACCGCGGCCTGACCGGAAGGTCTGCCCGTCAGGGCAGGCACATCACCGAGGCGGTGGCCACCAGCTCGTTGAACAGCGCCATCGAGACCTTGCCCGAGACCGCGTACGGGTCGAGCACGGCGGCCTCGGAGTACTTCAACAGCAGCGCCGGGTTGAGCCGGCTCATGTTGACCTGGCCCATCGCCCAGCCGGCGAAGCTGCGCTCGTCGATCTCGTCGTAGCTGAGCAGCACCACGTCCTGGTGGCGCGGGTCCTGCGCGATGCGGTTGTAGAGCCGGCTCACCTGCGTGCGCCCGCCTTCGAGCACCTGCAGGAAGATGTCGCCGGAGAAGCACAGCACGCCGGTCACCCCGACCGCCGGGTTGTTGTGCGTGGACTTCTTCAGGATCGCGTTCAGCATTTCCGGGCGCACCGTTTCGGTGGCGCGGCTCGCATACATCAGACGGACCAGCATGGCGTACTCCTAGACCTTCTTGCTCAGCAGGGAGAGAAACTCGCGCCGCAGGTTGGCGTCCTTCAGGAAGGCGCCGCGCATCACGCTGTTGGTCATCATCGACTCGTCGTCCTTGACGCCGCGCCAGTGCATGCAGAAGTGATCGGCTTCCATCACGATCGCCAGCCCGTCGGGCTTGACGCGGCTCTGCAATTCGTTGGCCAGCATCGTCACCGCCTCTTCCTGGATCTGCGGGCGGCTCATGATCCACTCGCAGATGCGCGCGTATTTGCTCAGGCCGATCAGGTTCGAGTGCTCGTTGGGCAGGATGCCGATCCACACCTTGCCCATGATCGGGCACAGGTGGTGCGAGCAGGCGCTGCGCACCTTGATCGGGCCGACGATCATCAGCTCGTTCAGGCGCTCGGCGTTCGGGAACTCGGTGACCGCGGGCATCGGCACGTAGCGGCCGCGGAACACTTCGGTGAGGAACATCTTCGCGACGCGTTTGGCGGTCTCGTTGGTGTTGTGGTCGCTCTCGGTGTCGATCACCAGCGCGCGCAGCACCTCCTGCATCTTGGCCTCGACTTCGGTGCGCAGCTCGTCGATCTCGCCTTCCTGGATGTAGGCGGAGATGTTGTCGTTGGCGTGGAAACGGCAGTCGGCGCCGACCAGCCGGTACCGGATGCGCTCGGACGCCGCGAGCCGCGCCAGGTCTTCCTCGGTTCTGAAAATCGGTGTCGCTTGCTCGCCGCGCATGAGAGGTGCCTTTTGTCTTGACGTGCGCCGAGCGTACCGCAGAGCGGGTTTCGGGCGGGCCCGCGGCGAGGCTGCCCGTAGACTGCGCGCGGTGAACGCCTCCGCCTCGCCACCCGCTCCGCACACCTCGCTGCCGCTCGCGCAGCTGCTCAACCACACGGCCGACGCGGTCCAGGCGGTGCGCGCCGGTGCGTCGCTGAACACGGCGCTCGCGGCCACGCCCGGCGCCGCGCGGCCGGGCACGCAGGCGCTGAGCTTCCACGCCCTGCGCTGGCTCGGCGCGGCCCAGGCGCTGCGCACGCAGCTCGCGCCGAAGACGCCGCCGCCCAAGGTCGACGCGTTGCTGCTGACCGCGCTCGCGCTGCTCTGGCCGGCGGCCGAGGCGCCGTACGCCGAGCACACGCTGGTCGACCAGGCGGTGGACGCGGCGCGGCAGCGCGCCAAGCCGAGCGCGTCGTTCGTCAACGCGGTGCTGCGCCGCTTTCTGCGCGAGCGGGAGGCGCTGGTCGCCGCCGCGCTGCGCGACCCGCTGGCGCGCTACAACCACCCGGGCTGGTGGATCGACCGGCTGAAGGCCGACTGGCCGCAGCAGTGGCAGGCCATCCTCGACGCCGACAACCAGCGCCCGCCGATGACGCTGCGCGTCAACGCGCGCCACGGCAGCGTGATCGACTACGTCGCCCGGCTCGCCGCGCAGGGCCTCGATGCCGAGATGCTCGGCGGGCAGGCGGTGCGGCTGGCCCGGCCTTGCGCCGTGACGCAGCTTCCCGGCTTCGCACAGGGCGACGTCTCGGTGCAGGACGAAGCAGCACAGCGCGCCGCGCCCTTGCTGATCGGGCCTGGTCTGCCGGCGGGCGCCCGCGTGCTCGACGCATGCGCGGCGCCCGGCGGCAAGACCGCCCACCTCCTCGAGCTGGCCGATCTCGACGTGCTTGCGCTCGACAGCGACCCCGCGCGCCTGACCCGCGTGCACGACACGCTCGCGCGCCTGGGCCTGACGGCGAAGACGGTCGCCGCCGACGCCGGCGCGCCCGCCACCTGGTGGGACGGGCGCCCGTTCGACGCGATCCTGCTCGACGCGCCCTGCAGCGCCGCCGGCATCGTGCGCCGCCATCCGGACGTGCGCTGGCTGCGCCGCAGCACCGACATCCCGGCGCTGGCCGCCGTGCAGGCGCGCCTGCTGGACGCGCTG
This sequence comes from Pseudomonadota bacterium, assembly GCA_040384825.1. Classification (GTDB taxonomy): domain Bacteria; phylum Pseudomonadota; class Gammaproteobacteria; order Burkholderiales; family Burkholderiaceae_C; genus LMDS01. The sequence goes on from JAZKIO010000060.1 coordinate 26,676, forward strand.
TGGCCGCTGCTGGCGCCGGGCGGCCGGCTGCTGTACTGCACCTGCTCGGTCTTCCAGGCCGAGGGGCAGCACCAGATCGACGCTTTTTTGCAACGGCAGCCCGGTGCAGCCCTGGCGGCCGACCCGGCATCGCCCGGTCACCTGCTGCCGCTGCCCGACAATCGGGACGAGCGCTCCGTGCACGACATCAGTGCGGCCGCGGACGGTTTTTTCTACGCCTTGATCGAGAAGAGCACCTGAGGTTCACGACGGCCCCATGCACAGCGCGGCAATCCCCCACGGCGATCCACAGTCCGGCGCCCCGCGGCGTGCGGGCCGGCCTGCCGTGAGGCGGCTGGCGCTGATGCTGCTGCTGGCGATCGGCATCGTGCTGGCGTTTGGCTGGCCGGCGGCCCGGGCTGCCGAGCCGGAGCTGACCAATTTCGACCTCGTCCACAACGAGGAGGGACTGTTCCTCAACTACGGCGTCAACCTCGAGCTCTCGCGCAGCGTGGACGATGCGCTGACCAAGGCGGTGCCGCTGTTCTTCGTCGCCGAGGCCGAGGTCTTCCGCAACCGCTTCTACTGGCGCGACCAGCGCGTCGGCTACGCGGTGCGGCGCTGGCGCATCGTGTTCCAGCCGCTGACCTCCACCTACCGCGTCACCTTCGACGGCGGCCTGAGCCAGAACTACACCACCCGCGCCGAGGCCTTCACGGCGATCAGCCGCAGCGTGCGCTGGAAGATCGCCGAGGCCGCGCAGATCGAGGAGGGCAGCCGCCATTACGTCGAGTTCAGCTTCCGGCTCGACACCTCGCAGCTGCCGCGCCCGATGCAGATCGGCATCGGCGGCCAGGCCGACTGGGCGATGTCCGTGCAGCGCACGCAAAAGATCAACTGATCTCTATTGCGATGACCAAAGCACAGCGCTGGGCATGGCTGATCTCCACGGTGGCGGCCACCGGCGCCGGCCTGGTGCTCGCGTTCCTGCTGTCGATCGCGACCAACAACCCGGCGCTGTACGAGCGCCACTACGTCTGGCTGCTGTGGGTCAACATCGTCGTCGCCGCCTTGCTGGTGCTGGTGATCGTGATCGCCGGCGTGCGCCTGCTGCTGCGCGTCAAGCGCGGCAAGTTCGGCAGCCGGCTGCTGCTCAAGCTGGCGGCGATCTTCGCGCTGGTCGGCGTGGTGCCGGGGGTGCTGATCTACACGGTGAGCTACCAGTTCGTCTCGCGCAGCATCGAGAGCTGGTTCGACGTCAAGGTCGAGACCGCGCTCGATGCCGGGCTCAAGCTCGGCAAGGGCACGCTCGACGCGCTCGTCGCCGACGTGGCGGTCAAGACCCGGCTGGCCGCCGAGCGGCTCGGCGAGACGCCCGGCTCGGCGCAGTCCCTGGCACTGGAGCGGGTGCGCGAGCAGCTCTCGGCGCAGGACATCGCGATCGTGGGCGCGGCCGGCCAGACGGTGCTCAGCACCGGCGGCAGCTCCGCCAACCTGATGCCGGAGCGCCCGTCGCTCGCGGTGCTGCGCCAGGCGCGCAACCAGCGCGTCGTCAGCGAACTGATCGGCCTGGACGAGGAGCCGACCGCCGGCGTCTCCAGCGCGGGCAACGCGCGCGTGCGGGCGATCGCGTTCATCCCGTCCACCACCTTCGCGCTCGGCACCGAGGACCGCTTCCTGCTCGTCAACCAGCCTTTGCCGCGCGCGCTCGCGACCAACGCGCTCGCGGTGCAGGCCGCGTACCGCGAGTACCAGCAGCGCGCGCTGGCGCGCGGCGGGCTGCGCAAGATGTACATCGGCACGCTGACGCTGGCGCTGGTGCTCGCGGTGTTCGGCGCGCTGCTGCTGGCCGTCACGCTGAGCAACCAGCTGGCCCGGCCGCTGCTGCTGCTGGCCGAAGGCATGCGCCAGGTGGCCGGCGGCGACCTGAGCAGCAAGCCGGTGTTCGCCTCGCGCGACGAGCTCGGCGGGCTGACCCGCTCGTTCGCCGACATGACCAGCCAGCTCGCCGAGGCGCGCGAGCTCGTGCAGCGCAGCGTCGTGCAGGTGGAAGGCGCGCGCGCCAACCTGCAGACCATCCTCGACAACCTGACCGCCGGCGTGATCGTGTTCGACCGCCAGGGCAACATCGACACCGTCAACCCCGGCGCGACGCGGATCATGCGGCTGCCGCTGTCGGCCTACCGCGGCCAGCCGCTCGCCAACGTGCCGGGCCTCGAGACCTTCGCGCAGGCGGTGGGCAACCGCTTTGAGCTGCACAGCACCAGCCCGGAGGCCGGCGAGCGCGACCACTGGCAGGACTCGTTCGAGCTGCAGACGCCGGCCCAGCCCGGCCGCGACAAGGACTCGATCACGCTGCTGGTGCGCGGCGCCTCCATGCCGCAGGGCGCCACGCTGATGGTGTTCGACGACATCACCGAGCTGGTCTCGGCCCAGCGCAGCGAGGCCTGGAGCGAGGTGGCGCGCCGGCTCGCGCACGAGATCAAGAACCCGCTGACGCCGATCCAGCTCTCCGCCGAGCGGCTGCAGCACAAGCTCGGCCCCAAGCTGGAAGGCGCCGACCAGGCGATGCTCGGCCGCTCCGTCGACACCATCGTCAACCAGGTCCAGGCGATGAAGACGCTGGTCAACGAGTTCCGCGACTACGCGCGGCTGCCGGCCGCGCACCTGATCCCGATCGACCTGAACGCGCTGGTGGCCGAGGTGCTCGGGCTGTACGGCGCGGCGCAGGAGTCGGGCCGGCTGCATGCCGACCTGGCGCCGGCGCTGCCGGCGATCGTGGGCGACAGCACCCAGCTGCGCCAGGTGATCCACAACCTCGTGCAGAACGCGCTCGACGCCGTCGCCGAGCAGCCCGACGGCCGGGTCCGCATCTGCACCGAGATCGCCCGCACCGAGCAGGGCGAGCTGCGGGCCGTGCGGCTGCAGGTGATCGACAACGGGCCCGGCTTCTCCGACAAGGTGCTCAAGCGCGCTTTCGAGCCCTACGTGACGACCAAGTCCAAGGGGACCGGCCTGGGCCTGGCCGTCGTCAAGAAGATTGCCGACGAGCACGGCGCGCGCGTGCGGATCGCCAACCTCGGCACGGGGGTGGAGGGCGATGCGGCCGGCGGGATACCGCGCGGGGCACAAGTCTCGCTATCATTCGCGAAATTCGCGCCCGGAGCCGGCGCTCCCCCCTTTTCTGCAGCATCTCTCTCTTCTCCCGGCACCCCAGCCGCTTCCGGCGCGCACTGATCACCCATGGCCACGATTCTTGTTGTTGACGACGAACTGGGCATCCGCGCCCTGCTTTCCGAGATCCTTGCCGACGAAGGCCACACGATCGAACTGGCCGAGAACGCTGCGCAGGCGCGCGCCTGCCGTGATCGCCTGCGGCCCGATCTGGTGCTGCTGGACATCTGGATGCCCGACGTCGACGGCATCACGCTGCTGAAGGAGTGGGGCGCCACCTCCATGCTCACGATGCCGGTCATCATGATGAGCGGCCACGGCACGATCGACACCGCCGTCGAGGCCACCAAGTTCGGTGCCATGGCCTTTCTGGAAAAGCCGATCACGCTGCAGAAGCTGCTCCGCGCCGTCGAACAGGGCCTGGCCAAGCCCGCCTCGCGCGCCGCCACGCAGCCCAATTCGCCACTGCATACGTCCGCCGAGAACGGCCTGACCGTCGAGGCCGCGATGACCGGCGGCGTGATGCTGCCCACTACCCCGCTGATGCTCGGCCCGCAGGCCGAGCAGAGCTTCGACCTCGACCGCCCGCTGCGCGAGGCGCGTGACGCGTTCGAGAAGAGCTACTTCGAGTTCCACCTCGCGCAGGAGAACGGCAGCATGACCCGCGTCGCCGAGAAGACTGGCCTGGAGCGCACCCACCTGTACCGCAAGCTCAAGCAGCTCGGCGTCGACCTGTCGCGCAACAAGCGCGGCGGGGGGATGTGAAGCGGCGGGGCGCGAAGCCTCGGCTATAATCGTCGGCTCACGGCCTGGTAGCTCAGTTGGTAGAGCAGCGGATTGAAAATCCGCGTGTCGGTGGTTCGATTCCGCCCCAGGCCACCAGACAAAGTTCAACGCTATCAAGTACTTAGCGATGGACTGAAGAAGGAAGGCCGCTACAAGCGGTCTTTTTTTATGGGTTTCTGACAGTTGCTCTGACACTTGAGTGGCAGAACAACTGTGTAGGAACTGCGCATCATGACGCTTCACTGCGTTCAACTGCGCAGCTGACCCACTGGCAGCCGAGGACGGACTCGCGCCTTCCGGGCCCTCGCGGCCGCGGCTGTTACACGGATTTAAAGTCCGATTCATTTACGCAACTCCACCAACCAGGAGTTGTTCCAGTGATTCAGTACTACCCCCAAGCCACCGTCATCCCGACGGTTTTCTTCGCGGCCCATCCGCGGATTGCAGCCCGCTTTGCGCATCCGGCGACTGGCCGTTTCACCTTCACCGTCGGTGCGGAGGTGAACCATGGCTAAGGCCTACCAAGAGGGCAGCAACGGCTGGTCCGTGCGTCCACAAATTGGCGGCGAACGCCTCTATCTCAGTGGCTTCGCGACCAAGACAGAAGCTCAAGAGGAGGCCAAGCGCCTCGCGAACGAGGCCGCTAAGGCAGGCAGCCCGAAGCACCAGGGCCCGCACCGGACGTCGGTGGCGAAGGCCCTTCTGCAGTGCGCGCTCGAACGTCTGCCTTACCTTAAGAGCGCGCCGCAGGAGGCACGACGCATCAACCGCTTCCTGCGGGCCGGCGGCTTGCCAGAACTGCAACTGACGCCCCTGACGAAGGCAGACACCCCGGCTGTGCGCACGGGACAGCTCTTCGACGTGAAGGTCGACCGCGCAGCCGCCCCAGGGGTCATCCCGAAAGGCCTACACGAACACCGAGCGCGCGTCGCGTCCAAGACGGCTGACAGCGACATGCGACGAGCCCGGCTCGCTCACCGCAAAGTTGCCTATGTGACGCGCCACGAGATGCAGGAATTCATCAACGCGTTGCGCTCCGACGGGCTGTCGGCCTCCACCATCGCGCTCGAACAGGCGGTGCTGCGGTCCTTGTTCAATTACACGCACAACTGCTGGCACTGGACGTCTCCGCCCGAGAACCCGGCGACGGGCCTGAAAATGCCCCAAATCGACAACGGGCGCGACCGCGTCATGTCCGAGGAGGAACAAGCGCGGCTTGACGCGGCGTTGGCCGAATGCAGGAACGGAATGGTCGCGCCGATGTTGACGCTCCTGCGCGAGACCGCCATGCGGTCGTCCGAACCCCTCGAGCGCGCCTGCTGGAGCGACGTGGATTGGGCGCGCAATGTGCTGTCGTTGCGTGACGCCAAGGGCGGCAAGCGCGACGTTCCGCTGTCGCCGGACGCTATCGCTGCGTTGCAGTCCTTGCTCGACCACCAGGCAACCTCCTTGCCGAAAGTGTCCGAAGCGATGCGTCGAGCGGCGGTCGCGCCCAATGCGCCCATCGTGCAGATGACTTACGAGGCGCTCAAAGCCGCTTGGAAGCGTGCGTGCGAGCGGGCCGGCGTGGAGGACCTCCGTCTGCACGACCTGCGGCACACCAGCGCGACCCGAATGGCGTTGAAGACGGGCAACGTGTTCCTCGTGAAAGCGCTCACCGGTCACAAGACCATGTCGCAGGTGCAGCGCTACGTGAACGTGAAGGCCGATGACGTCGTGAAGGTGATGCACGCGGGACAGGACCGGGTGAAGCCCGAAATCAATGACGTGGTGGACGACGAGCCGAGTCCGTCGTGCATCGAGTTGGCGTTGACCCCATCGCCCCATAGCAACGTCGTGCATGTGCGCTTCGGTGGCGCGGGGAGAGCCGCATGAGCGCCGGCACGCCGCGGGTTCTGCAACAGCTGTTTGCGCTGATGCCGCCACTCGAGTGGGAATGGCGTCCGCTGCCGGTCGAAGACGGTCCGGCGTTTGAGTTGGTGCAGCAGGGCGGGTCGCCGACGAACGTGTTTGTCCTTGGCGCGACGCTGTCGCGGCAGGCCCGTTGGGTCGAGGCTATGAGTCCCGTCTTCCTTCTGGAAATTGCGGAAGCCTGCGAAGGTCAGCAGCAGGCCATCGAGCGGCTGCAGCAACTGTCCGAGCGGCTCACGCGACATCTGCGGCGCTGTTACCGGCTGCGGCACCAGGAGCACTACGAGGACCTGCGGCTGATGGCGCAAGACGTCCAAGCCGTCCTGCAAGACTTGGAGGCACCCGAGCGGACGGCGCAACTGTTGATGAAGGCGCTTGATGAGGTCCACGTCATCACCAAGAACCCGGAGAAGTAGGCCTGCGTCGACCGGACAAGAGAACGGGGCCCAGCGGGCCCCGTTTTTACTTGTGTTCAACGTGGTGTGAAGGCGGTAGGCACTTCGACGCCACCTTCTTTTGCAGCCTAGAAGCCTCCACGCCAGGCGTCTTGTTCGCGAAACTGCTCGCGGATGAAGTTCTCCACGGACTTGCGGCTCCAATAGACGCGCTTGCCTACACGTACGGCGGGTGGGAACTCGTTGCGGCGGACGGCCATCTCGAGAGCGCGGGGCGACATCTGCAGGAAATCGCAGACCTGCTGCTTGGTCAGGATGCTTTGCGGGTCGGCAGCGAAGGAGGTTGCGGCGACGGGGGAAGAGGAGGGGGCCATGAAATGCTCGGCGTAGTGGTGGTGCCTCGTGTAGTCATGGGTTTTAGTCAGGCGGTCGACACCGATGGGAGGCTGGGCCTCGCGAACCTGCCATAGACCGCGCGCCGCCTTGGTCGCGGCCGGCGGGGACCCCAAAACCGCGTGTTCAAGGTCCGTCCTTACGTATGGGTGATGGCGCAGCCGGCGGACCGGGATGCGCAGTAGACGCGGAAATCGTCCGCAGTCCTTCACCAGAAAAAGACAGAGAGACCAGAGGGTCGGGTCGCGAGGGGACGCGGTACTGCAGGGAAGGGCCGTCGCTAGCCGGCGGACCGCCAAATGGCTGGATTGCCGGGTGCGCAAACGCACAGTGGTGCATACGCTCCTGGCCTACGCGACCGAGGTGCCGCCTCTCGTATAGGTCTTCGAGTCTTCGAGACAAGCTCGGCTAAACCGCTCGACTACACGTCAGGTATGGGTCGCATGTGGCGACCCTGAGACCAGGGCGCCAGCAAACAGAACTTTGGGTCTGCCGGCCGCCCGGCGGATGGACACGGTTCACCGCATCGCGGAGTTTTGCGGTGGCTACTTCTGCGCAGATTGCGCTTCCCTTTGAGTGTCATGAGCCCTTCCTGTACCACGACGTAGAGCGAGCCGGCTTTGTCTCGTTGCTGAGCAAGGGGCCGGACGGTCTGGTGCGACAGACGTCGCACAAGCTGGCGGTGTTGCCCGAGGCGGTGGCTGCGATGCGAGGTCGGACCGATGTGTGGATATCGCAGGGCGAGTTCCGCAAGCCGAATCGTCGGGTGGTCAACTTGTGGCGGCTGCCGGTGGCGTTCGCTGACCTCGATGTTTACAAGGTTCCGAGGCTGGCTGCGATGTCCACCGAAGCGCAGGTGGATGCGCTGCTCATGGCCTGCGATGACGGTGGAATACCGCCACCGAGCGTGGTGCTGTTCTCGGGTCGGGGTTTGCAGGTGAAATGGCTGTTCTCAGTGCCGGTGCCAGCAGCAGCCGTTCCGCGCTGGCACGCGGTGCAACGGCAATTGAACGCGCAGCTTGCTGCGTTCGGTGCCGACCCACTGGCGATGGACGCCTCGCGCGTCTTGCGCCTTGACGGCACCAGCAGTTCGAAGTCCGACAGTCTTGTTCGGGTTGTGCATAGCGCCACGACGCCGACCGACGGAGGGCAACTTCTGCCTTGCGGCGTCGTAGGGTACGACTTCGACGTCTTCGCAAGCGAGTTGCTGCCGGTGGGTCGTGAGGAAATCGCTGCTCAACGGGAGCGGCGGGATATCGAGAAGGCGCAGGACGCCGCTCAGAAGTCGGCGAGGGAAGCAGTCAGGCGCAATTTGGTGGTCATACGGGGTGGCCCGGTTCGCTCTGGGTCGCCGTTGATTCCGAGCCAACTGGCTTGGGACCGCCTCGGCGACCTGCGTCGACTCGCCGAAATGCGGGGATTCGAGCGAGGCCTGCCGCCCGGCCAGCGCGACCTGTTTGTGTTTCTTGGAGCCTGCTTCTTGGCGCAGGCGTGTCTTGTGCGGAACTTGAAAAGGGAGGTGCTTGAGTTGGCGGCGGAGTTCTCGCCGGGATGGTCGGACGCCGAGGTGATGTCGTGCGTCTCGACCGCATTGACGAAAGCTCAGGCCGCCGCAAGGGGTGAGAAGGTATTGTTCGCGGGCAACGATGTGGACCCTCGATATCGTTGGTCCAATGACGCCCTCATCGGGACTCTGGCTATCACCGCAGCGGAGCAATCGGCCTTGAAGACCATTATTGGAACGGACGAGAGGCGACAACGCGACAAGGTTAGAAAGCGTCACGTTCGACGGCTCGGTGGGTCCGTTCCTCGAGACGAGTGGCTCACCAACGTAGAGCGGACTCGCGTCGCCGTGAAAGTGTTGCGCGCGTCGGGGTGGACATTGCGGGCAATAGGGGAAAAGCTGGGCATCTCCGCATCTACAGCTTGCGCGCATGGGAAGTGAGCTGAGCGCAAAAGAGCCCACGCTTGCTGCCAAGAGTTCGTCCTCAGGTGCAAGCCCGCGTGAATACGGGAAAGCTAAATGGCCACAATGAGTTAGCCAATCAACACTGCGTGTACAGCAGGGCTGACCGGCGTGCGGGCTGCCGGAGGACGGCCGTATCAAAGCTGGTGTCTGGTGCCAGGACGGCTACCCGCGAGCGAACGACGAGCGCGAAAGCGCTTGGACAAGGTGGGATGCCTATCGGGGGTTCGTCGGCCTCCCACAAGCGGCTTGCGAGCGCAGGCGATGAGCGCGACGCATGCTGGTGCAACGATAGAACTGTGCAATACCCCCGGTTTCGAGGGTCCGAACAAGGGGCATCCCTATTGTTTCGTTGTGTAACCGAACGTATGGTCATCCTCTATACAAAGCAACATGAAAGCAGAACGAACCATCTCCATGAGCCTCCGGGTGACGCCGAAATTTCGGCGTTTGCTCGAGACCGCAGCTGAGCGTGAAAACCGCAGCCTGACGAACATGCTCGAAACGTTGCTTCTGGAGTTCTGCGCCACACACGGCATCGAAGAGTCGAAACAGCCGTCTGCTATGGAGAGCTCGGCGCTTGCGGGGGAGCACGGCAGCGCAGTCTCCCGGCCAAAGGCTAAGCGACGGTCCTAAAAAGAACACCAAGACGAAGCCGACCTCCAATATGCCATTGCCGCCGAAATCCCTCTTTTCTCGAAAAGTGCGCCTCCTCGCAACAGCGGTTCGCCAAAGCGGCGCGGACGCCACGACGATGGTCGGTACCTTGCTTGCGTCGCTTTGCGAGCGCGCGTATCCGGGCCTGCCGGCCAGCGACCTCAAGGTCTCGCGTCGACTGGCGGCGCTTCCCGAGGTGAAAAGCTTTGTCGAGATGCTTGCAGCGGCGCCGTTCCTTGACGCGGCCTATTGGCTGAGCAGTGCGTACGCCATCTGCACTGGTGATGCGCATCGCAAGTCGCTGGCAATGTTCTTCACGCCGCCGTCCCTGACAAGTCGACTACTTGATGACCTTGCGGCCAAAGGAGTGAGATTCGACGAAGGAAAGTTCTGCGACCCGGCATGCGGTGGTGCCGCATTTTTGGCTCCCATCGCGTTGCGGATGAAAGAGCAGTTGGGTGCCAATGGTCTGCGTCCTCGGAAGGTTCTGGAGCATGTAGCAAGCCACATCTTCGGCACCGACCTCGACCCGACTTTGTGTGCGCTGTCGAAGCACTTCCTGTTGATGGCGCTCCGAGAAGAAGTGCTCGCGGCAAAGGGCTGGACACCAGAGTTCCAAGTAAAGCCCGGTGACTCGCTAATCGACCTTTCGAGAAGCTATGGCTCATTCGATGTCATCGCATGCAACTCACCCTTCAGGAAGATGACCGCCGCTGAGGTTGAGCGGTATAGGCCTGGATTCGATGACGTCATCGAAGGGCAGCCAAATCTGTACGGCCTTTTCATGGCATTGAGTGTGCGGTTGTTGAAGGACCAAGGGGTTGCCGCGCTGGTAACGCCTACCAGCTTCTTGTCTGGCCAATACTTCCGAAAGGTACGCACTTTTTTGATGAGCAACGTTGACGTGCTCAACATCGGAATGGTGAGCGACCGCCTAGGCGTGTTCATCGACGTTGAGCAAGAGACGGCGCTCACTCTAGTCCGCCGACGGCAGCAGACGGCGGCGGCAGCGGCGACGGCGAGCGTTTCAGTCGTCGCGACTGACGGGCAATACGCAAACGTAGGCAAGTGCAACCTCCCAAATTCGGGCGCAGCGTGGCCAATTCCGCGCACGGAAGGTGACGTGACGCTGCTTGGCGCTGCAGATTTGGGCCACGCGACCCTCAAAGACTACGGCTACAAGGTCCGCATCGGCAACTTCGTATGGAACCGGGATGCTCGACCTGTATACCGAAACCGCACTGAGGTACTGAAAAGCAAAAGTAAGACCGCGATTCCACTTTTGTGGTCGAGTGATATTGGCGCCGATGGCTCCCTGGATATCAGCGCCGACCCCAAGGACCGTGACGAACATAGGTTCGTTGACTTTGGCGATGAGTGCCACCCCTCTGTCGTCAGGCGTCCAAGCGTCCTGATGCAGCGTGTGACTTCCAACGACCAGCCGCGACGACTTGTCGCCGCAGCTGTGCCAGCCGCACTATTGGCAACCTACGGCGGGTATGTCGGCGAGAACCACACCGTGATTGTTGAGCAGGTCTCCGACAAGCCGGTTCTCTCGGCGCGAAAGCTTGCCAAGCTGCTCTCCTCTCCAACGGTCGACAGATATTTTCGTTGCATCTCTGGTGCGACGAATGTCTCCGCCTTCGAACTGGGGCAGCTGGCATTGCCGGACCCCGAGACACTCAAGGCGCTGCTTCGCGAAGGGCTAAGCATGAACGACGCTGTTAACAAAGCGTTCTTCAAGGGCGCCTGACGGCGCGCTATACGAGACAAGTTCGCAAACAATAACAAGAACATGCCGCCTCCCATTTCCCTTGGAAAGCGCAACCAAGCTCGCGAAAAAGCGCTAACCGCTCAACACGAGCGTATTCAACAGATTCGAGCCCGTCAGCAGGCGAAGGCTCCCACCGCACCAGGCGTGGACGCAGTCCCAGGCGGCGACGACCGGCCGTCTGCACCAACCGCCCCGCCTCTACCTTCCCAACCGTGGAAATCGGTCAAAGCAGGGTCGGCAGGTCTGGCCTTCGCTTCACGCGCGCAACCTGACGTGCCAGTGTTGGTTCAACCGTGGGCGTCAGCTCTCACTGATGATGTACTGGTGGCTGCAAAGTCTGGCGGCGTCGTGTTGGCCCTTGTTTGGCCAGCACGGATTGACAGCCTCGTCCCGCTTCACGCCTTGGCGAATCTCGAGCGAAACATGGCCGCGGACCTGTGCGGGCTTCGAACGCTTCTCTACCCGGGGACCCACACGTCGGCGGGTCCACTTCAAAGCTTCCTGGTCAATCGTGGTGCGCTGACGGACATGTACCGTCGTCTTTGGGTCGAAGTCGAGGGGAAAACCGTTCGGCGCGCCGCGACGGAATCAGACTCCTTCACAGCGGTCCTCGCAGCGCTGAATGACATCCGAAACCACGCGTCTGAGGTTGCTCACCCCGCAGCAGCTGAGACGGTTCCCACGTTCGTCTTCTCTGGCGAAGCTTGGCGAACGACTGTCAGCCAGCCGCTGGAACGCTCCCTTCGTAAGGTCAGCCGGCTCGCTCATCGCCGCCAGATTCGCGACGGTATCAACTCAAACTGGAGCAACTACAAGACCGCACCGGGAGCGCTGCTGGTAGTCCATGGCGGCCTAGGTCGTCCAGGCTGGAAGGCCGCCTTTGGCGCGCTCAACCAGTCAGGTGTTCTCCCGCCCGAGGTCATGCTGATTGATGCAACGTGGGCTTGTCAGCGGAATCACCAGAAGGCCTTCGCTCGAATCCCTGAGTTCCTTGCTTACGCGCGCGACCAAGGCACCAGCAAGGCCGGTGCGGTCATCGTCACTGATGACCCAAAGACGTTCTTTGTCCTGAGAAAGCGCCTGGCGGACAGCAACTTTCGTGTCGAAGCAAGGGCATACGCGGCGGAGGCGGAACATGTTTTGCTGTCGCCCGACCCGCGCACACCGGGTTGGAAGCCGGAGACGAAAAGCAACGCCAACTTCACCGTCGGCATCGTCGACCGTGACGCTGCTTCAGTCGCGGTTACCTTTCACCGCCTTGCTCATGAGGTCGGGGACGACGATGGAGCCGGTCACCATGCTTTGATGGAGGCCTGCCTCTACGTATTGCGCGTCTCGAACATGCCTGCAGGCTTTACCGACCTCACAGAGTCCGCTGCGGCCGGAGAAATCGACGTCTACTCGATGGAACGAAATTCGTGGCCGTCGGTGCAACTGCGTATCCATGCCGCTCTCGATGCCGGCGCGATGGGTGACCAGCGCAAGCAGGTCGAAGACGCGCTCGCCAGGGCGCGGTCGCTGATTGCCGCATGGACCGATGCGACACCTATGGCTGCTCGACTCCTTAGCATCATCGAGCGACACGCCGCGCACCCCAAGGGTCACCTGTGCCTGGTTTTGCCGAATCAGCGCTACATCCGACTCGCGTCGCGATACCTGCTGAGGAAGTTGGGTTCGAAATGGGCTGACATAGAACCCGGCTTGGAATGGCACACGCTGGCATCTGCAGGCAAGAACTTGTCACAAGAAGGTCTGGAGCGCAAGTTTGTCTTCGTCGGAGCAAACATTGATGTGTTGCGCATCTTGCTCGCGCATCCCGACATCCCGCACGGCACAACAGTTCTCATTGCCTATCGACAAGCGGAATCGCTCGCAGTCACGTTGCGGTCTATGAAGGAGCTCGACGCTCTTAAGCCCTACCGTGGCCGAATCGGGCTTCTTTTGCAAGAACTGGAGCGGCGACTTAGCGATGTGACGCACCCAGTGCCGAATTTGAGCCGCCTCGGCGACATGTCCTTCACCATGAAGTTTGAAGAGCCGTCCGGTATGGACCCGTCCACCGACCAGCATTACTACCGCTTCGACCTCGAAGGCGGTCGCCATGCCTACAGCTCCGGTTGGGTGTATCGCTACGAGCCGCATGAGGACCCGTTCTTTCGTCGGACAACAGTGACGCAAATCGAAGTTGGCACGCTGGTGTTCGACATGACTGATGAGCTGCGACGCAAGGTTGAAGAGGCGCTGCATGTCAACGGCGGCACTCTCGGTTCCGTGGTCCACCCTGAGCGCGCCTTTCTCAAGCTGTACCACGAGGATGTGCAGCGACGTTGCGCAGCAAAGTTTCCCTCCAGCACTCGCACCGCGCTGGCTGCGGCCATTCACAAGCGGATGCTGGAACTGGACCCCAGCGTTTCTGATTGCCCGGTGGAGCGGTTGACGTATTGGCTCACGCTGACAGAGGCCGACACTCGTCCACACGCGCCAAAGCACTCGAAATACTTCAAGGTGTTTTGCAGCGCGCTGGACATCAGCGAATCGGACACGCTGACCTACTGGAATTTCATACGAAACGCTCGTCGCCTCAACCAGAACCTTGGTCGGGTCCTGGCCGCGCAGTACGCCGAAATTCTCTTTCAACCTGAGAGCGCCGTGGCCTACCGAAAAATCCCACTTGAGATGGTCGAGCAGCTTCAGCAGGAAGCGATTCGTTGCGTGTTCCGCGTTGAAGCTGTCCACGCGCCGAAGCCCGCCCCTGCACCCCGGAAGGCATCCTGATGACAGTGCTGAGCAAGAGCCCGAAAGCCATCCACGACGCATGCAAAGAAGCGGTCGTCGACAGTCTTTTGAACAATCTTTCCGCGCGCTTGGCGGGGCGCGAGGAGTTCTACAAAATCATCTACAAGGGCAAGCCGAGCTCGGTGCTGATGTCCGAATTCATCCTCCCCATGCCGCCGGATGAGCGCGCAGGCGACGAGGAGGCAAACCCTATTCAAATCAGTGCCCACGGTTTGGACTTCCAAATCCTTCGGTCCGGTGCCTCGGAACGCATGAAGGTTTCAGTTCGCGGTGCCGTGTACGTCCGCATCCTCCCGACCGAGGACGAAGTCAAGCCAGGCGGTCCGCTCTACCCGACGTTTCCGCTGACCAGGGAGGCTGCGCGGGAGCTCCGTTCGCGCATCAAAGACGCATTGGCAGCGCTGCGAACGGAACTTGGCATCACGAAGACAGTGCGCTTGCATCCGGACTGGCCTGCAAAGAGCGAGGAAGCTCGACGCAAAGCGCATGAGTCGCTTGGCATCCCTTTTGACAACAAGTTGGACCGCTCTCCAGTTGATGATTCTGGCGGAGACGACGCACCGCCGGCTCCGTTGGAGGAAGACGACGGTTCCGGCATGCCGAGCGAGGCGCCGCCAGAGCGCGAGGCTCCGGCCGGCGCGACGCTGCCGGACGCTCTTGCGCAAGCGATTGATGCACCCCCGAAATGGCTACGTCTCGATTTGGACCTGCCGCCATTTGAGTTCTCTCCTTCGACCTGCGCCGAGGACAGCGCCAACGCGTCACGCGCGCTGAACGAGGCAATTGCGCTCCAACTCGACCGTTGGGCGACGTCCGAGGAAGAGCCCTACGGCGGCAAGCTGTGGGGATTCAGGCACGCGGCGCCAATCCGTCCTTCAAGTATCCGCGACTGGAAGGCCTATCTGGCGTCGGTGCGCACCTCGAAGCTCCAGGTTGTTGTTCCCGTAATTGAACTTCGCTGGGACATCGAGGCGCTTCCCGACCCTCGCGACCCTGAGCTGATGACCGTCCATGTGGCGTTGGAAAACTGGAGTGCTCCGCCGACGTCGCTCAACCATAAGGAAGTCGAGCCTTCCCTGTTTCAGCTGCAGGTCAGTTTGTCGCTGAATGTTGACGTGCATCGTCCTTTGCATCTTGACCGCGTGAAGCCGTCCTACAGGTACAACGAATATTTGCGATACCCGGCCTTGGGCTTCAACGGCGGGGTCACAGCCCACGACGAAGGCTCGACCCGTATCTTGCGAACCACGTGGACGCCACGTTACGTCCTGCCGCGCATTGTTCCCACCGACTGCGGCGCTGTTCGAAATATCAAAGCTCTTTCCGACCCGGCATCCCTTGCTGGACTCGCACCCCTTGTCACAGCGTACTCGGCGTGGCTCGACGAGGTGAAGGACCGTCCTGTTGGCGCCGGCATCGAAGGACCGGATGCAGCGGAGCAACTCGGCCGCGAGCAGGAAAAGCTACAGCTCGATTTGAACGGTTGGCGAGAGGAGCTTGCCGCAATCCGCTGCGGCCTTGCGATTCTCGAGAAGTCCAAGGCTCACTGGAGCGGCCCCGGCGAGCAGAAGTCGCCGCTCGGAATCCCGTTTGAAGCTTGGTTGTCGATGAATGCGGCGATGGCGGGTGTCGCGGCGACGAAGGGCTACGACGATTGGCGTCTGTTCCAGCTCGCCTTCATCCTCGCGTCTATTCCGACGTTTGCGACCCGAATTCCCGAATTTCACGACTTCTACGACCCCGTTGTATCCAAGCATGCGAACGCAGTCACCTTGCTCTACTTCGCAACGGGTGGCGGCAAGTCGGAAGCTTTCCTCGGTTTGCTGCTGTTCGTGCTGTTCATCGACAGGCTCCGGGGAAAACAGCACGGCGTGAGCGCGCTCATGCGTTATCCGCTACGCCTTCTGACCTTGCAGCAGGCGCGCCGAACGTTCGCCGTGATGGGCGCGGGCGAAGCCGTACGACACGCCCGCCAGCATCGCGGGGAACCGTTTTCACTCGGCTTCTGGGTTGGCGGAGCAAACACCCCAAACTGGCACAAGGAAGAAGGCTACTCGGACATTCCGACGGAGCAAGCGGTGCCTCCGTCGCAGGAGCCGTCGTTCCAGAAGACTCAGCCGTACAAGACCTATAAGGAGCGCTGGCAGAAGCTCGAGGTCTGTCCGTTTTGCAACACGAGAGGCGGCCTGGCCCTTCGTAGAGCATCGGGCGCGGGCGGCAACGCACTGGGCCACTACTGCACCTCTGCGAAAGAGAAATGCTCTTGGAACGCCCGGCACGACGATATCAAGCCGCTTCCGTTCTACGTGGTGGACGAGGACATCTATGACCTTGCTCCATCGGTGCTGCTGGGCACGGTAGACAAGCTGTCGGCCCTCGGCCAGTCACAGGGAACCATCCGGAAGTTCTTTGGGATGTTCGGTTTCGCCCCGTTCATTGAGAAGAGCACGGAACGACTCTTCATTCCCAGCGTGGCTAAAGACTGGGACGGAGAGCCCGGAGGGACCACCCATGGGCTGTTCCCAACGTTTGCCGACGGCAGGAAGCGGTTTTTCGACCCGTTTCCATCGTTGCTTATCCAGGACGAGGCCCATCTGCTGGACGAATCGCTTGGCACCTTCGCAGGTTTGTTCGAGTCCGCCCTTGAGGCCTCATTTAATCGACTGGGGTCGCTATTGCCTGGTCAGCTTTCCTACGAGCCAGGCTCGCAGGTCCGTCGAAAAATCAAAGTCATTGCCGCCTCCGCCACGGTAAGCGAGCCGCAGCGCCAGATGCGAAACCTGTACCAGCGGGGCAGCACCGTTCAGTTCCCGTACCCGGGTCCGAGCCTTTACACCTCGTTCTACGCGGCACCCAGCGGACCAGACGACCGGCCGGAAGACGCCGACAGAAAAGCTCTGGTCACGGACGACATAGAACTGCGCAGCCACTGGGCTCGTGTTTACGCATCGGTTCTGACAAACGGACACCGCCATACCGTTGCGATGGCGTCTGTACTCGGGCACTACCATCTCGTAATCACCGGGCTCTACGAGCGACTGCGAAGCGGTGACGCGAACGCTCAAGCCCTGGCCCGCGCAGAGCTCATTCGATGGGTGTCGGCAGGTCCGCTCTCTGGGCAACATGTTCGGGTCATCGAAACGTCAGACGCGGCGACGCTTTTGACGCTGGTCGACCTTCACCGCATTGCCTTGACCTATGTCACAAACAAGAAGGGCGGCGACCAGGTCATCGACACAGAAAAAGTGCAGTTCGAAAAGCTTCACGGGGCCAACGGCTACACGTCGGCGGTCCTGACTTCAGAGCTTCTGTCGGGCGCAGTATCGGCAGCCGGCATCCAGGACATCGTCCGCAGGGCGGAGAAGAGGGTCGCTGTCAATGCAGAGTTCCCAGACCCGAACGAGACCCTTCGCTCTGTCATCGCCACGTCTGCGATTTCCCACGGAGTAGACGTCGAAGAGTTCAACGCGATGTTCTTCGCTGGTATGCCATCGGACATCGCTGAGTACATCCAAGCGTCTTCACGCGTGGGACGAACTCACGTCGGGTTCTCATTGCTCGTTCCGGTTCCTCAGAGGCCTCGCGACAGGTTCGTCTTGGAAGTGTTCGACATCTTCCACCGGTTCCTTGAACGGATGATTCTTCCAGCAGCGGTGGACCGATGGGCCGAGAAGGCACAGGTTCGAGTCATGCCAAGCTTCTTCCAGGAGTACGTATGCGGTGTCCACGCCATCCAGCTGCTTTGCGCTGCGGAGCCCGACAAGAAGCGTGCGTCGCCGAACTACGCGTACGCCACAGACGTGCGCGACTTCCTGGCGAACACGAAAGCCTTCACCGAAACGGAGCGCTTTATGGTCGAGGCGCTTGGCCTTACTTCGCTGCCACCGCCTGAAGGACAGGCGTACTACAGAGCCCGACTGAAGAACGAAATCGGCAACTACCAGAGCGACCTCGGTGTTCCGATGCACGTGAACGGTACGCGACTGAACAAGTTCTTCGAGAGCCGGGCGAAGAATCTCCGACCAATGACATCCCTGCGCGACGTCGATGAGCCGGGGGTCATCTTCGAGTCGAAGCACGATGCCTCGTACAAGGAGGCGCCGGCCGATGCCACCGCAAGAGCGATGCTGTTTATTCGGCGCGGCTCTGGCGCAGATATCGACGATACCGAACCGAGAATCGAGGCTAAGGAGGGCGACTCGAAATGAGCAAAGCAAAAACGATGAGCCGCTCGCGAAATCAAATCGCGAACTCCTACGCTCCCGAGAGCTTTTTCACGTTTGAAGGAGGCAGCGGCGCGTGCATTGCCCACTCCGTACCGACGGAGTCCATCGAATTGGTGGATGCGACGAAGGAGCAGATTTTTGAGCGCATCAATGAGTTGGGTCGGGCATGGTTCGACGCCGCCATGGGCTGTCGAGATGCGGACGCTACTCAACCTCGTGTCTCCGCTCCTCAATGCGTGGACCCAAAGATGCTGGACAACACGAGGTCTGACTTCCAGGCTCCTGGTATAGAGCGTGTCCACCTGTGCCGTCCCTCCAGTATGGGCTACACGCCTGCGCCTCTTTCGTTCGTATGCCGGGCCTGTGGCTTGTTTCGCGATTTCACCACGTTGCGAGAGCTTGATGCGGCGATTTCGGCACTGAGCACTACCAAGTGCCGAAAGCACGATGGTCCTTGTGATTGGGAACAGCTGGATGTCATCTTTGTTCATTGGTCCGGCAATTGGACCCAGCCGTTTCCCGGACAGTACCAGTGGAGCGACGTCGACGCCAAGGTCGTGAAGCGCAGGGACAAGTGCATCTGTGGTCATGAGGACTTCCGGCTCAATCGCCGGGCCGCTGGCATCGGCGACTGGTTCTTTGAATGTGCCAAGTGCGACAAGCCTCTCTCGCCGAAGTGGCGCCAAAACGATGAAGCCAGCCTACGCTTCATCGGGCCCGCTTTCACGGAAGCCAGGCGGACTGAGGTGAGCATGCAGGCGGCGCCTTATCGCGCGTCCAGCGTCTACTACGTCAAGTCTGACCTCTTCATCGACTTCAAGGACGGCGGCCGCGACCTGCTGACGCGCCTGCGTCCGGGGCGCGAAGACGCGCTTAAGGATTTCGTGGCCAAGCAGTATGGCTTCGGCATATCCGAAGTGACCGACGAGGAGGTGGAAGCAGCGTGCGCGGGCCGTCCTGACTGCGAGAAGGAATGGCTCGAGTTTCAGAGCAGCTCAGGTGCGATTAAGACCGGTGAAGCAATGGCCGCGACCGTGTCGGAGCCGATTCGAAGCGGCATTCTGACAATGTTGGCGACGGCGTACGAAGGTAAGAAGCGCATCATCGACGACCTGAGGCGTCGCGCCATTCTCCTTCCAAAGATTAGTCTTCCTGTGCCCTTGCTGGAGCGAATTCGACATCGACAGGTTTTATTTGCGTCCAAATTCGACCCCTTCCGGCTGGCAGTCGAGCACGCAACGTTGGACGCTACGAGACTTGCGGTGGAGAGTCGTGTGAACGGAAAGAAGCCGTATGTATCTTTCACTCGCCTCGATGAAGACCTCGCTCCCGAGACGGAAGTCGAGCGAGATGCTCTCCAGGCGGAGACTCAAGTAGCACTGACGAGGCTGGGCCTGGCGGATATGGGGCTCATTCGTGAATTCGACCTCTGTCGGTTCTCGTTTGGCTATTCGCGCATGGAAGGGGGCCCCGTGCTGCACGACAAGCGTGGCATGAACATGCCGGTTCGCCTGAACATGTTCCCGCCGGTGATGCACAACTCGTCGTCTAAGAACCCAATCTATGTGGTCCAGCAAGGCAACGAGGCAATCTACGTCAAGCTCAAGCCTGAGCTAGTGCGGGCCTGGCTCTCCGACTTGGGCTGCCCGGACATGTTCAGCCTCAGTGGGGACGAAAAAATTGGCGCGGGAATTCTGGCTTGCTCTCAGCAGATGTCACCGTTCCTCGACAAGTTGCCCGAAAGCGATACCCCGCCGACCTACTTCTACCTGTATACGCTCCTGCATAGCTATTCACATCTCTTGATGAAGCACATGTCGGAATACTCCGGCCTCGATATGGGGTCCTTGGGCGAGTACATTTTCCCGGCAGACTTGGCTTTCGTCGTCTATCGAAGCGGCACGACGATGGACCTGGGCAACCTCTCTGCCATGTGGCGGAACTCTGGGACGGCGATGCTGAACGCCATGCTCTCCCTGAAGGCGACGCAGTGCGGCACCGGTTCACTGTGCTCTCATCGCGGGGGTGCGTGCCCGGACTGCATCATGGTTCCGGAAACGTCTTGCGTCGCTAGCAACAAACTGCTGTCACGCTCGGTTCTTCGGGGCACTGGAAAGCGGCCGAAATTCGATACCCGCCCCGAAGGCATCCGCGGCTTCTTCGAATACACGGGCGGGTGATGTCGGCGCAGCTGAGTGCCTTCGAGAAGAACGTAGTGCGGCTGCTGGCTCCCCGAGCGGGCGTCGCTGCGAAAATTCTGGATGCCTGGGCTCGCGTTCCGACATCAACCGAACAGTCAGCGCGAATGCTCACAGGACTGGCTCAGTTGGGGCTGACTGAGGAGCGTGCGGCTCAGGAGGTGCTGGTATTAGCTTCTGCCGCCGGCCTTCTCGTTCAAGGAACTGGCGGCTTCAGTCCTGGTCCAATTCCGGCCGGGACGTTCCAACGCCTAGCCCTCGCCCTCTTCGCGGTCGAGCACTACAAAGCTGCTGTTCACGAGGACGCCACCACGGCAAGGGTGGTGCTGACGAAGCCACCTCGACCTTGTGTCCTCGAAACCAAGCTTGCCGAGTTAGGCTGGCGAACGTTTGACCTTGAGCCGACCGAGCACGCGTTCAAGCGGATGGTGTACGAAGCCCAGTCTAGGGTCGTAGTGATGACGCCGTTTTTCGACGTGACCGGTGCACTTTGGCTAAAGGAGCTCTTCGAGGGCGTGTCTGAGCAAGTGACAAAAGTCTTGGTATTGCGGAGCCTCGAAGAGCCAACGCGGCAGGACTATCCGAAGGGCTTTGATGCGATTGCGTCGTGGCTGTCGGCGGAGAAGGTCGAGGTTTACAACTACTCGATTCCCCGTGCCCCGGGACCCGGCCGGGAGACCTTCCATGCCAAAGTTGTGCTCTGTGACAGTGATGTTGCCTACGTCGGGTCGTCCAACGTGAATGCAGCATCGTTGGAACACTCGATGGAGATGGGCGTCGCGATGCGCGGACGGGCCGCTCGAGACGTGGCCACAATTGTCTCGGCTGTACTCGTGTCCGCCAGCCGCATGTTCTGAAGCGAGCGCCTTTCATCCGGCTTCAGGTGCGTGGAGGCGCCAACGGTCAGCGCCCTTAGCTCGCGCATTCGTTGGCAGGCATCGCGCAGCATCTGGCAGGCCAGGCACGTTCCAACAGGCCGAACCGCCCTTCCTAGCGCTTCCCCCGGAAGGGAGGATAAAAAAGCTCGCTAGACGCTGGGCGAAGCGTTTTCGCCCGACATCCCTTGATATTGAGAACCTATATTGACTACCTGCATAGCGGCCACCCTTCAATCAAAAGGGTGGCAACAAAAATGCAGGAAAAGTCAATGAATTCAGTAAGTTATGAAATTCGCAGGTCTTTCAACCCGTCGCCTATACCTGCTTCGCAGGCGACAAAAATAGGAGGTCGGGCACGGAGAAGACACGTGGCTCAGCCGCTTACCTATCAAGACCTGCTCAACGGACAAGACAAACGGGTGCTCATGGGCACCGTCCACCCCCAGACCGCTGCGAATCGCGCTACAGCGCTACGCGTGTTCATGGGCTTTCTTAAACTTTCTGCTGAAGACCCGGTGGGGCAGGAATTTCGCGCCATGTTTCTGGCGCGCTGTCATGAACTCAGTGACCACCTCCGTACAGCCGGAAAAACGCCGCGGAACGTTGGCAACACGCTGTCGGCCTTGAAGTCGTGGCGACCAGTGGTCGTTGCCATCGACACCGACCATGCCATATCTGGCGACAAGCTCACACCCTTCGCTCAGGCCTTCCGTGCGTTGCTGAATGGAACGCCAGTGAAGCTGTTGGCACGAACTATCGACGCGGCTCCCGGCATGCTCTACGGCTGGCAGGCGGGAAAGAATCCGCGACTGAGTAATTCCAAGTACCTGACCCGGGTGGAGCGCTACTTTGGGCTGCCCGATGGTGAGCTATCGACATTGGCGGGCTTTCGTCACGGTTCGTACGAACCGAAATCTGTTGGCGAGCCGCTCAAGATTGCGTACCGAGACGGCCTCAAGGCAAAGAGCCACTACGTCTTCAAGCCCGCATTGGACTCTCCACTGCGAAAGCAGTGGCACGAACTGCTGGTCTACAAGACGGCTCGGGTGCCGACTCTCATTCGCAGCAACAAAGGCGTTTGGCGCCTATCCCCGCACGACATCGAGACCGAAAGGGAAGGGAACTGGTACCGGTTCCTGAATGGCTCTGAAGTGCCCACTGCCCATCCAAGGTGGAATCAGCTTGCGTCCTTCCTCGGATGGCTCGCGATGCCTGTACCGGCAGGAGGCATGGGTGTTCCTGAATCGGAACTTCACACTTTGGCCTGGTTGACTCACTCAGCGTACGCTGAGAAGTATGTCGACTGGCTAATCGCGCGTGCCGGGAACCTCGTGAACGGCTCGGTAATCGAGTTTCTTGCGTTCATCAAGTCCATGACGCGTCCAGTCACCGG
Source organism: Pseudomonadota bacterium (assembly GCA_040384825.1). Taxonomy (GTDB): domain Bacteria; phylum Pseudomonadota; class Gammaproteobacteria; order Burkholderiales; family Burkholderiaceae_C; genus LMDS01. The sequence goes on from JAZKIO010000060.1 coordinate 49,202, forward strand.
GTACTTGTGGCAGTTGCCCTCGTTTGCGAAAACGCTTCCGCTCGAGTTGCCTACCGAAAATTGGCAAGAGCACGCGGAGACGGCATGGCGTACGGCAAATGCGTCGGCTGTGGCGCTTCGGCCCTTGCTGGTACAAACTCGGGACCCCTCGGAACCAATGAAGCACATCCTGGATACGGATAGCCCGCTGGAGTTCGTAGCGGACATGGTGCAGCGAATGCGGGCCGACCGTCCGTTGGGGCGCGCTCCATACACTGAGGCTAGGTGGGCGCGCAACGTCGCTCTTATCAAGTTCCTCGTCTCAAATCCTCTGCGCGTGCGCAACGTCTGCACGTTGACTTGGCGCGATGACAACTCTGGCCTTCTCTACCAGCGTCCGGACCGTTCGTGGTGGGTCCGCGTCCCAAAAGTGCACTTCAAGAACTTCAAGGGTGCAGCGTCAGACAACGAGTACGACATGCCGGTCCAGGAAACGGTTTGGCAAGACTTGGAGCGCTACTTGACGCTGCGGCCAAGATTGTTGAACGGTCCAAGTGACTACCTCTTCATTGGCGCCGGGCGCGGTCCTAGAGCTACTCTGTCGAAGCAGCCCTGGGAAGATTTGTCGCGCACGGTCGAGGACCTTACTCGAAAGTACTTGTGGCGCTGCCCTGGAATCGGAACGCACGCGTTTCGTCACTTGGTCGCCACCGCCATCATCAAGGCGTCCAAGAATTCGGACTACAAGACCGCGGCCTTGGTGCTCAACGACCGCCTGTCCACAGTCGAGCGAAACTATGCGCACTTGAAATCGTCAGATGGGGCCAAGCGCATGGATGAACTGCTTGGGGACGTTCTGCGTCGCATGTAGCACTGTTGCAAGGCGTCGCTTGGGAGACCCGAGGTCGCTTTTCTGCAGTTCGAGGGGCTTGGCGGTAGAGAGGCAATTCGAAAGGCATAAGAAAAGCCCGCGACCAGAATCTGGTGGCGGGCTCGGCTTCCGGACACCGAGGCCCTGCGGGCGGACGATGACGGGTTCTCTCGAAGCACTGGGTAACGGGTTCCCTGTGGCGTTTAACGCTACGCCGCCCAATCGTGCGGTCGGTTGCGTGCTCCGGAGACTAGAGTATATCCCATGTTGTGAAACGACGTATGAGCCGGCGGCACAGCTGGCCGAGCCCGTTCTGCGAGAGGTATCAAATGTGTGTCGCGCATGGAGCTAGGGACCCGCAGAATCGGCGCCACCGTGGACCGCGAGCCGCCAGTGCCACAGCGGCTGTTGCGCGTTGCCGCCACGGTACTCCCGAACCTCGATTTCGACTGCTTCCAAGAATGCGAGCGCTTCGCTCCTGAGGCCAAACAACCTCAGTGAAGCCAGAATTCTCGAGATAAACAAATCGTGGTGCGACGGCGTCACGACCCACGTTGCAAAGCCGTTTTGCCAGCTCGGTGACCGGTGGACCTTGCCTGCGCGCCACTCGAAACCATAGAACCCGAGCATGCGGAGGTAGGCCTCGTGCACTTTGCTACGAACGCGTTCATCACCCGCCAGAAATTCGAAGTCCGCCCGCGACGGCATCGGCGCGTCGGGATTCATTTTGCTGACGGTGGTGAGCGGGAAAATCCAGGGAATCGTGCCGAGGTGACGTTCGATTTCCCAATCTTTCCATGTCATGGCCTGCTCGAACGAGAAGCCGAAGTTGTCAGTCCTCTGGCCGGTGAGGAAGCACAGTACGTCGAAGCAGTCGTCGGTGAGTTCGGCCTCCGCCGCCTCGCCCCTGGCGGCGGACTGCAGCGCTTGTCCGAGTTGCGCAAGCGCGCTCTCGAGTGGCGCGTCAATCACCACGTCGGCCGCTGACCTGCGAGTGCGCTCGCCGGTGCCCAACATGACAATTCGGCCCCCGCGGGAACGGGCCTTCTCCAACATGCCGGCGCCGGGGTAGGTGGTCACATCACTGTCAACCACCAGCACCACGTCGGCTCGCTTGAACTGCATCTCAACCCCGGCCGACTCGAGGTAGTTGTACTCGGCGCCCAGCAGTGCGATGTCGGGACGCATGGCCACGGCGGGGGCGTTGCAGGACAGGCAGTTGCTTGTTGAGTGAATCTGGAAGTTTCCGCAGACATCGCATCGGTCGAAATGAGCGTTTCCGTAGAGTTCCACGACGTTGTCCGCGCCTGCGCGCTGGAGGATTCCGTCCACCCGCTCGGTGACGACCGTGACTTGGGTGAGTTGACGTGAAAGTGCCACGAGCGCCGTGTGGAGTGGGCGGGGGTCGCTCTGGCCATGCGTGGCGCGCCACTCCGCCCAAAAACGGCGAAACGCCGTTGGATTTCCTCGGAAGCCGTGCACGTGTCCGAATGCCAATCGGTCCGTCGCGCTCCAGGCGCCCAGGTTGCCGGTCTCGATTGCGTTGACGCCCTCACCGGTGCCTGAGCCGACAAAGATAACTACCCGCTTGGCCGAATGAAGCCAAGACGCGACTTTGCGGAGCACGGTGGGTTGGACGAGACCGTCTAGCGATTCGCGTCTGCGTGCGAGCTTTTGCTCATACATCGTCAGCTCGCTACGGGCGATAAGCGCGTTCTTGTCGTCGCCGGGTTGTGCCGCCGTGACGCCTACCGATATGCTGACCTTCAAGCCCGGTGCGACGGTGGACCAATCCCGCTTGAGCACCGCCTCTTGTATGCGCACCGCGATTTGCAGCGCGGCGTCAAGGTCGATGTCCCTGAACAGGATGGCGAATTCATCGCCTCCCCACCGCGCCGGAAGGTCCGAGGGTCGGACGTGTGCCACCATTTCTTGCGCGATTCCGCGCAGCGCCTCGTTGCCGATTTCGTACGAGAAATTGTTGTTGATGTCACGGAACCGGTCGACATCAATCAACGCGACGCAAAGCGTCCTGTCAGTGTTCGCCGCGATGATGGACCACTCGTTCAGGCACTGGTTGAATCGTCTGAGATTCGGGATGCCTGTCAGTGTGTCTTCGTGCGCCCATTTCTCGAACTTGATGGACTTGGCGGCCAAGTCCTCGATGTGAAGCGCGCCTTGACGGGCGGAGATTAGTTGTTTCACCAGGTCTGCGCGCCCTTCCAAATGAAGAGCTTGCATCGTTCCTTCGCAGGCAAGTTGCCGGCGCAGCTCCATCACAGCCAAGTCTGCACGACCCTGGTGTTCGTAGATGGCGCATGCGATGCGGTGGCCCAAAGCAGTCAATGGAAGGTTCTCCACCTCCCTAGCCCAAGTGGTCATGCGACTGGCGTGCATCCCCGCGGCGACAAAGTCACCGTCACGGTAGGCGAGTTCGGTTGCAACCCAAGATTGCGCGGCCAACAGCCATCCTGCGGTGCTCGGAGCGTTCAGGTCGGTGGCGGCCCGAACCGGAATCCGACGTGCAGCTTCCCCCCTCCCTTCCCACAACGACATGAGTGCCCACACGGTTCGGACGAAGTCGGGGAGACTCGAGACGGCGCCGGGTGTCAGCGACTCAGTGACGGAGGGAGGGTCGAGCGCAATCATGGACAGCATGCCCTCATGCGGGAGCTCGGTCGATGCGCCAACGTCTTCGCGTTCAATGGCCCAGCGCAAAATCTGCACCCACGCGCGTTCGGCATGGAGTTCGAGTTGCACCCCCGCGGTGCCAAGCCGAGCAGCGACCGCGAAGGCGGCGTCGAAGGCTGCCATCGAATGCACGAACGACTGCGCCCAACCGTGTGCAATGGCAAGGCTCAGGTGAGCTCGCACGGTCCAAGGTCCCTCGGGAAGGTCGCGGACCAATTGTGTGGCCAGTAGCGCTGTTTCCACCGCTTCGACGCTGCGTCCCAGAACGCTCGCGGCCCGCGCCCACAAAGCCAGCGCCTCGACCTCATCCGTGTGCGCGGATGCCTCGCGAAAAAGCACTGCCGCACGGCGGGCCCCGCGCCGGGCTCGTTCAACCTTCGACAGCGCCAAGTCGCAGTACCCGAGCCGCAGCAAGGCTCCTGCCTCTACCGTGCCGTCGTTGACCTGACCTCTGACCACCGCTTCTGCCAAGCGTTGTGCAGTCTCTATCGCGCCAGACGCTAAGGCCGCATCAATCTCGTCGAATGACCATGACGGCGTTGACGGCGGTACCCATTCGGTGCGTTGGTTCATCGCATGCCTCCACGCACGCATGCGGCCTTGGACCGGGCGAGACAACGACGGGGGAAGGGAAGATGAACCGGGTTCAGACGTGTCACTGTGCGCTCCTGAGCGAGGGCAGTCGCAACACAAAACGGTTCCGCGTGACAACGATGTCACTTACACCGCCTCACGTGCAGTCCGCACGTGAGGTTGGTGGCAGCCCCGCTGCCATCCCTGTCGGGCTGGTCGGTGGCTTTGCGGCCCCGGCTTTCGCGCGGGTGTGCCCTGAATATGTCCAGTCTACAACTTGTTGCGCTGCAAGCGGGGCCAAATCGCTCAGCGTCATGCTCCGTATCAAGCAAAGGACAGTCAGCCGCGTGACGGCCCGACGTCAAGCTCGGACGACGCCTTTCGGAACGGGCAGTTGCAGTGCCGCTGCGACAGCACAGCAGGTCTGAAGGTCCAGACATGGGGGAGTGACGGGTGGGGCATGAGCGGTAAGAATCTGCCCGCAGTGGCCCCGCACGACAGAGCGCGCGAGTACAGCACAAGGAGACGGTTCAATGGTGGCAGCGGGTCTGGAGCAACATGAGGTTCAACGGCAGCTGGGCCGCTGTCTCATGCGGCTGCAACAGTACGAGCAGCTGATGAAGCGCATCTTGGCTGTGCACGTCGTTGGCGGCACAGCGTCCGACGTCCAGTCGGCGTATGCGCAGCGGACCGCGGAGATTGCAAAGAGCAATCTCGGTGACCTGGCCCAGCGGTTGTTCAAAAACTTCATCGTTCCCGATGACGCAGTCGACGACGTCAACTCGACGCCCACACTCGTCTCGCCGACGGAAATCACCATCACGACGACGGTTCGAATCGAGATGGAACGCGAGCGCTACGACATCACCAAGCAAGCGGTCAAGGACCTTGTCGACCTGCGAAATACCCTGGTTCATCATTTCCTGGAGCTGTTCGACGTCTGGACCGTTGAAGGATGCGCCAATGCGACCGAGTATTTGGCCCACACGTTCAAACGAGTCGACGAGCAATTTGCAGAACTCCTGCAATGGTCGGAGACCGTTGACCTGGCGAGATTGCAGATGGCCGAGCACTTGCAGACGCCCGGGTTCGCCGCCTTGCTCGTAGAAAGTCTTGGGCAATCGGAACCGGGTCGGCCAAATGAAGGGATGGTGTCTTCCTTGCGAGCTGCGACGGCAGAATGCGCTATCGACGGTTGGACCCCGCTTCGAGACGCGATTGCGTTTGTCGCGAGAGGCGAACCGGACCAGACGCCCGAGCGATACGGCTGCCGCTCGTGGCCGCAACTGCTACACGAGTCGAAAGTGTTCGAGTTGCGTTACACACGAGAACCCGATGCAGGAAAGGTCGCGTGGTACCGCGAGCGACCAAAAAGACGCTGAACTCGACGTTGCGACGCAGACCAGGGAGAAATTTTCAATGAAAAGAATCTTTGTACCGACTCAGGGTGGCGGCGATTGGCAGCGTCTGCTCGCGAAGCCCGGACTGCATTGGAAGAAGGGTGCATCCGCAATGACGGCGGCTGCCGCTTGGGAGGCGGCGGCGGGCAATCTGCCTGCCGAGATTGCGGGGCTCTTGGCGTCGACGAACGAGCCGGGTCTGCTGAGCCTTCGTCTATTGGCCGCCATTCCCGAGTGGGAGGTCGCACTCGAGGGCGGTGAAACCGCGTCGAACACCGACGTTTTGGCTATTTGCCGGAATGACGAGGGCCTGTGCGTGGTAGCGGTCGAGGCGAAAGTGCTTGAGGATTTCGGGCCGCGACTTCAGGAGAAACGGCACAACGCGTCGTCCGGACAGGTTCGTCGTCTGGAGTTCTTGCACCGGTTGCTCGGTGTAGACCATTTCGAGGACAGCATTCGGTACCAGCTGCTCCATCGCACCGCATCGGCATTGCTGACCGCGCGGGAGTTTCATGCGCAAGTTGCCGTGATGCTGGTTCACGCGTTCGGAACTCCCGTTCAACGCAAGTCGGACTTCGTCGAGTTCTGTACCGCGATGGGGGCGACAGTCGTCGTGCCCGGTGTCTGGAAGGGGCCCGCGTCAGGACGTGCGCTGTATTTGGCGTGGTGCGACGGTCAGGCCAAGTTCTTGGAGGCGCAGTTGCCTTCGATGGCTGTGGGCGCGCCGGCGTAGTCGATGGACCAGGCGCGCTTCCCGCAGCTCCTTCGCGCCATCTACGATGCTGTGGACGAACTCGAAGGCATGTTCCCCGGTCGTCATTTCACGCCGGACGGTCACTTGGTCGGCAGTCTCGGCGAAGCCCTCGCGTCCTTCCACTACGGTGTCGAGCTGTCCGCAGCTTCGGCTCGTTGTCACGACGGCGTTTGTGGCGCGCGCAATGTGCAGGTGAAAGCTACACAGGGTGACCGCATTGCTTTGTCGAGCGAACCTGAGCACCTGCTTGTCATTCGCCTCAAACGCGATGGCACGTTCACCGAGGAGTACAACGGGCCGGGTGCGCTCGTATGGGGCCTCGTCAGTCCCAAGACTCGGCCCAAGAACGGACAGTATCAAGTGGCGCTGTCGACGCTGCGCCGGTTAATGAACGCAGTGGGAGCTGCGCATCGGCTCCCGCGCTTGGAACGGTGACACGAGCGTAGAGGCGGCTATTTGGGCGGCTATAACGACTTACGAAAAGTCCGTCCCACGGTCGCATCCGGAGACTTTGTATCGCGCGTAGCCGCGTGAAAAGGTGGGCCGGGTGTACCGGCCCACCTGAATCGCGTCAATGACAAGCGTCTGTTGTCGGGTGCTTGGACTCCGCCTCGCCTCCGAGGCTTTTGACACACTTGAGGTTCTCGTCGGTGCCGGCAACTAGCATGGCCACCACGTCGCTCACCACCTTCCCAAGCAGCATGGAGGGCACTGCGTCGGTCGTCCGCGATTCAATGCGTCTCGCAGATGGCCTGAACGCCCGCGTGGGCAGAGTGAGGGGTCCGCCTAAAGGACAAGATGACATCTTCGCGCGCACTGAAGCGCAACGAGGATTTCGCTTTTACGAGGACGTGCTCGACGATTTCGAGTCCGTTGGAGTGAAGTCTTCGACCAGATTCAGAACCGTGTCGACGCGCGGAGACACGAACTCCTCGGCAGGCTGTAAAGGAAAATCCGCCGCCTTCTAGCGCCTCACTACCCTCGTCGTAAGAGGAGACGTTGGTCGCATGCGGGCCACTTGAAACAAGGACCGCGAGCACCTTTTGGACAGTCGGTCCCTCCGTGTGGACAGCAACGCCGAACGGCGAGTAGCGTGTGACTTGCTTGACATGTAAGACTCTCTATACTTGGCACGTCAACCAGCGAACCCTGCATACCTGTGACTCGTTCAGAACGTCTCCCGCCAACCCTGTCGCCCACGGCTGATTTCTTTTCGAAAGTTCAGACGTTGGCCGACACGACTTCGCCTGCGTCACCGACATTCAACGCGAAGTCCAAGAGCCTGGCGCGCGACCTGCACACGCGCGTGACACAGGCGCAATTTGATGCGGTCCTGAGGGTGTTGAATGAGCTGGCTCGGCAGTTGGATATCGCCATTGCAGAGGCGGAAGAGGCGTTGCGTGCCAGGAAGGGCAAGTCACGCGCACTCGACCAAGCAGGCGATAGGCGCACTGCAAGGGGCCGACACGCTGGTCCCAGCTCAATCGCCGGTGAGCCAGCGTCTCCCACGTCTGCGCCTGACCGGTCGAGCGAAAGCATGGCCGCTGCAATCTCAACCGAAGGCTTCATGAGCTCCGCGGAAATGCAGCAGCGGCTGGGTGTGAAGCGCCAAGCGCTCAGCGTGGCGGTCAAGTCTGGTCGGCTGTTCGCCATCGTGGGCCCGTCCGGCGACAACTTTTATCCGTCGTACTACGCGGACCCGTCGCTGGACCGAGGGTTCTTGAGAAGGTGTCAAAGGCACTGGGGACGCTGCCCGCAGCCGCCAAGCATCGCTTCTTCACGACGGATTCCTCGGCGCTTCGCGGCAGCGCGTTGCAAGCGCTGCGTAACGGTCGGGTCGCCGATGTCATGGCTGCTGCGCAGACGGTTGTGCCGCGCTGACGTTGACGAGCCTCGCTTTGGCGCCACGCATCACCGCGAGAGTTGAATTGTTTACGGGCGCGTGCGCAGATAGTCTGTCTTCCGCTCAAAGACCCACGGGCCGTCGCCCTTTGCGGACTCAGCCACTGCGCTCACGCGGCCGTCTGCAGCATCTTGGAGCGTGAGCCGCTCACGGACTCGTTCAGCACCGGCGCCACTTTCGGATTCAAATTGAAAGCCTCCGGGAACGGGACGGCCGTTCTCCACGGAAAATTTGCCATTCGCCTGGAAAACATGTGAATGGTATACGCCCTTTAATTCGTCGAAGCTGAAGACGGTGAGTCCTTCCGCGGTGCCTTTGGCAGTCTCCCAACGAGGCTTGCAGACTATGTGGCGTCGCCCCTCGGGCAGCCACGTACAGACTTCGCGCCAGCCACTTCTTCCAGATGCTGACCACGTCCCCTCGAAGAATACGAGGGCCTCGTGTGGCTCTGAACGCTCCGCTGCACGAAACCATTCGGCAGGTTGTGATTGCACGTTCCAACCCGCTAACGAAAGCATGCACGCTAGCGCGAAGCGCTTGGTCAGGCCGTTGCGAGCACGTCTTCTTTCCGCCTTTGCTTTACTCGCCATCAAACGCAGTTCAGTCATCTTCATCATGGCTCCTTCGCGTCTACCGCCAGCCAGCTCAGTGCAGCAGGCCCCGTCGGCGCCGAATCCAGGCTCTCTCATTGGCCCCAGTAGACCTCAGCTAACGCCTGTCTTCTCGTTGGCTCATGCGGAGCCGCGTTCGGCTCATCCGAAATACACATCGAGCGTGGGATTCGTCGAACGATGGCTGTCCTTGCCGGTTGCTGTGCAGGCGGTTAAGACAAAGGCAGCAGCAGCCACTCTTGTAGTCGCCCTTGGTTGAACGATTTTGAGTGATTCGGCTATGCCGAAGCCACTAGACTTGAACTGCGTTGCGTCTCCGAACTGCCAGCCCTAAGAGGCCAAGTCCGCCTAGCATGAGCGCATAAGTTTCCGGCTCCGGAATGGCCGCCATCTGAACTGTGCCGACCATGATGCCGTCATAGGCGAACCCGTCTAGGAACGGACCATCAAGACCCGATGTGCCGTTGATGAGAATAATGTTCGAGAACGGATTTGCGGAGTCAATCAGACCGACGAACATGCCTGAGCTGTCTCCCGCAGGAAAGCTGCCGGCGTCAAACAGAACCTCAAATTGCCCCGGAGCTCTTTCCGTGACGATGCGGAAGATTCCGTCAACGCTGTCGAATGGCCTCTCATTGATTTGCGCCTGGGTCAACAACTGACCGTTAACCGTGACGGTGGCTGGATTGTTGTTGTTCTCGTTGGCGTCAATGACGAACAACCCGAACGCGGCGACCGGAGCGCTGAACGTTATGCGTCTGTTTCCGTCGGTCTCGTAGTAGTTCGTGCCATCAGCAGCAAACCGGGCGTTGAACGGCACGTTGCGGATAAGTCCTCCGCTGATGACTGCGGTAGTCGAGGAGCCAGTAAAGGTAAGACCAGCACCGACCGGTAGGACTTGCCCTCCGGCAAAGGTTTCGAACGACTCAGTTCCATATCCGGCAAGTGCACTAACGAATGAGCTACGAGCCTGCACTGAGTTAGTTAGGGCCGCCGCTGAGCCGGCAGTCAGGTCTTCTCCAAAGTAGACGTCGGCGGCCAGGGCCGGTGAAGCAGTTAAGGCCGAGACAAGCGTAGCCAGCCCGAGCAAGGAGAGACCATTGGTTTTCATCAGGGGTTCCTTTGAGTACGGCCATGGCAGAAGACATCTGCGCTCGGATGCTGGGTCTCTCGGGCTGAAGTTGCTACCCCTATATCGAATAGACGCCAGCCGCGGGATTCTCCCGGGAAGATTGCCACCGCCGCACCGCAAAGCGGCTACGTCAAGTTCACGGCGTAACCATGAAAAAACTCGACTGCCCCGCTTCCCAAGCGTAGCCAATCCGATAGAGTGGTGCTCGAACGTTCAAGGGGGCCCAGGTGAACAAAACCGAGGTTGACATCGCCCTGGACGTGGCCGCGATTGCGCGCATCGTCTGCATTCCTGAGTTGCTGGGGGTCGCGTGCAAGACTACGCATATGGGCTTTGCAGGCGTGGCCAGGGTTACTGGCGACTCGTGGACCGCCTGCGCGGTCGAGGACAACATCGGTCTAGGGCTGTTGCCCGGCGGGCAACTCGACATCCACACGACACTCTGCCTAGAAGCGCGCAATGTGCGCGCGCCGGTCGTCATTGACCATGCCAGCATCGACCCCGTCTACGCCACTCATCACACGCCGCGCATCTACGGCATCGAGAGCTACATTTCCGTTCCCATCATCTTGGCCGATGGAGAGTATTTCGGAAACCTGTTCGCGATAGACCGGTTTCCTGCGCACCCCTCGCGTCCAGAAGTCGTGTCCATGTTCAAGCTGTTTGCCAGTTTGATTGCAATGCACTTGAACGAGGAGCGAGCCAGGCATGCCCACGCTCAGGAGCTGCTCGACGAAGTTGCCACGGGTGAGCTGAGGGACCAGTTCATCGCGGTGCTAGGTCATGACTTGCGCACGCCGCTTTCAGCGGTGTCAGCGACAGCGCAGGTGTTGTGTCGAACAACTAGCGATGCAAAGGTTGCCAGGCTTGCGGAGCGAATCAAGTCAAGCTGCTCCCGGATGGCGACCCTCGTCGACGATGTGCTCGATTTGGCCAGGGGGAGGCTCGGCGGGGGGATAAGCATCCACGCGGCGGATGTCGAAGATTTGGGACAGGCCCTGCGAGACGTAGTCTCGGAGGTTCGATGCACGAATCCCGAGAGGCAAATCGAAGCCGATATCCGCATTCAGAACGGAGTCCGCTGCGACCGCAGCCGGATTCAGCAGCTTGCCGCTAACCTGCTTTCCAACGCTGTCACATACGGTTCAGCCGGAGAGCCGGTGGTTCTTTCCGCGGAGTCGACAGACGGTGAGCTGGTTCTTGCCGTGACCAATCAGGGCGAACCGATTTCTGCAGAGGACCAAGCAAGAATATTTCTCGCGTTCTGGCGTGGCAGCACATCGTCGAGCCGAGGGGGCTTAGGCCTGGGATTGTTCATCTGCTCAGAAATCGTCAAGGCGCACGGGGGGTCGCTCGAAGTAATCTCCTCGGCGAAGACGGGAACCACGTTCGCGGCGAAGATGCCCGCTGTCTCCGCGAAGAATGCAGGCGCACGCACGCCTCAACTTACGTCGCCTCGTGCAGACGCCGGCCTGACTTAGAGCGTGCTGAGGGGCGCCGGCTGCGTGAGCGTCGCATGGCGTGTGACATTCGACACTGACAGACTGAGCTTGGCGCTGGCCAGTCGGAGGGCGCTGAGTTCCGATGCGGTCCATCGGCGGATGTCGCCAAGCTGCGTGCACGCGAGCGTCCCGAACGTCTCTCCGTTCACCGAAAGCGGAACTCCCAAAAGGCTTTTCACCGAGCTTGCTCGCTGTAGAAAGAGTGCCGACGTAATTGGATTGGCTTGTACGTCTTCGGCCACGATATGTCCCGAGAGTTTCAGAGAGCGGAAGTAGTCCGTCACCGCGCCGCCGACTTCGTCCGGCACACGAACGGATTCACCACGACCGCGGTCGTGCATGGCGATGCATCGCAGTCGACGTCCGTGCGCTGACTCCTCGAACACCCACAGTGCTGCGCGAGAGCAGGGTATGTGGTCCGTGGTGAGGCGAACGATTGAAAGCAAGAACGGGGGGAGTGGCATGTCCCCGCGTTCGAGACGGGCGCACAGGTCCCCTATTGCGTGAACGAAGGTCATCAAGAAACTGTAGGGCCAAACCATATGACCGAAGGGTCGAGTAGAGCGCGAATCCCCGGCTGTTCCTCGGATTGATGCCTCCAGCTAGGACGCAGACATTTGTCTGCTTGGCACGTCGATGTGGGACTGCGCCTGCAGCCGTGCGAGGAGCTCTCCTTCGCGGTCCAGCCCCCTTCGATAGCACGATGGACTCTCCAAACAGTCATCGCTGCACCCGCATGGACCATCGCACTAGCATTGAAACCTCGCACCAGCGAGAACGGGTTGACCTCGACGAACCACGCGACCTAGAGAAGTGGTCGCAGGCTTTCGGAGTCTCCGTGCCAGAACTGATATCAGCGATTTCGGCGGTTGGCGACCGCGCAAGCCGCGTGCAGTCGTATCTGCAGGCACTCAGGTAACGAGGCGGGCCGGGGATTTGTCGTGTGCCCAGACATCCCGAAGGCACCAGCGCTCTGGTCCACATGTCGCGTCGCGCGAGCGACTGTCTTTGGTCGCAGACCAGCGAAGGTCAGCGACCCAGACGCCCGCTCAGCGGGTCGACTCCGAATACGAACTTCTGTTCTGCCACGAAGGTGAGACCGCCGGCGCACGTGTACTGCTTCATTGCGTCAATCACCGGCTGCCGGTAGGCCACTGGACCCGACAAGATTTTGACAGAGCGAATCTCGCCGTCGACGAAGTGAGCTCGCGCCCTTACCGTCGCCGGCTTGCCCGGGCGCATCAAATCTGGATTCAGGTCAGGCGAGACCATCTCACATGTCTTGCCCTTGAAGCCAGGGGCTGCGTGAATCGGGCGACGGTCACCAGGGGATGACGAGGTGGCGCAGGCGGATAGCAAGAGCAGCGCGGCCAAACTCGTGGAAGCCTTCCGAGCCGGCAGTGCGCACATTGCCTTCTTCAAGTTGAAAAGAAAGGCCATCGTCGTTGCCCCGGGCGAACTCCGCTTACTTCAGCGCGGCTTTCAAGCTCTTGCCAGCCAGCGCCTGCGCTTGCTTTGCCTCGGGAACTACTGCCGCCATCCCGAAGAACTCGTGAGTGGTGCCGGCGTACACCTTGTGCTCTACCTTCACGCCAGCCTTCTTCAATGCGGCCTCCAACAAATCCGAGTCGCTGCGAAGGGGGTCAATCTGTGCGTTGATGAGTGTCACGGGCGGCAGACCCTTAAGGTCGGCATTCACCAAGTCAATGCGCGGGTCCTTCTTGTCGGCGTCGCTGCGCAGGGCATGCTTTGCGAACCACTCCATCATCGGCTTGTTCAGGGGTTTGGCGGTGGCACTGTCGACGTATGACGGCGTCGAGAGGTCGGTGGCTTGAGCAATGGGATACACCGAGACGATGTGCATTGGCTTCGTTAGGTTCTGGTCCCGCGCGGCCATGGCCGTTGCGATAGCCAGGTTGCCGCCCGCGCTTTCGCCAGCAAGTGCCATGCGCTTCGGGTCGCCATTAAAGCTTGCCGCGTTTTGTGCGGCCCATTTATACGTAGCCAGCGCGTCATCGTGCTGCGCGGGGAATTTGGCTTCGGGCGCAAGTCGATAGTCAACTGAGACAACGATGGCGTTGGACTGCTTGGCGAGACCGCGCGCGCCTCCGTCGTAGACGTCTTTGTCGGCAATCACCCAGCCTCCGCCGTGGTAATAGACCACGATGGGGAACGGGCCGGTGCCCTGGGGGGTGTAGATGCGAACTGGAAGCTGTCCGGCCGGACCTGCAATCTCAATGTCTTTGCTGGTCACACCGGGCACGAGCGCGGTGGGGCTGGAGTCTATGCCGCGCTTCTTCAATACGGCCATCACGGCATCAGTCGGCGTCGGCTGCTTGCGCGCATCAGCGGGCTCCAACGTTTCGATGGGCTTTCCGTTCAGGGCGCCCAGGGTGTCGAGCACTTCCTGCATGTCGCGGCCGGCTTTGTACTTGGTACCGGTCGCCGTCTTAGCGTTATCGGCGGCTTGCACACGTGAAACGAGGGCTGAAGCTGCAAGCGCCACTGCGCCAAGGAGAAACAAGGAACGGAGAGCGCGTGCAACGGACATGTTGAGACCCTAGCTATTGAAAGTGGGTCCAGCATGGGCGCATGTTCTGCACGCACCGACAGGAGAGGGTGTCGCATGTGCGTCGGACAGAGGCGCGCGAATGCCAATCAGCCTTTAGCACGAGGAGAACCCTTCAGTGGGCCTCTGGTGTGGCAGGCCAGCTGAGCTCGCCCCTTATGGTCGACTCGACGGCCGCGAAAGGTTCACCTGCACCAAGTCGCTCGAATGCGACAGCGGCCGCTTTCCGTGCATGCGCCGAATCGCACCGCGTTTCGAACTTGAACAAGCTAGCGAAGAGCGTGCACCACACCAGCTTTCGCTGGTCCGGCGCCGATGAGGTCGTGGCCGAGTTCATGGGAATAATTTACCAAATCGAACGGTGGGCGACACGAGTTATGGCCCGCATTCCTACGTAAGAGGATTCCTACAGGGGCCGGCCGAGATTGGGGTCTACCGCGGCAGCGCAGCGAGAGGAAGCCTTAGGCACTCGATAGCAGCCGGAGACCGATTCCGGCGAGATTCGAGGTCCTGCAATAAGATGCGCACCGGGCATCATTGCCTGGACAACGCTGGACCCTGATGACGGTTGGTCGACGGTTGTCACAATCCATCTTGTACGGTCTTTTGACCGGCTCCGCAGCGGTGCTTGCGAGGGCATCGTTACAGTCCCTGCTCGGCGACCAGATGCCGTTCATGGTTGCCTTCCCGGCGACTGTTCTGGCTTCGGTTCTTTGGGGCACTTCGGCAGGCCTCATCACGGCGTCTATGTGCGCCGTCGCAGTGGCGATGCCTGGCGTCCCACCTGATTTGCCACTGCTCAGCGTCCCGCTTCAAGTCGGCGGCTTCCTAGTTGGGAGTGTTGTCATTGCGGTCCTGTGCGGACAACTGAGTCGCCAACGAAGCTTCGAGTTCGCAGATGGTGCGGGACGATTGGAGAGCCCCCTGACCAATTGGCTCCGAGCGGTTCTGTGGGGCGCGTTCCTGATACCCCTGACTCTGTTTGTGCTGCTGTCGTGGTGGGGGTACCAACGGGCGGAGAGGGAAGCGTTTGCGACCGTAAATAACGCCAGCGAGCTGGCGCTGGCTCACGCCAAGCGGACCTTCGACATCACTCTCGACATCGCCAAGCGAGCAGACGTTATTACAGCGGGCGACGATGAATCAGTGAAAGCACGCGAGGCCGAGATTCATCAGCGATTCGCAGACATGACCGCCGGCCTTCCGTCCGTGGTCAACCTGAACGTCTGGGATGCCAACGGTCAGCCGCTAGCACGCAGTGACATCTTTCCAGTCAATTCGGCCAACAACGTATCCGACAGGGCCTACTTCCAGGAGCAGCGCGGGGGTTACAAGGGAATGGGAATCAGCGAAGTCATCACCGGACGGCAAACCGGTCTGGAGTTGACCAATGCCACGCTTGCACGCACGTCACCCGACGCCAGCTTTCGCGGCGTGGTCGCAGTCTCGATTGCGCCCCAATACTTCAGGGATTACTACCAGTCCTTGGCAAAGGAGCAGCCCAACCTTGCCGCTTTTTCGCTGATTAGGAGTGATGGCGAGCTCATCGCTCGTTGGCCGTTATTGGCCGACGGCCAAAGGCGGGTGCGCTCCAGCGGCGTCATCTTGAGCGCCGTGGCAGCTAACGAGAAGAGTGGTGTCGTAGAGCTCCCGGCCACCGCTAAAGAGGAGGCTCGGCTCATCAGTTACAGGCGCGTCGAGGGCTACCCTCTGTACGTCGTTTCAGGCGTCAGCCGTGATGCCGTTTTTGCTAACTGGGGACGCTTCGTTGCATTGCTTGCGGGCATTCTTGTCCCGACGAGTGCCGGGCTGGTGTTCGTGTCTTGGGTCGCTCTCAAGCGCACGCAGCGCGAGGCCGCCATTGCCATCGAACTTCGCGAAGAAGTCAGACGTCGGGGAGAAGCGGAACAAGCCGCCTTGCACTCGCAAAAGAACGAGACCCTTGCAGCGGTCACAGGCGGCGTCGCCCACGACTTCAACAACTTGCTTGCCATCATCAGCACGAGCTTGCACCTTCTGAAGCGGAAGCATCCGGAACTGCAGTCGGGAAAGCAACTCGAAGCGATGAGCCGTGCGGTGCAAACTGGAATGCGGCTCACGCGTCAGCTGTTGTCGTTCACAAGAAAGCAGGCCCTTAGACCTGAGCCAATTGAACTTCAAACCTGGCTTCCGTCGGCCGAAGGACTCATCCGCGCGACGCTCGGCGACGCAATCTCGTGGACCGTCAAGGTCGAGCCCGATACAGCGAGCATTCATGTCGACACGGGAGAACTGGAACTTGCGCTTATTAACCTGGTGGTCAATGCTCGGCACGCCATGCCTGACGGCGGGTCCGTGCACATCCTTGCTTCGAATGAGTCGCTGGGTGGCAAATCGCAGATGGTCGCGATTCGCGTCCGGGACAGCGGCGTAGGCATCGCTCCAGAACTGCTGCCCAAGGTTTTCGAGCCATTCTTCTCAACGCGGGCTAAGGGCATAGGTTCGGGCTTAGGGCTCAGCCAAGTGCAGGGGTTTTGTGCCCAGGCAGGTGGCGGCGTCGAAATCGAGAGTGTGGTCGGAGAGGGCACCACGGTATGCATGTATCTGCCTGCCAGGGCAACACCGAACGGGGTTTCAGTTGCGGACCGTACCCAGTTCGAAAGCTCATCCGAGCCCAGCGGCAAATCGGAGGTCGAGGAAGTCTCATCGGCCATCCCAGCCGGTCAAGCGCTGCTGCTTGTGGAAGACAACGAAGACCTGGCAACGACTACAGAGATGATGCTCAAAGCAAATGGTTTTGAGGTGGTGCGGAAGGCGAACGCAGACGAGGCGCTTTATCACTTGAAAGGAGATGCCGCACTTCCAGAGGCGGTAATCAGCGACATCGCCATGCCCGGCTCGATGGACGGCATCAGGCTCGCGTTCACCTTGCAGGACAAGTACCCCGGGCTGCCGGTGCTCTTGACGACTGGATTTGCCGAGCATCTCAACGAGGCCGTATTGGGAGGCCTGAAGGTGCTGGCGAAGCCCGTCGAACCTGAAATCTTGCTCAGCGAACTCGGCAAGGCGATTGCTGCCAGGAGGCCGTCTTAATCGAAGTGCGGTCTGACCGGGAGCCGCACTCATAGGGTGGCTCTTTCTTCGCGAGGAAATCGCTTTGCGGTTACTCGACTGCGCTGGACGCGCGACGGGCCGGCGGTTCCAACGAGAACCTGTTCTTGCGATGACCGCCCGGTCCGGGGATGGCGATTACCGGGGCGATTGCTACACTGAGAGTGCGCGTGTCTTGACGGTGTACGGAGACTCTGGTTCTCTGACACTTTTCTGGCACGTGCGACGGGAATCGAGTGCGAATCGCTGCGTTTGACTGCGCGCAAGTGCGGAAGACGGAGCGCTAAGTGCTTGATTTTGTTAGTTGTTGCGTGAGGAATACGTAACGCTGCGCACGCGGATGACCCTTGAAAATCCGCGTGTCGGTGGTTCGATTCCGCCCCAGGCCACCACTTGCTTATGCGGTGGCGCCCAACTCTCACATGAAGCCCGCCTCCCTCTGGACGCGGACTTTGTCTTTTGCGGCATACAGCCTCGAGACTGTTTGTTGAATTTACAGCCCCTGATGCGTAGAATGTGAAAACATATCAGAGACTGTATTCTCAACTCGGGCCACCGCATGTCTGACTTCGCCGTCCGAACTGCCGATCAGCTGCCGCCGCTGCTTCAGGCTTTCCGAAAGCAAGCCGGCTTCACACAGAGCGAGGTCGCATCGCGTCTGGGCGTCTCGCAACAGACCTACTCCGCGATGGAGCGGAACGCTGACAAGGTGGGCGCCGCGCGATTGTTGAAGCTGCTCAACATCCTGGGCGTAGAGCTCACCCTCGGAGTGCGCTCGCCAGAGCCCACGCCGAAAGCCGGCTCATCTGGCCATCCTTCCACCGACAAGCCCGTCTGGTAAGCCATGGGGCGCCAGTCTCACGCTCGCACGCTGGGTCTCTGGATGAACGGGGACCGCGTCGGCACCTGGAGCCGGGCGCCGAACGCCCCGGAATCTCTCCAGTACGACCAGGCTTGGACCCAATCCGCTCAAGGCCGGGCGCTGTCCCTTTCCTTGCCCTTCACGCCCGGCAACCCGCCGCATCGCGGGGACAAGGTCCGCGCGTACTTCGAAAACCTGCTGCCGGACAGCAAGGACATTCGCGCCCGTCTGGCGCGGCGCTTCAGTACTGGGTCGACCGGCGCGTTCGAGTTGCTTGCCGAAATCGGGAGGGACTGTGTCGGCGCACTGGAGATACTCCCCGAGGACGCGACCTCTGCCGGCACCCCACGGCTGCAGTTCGAGCCCGTGAGCGAAGCGCAGGTCGCGCAGATCCTGCGCGGCACGACGAGCCCGACCGCCCTGGGTTGGGGAGCCGATGACGACGACTTTCGCATCTCAATTGCCGGCGCACAGGAGAAGACGGCGCTACTGTTGCGAGACGGCCAGTGGGGTCGCCCGCGAGGCAACACACCGACGACGCACATCTTCAAGCTGCCCTTGGGGCTGATCGGCGGCATGAAGCTCGACATGCGCGACTCGGTGGAGAACGAGTGGCTGTGTTCATTGATCCTGCGAGAGTTCGGCCTGCCCGTGGCGGACTGCCGGCCGATGCAGTTCGAGGACGTCAAGGCACTGGTGGTCGAACGCTTCGATCGCGCGTGGTGGACGCATCCGTCTGGAGACAGTCGGCTCGTGCGCCTTCCGCAGGAGGACATGTGCCAAGCCACCGGCATACCGCCCGACGCCAAGTACGAGGCCGACGGCGGGCCGGGCATGGACCGCGTCTTCGATGTGCTCGACGGCTCGATGACACGCGAACAGGACCGGCGCGACTTCTTCAAGGCGCAGCTGCTCTTCTGGATGCTCTGCGCCACCGATGGTCACGCCAAGAACTTCAGCCTGTTCCTGCGTCCCGGCGGGCGCTATCGGCTCACACCGCTGTACGACGTGCTCTCGGCCTACCCGGTTCTGGGAGATGGGCCAGGGAAGATGTCGCCCTTCAAGGTGAAGATGGCCATGGCGGTGCGATCGAAGAACGCGCATTGGACGATGCGCGGCATCCTCCGTCGCCATTGGGCCGCTCTGGGTGCGCGTCATGGCGTGCTCGACGAGTCCGGGCAAGACATCGAGCACTTGATCGACGGCATCGTGGCACGTACACCGGAGGTTCTCGCCAAGGTCCGCAGTCAATTGCCCGATGGCTTCTCCGCTCCACTTGCAGATGCGGTCTTCAGTGGCATGCAGGGCGCCGCACATCGGCTCGGCTGACGCGGCCCGGCTCTTCAAGGGGCCCTCACCAGCTCAACGGATTCACCCGATACAACGAACTCATCTCCCGGAACAGCGCCGCATGCTCCTGCGCCATCCGCTGCGGCTGCTCGAAGAACGCCTCGGTCGCGACTGCGAAAAACTCTGCCGCATCGCTCGCGCCATACGCGTCGAGCAATGAAGGTTCCCCGCGTTCCACGCGCGCTTGCAGCGCCTCGAACTCCGCGTTGAACACCGCGCTCCAGCGCGCCCGCCGCGCGCGCGTCGGCAGGTAGGGCGCGCCGTTGGCCGGGCCGTTCGCCTGGTCGAGCTGGTGCGCGAACTCGTGGATCACGACGTTGCGGCCGTCGTCCGGCACGCGGGCGCCGTCCAGCGTGTCTTCCGACGACAGGATGACCTGCCCGGTCGACCACGATTCGCCGGCCAGCGCATGGCGGCGCTCGTGGGCCACGCCGACGCCGTCGGTGCGCAGCTTGTCGACGACGAAGGCGCCGGGGTAGAGGAGCACCTGCCGCAGGTCGGCGAAGTGGTCGGTGCGCCGGTTCAGGATCAGCAGGCAGGCCTGCGCGGCGATCGTCACGCGCATCTCGTCGGTCACCTCCAGCCCGGCGCAGCCGATGATCGGCTTCTCGGCCAGGAACACCTGCATCTTCTTCTTCAGCTGCAGCTGCAGGTCTGCCGGCAGGGTGTGGAAGTAGGGCACGCGTTCGCGCAGGATGCGCCGCCACTCGGGCGGGAAGGGCTGCCGGCGGACCCGGGCGCGGCGCCACTCGGCGAACAGCGGCTCACGCAGCAGCCAGGTCAGCAGCGCGAGCGTGGCAACGAGGACGAGCAGCAGTGACACGGTGGTTTCGCGCGCCGAAGCGCGGGGCTGAGCCGGGTGGCCGGCTCTGGAAGCTGAGGCCGCGCCCGGGTCTTTCAATGTGGCGGCCGCGCAAGTTGGTCCGCTGAACCAGGAATACAGGAAAGTACCAGTCGGCTCACGCAACAAAGTATCTGTACTCGCGCCGCGTGTACCGAGCCCGGCAACTCGATACGCCTATCTTTCGTGGGCCGGTGCGCAGCCCGCGCCGCTCGTCGAACCGAACAGAACAGATCAGGAGACCGACCCCATGAGACTCAAGACCGCCTTCGCCTTCGGGCTCAGCGTGATCGCCGCCGCTTCCGCGCAGGCGGTCGATCTCGTCATCGCGACCGTCAACAACGGCCACATGATCGAGATGCAGAAGCACAGCAAGGACTTCGAGAAGGCCAACCCCGGCATCACGCTGAAGTGGGTCACGCTGGAGGAAGGCGTGCTGCGCCAGCGCGTCACGACCGACATCGCCACCAAGGGCGGGCAGTTCGACGTGATGACGATCGGCCTGTACGAGGCGCCGATCTGGAGCAAGAAAGGCTGGCTGACCGAGATCAAGACCGACGCGGCCTACGACGTCGACGACATCCTCCCGGCGATCCGCAGCGGCCTGTCGCAGGGCGGCAAGCTCTACGCCGCGCCGTTCTACGGCGAGAGCTCGATGACGATGTACCGCGAGGACCTGGTCAAGGCCAAGGGCCTGACGATGCCGCCGAACCCGACCTGGGCGCAGATGGCCGACATCGTCGGCAAGATCCACGATCCGGCCAAGGGCGTGTACGGCCTGTGCCTGCGCGGCAAGCCGGGCTGGGGCGACAACATGGCCTTCCTGACCACGATGGTCAACGCCCACGGCGGCCAGTGGTTCGACATGGCCTGGAAGCCGCAGATCGAGACCAAGCCCTGGAAGGACGCGATCACGCTGTACGTCGACCTGATGAAGAAGTATGGCCCGCCCGGCGCGTCGGCCAACAGCTTCAACGAGAACCTCGCGCTCTTCAACGAGGGCAAGTGCGGCGTGTGGATCGACGCGACGATCGCGGCCTCGTTCATCAGCGACCCGAAGCAGTCCAAGGTCGCGGACAAGGTGGCGTTCGTGGCCGCGCCGACGGCGGTGACGAACAAGGGTGCGAACTGGCTGTGGTCGTGGAACCTGGCGATCCCGGCATCCTCGAAGCAGCCCGAGGCGGCGCAGAAGTTCATCACCTGGGCCACGTCCAAGGACTACATCAACCTGATCGCCAAGAGCACCGGCTGGGCCACCGTACCAACCGGCACGCGCAAGTCGACCTACGCGAACGCCGAGTTCCAGAAGGTCGCCAAGTTCGCCGCCGAGGAGAAGAAGGCGATCGATTCGGCCAACCCGAACGACAGCACCTTGCCGAAGTCGCCGTACGTCGGCGTGCAGTACGCGGCGATCCCGGAGTTCCAGGCGATCGGGCTGGCCGTCGGCCAGCAGATGAGCGCGGCACTGGCCGGCAAGGTCACGGTCGATGCGGCACTCAAGACCTCGCAGACGGCAGCCGAGCGCGAGATGACCAAGGGCGGCTACTACAAGAAGTGATGGTTGATGCGGGCGGCTGATGCTGCCTTCGTTGACGCCCCTCACCCCAGCCCTCTCCCGCACACGGGAGAGGGGGTCTCCCGTTCCCGAGGGTCTTGCCATGTCCCGCTTTCTGCCCCGCGCGCTGATGTCGCCGGCGATCGTCACGCTGCTCGCGTGGTCGGTCGTTCCGCTGGTGATGACGATCTACTTCGCGCTCATCCACTACAACCTCAACCAGCCGGGCGAGCACGGCTTCGTCGGGCTGGAGAACTTCAGGTACTTCATCACCGACCCGGACTTCTGGCCGTCGGTGATCCAGACGATCGAACTGCTCGGCTGGGTGATCGTCATCACGGTGGTGCTCGGCGTGGCGCTCGCGCTGCTGATCAACGACCCGTTCCCCGGCCAGGGCATCGTGCGGGTGCTGCTGATCTCGCCGTTCTTCGTCATGCCCACGGTCAATGCGCTGCTGTGGAAGCACATGATGATGAACCCCATCTACGGGGTGCTCGGCAAGGTGTGGCTCTTCTTCGGTGCGACGCCGATCGACTGGATGACCGACTTCCCGCTGGCCTCGGTCGTCATCATCCTGAGCTGGCAGTGGCTGCCGTTCGCGTGCCTGATCTTCATCACCTCGCTGCAGTCGCTCGACCGCGAGCAGATGGAAGCCGCCCGCATGGACGGCGCCACCAAGCTGCACCAGTTCTGGTACCTCACGCTGCCGCACCTGGGCCGCTCGATCGCCGTGGTCGTGATGATCGAGATGATCTTCCTGATGAGCGTGTTCGCCGAGATCTTCACCACCACCAGCGGCGGCCCCGGCAACGAGAGCACCAACCTCGCGTTCCTGATCTACAAGCAGGCGCTGATGAACTACGACGTAGGCGTGGCCTCGGCCGGCGCGCTGTTCGCGGTCGTGCTCGCCAACATCGCGGCGGTGTTCCTGATCCGCATGGTCGGCAAGAACTTGGATTGATGACGCCATGGCAAAGAAAGCTCCCTTCCCCTACGTGCGGACGTTCTTCGCATGGTTCTTCGCGCTGCTGATCTTCTTCCCGCTGTTCTGGCTCGGCATCACCGCGTTCAAGACCGAAGGCCAGGCGATCGCCGGCGACCTGTTCTTCACGCCGACGCTCGAGAGCTTCGTCGAGGTGCAGGCCCGCAGCGACTACCTGCACTACGCGAAGAACTCGCTGATCACGAGCGTCGTGTCCACCGTGCTCGGCCTGCTGATCGCCGCGCCGGCCGCGTACTCGATGGCCTTCTTCCGCACGAAGAAGACGCGCGACATCCTGATGTGGATGCTCTCCACCAAGATGATGCCGGCCGTCGGCGCGCTGATGCCGATCTACGTGATGGCGCAGACGGTGGGCATGCTCGATTCGCTGCCGGCGCTGATCATCGTGTTCACGCTGTCCAACCTGCCGATCATGGTGTGGATGCTCTACAGCGCGTTCAAGGAAGTGCCGAACGACATCCTCGAGGCCGTGCGGCTCGACGGCGCCACGGTGTGGGACGAGTTCCGCCACGCGATCCTGCCGCTGACGATGGGCGGCATCGCCTCCACCGGCCTGCTGTGCCTGGTGCTGGCCTGGAACGAGGCGTTCTGGTCGCTCACGCTGACCTCTGCCAACGCCGGCACGCTGGCCGCATTGATCGCGCAATACAGCAGCCCCGAGGGCCTGTTCTGGGCCAAGTTGTCGGCAGCGTCATTGCTCGCCATCGCGCCGATCATCGTGTTCGGCTGGTTCTCACAGAAGCAACTCGTCCAGGGCTTGACCTTCGGCGCAGTGAAGTAAGGAGCAAGACATGGCTTTCCTCGAACTCAAGGGCATCGTCAAGGAATTCGGGCCGGTGCGCACCATCAAGGGCATCGACCTGCAGATCGACAAGGGCGAGTTCATCGTCTTCGTCGGCCCATCGGGCTGCGGCAAGTCGACGCTGCTGCGGCTGATCGCCGGGCTCGAATCGACCACCGAGGGCTCGCTGCACCTCGACGGGCGCGACATCACCGACGTGCCGTCGAGCAAGCGCGACCTCGCGATGGTGTTCCAGTCGTACGCGCTGTACCCGCACATGACCGTGTTCGACAACATGTCCTTCGCGCTCAAGCTCGCCAAGGTCGACGTGAACGTGCGCAAGGAGAAGGTCGAACGCGCCGCGAAGATCCTCAACCTCACGCAGTACCTGCAGCGCACGCCGAAGGAGCTGTCGGGCGGCCAGCGCCAGCGCGTCGCGATCGGCCGCGCGATCGTGCGCGCGCCGAAGGTGTTCCTCTTCGACGAGCCGCTGTCGAACCTCGACGCCGCACTGCGGGGGCAGACCCGCGTCGAGATCGCCAACCTGCACCGCGACCTGGGCGCGACGACGATCTACGTCACGCACGACCAGATCGAGGCGATGACGCTGGCCGACCGCGTGGTCGTGCTGCGCGACGGCCTGATCGAGCAGGTCGGCTCGCCGCTTGAGCTGTACGACCGCCCGGCCAACCAGTTCGTCGCGCAGTTCATCGGCACGCCGCAGATGAACGTGCTGCCGGCCGCCACGCTGCCCGAACTCACGCGCATCGCCGGCGCGCGGCTGCCGGCCGATGGGTCGGTCGGCGTGCGGCCGGAGTACGTGCGCATCGTGCCGGCCGGCCAGGGCATCGCCGGCAAGGTGGAGCTGGTCGAGTCGCTGGGGTCGGACACGCTGATCCACGCCCGCGTCGGCGCCGACGTGCCGCTGGTGTCGCGCCAGAGCGAGCGCACGACGCTGAAGCTGGGCGACGCCGTCGGCGTCGATATCGATCCGAACGCGCTGCTGTTCTTCGACAAGCAGGGCCGCGCGATCCGCGAGATGCAGAAGGCGGCTTGACGACCATGGCTGCGAAACCCTTCGTCATCCTCCACCTCGGGCTCGGCTCGTTCCACCGCGCGCACCAGGCCGTCTACCTGAACCGGTTGATCGAGCAGGGCGAGACCGACTGGGTGCTCGCCGGCGGCAACCTGCGCGGCGACATGCTCGAGACCATCGCGGCGCTGCAGAAGCAGGGCGGCGCGTACACGCTCGAAACCGTCACGCCGGGCGGCGAGCGGAATTACGAGCGCATCCAGTCGATCCGCCACATCATCCCGTACGAGCCGTCACTGGCCGGGCTGATCGACGTGGGCGCGGATGCGAACACGCGCATCATCTCGTTCACCGTCACCGAGGCCGGCTACTACCTCGATGCGCACAACAAGCTCGAGACGACCTACACCGATCTCGCGTCCGACATCGCCGGCACCACGCGCAGCACGATCTACGGCGCGCTCGCCGCCATCCTCAACGAGCGCAAGCGGCGCGGCAGCGGGCCGGTCACGCTGCTGAACTGCGACAACCTGCGCAGCAACGGCGAGCGCTTCAAGCTCGGCTTCGCGGACTTTCTCACGCGGCGCGGCGACACCTCGCTGCTGGCCTGGGTGAACGCCAGCACCAGCACGCCGAACGACATGGTCGACCGCATCACCCCGCGCCCGCTGCCCGACGTGGCCGCGCGCGTGAAGGCCGCGACCGGCTTCGACGACGGCGCTGCGGTGATGGGCGAGAAGTTCATCCAGTGGGTGATCGAAGACCACTTCATCGCCGGCCGCCCGGCGTGGGAGAAGGTCGGCGCCGAGATGGTCGACTCGGTGCTGCCGTACGAGGAGGCGAAGATCCGCCTGCTCAACGCGCCGCACAGCTGTTTCGCGTGGGCCGGCACGTTGATCGGGCTGCAGTACATCCACGAGGGCGTCGCGCATGCTGCGATCCGCCGGATGGCGTTCGACTACGTCACCGACGACGTGATCCCTTCGCTGGAAGCGGACACGCACCCTTACCCGCTCGACCTCGCCGCGTACCGCGACGTGGTGCTCGAACGCTTCGGCAACCCGCACATCCAGGACACCAACCAGCGCGTCGCGGCCGACGGCTTCGCGAAGATCCCCGGCTTCCTGGGCCCGACCTTCCGCGAGTGCCTGGCGCGCGGCGCGTCGATCGCAGCGGTCGCCCGGCTGCCGGCGCTGTTCTTCGAGTTCCTCGGCCGCTGGCACCGCGGCGAGCTGCCGTTCGAGTACCAGGACCAGGGCATGGACGTGGCGAGCGCGCACGCGATCTTCGCGAGCGCCGATCCGCTCGACGCGTTCGCGCGGGATCCGATCCTGTGGGGGCCGCTGGCGGGCGACGCGCGACTGCTCGCCGCGCTGCGCACGGCACACGCCGAGGTCCTGGCCTTCGTGGCCGCGAACCCCGCCCGTTGAGCCGGGTGCAGGACGACAATACCGGCATGAGCCTCAAGCGCGCCCGCACCCCCGAGCTCGAGCACGACTTCGTTCGTGACCCGACGCTTGGCTACGAGCCGGCCGGCAGCTACGGCTATGTGCGCTGCCTGGAGCACGGCTTCCCGAACCCGCTGGTGCGCTGGCACTACCACGAGGAATACGAGCTGCACCTGATCGTGCAGACGCGCGGCAAGGCGTTCGTGGGCGACTACATCGGCCACTTCGAGCCCGGCCACCTGGTGCTCACCGGCCCACGCCTGCCGCACAACTGGATCTCCACCGACGTCGGCCCCGAGGGCGTGGCGCAGCGCGACATCGTGCTGCAATTCGCCGGCGAGCCGCTGAAGCGTGCGTCCGAGCTGATCGGCGATCTGCGCGAGGTGCTGCCGCTGCTGGAGCGCGCGCGCCTGGGCATCGAGTTCTTCGGCATGTCGGAGCGCGCCGGCGCGCACCTGCAGACGATCAAGAGCCTGCACGGCGTCAAGCGCTTCAGCGCGTTCCTGAGCTTCCTCGGCGAGCTGGCGGAGTGCACCGACTACCGGCTGCTCTCCAGCATGCCGCTGCAGAGTTTCGACGACGACAACTCGCTCGCGCAGATCAGCACCATCGTCGACTACATCACCGAGAACGCGACCGAGTCGTTCTCGATGGGCGAGCTGTCGCAGCGCGTGGGAATGAGCGAGAGCCAGTTCTCGCGCTACTTCCGCCGCGCGACCGGCAACACCTTCACCGATTTCGTCAACCGGCTGCGGATCGCACGCGCCTGTCAGCTGCTGATGGAGACGGATCGCTACATCAGCAACGTCTGCTACGACTGCGGCTTCAACAACGTCGCCAACTTCAACCGGCGCTTCCTCGAGATCAAGGGCATGACGCCGAAGGAGTTCCGGCGCCAGGGCGAAGCTCGCTTCGGCGTGCGCGCCACCGCCGACGCGCACCGCCACGTGGGCGCCAAGCCCGTTCACGGCTGAGGCGTGTGCCGCCGCATCCCCCGAAGGAGGGTGTCGGTTCTTCGATAACGTCGGCGCGTGACGACGGTATGACTCCAAAGTGTGAGTTCTTACCCTCTTCTGGTGGATTCCCCGGTCGGGCCATCGCGCCGATGATTCGTGAATCGGGGGCCACGGGCGGTCGCCGGAGCAGTCACCATGCACTTCGATGAACGCAAGATCGGCGAGTACCGGGTCTACACCGGTGCACTGGAAGGCCCACAGGGCGACGGTTACATCGCGGCCCTGGTCGTGCAGCGGGAGCAGGGCGGTGCCGCCCGCGAGATCCTGCGCGACGACAGCCTGGCCTGCGGCCACCGCTGGCCGTCGGCCGATGCCGCGCTCGCCTACGCGATGACCAAGGCGCACGAGATCATCCGCAAGCAGGCGCTGATCGCCTGCTGAGCCGCCTGCGGCCGACCGGTACCCTTGCGTGACGCCGGGCCTTGCCCGGCGAACCTGACGAAGGCTGCACTTAGACTCTGCGCACCTTTCCACCCACGCGCAGGAGTTCACACACGATGCCCCACAACGTCAGCCTGATCTCCACGATTGCCGCGGGATTCGGCCTGGCGCTGGTGTTCGGCTACATCGCGGCGCGCATCAAGGTGCCGCCGCTGGTGGGCTACCTGCTCGCGGGCATCCTGATCGGCCCGGCCACGCCGGGCTTCGTCGCCGATGTCGACCTCGCCGGCCAGCTGGCCGAGATCGGCGTGATGCTCCTGATGCTCGGCGTCGGCCTGCACTTCTCGCTGAAGGACCTGCTCGCCGTCAAGCGCATCGCGATCCCGGGTGCGCTGCTGCAGATCGCGGTCGCGACGGGGCTCGGCATGGGCACCGCGGCGCTGTGGGGCTGGAGCCTCGGCGGGGCGCTGGTGTTCGGGCTGGCGCTGTCGGTCGCGAGCACCGTGGTGCTGCTGCGGGCGCTCGAATCGCGCGGCGTGCTCGAGTCGATGAACGGCCAGATCGCGGTCGGCTGGCTGATCGTCGAGGACCTGGTGATGGTGCTCGTGCTCGTGCTGCTGCCGGCGCTGGCGCCGTTGCTCGGCGGCTCCGGCGGCGAGCAGGCCGCGCCGGGCCAGAGCATCTGGGCGACGCTGGGCATCACGCTCGCGAAGGTCGCCGCGTTCATCGCGCTGATGCTGGTGGTCGGGCGGCGCGTGTTCCCGCGGCTGCTGTGGCTGGTGGAGCGCACCGGCTCCCGCGAGCTGTTCACGCTGTGCGTGATCGCCGGCGCGGTGAGCGTGGCCTACGGCTCGGCCAAGCTGTTCGACGTGTCCTTCGCGCTCGGCGCGTTCTTCGCCGGGATGATGATGCGCGAGTCGCAGTTCAGCCACCGCGCGGCCGAGGAATCGCTGCCGCTGCGCGATGCGTTCTCGGTGCTGTTCTTCGTCTCGGTGGGCATGCTGTTCGATCCGCGCGTGCTGCTCGACGAGCCGCTGCGCGTGCTCGCCGTCGTGGCGATCATCATGGTCGGCAAGACGCTCGCGGCGGTCGCGCTGGTGGTCGCGTTCCGCTACCCGCTGAACAGCGCGTTGACGGTCGGCGCGAGCCTGGCGCAGATCGGCGAGTTCTCGTTCATCCTGGCCGGCCTGGGCGTGGCGCTGAAGCTGTTGCCGGTCGAGGGCCAGAGCCTGATCCTGGCGGGCGCACTGATCTCCATCGCGCTCAACTCGCTGCTGTTCAGCGCGATCGGCCCGGCGCAGGCCTGGCTGCGCGAGCGCTCGGCACTCGCGCGCCGCCTCGAGCTGCCCGACGATCCGCTGGCCGAGCTTCCGACCAGCACCGATGAGACGCTGTTGAGCGGGCAGGTGGTGCTGGTGGGCTACGGCCGCGTCGGCAAGCGGATCGCGCAGGCGCTGGCGGCCCGCGGCATCGCGTTCGTGGTGGCCGAGCAGAACCGGGAGTACGTCGAGAAGCTGCGCGCCCAGGGCCTGGCGGCGGTCAGCGGCGATGCGAGCGAGCCGTCGGTGTTGATCCAGGCGCACATCGCGCAGGCCGCGATGCTGGTGATCGCGACGCCGGACACGCTCGACGTGCGCCGCATGGTCCAGACGGCGCGCACGCTGAACCCGGGCATCGAGGTCGTGGTGCGCAGCCACAACGCGGAGGAGGCCACGCTGCTCGAGTCGGAGCGCGTCGGCAAGGTGTTCGTCGGCGAGGACGAGCTGGCGCACGGCATGGCCGGGCACGTGCTGTCGCGGATGCGGCCCGCCAGCGGGGCGGAGCCGGGCGCCGCCTCGGCGGCACCAGCGCACTAACGCCCTGGGCAGGGCGTTCGAACGGGCGTTCGGATCAGGCGGCGAGCGCCGCCGTGGCGGCAGCGAGGCACTTGTTGCACTTGCCCAGGCCGGGCAGGCGGGCGTCGGGCTTGCCGTCGCCGGTCTTGAAATTCGCCTGGCAGCGGCGGCAGACGTACATCTTCGAGCTCGACATCATCGGCTTGACGCCCGGCTCGCCGGCCGGGCGCGCGGCGACGTATTCGGCCTGCGTCTGGCGCAGCTTCTGTGTGGTGTCGGGGGTGGCGGACGGGGTGGGACGACGGGTGGCCATGGGCGGTCCTGAAAAAGAGGTGCGGACGACCGTGGAGCTTGACGCCAAACACGGGCAACCTGTGGATTGTCCCAGCATTCGGCCTTCCGCGTGCAAAGCCGCGGAATGGGCCTCCTGGGGATTGTGTTTCGGGGCGTCACACGCCCTACTGCGCCGGCGCGCAGCCGATTTTCAGGGCGCGCGCAGCCCGCTGCCCGAATCCAGGTCCAGCGCGGCGCTGGGCACGACCAGCAACTCGGGATGAGCGGCCCGCAGCGCCGGCGCGAACTGCGCCGCGTTTCCGGCGACGACGATCCGCCGCCCGCCGAGGGCGAGGTGGGCGGCAGCGTAGCGCTGCACGTCCTGCGCGCTGACGGCCGCGAGCGCCTCGATCCGCGTGCGCAACTCGGCCGGTGAACGGCCGGCGACGATCAGCCCCTTGACCGCCGCGGCCAGGCCGGCGGTGGTCTCGACGCTGCGGCTGAAATCGCCGATCACGGTGGCCTTGCGCGCCCCCAGTTCCTCGGCCTCGACCGGCGCGCTGGCCAGCCGGTCGAGCTCGGCCTGGACCAGCGCGACAACCTCGGCCGCCGATTCGTTCTTGGTCTGGATCACTGCGCGCAGCGAGGCGCCTTCCGGGCGCGCATCGAGCCCGCTGCCCGCCGAATAGCTGAGGCCGCGCCGGATCCGGATCTCCTGGTTCAGCCGCGACGAGAACCCGCCACCGAGCACCGAGTTCATCACCGCCGCGGTGGCGCGGTCGGCGCCGAGCGGCGGCAACGGCGACGCCACCACCACGGCCGCCTGGCCGGCCTGCGGCATGTCGACCACGGCCGCGGCCTGCGGCAGCGCCGTGTTCGGTGGCAGCGCCGGCCCGGGCGCGGCATCGCGCGCCGGCTGCCACGCGCCGAAATGGCGGCGCGCCAGCTGCAGCGCCGCGGCCGCGTCCAGATCGCCCGCCAGCACCAGCACCGCGTTGTCCGGCCGGTAGCGCGCGGCGTGCAGGGCGACCAGATCGGACCGCGCGATCTTGGTCAGTGACGCGGGGGTGCCACCGGCCGGGTGGCCGTAGGGCCCGCCGCCGTGGAGCAGGCGCTGCGCCGCGAGCGCGGCCAGCCGGCCGGGCTCGGTGTAGGCGACCTTGAGTTCGTCGAGCGACTGCGCGCGCAGCCGCTCCAGCTCGGCGGGCGCGAAGGCCGGCTGCCGGACGACCTCGCTGAGCAGCGCCAGCGCCGCATCGATCTTGGGCACGGTGACCGTGATGCCGACGCCGGATTGATGCCAGCCCGCGCCGCTGTCGAGCGCGCCGCCCAGCGATTCGGCGGCCTGCGCCAGCTGCGTCGCGCTGCGGCGGCGCGTGCCCTTGGTCAGCAGCCCCGCGGTCATCGAGGCGAGGCCGGCGCGTGCGGGCGGATCGACCTCGCTGCCGGCGAGCACGACCAGCTCCGCCGTCACCAGCTGCACGCCGCGGCGCTCCGCCAGCACCACGCGCAGCCCGTTCGGCAGGCGCTGCTCGACCGGCGCGGCGATCGCGAGCGGGCGCGGCGCCCCGGGCAGCGGCGGCTGGTCGAACCCCTGCGCGACAGCGGCGCTGCCGGCGGCCAGCGCCAGCCACAGCGCGCGCCGCGTGAACGAGATCGCGGTCATTTCGGCGCGCCTTCCTGAACGTAGTGCAGCGCGAGCTTGTGCGTCGACGCGACATAGCGCTTCATCACCCGCTGCACGTCCGCTGCGCTGACCTTCTGCAGCGCGACGAGGTCGGTGTTGACGGCCGCGGCGCCCCCCTGCAGCACCGCCGCCTCGGCGACGGCGGAGCCCAGGCCCTCGGGCGTCTGGCGCGTCAGCAGCGCGCCGGTGACGATCTGCGTCTTGACCTTCGCGAGTTCGGCCGCGCTCACCGGCTGCCGCGCGAGCTTCATCACCTCGGCCAGCAGCGCCTTCTCGGCGGCCGCGGGCGACTTTCCGCTGGCCACGATCGCGGAGGCGGTGAGCAGCCCCGGGCCGGCGCGCAGGTCGGCGCTGAAGCCGGCCTGCGCCGCCACGCGCTGCCGGTACACCAGCGACTGGTTCAGGCGCGACGACTCGCCGCTGCCCAGCAGCGCCGCCGCGACCTGCAGGGCCGGCGCGTCGGCGCTGGTCGTCGGCGGGCCCAGCCACACCAGCGCCACCGCCGGCAGCGGCACCTGCGGGCCGGTGACGGTGGTGCGGCGATCGGCCGTCCACGCGGGCTCGGTGGCGGTGACGCGCGGCAGGGCGGTCGCGGGCCGCGGCACGCGCGCGAAGTACTTGTCGACCCACGCGTCGAGCTGCTTCGGATCGAAATCGCCGGCGACGACGAGCGTCGCGTTGTCCGGCCGGTAGTAGGTGGCGTGGAAGGCGACCACGTCCGCCAGCGTGGCGGCCTGCAGGTCCTCGATGCTGCCGATGCCGGGGCGCTGGTACGGGTGCACCTGGTAGGCCGCCTGCGGGATCGCGTTCGCGAAGCGCCCGTACGGCGAGGCCAGCACGCGCTGGCGGTACTCCTCCTCGACCACGGCGCGCTCGGAGACGAAGTTCTCCTGCACCACGTTCAGGTTCGACATGCGCTCGGCCTCGGCCCACAGCAGCACCTCGAGGTGGTTCGAGGGCACGAGGTCCAGGTAGGCCGTCACGTCGCTGCTGGTGAAGGCATTGTTCGCGCCGCCCACGTCCTCGGTCATGCGATCGAACTGCTCGCTCTTCAGGTGCGCGGTGGTCTTGAACATCAGGTGCTCGAAGAGGTGCGCGAAGCCGGAGCGACCGGCCGGGTCGTCCTTCGAGCCGACGTGGTACCAGACCTGCACGCTGACCGTCGGGCTCGCGCTGCTCGGCACCGCGATCACCTGCAGGCCGTTCGCGAGCACGCGCTCGGTGTAGCGGATCGGCGCGATCGTCAGCGCCGGCTCGGCCGCCCACGCGGTGGTCCACGCGCTGGAGGCGATCGTCAGCGTGAGGAGTGCCGCGGCGCGGCGCCACAGTCGCGAGCGCATCGCGGGCGTCAGGCCGACTTGGCGACCAGCGTGAAGTGCTCGACCACCGGCGGCGCCGCGAAGTACGGCCCGATGATCGCGCGCCACTGCGGGAACAGCGGGCCCTGGCGGAAGTCGACCGTGTGGTTCTCGAGCGTGTCCCAGTAGATCATCAGGATGTAGCGCTCGGGCGATTCGATGCCCTTGTTGACCTTGAAGCCGCGGAAGCCCGTGGCCTTGGACGCGACGGTTTCGATCGCCTGCTGGATGGCAGCGTCGAACTCGTCCTGCTTGCCGGGCGGGATGCGGATGTCGGCGATTTCGAGAATCATGCGCGGGCCTTCGTGCGGTGATGGGCGCGCCAGTCTACAAGCGCGCGGCATTCGCTGCCGCGCCCGCGGTCGGTCAGACGCCGAGAAAGCGCGAGAGCGATTCAGTGTCGGCCGAGAGTTCGGCCGACGCGCCCGCCGCCACGATCACGCCCTTCTCGAGCACCACCGCGCGATCGGTATGCGCGAGCACCGCGCGGTAGTTGCGGTCGACGATCAGCGTGCTGATGCCGGTGGCGCGGATCGCGCCGATCACGCGCCAGATCTCCGCGACGATCAACGGCGCCAGGCCTTCGGTCGCCTCGTCGAGGATCAGCAGCGTAGGGTTCGTCATCAGCGCGCGGCCGATCGAGAGCATCTGCTGCTCGCCGCCGGAGAGCTGCTGCCCGCCGTGGCCGAGCCGCTCGGTCAGGCGCGGAAAGGTTTCGAGCACGCGCTCGTAAGTCCAGTCCTTCTTGCCGTCGACGCCCACGCGCGCCGTCATCACCAGGTTCTCGCGCACCGACAGGTTCGGGAAGATGCCGCGGCCTTCCGGCACGTAGCCGATGCCCAGCCGCGCCATGCGCTCGGGCGCGGCGTTGGTCATGTCACGGCCGTGCCAGCGCACCTGGCCCTTCGCGACGCGCACGTAGCCCATCAGCGCGCGGATCAGCGTGGTCTTGCCCATGCCGTTGCGGCCGAGCAGGCCGAGCGCCGTGCCGGCCGGCAGCTCCAGGCTCACGCCGCGCAGCGTGTGGCTGTCGCCGTAGTAGGTGTGGAGGTCGGTGAGTTGCAGCATCGCGTTCCGGGCGGATTCAGTGCGCGTCGCCGAGGTAGGCGGCGATGACCTCGGAATGCGTGCGGATCGCGGCCGGCGCGTCGCTGGCGATCACCGTGCCGTTGACCATCACGGTGATGCGGTCGGCGATGCGGAACACCGCGTCCATGTCGTGCTCGACCAGCAGGATCGCGTGGCCGCGCTTGAGCTCGCCGAGCAGCGCCAGCATGCGCTCGGTCTCCTCGGCGCCCATGCCGGCGAGCGGCTCGTCGAGCAGCAGCACGCGCGGCTGCGTCGCCAGGCACATCGCGATCTCGAGCTGGCGCTGGCCGCCGTGGCTGAGCAGCCCGGCCGGGCGCTGCGCGTGTTCGGTCAGGCCGGCGGCCTCGAGTGCGGCGCGCGCGGCCTGCGTGCTGTGCGCGCAGCGTTGCGCGGCCTGCCACACCGCCCACGGCCGCGGCTGCGCGGCCTGCGCGCTGAGGCGGCAGTTCTCCAGCACGGTGAAGCTCGGGAAGATCGTGGTGCGCTGGTAGCTGCGCCCGATGCCGGCCAGCGCGCGCTTCGGCTGCGCCCAGCCGCCGATGTCCCGGCCGTCGAGCATGATCGTGCCGCTGCTGGCCGGCATCTCGCCCGAGAGCATGTTGATCAGCGTCGACTTGCCGGCGCCGTTGGTGCCGATCACCGCGTGCACCTCGCCGGCGTGCAAGTCGAGCGAGACCTGGTTGACGGCGGTCAGTCCGCCGAAACGGCGGGTCAGGTCGCTGGCCTTGAGGAGCGCCTCAGCCATGCGCCGCTCCGGTGAGGCGCTGGCGCAGGCCGATCAGGCCCTTGGGCAGCAGCGCGACGAACGCGATGATCGTGATGCCCAGCGTCATCTGCCAGTGGCTCGCGATCGGGCCGAGCAGCGATTCGAGCTGGAACAGCTCCTTCAGCAGCGTGAACGCGATCGCGCCGATCACCGCGCCGCGCAGGTGGCCGATGCCGCCGAGGATCAGCATCAGCAGCACCGCGCCCGATTCGTGCCAGCTCAGCAGTTCCGGGTTCACCGTGCCGTCCTTCACCGCGAGCAGGAAGCCCGCCAGCCCGGCGAGCGCTCCGGCGATCACGAACGCCGCCAGCTTGTACCAGTAGGTCGCGTACCCCGCTGCGCGCATGCGCTGCTCGTTGACGCGGATCCCGGCCAGCGCATGGCCGAAGCGCGAGCGCATCAGCAGTGCGAGCATCGCGTAGGTGCCGATCAGCGACCCCATCACCGCGTAGTACATCGTGCGCTTGTCGTCGAGGTTCAGCGCACCGAGCACGGGCTTGACGTACAGGAACAGCCCGTCGCTGCCGCCCGCGAGCTTGGTGTCGTGGAAGACGAAGTAGGCCATCTGCGCGAACGCGAGCGTGACCATGATGAAGTACACGCCCTTGGTGCGCAGGCTCAGCGCACCGACGAAGAGGGCATACGCGGCCGCCGCGCCGACCGCCAGCGGCAGCACCGTCGCGACCGACCCGCCGGCGTCGCCCGAGGCCAGCACCGTCACGTACGCGCCGATGCCGAGGAACGCCGCGTGGCCCAGGCTCACCAGCCCCGTCACGCCGACCAGTAATTCGAGGCTGAGCGCGAACACGGCGTAGATCGCGATCTTGACGACCAGGTCCTGCAGGTACGGCGACAGGAACGGCTGCAGCGCCAGCAGCGCGATGCCGGCGGCCACGGGAACGATCGAGGTCGTCTTCACTCAGTAGGCTCGCTTCATCAGCCCTTCGGGCCGCCAGACGAGGATCACCGCCATCAGCAGGTAGACGCCCACGCCGCTGTACTCCGCGAAGAAGACCTTGCCGAAGGTGTCGACGAAGCCGACCAGCAGCGAGGCGATCAGCGCGCCGGTGATCGAGCCGATGCCGCCGATCACGACGACGACGAAGCAGATGATCAGCACGCTGCCGCCCATGCCCGGATACACCGACGACAACGGTGCCGCGATCATCCCGGCCAGCGCCGCCAGCGCCACGCCACCGGCGAAGACGATGCGGTAGAGCATCTTGATGTCGAGCCCCAGGCCGCGCGCCATGTCGCGGTTGCTGGCGCCGGCCCGGATCATCATGCCCAGCCGCGTGCGGTTCACCACCCAGTACAGCCCGAGCGCGACGACGATGCACGCCACCGAGGCGAACACGCGGTACCACGGGTACGACATCAACCCGCCGAGCTGGAACCCGCCCGCCAGCCAGGCTGGCGCCTGCACGCCGTGCACGTCGTTGCCGACGAGCAGGCTGCGCGCTTCCTCGAACACCAGGATCAGCGCGTAGGTCATCAGCACCTGCTGCAGGTGGTCGCGCTGGTACAGGAAGCTGAAGAACGCCCATTCGAGCAGGTAGCCGAACACGGCCGCGAGCACCACGCCGACGAGCAGCTTGGTGACGAACCAGTCGCCGAAATACGGCGCCAGCACGAACGCGATGTACGCGCCGATCATGTAGAAGCTGCCGTGCGCGAGGTTGATCACGCCCATGATCCCGAAGATCAGCGTCAGGCCGCTGGCGACGAGGAACAGCAGCAGCCCGTACTGGACAGCGTTCAGGCACTGGACGAGGAAGGTGGCGAGGTCCATGGCGGGCTCAGGGGTCGGATCACTCGGCCTTGAACGGGTCGAACACGCGCACGCCGGTCGGCGCGAAGTGACGCACGTTGCGCGTCGCCACGGTCAGGCCGTGCGCGGCGGCAGTGGCTGCGACGAGCAGGTCGGCGCCTTCGTGGCCGATCTCTGCGGAGAGGCGCCCCCAGCGGCGCGCGATGTCGGGCGTGACGGGCAGGATGCGGTCGCCGTAGAAGCGCAGCAGCTCCTCCAGCCAGCGGGTCAGCGCGAGCGCGAAATCGCTGTCACGCACCTTCGCGATGCCGCGCTCGATCTCGCCGATGGTCACCACGCTGAGGAACACGTCCGTCTCGTGCAGGCCGCGCATCCAGGCCATCACTCGGGCGTTGGGGCGGGACTTGCGAAGCTCGGAAACGACGACCGTGTCGAGCAGGATCACTCGAACACCACGTCGCGCAATCGGACCGCCTGGCGCTTGTCCGCGTCCGAGGTTGCATTCACGGACACCTTGGGAGAACGCGGCATCGCCAGCAGGTGCTCGATGAAGCCCGGCGCCTGCGCACGCTCGCCCTGACGCAGGCGTTCGTACTCGCCGGCATCGAGCACCACCACGGCCCGCTTGCCTCGCCGCGTGACCAGTTGCGCCTCCCCCGCGAGCGCGGCATCGACCACGGCGCTGAACTGCGCCTTGGCATCCTGGAGCCGCCACGTGGTCTTGGGTTGCATGCGGGTCTCGAACTCGAAC
Source organism: Pseudomonadota bacterium (assembly GCA_040384825.1). Lineage (GTDB taxonomy): Bacteria > Pseudomonadota > Gammaproteobacteria > Burkholderiales > Burkholderiaceae_C > LMDS01. Next base: position 86,077 of record JAZKIO010000060.1, read on the forward strand.
GAAACTGGTCAGCTGAACTGGTCAGATTCTAGCAGCGCTCCAGCGTCGATCAGAGCTTGCAGCCGCGCGCCGGGTCGGCCAGCGCCTTGACGGCGATCGCGCGGTACTCGTTGTTGTTGCCCTTGACCTCGCGCAGGTAGATGTCCTGCACCGGGTTGCCGGCCGGCGAGATGGTGAACTTGCCGCGCGGGCTGTCGACGGTGACCTTGTGCATCGCGGCCGTGAGCGCGTCGCGCTTGGCGAGATCGCCCTTCACGGCGTTGAGGCCGGCGGCCAGGATCTGCGCGGCGTCGTAGCCCTGCACGGCGTAGACGTCGGCGTTGGCCTTGTAGGTCAGCGCGAAGGCCTTGCGGAACGCGTTGTTGCGCGGCGTGTCGAGGTTGTCGGCGTAGTGCAGCGTGGTCAGCATGCCTTGCGCGGCGGCGCCCTGCGCCTCGAGCGTGCCGTCGGTCAGGAAGCCCGGGCCGTACAGCGGGATGCTCTTGTTCAGGCCCGCGGCGGCGTAGTCCTTGACGAACTTGACGGCGCCGCCACCCGCGAAGAACGCGTAGACCACGTCCGGCTTTTGCGCCGCGATCTCGGTCAGCAGCGCCTGGAACTCGACGCCCGGGAAGGGCAGGTTCATGTCCTTGACGACCTTGCCGCCGCCCTTCTCGAAGGCCTCGGTGAAGCCCTTGACCGATTCGTTGCCGGCGGCGTAGTTCCAGGTGATCGTCATCGCGCGCTTGGCGCCCTTCTCGGCCGCGACCTTGCCCATCGCGTAGGCCGGCTGCCAGTTCGAGAACGAGCTGCGCACGATGTTCGGGGCGCACATCGGCCCGGTGATCGCGTCGGCGCCGGCGTTCGGGATGATCAGCAGCGTGTTGTTGTCCTTGGCGGCCTTGGCCATCGCCAGCGCGACGCCCGAGTGCACGGTGCCGACCAGCACGTCGACGTTGTCGCGCTTGATCAGCTTGTTGACGTTGTCGGTGCCCTTGGACGGCTCGGACTCGTCGTCCACCTTGAAGTACTGGACCTCGCGGCCGCCGAGCTTGCCGCCCTGCTCCTGCACGTAGAGCTTGAAGCCGCTCTCGATCATGTTGCCCAGGCTCGCGAACGTGCCGGTGTAGGGCAGCATGAAGCCGACCTTGATCGGGCCGGTCGCCTGCGCTTGCGCGCCGAGGGCGCACAGGCCGAGGGCGGCGGTCGCGAGGAGGGTCTTGGCGGTGAAATGCATGGGGTTCTCCGAGAGCTCAGGGGGTGGGATGTTCGAGGATGAAGCGGGCCGCTTCCGATGCCAGCAGCGCCGGCTGATCCCGGTGCGGCGAGTGTCCGCATTTCGGGATCACGAGCAAGCGGGTTTTCGGCAATCGGGTTTGAATGCCGCGAACCTGCGCGAGTGTGCCGTACTCGTCGTCCTCGCCCTGCACCGCGAGGATCGGGCAGGTGATGGTGTCGAGCTCGGCCGTGATGTTCCAGGCGCGGAACGCGGGATCGAGCCAGATGTCGTTCCAGCCGCGGAACGCGGAGTCCGGGTCGGCGTGGTAGCGGGCCAGCCGCGCGCGCAGGTCGGTGGTCTCGTAGGCAATGCGGGCCTGCTCGATGCTCGCGATCGACACGTCCTCGACCAGGATGTGCGGCGCCACGACGACCAGGCCGGCCACGTCGAACCGCGCGGCGTGCAGCAGCGCGATCGAGCCGCCGTCGCTGTGGCCGAACAGCCAGGGGCGCGTGATCTCCAGCTGCGCGAACAGCAGCGGCAGCACCTCGTGCGCCTGCGCATGCATGAAGGCGGGCGTCCAGCGTTCGTCGGCCGGCCTGGGCGTCGACTGCCCGTAACCGTAGCGCGAGAACACGAGCCCGCGCAGGCCGTGTTCGGCGCACATCCGCTCGGGGAAATCCTTCCACATCGCGATCGAGCCGAGGCCCTCGTGCAGGAAGACGACCGGCGGATGCGCCGACGCCGCGTCCCCGACCCACCGGTACTCGAGCCGCACCGGCCGGCCGCGCCAGTCGAGCTGCGCGAAGCGGACGTCCCCGGCGCTCACTTCGGCGGGCGCGCGGTCGGGTTGGCCTGCGCGTTGGCCAGCGCGTTGGCCGAATCACGCAGCCGGAAGCGCTGGATCTTGCCGGTCGCGGTCTTGGGCAGCTCGTCGATGAACTCGATCACGCGCGGGTACTTGTAGGCCGCCAGCCGGTCCTTGACGAAGGCCTTCAGCGCCGCCTCGTCCACATCGGCGGCGCCGGGCTTGCGCACCACGCAGGCCTTGGTCTTGGTCAGGCCGTCGGCGTCCTCGAAGCCGATCACCGCGCATTCGAGCACCGACGGGTGCTGCATCAAAGTGGCCTCGACCTCGAACGGCGAGACGTACACGCCGCTGACCTTGAGCATGTCGTCGCTGCGGCCGGCATAGACGTAGCAGCCGCGCTCGTCGACCGAGTACTTGTCGCCGGTCTTGGTCCACTCGCCCTGGAAGGTGGCGCGCGACTTGTCGCGCTGCGCCCAGTACATCAGCGCCGAGCTCGGGCCGGCCACGTACAGGTCGCCGATCTCGCCGGGCTTCGCCTCGTTGCCGGCCTCGTCGACCAGCTTGAGCCGGTAGCCGGGCACCACCTCGCCGGTGCTGCCGTACTGCACGCGGCCCGGCCGGTTCGACAGGAAGATGTGCAGCATCTCGGTCGAGCCCAGCCCGTCGACGATCTCGCAGCCGAAGTGCGCGCTGAAGCGCTCGCCGATCTCGCGCGGCAGCGCTTCGCCGGCCGACGAGCACAGCCGCAGCCGCACCTGCGACTTCGCCGGCAGGTCGGGCGCGACCAGCATGCCCGCATAGCCGGTCGGCGCGCCGAAGAACACCGTGACGCCGTGATCGACCCAGCGCTTGAACACCGCGCTGGGCGTCGGCCGCTCCGCCATCAGCACGGTGGTCGCGCCGACGCTGAGCGGGAAGGTCAGGCCGTTGCCCAGGCCGTAGGCGAAGAACAGCTTGGCGGCCGAGAAGCCGATGTCGGACTCACGAAGCCCCAGCACCGGCGTGCCGTAGAGCGCGGCCGTCCAGTACAGGTTGGCGTGGGTGTGGACGGTGCCCTTGGGGCGGCCCGTCGAGCCGGAGGAGTAGAGCCAGAAGCCGATGTCGTCGGCGCGTGTGTCGGCGGCGGTCGCCAGTGGGGGCGCTTCCAGCAGGGTGGCGAAGGCGTGAGTACCGTCGGGCGCATCGCCGGGGCCGGAGACGATCGCCGGGATGGTCGACCCGGCCAGCGCCGCCTGCAGCGCCGGCCACAGAGGGCGCGACACCAGCACCGCGCGCGCGCCGCAGTGCTCGAGCATGAAGGCGTAGTCGTCGGCCGTCAGCAGCGTGTTGACCGGCACCGGCACGATGCCGGCGACCAGCGCGCCGAGGAACGCGGTCGGGAAGTCGACGCTGTCGTGCATCACCATCAGCACGCGGTCCTCGCGCCGCAACCCGAGCGCCAGCAACCCGGCCGCGCAGCGGCGCACCCGATCGTCCAGCGCGCCATAGGTCAGGCGCTGCTGGTCGTCGATGTAGGCGAGCTTGTCGGCGCGCCCGCTGTTCAAGGCCAGCAGGTGCGCTGCGGCGTTGAAGCGGTCTGGCGGTGGCGCGGCCGACAGGGTAGCCTCGGGGCTGTCTGAGTGCATCGTCACGTCGATATCGATGTAATATGTTGCATGTTGACGGAACTATAGCGCCGATCATCCGCACCGGCCCCCACGCAAACCCGAAGACTGACGCCTTGGACCTCTCCGATTCCCGAGACCCTGCTGCGGTCGGCGACGACCGCGATCCGTTCCTCGCCGCGCTCGGCGAGCGCACGCGCGCCCTGCGCGCCCGCCGCGGCCTCACGCGCAAGGGGCTCGCGAAGGCGGCGGACGTGTCCGAGCGGCACCTCGCCAATGTCGAGATGGGCGTCGGCAACGCGTCGGTGCAGTTCCTGCGGCAGATGGCGCAGGCGCTGAACTGCTCGCTCGCCGAACTCGTCGGCGACGAGACCGCCAGCTCGCCCGAGTGGCTGATGATCCGCGCGCTGCTGCGCGGCCGCAGCGAGGCCGAGCTGGTGCGCGCCCGCGCCGCGATCGCCGCGCTGTTCGACGACGCGCCGAGCCCATCGGCCCGGCGCGAGCGGATCGCGCTGATCGGGTTGCGCGGCGCCGGCAAGAGCACGCTCGGGCGCGCGCTGGCCGAAGGCTGGGGCGTGCCGTTCATCGAGCTGAACCGCCTGATCGAGGCGCTGGCCGGCTGCACGCTGCCGGAGATCCACTCGCTGTACGGCCCGATCGCCTACCGCCGCTACGAGCGCCGGGCGATGGAGGACGCGATCGCCCGCCACCCCCGCGCGGTGATCGCCACGCCGGGCGGCATCGTCTCCGACCCCGGCACCTTCAACCTGCTGCTCGCCAACTGCTACACCGTGTGGGTGCGCGCGACGCCGGAGGAGCACATGAGCCGCGTGCTCGCCCAGGGCGACACGCGGCCGATGGCCGGCAACGCCGGCAACGCCGAGGCGATGAACGACCTGCGCCGCATCCTCGAGAGCCGCGCCGCGTTCTACTCGAAGGCCGACACCGTGTTCGACAGCAGCGAGATGAGCCCCGGCGAGGCGGTCGTGGCGCTGCGTGAGCAGCTCACGACGGCGCTCGCCGGGTGATCAGCGCGCGGCGCAATATATTGCAGTCAACCGCCGACGCCCAGCACGCGCGCCGGTGACATCAGCCCGGCCGACCACGCGACGAACGCCGCGACGTTGAGCGCCACGGTCAGCCAGAAGACGGCGTTGAACGACGGCTTGTTCGTCTTGTGGCGCAACAGCTGCTGCGCGAGCAGCGCGCCCGGCCAGCCGCCCGCGAGCGCGAGCAGGTGCAGCGTCTGCTCCGGGGTGCGCCAGCGGCCGGCCCGGGCTGCGGACTTGTCGATCGCGTAGGCGACGAAGGCCACCAGGCTGGCGCCCGCGTAGACCAGCAGCAGCGCCGGAGAGAAGCCCCAGCGCCAGGCCGCGAACCCCCAGATGCCGATGAACACCGGAATCGCCAACGCGCGCACCGCCGTCCAGCGTGCCGGAAAGTCCGACCGGGCGGGCCCCCGCGAGCGCGCTGGCCGCGGGTACTGAACCGCCCGCGCCTGCTTCTTGCCGTTCGGCCCGGTCACGACCTCGAACGTCACCACCTGCCCGACTGTCGGCCGCCCGGTGGCCGCCGGGAACGCCTTGATGTGGACGAACAACTCCTGCCCGCCCTGCGTGGATTCGATGAAGCCGAATCCGCGCGCGTCGGTCCAGGTTTTCAGCGTGCCGGTGAAGCGCATGGGTCTTGAGTCGAGAGGCGAAGCCGCGGCATGGCCGCGGAGCAGGAGGGCGAGGTAGACCGAGCCCGAAACCGGATCGCGGCTGCGGATGTACTCGGCGAGCGTCCTGTCCTGCAGCACGACCGCCAGCGCCAGTTCGGCGGCGACCAGCAAGCTGAGCGCGAGCAGGCCGACGAACCACGCGCGACCCGGCGAGCGCATCGCGGGGAGGCGGCGCAGCACCTGCCCGGCCGGGAAGCCCGCGGGAAGACAGGCGTTCGATAGTCATCCTCTTCCTAGAGAGGGAAGTTCTTGTATTTGGACTTGATCTGAAACGGCCCGATTGATTCGATCACCTTGTAACCGCTCTCCACATATGCACCAGAGGACAGGACCATGTTTCTCTCCAGCATGGCGTCAAGTTTGTAGCCGCCTTCTCCGCAAACGAGAAAGCGAAATGTGTGACTGGTACCCGGCTGGATGTTGCGCGCAGAGAGTGAACTTGTAGCTCCGCAGCTGGAGATGTGAAGATTCACGAGGCCCACAGCCGTACTGGTGTGATTCTCAACGACGACTGACACGAGCGGAGAACCCCAGCCCCTCATTGCCGAAGTAACGGCTCCAACGACGAAGCCGAAAGCAGCAGCAATGGCTACGACAAACGCGAGTTTTGGAAGGCGACTCATGCACTTCAACGTTTGAGGTGAGGGGGCCAAGCGGCTTGCCGGTGGCGATCCACTCCAGCGGAATGGTTTCGTTGCTCGCCCTCGGCTCGGACCAACCAGACGCACGCTGCACCTGTGGCTACCGCGGCAATAGCCGGAAGCATCAGCAAGGGCGATGGCACCGCGGACAAGAGAAAAACGACTAGAACGACGCCCGCCATGAGACTGCATTTTGCGGTCGTCAACTTACGACCGCTGGGCGCGGCCATCGTGGGAAACACGATCATGGCGGCCGCGCCCACGACGGCTCCACCTAGAAATGCACTCCAATTTAGACCAGCTTGAACCCAGGCTCGGCACTGCTCGGGGTCGATTTCAGGCGGTGGGCATGCCCGTTCGGCCAGACTGACAAGGACGATTGGCAATGCAAATGCGAGAAGGCACGAAGCCAGCCAAATAGACGCAACTGCCAGAACTCGAATCGGGTGCGCGAGCAAGCTAACGATGGACATGAGGGGTGACAAAAAGGCGCAGCCTTCTAGGCATCCCCACAATGGAAGGGTCAGGCCACATTCTTGTCGCGCTGAACGAAGTGGCGTTGCAATATGGCACCTGAAGCAAAAGCATTTCTCGGATTGCTAGCGGCCTGAAGTCGACTTCAGCGAGCGCTTCCCTGTGGAACCAGTGGAATTCAAGGCGTTGATTGCCTTCAACCCCAAAGTGCGTAACGTCAAGCTTGAGAAGCGAAGACCACTCAGGCAGTTCTACGAAGAAATACATTCCGATCTCGTTGCACGGCGCGAGTGACGATCATTGGCTCGGCAAGAACCACGGCAGCCAGAAGCCGAGATGGGCGGCTGCCTTTGGTGGGAGTGCGATACCAAGCCACACTAGAACGAAGCCGGCACCCAAGACCGCTGAGGTGAGCAGGATCTTGCTCTGGGGGTTGGTGTATGCGAACCAACCGGCGATACACAGAAGGATTGCGCCGACTAGGCAGAGAATGAAGCGCCCGCACTTAACAGCACGCGGTGAAGGGTCGCACGGGTTCACTGGTTCGATTGGCACGAAGCGCCTAACGTTTGACTCAAGCGGCTGGCCGTAGGCCAGTCCGCTTGAAGAAATGGTTAGGCGTCACCGGCTTCTCCTATGGGAGGCAGCAGCCTAAAGCCAAAGACCCCTGGGTCGAATGCTTCGCCCTCTCGATATTCGAGAATTCCACCTTGTTCAATGAAGATCGCGAGCATCTGGACTGCATGTTTAGCGCCAAGGCAGAGAGCTTGGAGAGAGCCGTCCCCGTAGATCTCGAATGGCTTCGACCAAAGAGGTTCGACGGTGACTTCGCAGCTCCACGCGGGAGCCATCCGCGTACTTTGGACTGGCTTGCGCAAGAGCACTCGTACCGGGTACGGCGAATCAACGCCTTTGCGCGCGATAAGCTCGTAGCTCGCAATGATCTCGGAGTGCATTTGTGACGACTAACGTTTGACTTAAGCGGCGCCGTCAGGCGTCCGCTTGAAGGAAGGGTTAGGCGGCGGCGTCATGATGTGCTGAACGGGGCAGTGGATAAGACGACCCAGCTTGCGGCATTGCCTACTGCCTTCAGAGCATTTTCAGGCCCGCTTGCTCCGTTGCCCACTGTTGGGCAGAGGTGAGTAAGAACGCCTTTGGCGAAGAAGATGCTGTGACAGCTGGAGCAGCAGTGAACCTCCTGATTCTCAACTGGGACGGGGACGAACGAAGTTGTCTCGCAGACCGGACAAGTCAGCTCATTCTCTGCGATCTCGATCTGCGAAGCATTGGAGCGCCTAGTCTCGGACTTGCTCGCCGCCGATAGCATCCGTTGAACTTCAGTTGCACTTAGCCACGCGCCTTCGCAATAGACACACGACCAAACGCCATCGAGACCAAGCTCGGAGATCGACATATGTTCCTGGCAATTGGGGCACTTCGGAGAGAGCATTCCGCCGCCTAACGTTGAAGCTGAGCGGCGGCCTTTAGGCCGTCCGCTCGAGTGACGGGTTGGGCTGGCCGTGATGAGGAACGCGCCGACGTTCGGTGGACGAGCAAAGCGCCCGACGAGTGACCCGCAACCGTGCGAGACGGCGCGAAGCCGAAGAGCACAGCGCGACGCGGCGAGCAGCAGCCAACCGTGGCGCAACGAGTAGAACCAACCGTGCGCCGACCGCCGAAGGACGGGCGGCCCACGCCAGCGGTGGAGTTGAACCCGTTCACACGCTCGACCTTCAAAGTTTGCTCAGTGATTCGCATGGCACGGATGTATTGCGGGCAGCCCAACGTTGAAGCTGAGCGGCGGCCTTTAGGCCGTCCGCTCGAGTGACGGGTTGGGCTGGCCGTGATGAGGAGCGCGACGACGTTCGGTGGACGAGCGAGCCGGCCGACGAGTGAAGCACAACGCTGCGAGACGGCGTGCAGCCGAAGGGCACCGCGCGACATGGCAAGCAGCGGCGAACAGTGGCGCAACGAGTAGAACCAACCGTGCGCCGACCGCCGAAGGACGGGGGGCCCACGCGAGCCGTTGAGTTGAACCCGTTCACGCGCTCGATCTTCAAAGTTTGCTCAGCGTGTTGCATGGCACAGATGTATTGCGGGCAGCCCAACGTAAATTAGACGGAACGTCGAACACCAGACTGTTCGGCCTAATTCGATTCATAGTCATCGCTTCCCTCTTTCAGTTCCATGGACGAAGCGCCTCTGCGGCCCGTTCCGGCCGCTTTCATCCGCGATATAGGTGGCCTAAAAATCTTGGGATGGCAGGTGGCTGCTCGCCGCGATGTTTCGCGTTCACTTTGCTCAAATGTCGCGCGACTCTTCGCCGTCGGTCAACCGCGCTCACGTCTCACCGGCGACACAGAGTTGGATTTAGTCGGCACTCGCGGAAGTGCGCAGCCTTCAGCACGCGCTGCGTGGTTCCGGCAGCTTCGCGCGCGCAACGCGCGTCGCGTCCCAGCTCACGAAAAGTGCAGCCCCTCGACCCGCACCCACGGCAGCACCCACCCGCCCGTGTCGATGCGCTCGGCGCTCACCGCCTGCACGTCGCGCAGCATCTGCGCGACGTTGCCGGAGATCATCGTCTCGGCCAGCGCCGCGCCGACGCGGCCGTGGTCGATCAGGAAGCTGTTCTTGATCACACCCGAGAAGTCCCCGCTCGCCGCAGGCCGCCCCATCGACAGCCGATCGACCAGCGCGCCGCGTGGCACGCCGGCGATCAGCGCGTCACGCGGCGTGGCGCCCGCCGCCATGTCCCAGCCTTCAGCCACGAGCGGCACGTGCGGCAGCCCGGTCTTGCGGCTGCCGTAGAGGCTCGGCGTCAGGCATTGCAGCCGCCCTTGCGCGATCAGCTCGACCGGCGCGGCGACGAACGCGTCGGCCGTCAGCGGCGACACGCCCGGCGCGTCGGTGCGATGGCGCAAACTCAGCAGCGGGGACGCGACGAGCTGGCCGACCGCGTCGCGGTAGACCGAGCTGCCGTCGATCAGCGCCTGGTCGGCGAGCTGGCCGAGCAGCCAGCCGACGAGATCGGCCATCGCCTTCGGCGTCAGCACCACGCTGCCGACGAAGCGCTCGCCGATGCGCTCGGTGCGGGTCTGCCGCGGCAGCGATTGCAGCAGGTCGGCCATGCCGAAGCGCGTGATCAGCGGCGCGTCGGCCAGGCTCTCGCAGTTGCCGCCGGCGTAGTTGAACGAGCTGGCTTGCGTGCCGTCCCGTGCCAGGCCGAAGGCGCCGGCGTCGAACCAGTGGAGTTCGCAGGCCAGGTCGGTGCCCGCGCTGGTCAGCGTGCTGGACCAGCTGCTGTTGTGCGCGACGGCCATCTCCTCGAGCATCACGCTCGGGGCCTCGCGCTCGCGGTAGGCCAGCAGCGCGCCGGTCGCGTCGGCCAGCTCCGCGAGTTCGGCCTGCGCGCGGCCGCGCACGATGCGCGCGTGCTGACCCGCGGAGACGGCGTTGGCCGCGTCCTGCGGCGCGGAGGCGACGCTCTCCCACAGGCTGCGCACGGTGGCCTGCAATTGTTCGTCGCCGATCTCGCTGGCGTCCGTCGCGGCGCGGCGGCCGTCGAGCAGGCCGACCAGCTGCAGCCGGTGCGTGTCGGTGCTGCGCAGCAGGCTCGCCTCGTTGTGCGCGACGCAGACCTCGCTGCGCCGCTGCCGGCTCACGCTGACCTGCGCGCCGTCGAAGCCCTGCGCGCGCATCAGCTCGATCAGGCGCTGCGCCGTGTCCGCCGGCGCCGCGGATGAAGATGCGGCGCTCATTCGCCCCCCAGGTGCACGCGGGTGAGAAGCGCCGGGCCGCCCATCGAGACGACCATCGGCTGCTTCTTGCCGCAGTAGCCGGAGCAGTCCCAGACCATGTCGTCGCTGACCGCGTCGACCGCGCTCAGCACCTTGAGCGCCGAGCCGGAGACCGTGGTGTTGCGCACCGCGCGGCCGATCCTGCCGCCGCAGATCTCGTAGGCCAGGGTCACGCCGAACATGAACTCGGTGGTCGAGTCGGCCTGGCCGTTGCTGGTCTTCATCAGCAGGTAGCCGTCGTCCACGCCCTCGATCATCTCCGTGAGCTTCGACGTGCCGGGCAGGATCACGGTATTGCGCATGCGCACCAGCGGCTCGTCGTTCGGGTTGTAGGCGCGGGCGTTGCCGGTGGGCGCCTCGCCGAGCCGCGCGGCGGTCTCGCGGCTGTGCATGAAGCCGGTGAGCCGGCCCTTGTCGATCATCGTCACGTCGCGCGCCGGCGTGCCTTCGTCGTCGACGTAGACCGGCGCCATCGCCTCCTCGCCGTTCCAGGTGTGGGCGATGTCGAGCATCGACACCAGCTCGCTCGCGACTGGCTGGCCGGCGAGCGACGCGGTCACCGCGCCGCCGAGCACGGCATCCGCCTCGCACGGGTGGCCCATCGCCTCGTGCGCCAGCATGCCGGCCAGCTCGGGCGCGAGCACCACGGTCTGCTGGCCGCCGCGGGCGGCCACGGCATGGCGCTTGGCCTGCAGGTGCTCGTGGGCACGCGCGAGCAGCGGCGCGAGCGTCTCGAGCGACCAGTCCAGGTCCGCCAGGCTGCCCTTGCACGAACGCAGCAGGTCGACCTCGATCGGCGCGCCGGTCTCGTCCTCGGCGCCGAGCACGATGCCGCAGAACGCGCGCTGGATGCTGGCGAGCGAATCGCCGCCCGCCGCCGTGCGCAGCTGCTTGGTGTGGTGCTCGTCGCCGATCAGCAGGCGCGTGGCGCGCAGGCCGGGGTAGTGCTGCAGGCAGTGCGCGTGCAGCGCCGCGAGTCGCTCGTTGCACTCGGTGGCGGTCAGCGGCGCGCGGCCCGCGAACACGTGCGCGCCGCGGTACGGTTCCGTCGCCATCGCGAGCGCGCGGCGCGGCCCGAAGCGGGCCATCGCGCGCGCGTTCTCGAGCGCCTCGTGCTGCACGCGCTCGCGCTGTCCCGCGCCTTCGAGCGGCGCCGAGGCGAAGCCCCAGTACCCGTCCACATAGGCCCGCGCGCTCAGACCTTGCTGGACGGTACGCAGGTTGCCGGTCAGGTGCCCGTCCACCATCTGCATGCGCGTCTTGCGCAGCTCGTGGTGGCGGGTCTCGAGTTCGCGGGTGGCGAGGGTCGCGGTCATGGGGATGTCCGGTGCGGCACGGGTGCCGATCGGCCCATCATACGGACGACCCGCGCCCGCGCAGTCCGCGCTACGGCATCTTCGCCCCCGCGGCCTTGATCGCCTCGCGGATGCGGCCGTAGGTGCCGCAGCGGCACATGTTCTCGATCGCGTCGATGTCGGCGTCGCTCGGGTTCTTGTTGCGGCTGAGCAGGTCGACCGCGGCCATGATCTGGCCGGGCTGGCAGAAGCCGCACTGCGGCACGTCGCGGTCGAGCCAGGCCTGCTGCACCGGGTGCAGCACGTCGCCGTTGGCCAGGCCCTCGATCGTCGTGACCTTCTTGCCGGCGACCGAGGCCACGCTGGTCACGCAGGTCGTCGTCGCCTTGCCGTTGATCAGGCAGGTGCAGGCCTTGCACACGTTGGTGCCGCAGCCGAACTTGGGGCCGGTCAGGCCGAGCTTGTCGCGCAGCACCCAGAGGAGGGCGAGGTCGCCCGGCGCATCGACATTGACGGCCTTGCCGTTGAGCGTGAAGGATTGGTTGGGCATGAGAGTGGCTCCTTGTCAGGACAGGAAGACAGGCACGGCGATCTGGCCGGGCGCGACGGGCGTGTAGGCCGGCTGGGCGTTGAGCGGGAACTTGCGCGGCTTGATGCCGGTGGCGCGCGCGTACGCGTTCGCGATCGCACCCGAGTTGGCCGAGAGGCCGACCTCGCCGAGCCCGCCGATCGCCTCGCCGGTGTTCGGCATGATGATGATCTGCACGTTCTTCGGGTAGTCCTTCATCTTCGTGAAGCGGTAGTTCGCGTAGCTCGATTCGATCGGCAGGCCGGCCTTGATCGTGAGGCCCGCGTTGAGCACCAGCGCGATCGATTCGGCCAGGCCGCCCTGCATCTGCGCCTCGATGCCCGACGGGTTGATCGGCTTGCCCACGTCGATCGCGATCACCGCGCGCGTGACCTTCGCGTTGGTCGGGTCGGTCGCGTCGATCTCGACCAGCGACGCCGTGAACGAGCGCGATTCCATGTGCACCGCAATGCCCTGCGCGCAGCCCGCCGGCATGGCGCGGCCCCAGTTGCCGGCGCTCGCCACCGCCTGCAGCACGGCCCGCGCGCGCGGCACGCGCAGGTACTCGAGGCGGAACGCGAGGGGGTCCTTGCCCAGCTTGCGCGCGATCTCGTCGACGATGATCTCCTCGACGCTGCGCGCGGGTTGGATGTGCACCGAGCGGTACGAGACCGTGTTCATGTCGATCGCCACCGGCGTCAGCAGCTTGGTGCTGACGCCGAAGTTGTACGGCGAGGCGACCATCGTCTTGAAGAAGAACTGCTCGTAGCCGAGGTTGCCGACCGTCTGCTGCACCAGCGGCGGCAGTGCACCTGCGGTGGCGGTGCCGATCTCGCCGAAGCCGTGGCGCGCGTCGAGCCGGACCGCGGCGATGCGCTGCTCGTAGCTGATCACCTGGCCGAGCAGCACGGTGGCGCGCACCTTGTGGTACTGCGGCGGGCGCAGCCGGGTCTGGCGCGTGTCGTCCGTGCGGTGGTACATCAGCTTGCAGGCGCGGCCGGTGATCTTCGAGACCTGCGCGGCCACCTGCACCGGGTCCCAGAACAGGCGCCGGCCGAACGAGCCGCCCGAGGGTACGACGTGCACCGTGACCTTGTCGGCCGGCAGGCCGAGGTCGATCGCGATCGCCTGCTTGGTGATGATCGGCGTCTGCAGGCCGGCCCAGATCTCGGCGCGGTCGGCGCGCACGTCGGCGATCGCGCATTCCACTTCGAGCGGGCAGTGCGTGGCGGCCGCGAACTGGAATTCGCCTTCGACGGTGACCGAGCCCAGCGGCGGCAGCGCGAACGGCAGGATCGCCGCCTTCAGCGTCGCCTGGATCGAGGCATCGGATTGCCCGGCGAGCGGGCCGTTGCCCCAGGTGATGTCGAGCGCGGCCGCGGCCGCGTAGGCCTGGCCGAAGGTCTCGGCCATCACCGCCACGCCGGGCGGGTTCGGCACGATCGTGCCGCCGCTCGGGATCACCACCACCGCGATCACCCCGGGCATGCCGCTCACGGTGTTCAGGTTGTTGACGCTGACGACCTTGCCGCGGATCTGCGAGGGCATGCGCAGCATCGTGGGCTTGGCGTTCGGCACGTCCTGGTCGAGCGTGAACTTTTTCTTGCCGGTGACGATGTCGCGCGCGTCGAGGCGGCCCGCGCGCACGCCGATCACCTTGTACTGCGAGGCGCTCTTCGGCAGCACGCCGATCGGCAGCGGCAGCGCCGCGGCGGCCACGGTCAGCGAGCCGTAGGTCGCGGTGCGGCCATCGGGCGCGGTCACGACGCCGGCGACGACGCTCAGCCCCGCGGTCGAGATGCCCCACTGCTGCGCCGCCGCGGCGAGCAGCCGGGCGCGCGCGCCGGCCGCGATCAGCGGCAGCGCCGCGTCGAAGCAGCGCACCGCGGCCGAGCCGCCGGAGATCTGGTTGAACACGAGTTCGGGCCGCGCGTCGGCGGCGGTCACGTCGACCATGCTCAGCGGCACGTCGAGCTCCTCGGCGATCATCATTCCGCAGGCCGTCGCGATGCCCTGGCCGGATTCGAGCCGCGGCAGGTCGAGCGAGACCCGGCCGTCGGTGCCGACCGAGACCTTCACCAGCGGCATCGTCGGCAGCGCCGTCTGCACCAGCGAATCGCCGACGTCGTAGTAGTCGACCGTGTCGGCCGGCGTCAGCGGCAGCGGCAGCGCCATCGCGTCGGACGAGGCGGCGAGGTTGACGCCGAAGCCGGCGGCCACCGTCATCACCGGTGCCGACACGGCATAGGCCAGCAGGCTGCGGCGCCGCAGCAGCAGCGATGGGTCGGCCTCGGGGGCCGAGGGCGCGGAAGGCGGGCGCGTCTCGAGATCGTTCATCGTTGTCTCCTGTTGTGGTGAGGGTCCGAAACGATGTTGCCGAGAAGCGCCCGCGCAGGTTGTCTTTGCGACGACATGCCTGACAAGCGTTTCCACTTGCATCCGATTCAAGATCACGCGCGTAGCGAGCGAACGGAGGAGGACAAACGCCATGCAGACGCTGGAGACGATGCTGCGCGCGAGCCTGTGGGCCGCGACGCTGACGCCCGACGAACTCGACCGCGTGGTGCGCGAGTCGCACGAACGCCGCGTGCCGGTGGGCGGCAGCGCGATCCGCTGCGGCGCGCCGGCCGATCAGTGGATCGGCGTGATCGAGGGGCTGGTGAAGATGTCGGTGTCGCAGCGCGACGGCCGCCTGTCGACCTTCACCGGCGTCACCGCCGGCGGCTGGGCCGGCGAGGGCTCGTTGCTGCGGCCGGGCGTGTGGCGCTACGACGGTGTCGCCGTCCGCGACACCCGAATCGCCTGCGTGCCGCGTCACACCTTCGAGCGGCTGGTCTCGACGAGCCTGCCGTTCAATCGGTTTCTGCTGTCACACATCAATGCGAGGCTCAGCCTGTTCATCGGCCTGGTCGAGTTCGATCGCCTGCTCGGGCCCGATGCGCGCGTGGCCCGCTGTCTCGCGAGCCTGTTCGATCCCGACCTGTACCCGCAGGCGGGTCCGTACGTGCAGCTGAGCCAGGAGGAGATCGGGCTGCTGTCGTCCGTCTCGCGGCAACGCACGAACCAGGCGCTGCACGCGCTGGAGCGTGCCGGGCTGCTGCGCGTCGAGTTCGGCGGCGTGATCGTGCTCGACCTGCCGGCGCTGCGCGGCTACAGCGGCGCGCCGCTAGCGCGGCCGACCTGCGGCGCCAAGCCGGGGCTTCACAACGGGCCGAAGCACGCGGTATAGTGATTCCCAGATGGATACACATATGTGTATCCAAACTCGGGGAGCGGGTCATGGGTTCGAAAGATGCCGGGATGCGGATACGCATCGAGCGCGAATTGCGGGACGCCTTCGTCGCCGCCTGCCAGTCGCAGGGACTGGTCGCGGCCGAGGTGCTGCGCGATTTCATGCGCGGCTTCGCGGCCAAGCACTCGAACGAGCAGGCCGCGTTGTTCGCCGGCGGGCCGGGCCGCTCGGGGAGCGGTTCGTGATCGTGCTGAAGGCGACGCAGGAGGCGGTGCTCGTCGCGCTGCAGCAGGTGCTCGGCGTCGTCGAGCGCCGCCACACGCTGCCGATCCTCGCCAACGTGGCGCTGCGCAAGACCGCGGGCGCGATCGAGTTCACCGCCACCGACCTCGAACTGCAACTGCGCACGCGCGCCGAGCTGGGCGGCGACGCGGGCACGTTCGCCACCACCGTGGCGGCGCGCAAGCTCGCCGACATCCTGCGCGCGATGCCGACCGGCCAGCTCGTCACGCTCAGCGCGCAGCGCAACCGCCTGACGCTCCAGGGCGGCACCAGCCGCTTTACGCTGCAGACGCTACCGGCGGACGATTTCCCGACCGTGCCCGAGGCGGCCGACCTCGGCGCGCCGTTCGCCGTGCCGCGCGCCGTGCTGAAGGGCCTGCTCGACGACGTCGCGTTCGCGATGGCGGCGCACGACATCCGCTACTTCCTGAACGGCGTGCTGTTCGTCGCCGATGGCGAGACGCTGACGCTGGTCGCGACCGACGGCAACCGCCTCGCGCTGGCCCGCGCTGCCGTGCCCTCGATCGGCACGCGGCACGAACTGATCCTGCCGCGCAAGACGGTCGGCGAACTGCAGCGCCTGCTGCGCGCCGACGCCGCGCCCGAGGCGACCGTGCAGCTGCGCATCGGCACCGCGCAGGTGCGCTTCGAGCTCGATGGCATCGAGGTCGTCTCCAAGCTGCTCGAAGGCCGCTACCCCGACTGGCGCCGCGTGATCCCGGTCGGCCACCGGCTGCGTATCGTGCTCGGCCGCGCGCCGCTGCTGGCCGCGCTGCAGCGCGTCGCGATCCTGACGAGCGAGCGCTTCCGCAGTGCGCGTCTCACGCTCGCGTCGGGGCTGCTGCGCGTCGCCGCGAGCAACGCGGAGCACGAGGAGGCGGTCGAGGAGATCGACATCGACCACGTTGGCGAGGGGCTGGAGATCGGGCTGAACATCGGCTACGTGACCGAGATGCTCGCGCAGACGCACGCGCAGATGGTGCAGCTCGAGCTCGACAGCCCGACCAGCAGCGTGCTGTTCGGCTTCCCGGACGAGCGGCCCGGGTTCCAGTACGTCGTGAGCCCGATGCGGCTCTGACGTTCCCGTTCAGCTGGTCAGTGGCAGCTCGATCGTCGCGGCCAGCGGCACCTGCGCGAGCCGCTCGGCGCTCGCGACGATCACCGCGCGGTCCGCACCCGCCGCGATGCGCGCCAGCGCCGCCCAGAGGCAGCGCACCGAGGGCGCGTCGAGCCCGCCGGTCGGCTCGTCCAGCAGCACCAGCGGCCGGCCGGACGCGAGTGCGGCGGCGAGCCAGACCTTTCGCTTCGAGCCGGTCGAGAGCATGTACAGCGGCTTGTCCAGGTGCGGGGCGAGCGAGAAGCCGTCCGCCAGCTCGGCCCAGCGCGCGGCGTCGAACGCGGTGTCGCCGTCGCTGAGCGCCGCGGTCGCTGCGCGCGCCGTGATCTGGTCGAACGCGTCGGTCGTGGCCTCGCAGAAGAAGACGCGGCGGCGATAGGCGGCCGCGTCGGCATCGAGCGCCGCGCCGGCCAGCGTCAGGCGCCCGGTCACCGGGTGCTGGCCGGCCAGCGCGCGCAGTACCGTCGACTTGCCACTGCCGGTGTCGCCGTGCAGCAGCGTGACGCCCGGCCCGATCACCGCCGACCAGTGCGCGACCAACGGCGCCGCGCCCGCATGTGCGACGGTGAGATCGTCGACCCGCAGGATCAAGCGCCTTCTCCCTCTCCCGCCCGCGGGAGAGGGCCGGGGTGAGGGTCGCCATCGGCACGCAACTGATACGTCCTGATCACCACCGCGTCATCCAGCTCCGCCCACCCGCGCGCCACCGTCTCGCGCAGCCGGGCCAGCGCCGCGTCGCCGAGCGGCGTCGCGTGGTCGACGCTCGCTGCCATCGCGGTCGCGAGCCCGACGTCCTTGGTCAGGATGTGGGCGGCGGCGCGCGGCGGCGTGTAGTCCTCGGCCAGCGCACGCGCCATCCGGTCCTCGAACACCCAGGAGGCGCCGCTGGAGGCGCAGATCAGGTCGTACATCGCGTGCGGGTCGAGCCCGAGCTTCGCGCTCAGCGCCAGCGCCTCCGCGCCCGCGACCAGGTTGATGCCGGCCATCAGGTTGTTGACCAGCTTGGCCTTGGCCGCGTCGCCGATCGTCTCGCCGACGACGAAGCGCTTGGCGGCCAGGGCCGCGAACACCGGCTCCCACGCCGCGAGCGTGGCGGCCGGCGCGGCGATCATCATGCTCATCTCACCGGCGCGGGCGCGGGCCGGGCCGCCGGAGATCGGCGCGTCGATCAGCGCGATGCCGTGCGGCGCGAGCTGCGCCGCGAAGCGCGCGGTGTCCTGCGGCGCGATCGTCGAGCAGAGCACCACCGTGCGGGCGCCACCCGGCGCCTGCACCACGCCATCGGCGCCGAACAGCACGGCGTCGATCTGCGCGGCGTTGACGACGACGACGAACACGATGTCGGTCGCGGCGGCCAGTTCACGCGGCGACGCGCACACGGTGATGCCGGCAGCGCTCGCCTGCGCATCGGCCTGCGCGCGCACGTCGCGCGACCAGACCGCATGGCCGCGCTCGCGCAGGTTCAGCGCCATCGCCATGCCCATCGCGCCGACGCCGATCAGGCCGATGCGCGGGGTCGAGCGGGCGGCAGGGGAGGTGGTCATCGAGGAGCCTTCGGTGAGTCGATGCGGAAGCGGGCGGACGCACACGCGTTGTGCGCTGCACCAATAAAGCCCTCCGCGGCGGTGCATCGGCGGGGAGTTTAGGCGCCCGCTCTCGGGGTTTGTGCTGGCACATCGATTGCATAAGCCCCGCCGAGGGTCAACGGCGATCCTCTCGGACATGACAGGACCCGCGCCAACGCCGGCCGGCCTTCATCGACCCCGGCGCGTCCCGCCCGGCCCGCTCGATCGAGCGGCAGGCGGCCCTCCGTGCGCCCGCACCCTCCCGTTCGTTTCATGCGCGCTGCGAGGCCCGGAAACCGCAGCGCGAGCCCCGATCCTTCTTCGACCTTCACGAGACCAGCCCAATGACTTCGACGATCTCGACCCCGAACTCCACCCCGCGCCCCGACCTGCGCCGCCGCAGCCTGATCCAGGCCGCCGCGGCCGCCGGCGCCGCCGGCCTCGTGCCGGGCCTGAGCACGGCGGTCTACGCGCAGGGCTCCGACAAGCCCGAGAAAGAGGAGGTGCGGATCGGCTTCATCCCGCTGACCGATTGCGCGTCGGTCGTGATGGCCGCGGTGCTGGGCTTCGACAAGAAGTACGGCGTCAAGATCGTGCCGACGAAAGAGGCCTCGTGGGCCGGCGTGCGCGACAAGCTCGTCAACGGCGAGCTCGACATGGCGCACGTGCTGTACGGCCTGATCTACGGCGTGCACCTGGGCACGGCCGGTCCGAAGAAGGACATGGCCGTGCTGATGAACCTGAACAACAACGGCCAGGCGATCACGCTGTCGAAGGCGCTGGCCGACAAGGGCGCGGTCGACGGCCCGTCGCTCGCCAAGACCATGGCGAAGGAGAAGCGCGAATACACCTTCGCGGGCACCTTCCCGACCGGCACCCACGCGATGTGGATCCACTACTGGCTCGCTGCCTCGGGCATCAACCCGCTGAGCGGCGCCAAGCTGATCACCGTGCCGCCGCCGCAGATGGTGGCCAACATGCGCGTCGGCAACATGGACG
>JAZKIO010000061.1:0-14239 GCA_040384825.1 Pseudomonadota bacterium
AGCTCGCCGGCCTCGTCGGCGCCGGCCTGCCGCTCGAACGCGCGCTGACCGCGCTGAGCGAGGAGGCCGAGGACGCCCGCCAGCGCGAACTCGTCGCACACCTGAAGAGCGAGGTCAACAGCGGCTCGCCGTTCGCGCGCGCCCTGGCCAGCGCGCCGCGCGAGTTCGACGAGGTCTACCGCGGCGTCGTCGCCGCCGGCGAGCAGAGCGGCGCGCTCGGCAAGGTGCTCGAGCGCCTGGCCGACGACCTGGAGGAGCGCCAGGAACTGCGCAGCAAGCTGATCGGCGCCACGCTGTATCCGGCGATCGTCTCGCTGATCGCGGTGGTGATCGTGATCTTCCTCGTCACCTACGTGGTGCCGCAGGTCGCCTCGGTGTTCAGCAATTCCAAGCGCGCGCTGCCGACGCTGACGATCGCGATGCTGGGCATCAGCGCGTTCCTGCGCCAGTGGGGCTGGGCCGTGCTGCTCGCGCTGGTGGCCGGCGGCGGGCTGCTGATGGCGATGCTGCGCAACGAGATCTTCCGCCAGAGCTTCGACGCCGGCTGGCTCGAGCTGCCGCTGATCGGCAAGCTGGCCCGCGGCTACAACGCCGCCCGCTTCGCCGGGACGCTGGCGATGCTGGCCGGCGCCGGCGTGCCGATCCTGAAGGCGCTGCAGGCCGCGAGCGAGACGCTGTCGAACCGCGCGATGCGGGCCGACGCGATGGACGCGCTGGTCCAGGTGCGCGAAGGCGCGCCGTTGGCCTCGGCGCTGGCCGGCAAGAAGCGCTTCCCGGGCATCCTGGCGATGTTCTCGCGCCTGGGCGAGCAGACCGGACAGCTGCCGCTGATGCTCGACCGCGCCGCCCGCCAGCTCGGCACCGAGGTGCAGCGCCGCGCGATGCAGATGGCGACGATCCTCGAGCCGCTGCTGATCGTCGCGATGGGCGGCGTCGTGATGCTGATCGTCCTGGCGGTGCTCCTCCCGATCATCCAGCTGAACACCTGGGTCAAGTAAAAGCTGGCACGCGACCTGCTGCAACAAGCACGGGTTTGCCCCTCAGTTCGGCGGCGCGCCGATGGGCAGACTGTGCTTGAATAATCACAGCGCCAGGTTGCGCAAGGAGGTTCGCCAGATGCCCGCTTCCAACGATCTCGTGACGGTCTCGTCCCGGCCCGGCAGCATCCCGATCGCGCGCATGCGCCACCTCTACCGTGTCGACGACGTCGGCCGCAGGCTAGACAAGCTGCCGCACAAGGAACACGAGACCCTGCGCTCCACCTACGAGCGCATGCTCGAGAAGGGCCCCGAGCGCTTCCAGGTCAAGCCCTCCGGCCTGCCGGAGATGGACCACCTCTACGACGAGCTGCCCAACTTCACCGAAGTGCTCGACGACATCCGCCGCCAGCTCGCCCTGTGCGAAGACAGCCGCGACGCGCTCGAGATCACGCCACTGCTGCTGCTCGGCCCGCCCGGCGTCGGCAAGACGCACTTCGCGCGCGAGCTGTCCCACCTGCTCGGCACCGGCATGGGCTTCCTGTCGATGAGCTCGATGACCGCCGGCTGGGTGCTGAGCGGCGCCTCCAGCCAGTGGAAGGGCGCGCGCCCCGGCAAGGTGTTCGAGACCCTGGTCGACGGCCAGTACGCGAACCCGGTGATGGTGGTCGACGAGATCGACAAGGCCGGCGGCGAGCACGCCTACGACCCGCTCGGCGCACTTTACGGTCTGCTGGAGCACGACACGGCGGGCAGTTTTACCGACGAGTTTGCCGAGGTGCCGATCGACGCCAGCCAGGTGATCTGGGTCGCGACCGCGAACGACGGCCGCGCGATCCCCGATCCGATCCTGAACCGCATGAACGTGTACGAAGTGCACGCCCCCGACCGTGACGCGGCGCGCCGCATCGCCGCCCGGCTGTACACGAGCATCCGCGCCGAGCACGGCTGGGGCGAGCGCTTCGAGCTCGACGCACCGGCCGACGTGCTCGACGCGATGAGCGAGCTGGCCCCCCGCGAGATGCGCCGCGCCTGGATGACCGCCTTCGGCAACGCCAAGCTCGACCGCCGCGGCCGCATCGAGACCCGCGACCTGCCCGATGCGCGCGGCAAGCGGGGGGCGATCGGGTTCATGCAGTAGGCGGGCGTCCGATGGCCCTAGGCACGCGGCAACTGGACGCTCTCGCTGGCGACCCGTTCAGCCATGCCGGGTGGTAGCGCGCAAACTTCGACCAGGTCGACCCGAAACGGCAGCTCGCTCGCCTCGAACCGGTCGCGCAGGTCGGCTCGCTGCTGCCAGGTCAAGTGAGGCGGACGGACGAACAGCAGGTCGAGATCGGAGAAGGGTCGCGCGCGGCCGGTTGCGCGCGAGCCGAACACCTTGACCTCGGCATCGGCGACCACGCTGTCGATGATGCGGCGGACCGTCAGCGCCTGCGACAGGCTGAGCACCACCGGCGAACGCATCGTTGAGCGCGTTTCACCGGGCACCACTGCTCTCCAGCGCGCGCAGCAGCGCCGCGGCATCGACGGAAAATGCGCCAGCGCGCAACACGACCGCCTGCGCCCTGGCTTCGTCGTAGGCATGGCTGGTGGCATTGCGCATCTCTCGCCATTCGCGCCACCGTGACGGATCGGGCACCAGGCCCGCATCGGCAGCGGCCCGGAGCAGGTCGTTGAACGACAGATCGGCGATCCGATCAGCCGACTCGGAACGCTCGATCAGTACCCGTCGAAGCAGCCTGACCGACAACTCGTAGCTGAACTCGAACGACTGGATGACCGCCGAACGCAGGTGCGGTTTGAGCGCCGCCCCGTCCGGCAGCCCTGCCCAGAATTGCAGGGCCTCGTCGAGAAGCGCAATCGCCCTTCGCAGCGGCGAGAAATCGATGGTCGGCGCGCTCATGCCCGATTGTCGATCAAGCCAGTTGCCAGCGTCAAAACCGGGCGCGGACCGCGCCTGCCTGGGCAGCCATGGGTTCGGTTGCCTCAGGCGCGAGGTGCCGGCCCGGGCCACGGCGGCTCGTATCATCGCCCGCATGCCCACCTCCCTGGACGGCCAGCTCGTCGTCGCGATCTCCTCCCGCGCGCTCTTCGATTTCGAGGAGGAGAACCAGCACTTCGAGGCGAACGACGACCGCGCCTACATGCGGCTGCAGCTCGACCGGCTCGACCGCGCGGCCAAGCCCGGCGTCGCGTTCTCGCTGGTGAACAAGCTGCTGGCGTTCAATGCCGCCGACGCGGCCGGGCCGCCGCCGGCGCAGCGGGTCGAGGTGGTGATCCTGTCGCGCAACGACCCGGTCTCGGGGATGCGCGTGTTCCGCTCGGCCCAGCACTACGGGCTGCCGATCCAGCGCGGCGTGTTCACGCGCGGCGAGTCGCCGTGGCGCTACCTGCGGCCGCTCAACGCGCACCTGTTTCTGTCCACGAACGAGGCCGACGTGCGCTCGGCGCTGGGCGCCGGCGTGCCGGCCGCGCGCGTCTATCCGCACTCGGCGCGCGCCTCCAGCGCGCACCCCGGCGAGGTGCGGATCGCGTTCGACGGCGACGCGGTGCTGTTCTCCGACGAGGCCGAGCGCGTCTACCAGCTCGGCGGGCTGGACGCGTTCCAGGCCCACGAGCGCGACCACTCCGGCACCCCGCTGGCGGCCGGCCCGTTCAAGCCGCTGCTGCTGGCGTTGCAGCGCCTGCAGCAGGACCCGGCGGCCGGCATGCGCATCCGCACCGCGCTGGTCACCGCGCGCAGCGCACCGGCGCACGAGCGCGCCATCCGCACGCTGATGGACTGGAACATCGAGGTCGACGAGGCCATGTTCCTGGGCGGTCTGCCCAAGGGCGCGTTCCTGCGCGAGTTCGAGCCCGATTTCTTCTTCGACGACCAGACCGGCCACGTCGACTCGGCCGCGGCCCACGTCCCGGCCGGGCACGTCGCCTCGGGCGTCAGCAACGGCTGAGGCCCGGGTTCCGCCCGGCGCAGCCCCCTTTTCAGGGGCCCTTGTACCCCCCTGACTGGGGGAGACCCGGAGGACAAACTCGTTGACATTGATCCTTATGATCGCGCCCTGAAGCGTCAACAACACAAGGCGGTACCCATGTCTGTCAATCGATTCAAGTCCATTTTCGCCGGCACTGCGCTGGCCGCAGCGAGCTTGATCGGGGCCGCCGGCTCGGCACAGGCCGCGGTCTACACCGGCAGCTGGGATCCGGCCTTCGGCGCACCGGTCACCGACCTGGGCTGGTCCGCCACGGCCACCTTCCAGGTGGACGACAGCTGCCTGACGCAGGGCACGGGCACCGGCACCTACTTCGCGACCGGCGTGTGCTCGGGCTTCCAGGTCACCGCGTTCGACGTGACCTTCTACGACCTGGCCGACCCGGCGGGCACGGCGTCGACTTTCTCGATCCTGAGCAGCATCCCGTCGACCTTCGTGACCGGCATCCAGGTCGTCGACAACCAGCTGACCGGCCTGCGCTCGAACTACACCACGGGCTTCCTGGCCCCGGCGGGCGCCGCCTTCGCCGCCGCCGGCAGCGGCGCCTACGCGTACTACATGTTCTTCGACTTCGATGCGCCCGATGCGGAAGCCGCGAACGGCGTGCGCGCGTACATGGGCCTGACGCCGAATAGCCCGGCCTATTCCAACACCTGCTTCAACGCGAACGAGCTGTGCGTGATCTCGCAGAACTACTCGCTGGGCGCCCTGACCCCGGCGATCCCCGAGCCGGGCACCTACGCGCTGATGCTGGCCGGTCTGGGCGTGATGGGCTTCATCGCCCGCCGCCGCCGCACCGCCTGACGACCCCGCCGCGCCTCGCGCGCGGCCCGCAACGGCGACTGCCCGATCAGGCGGTCGCCGTTTCCTTTTGGGGCGCCAGCGCGTGGCGGATCGCCACGTCGAGCTGCCAGTCCTGCGCGTCGAGCCAGACGCCGCTGTACTGCAGGTCGGGCACTGCGACCCGCATGGCGGCCAGGTGGGCCTGCCAGCGCGCCTCGTCGCGCGGCGAATGCACCAGGCCCAGCCGCTCGCGGGCCTTGGCGGCGACCGCGGCGATGCCGACCGACACGTCCGGCAGGCCCTCGGCCAGCGCCAGCACGGCGTGGTCCTCGAGGCAGCCGAGCACGTCCTCCCACGCCTCGAAGGCGCGGAACGCCCGCAGCGCCTCGCTGAGCCGCGCGCGCGCCGGGACCAGGTCGCCGCTGCGCAGGTCGAGGTGGCCGAGCCACCACAGCGCGTGCGCCTCGCCGCGCTTGTCGCCGGCCTCGCGGCACACCGTCAGCGAGCGCTTGAAGCGCAGGCCGGCCTGGGCGTGGTCGTCGCTCTGCATCGCGGTGGCGCCGAGGAAGAGCTCGCACTCCGCCTCCAGCTCCTGGTGCTTGATCTCGCGCGAGATCGCGAGGCACTGGTCGAGGTGCGCGCGCGCCGCAGCGTCCTGGCCCTCGAACAGGCCGATCTGACCGAGGTGAAGCAGGCCGATCGCCTCGCCGCGCCGGTCGCCCAGACGCTGGAAGATCTGCAGCGCCTCGGTCTCGCCGGCCGCGGCGCCGACGGCGTCGCCGGCCTGCAGGCGCGCGAGCGACAGCGTCGACAGCGTCGCCGCGATGTCGATCTCGTTGCCGAGCTGGCGCCGAAGTTCGAGGCAGGTCTCGAGCATCTTGCGGGCCTCGGCGTGGTCGCTCTGGCTCTCGGCGAGCGCGGCGCCGACGTACAGCGCCCAGCCCTGCGCGACCGACGACGCCTCGATCGCCGGCAGCGCGAGCGCGGCCCGCACCACGTTGCGGCCCTCGGTCGAGTAGCCGCGCAGGATCCAGAAGCCCTGCATTGCGACCGCGAACTTGACCGCGATGAACGGGTCGACGCCGCCCGCCAGCGCGAGCGCGATGGCGTTGCGCACGTTGTCGAGCTCGGCCTCGAGCTTCCAGATCCAGTCGGCCTGCTGCGGGCCGCGCAGGCCGTGGTTGGCCGCCTTGGCGACGGCGAAGTAATGGGCGCAGTGCCGCGCGTTCACCTCGGCCGCATCGTCGCCCTGATCGAGCTTCTCGCGGGCGTAGTCGCGGATCGTCTCGAGCATGCGGTAGCGCGAACCCTCGTCGCGCTCCTCCAGCATGACGAGCGACTTCTCGCACAGCGAGGCAAGCAGGTCCAGCACGTCCATGCTGTCGATCGCGTCGTCGCTGCAGACGGCCTCGGCCGCTTCCAGATCGAAGCCGCCGACGAAGGTCGCGAGCCGCGCCAGCACCGTCTGCTCGGGCGGCTCCAGCAGCTCGTAGGACCAGTCGACCAGCGCGCGCAAAGTCTGCTGGCGTTCCTGCAGCACGCGCGAGCCGCCGGTCAGCAGCTTGTAGCGGTCCTTCAGCCGGGTGTTGATGTCGGCCAGCGTGAGCGAGCGGATGCGCGCCGCCGCGAGCTCGAGCGCGAGCGGGATGCCCTCGAGCCGCGCGACCAGTTCGGCCACGTGCGGCGCCTCGCGCTCGTTGAGCTCGAAGCTCGGCTTGTGGAGCTGGACGCGATCGACGAACAGGCGCACCGCGGTCAGTCGTGACAGCACCTCGATGCTGTCGCCCTGCGCCGGCACCGGCAAAGGCAGCACCGGGTAGCTCTGCTCGCCCGGCGTGCGCAGCGACTCGCGGCTGGACGCGAGGATGCGCACCTGCGGCGCGACCTTGAGCACCGCGCTGGCGAGTTGCGCCGAAACCTTGATCAGGTGCTCGCAGTTGTCGAAGATCAGCAGCGCGCGGTGCGCCTTCAGGTGCGCGCAGACCGTCTGCAGCAGCGGCCGGTCGGGCTCCTCGCGCACGCCCAGCACCTGCGCCACCTCGCCGAGCACCAGCGCCGCGTCGCTGATCGGCGCCAGATCGAGGAACCACACGCCGTCCGGGAACAGGTGGATCAGTTCGGCCGCCACCTGCAGGGACAAGCGCGTCTTGCCGAGGCCGCCCATGCCGAGCAGCGTGACCTGGCGCGCGCTGCCGAGCAGGGCCTTGACCTCGCCGCGCTCGCGTTCACGGCCGATGAACGAGGTCGGCTGGTGCGGCAGGTTGTTCGGGATCTCCTTGACCGGCAGCCACCAGTCGCCCATGCGGACGACGCGGAACGCTTTCTCGCCATCGGGCGGCAGCGCGAACGCGGTCGTCGAATCGCCGGCCTCGAACAGCTCGAGCGGGTCGGTCACGCCCTTGACCTGCCAGTGGCCGTGCGAGACGACCTTCAGCGCGGTCTTGCCGAGATCGTCCCGCGCCTCGGCGCTCAGCAGCGTCTGCCCGGGGCCGGCCAGCGCCATGACACGCGCGGCGATCGGCTTGGCCAGGCCCTCGACCTCGAGCGGCTTGGCGCCGCGGGCCACGTCGGTAGCCTCGTTCTCGCGCAGGATCACCGGGCCCACGTGCAGGCCGGCACGCGCGGCGAGCGGCGTCTCCAGCCGGTGCAGCGCGCGGTGGTAGGCCATCGCGTAGCCGACCGCGTCGGCCGCGTTGTCGAACAGCAGCAGCATGCCGTCGGTCTTGTCGATCTCGCGGCCGCGCCACGGATCGAGCAGTGCGCGTGCCACGCGGTCGTGCGCCGTCCAGACGGCCGCCATCGCGGCATCGCCGATTTCCTGGGACAGCTTGGTGCTGTCCACGACATCGGTCAGGAGCAGCGCCCTGATCTCACTCATCGTGGAGTCTGTCGAGCGTGACGTTTGGCACGCCGAATGGGTTTGCACACAACAACGAGTCTACTCGCGGCGGCTTTCTCGCCCGCCGGGGAACCCCGCTGCCACCCCCACGTTTGAAGCCGCTCAGCCGACCTTGCGCAGGCCGTCGAGGTCCAGCACGCTGACGCCGCCGTACTCGATCCGGATCAGCCCCTTGTCCTGCAGCGAGTTCAGCGCCTCGTTGACCCGCTGGCGCGACAACCCGATCAGGTAACCCAGCTCCTGCTGCGTGATCCGCAGCAGCCCGCCGACGCCCGGGTAGAGCACCGGGTGGAACAGCGCGCCCAGGCTGCGCGCCACGCGCGCGTCGACGTTGATCAGGCGGTCGGTCTCGCGCGCGCCGATGAACTGGCCGAGCCGCTCGTTCAGCTGCTGGATGATGAAGCGGTTGAACGGGATGCTGCGGTCGAGCAGCCAGTGGAAGGTGTCCACCCCCAGGCCGGCCGCCACGCTGGTGCGCACCGCCTGGATGTTGTAGCGGTAGACCTCGCGCTTGATGACCGTGCCTTCGCCGAACCAGCCGCCCGGCGGCAGCCCGGTGTGGGTGATGGGCATCCCGAGCTCGCTGTCGTTGCTCATCTTCAGGAAGCCGTCGATCACGCCGAACCAGTAGGTCACGGGGCGGCCGACGCGGCACAGCAACTCCCCGGCGCCGATCTGCACGACCTTCAGGTCCGCGACCGCCACGGCGCGCTCCTCGCGGTCCAGCGAGGCGAGCCAGGGGATGTCCGCCAGCTCGGCTGCGCTGGGCGCGCGGGCGCGCTGGTAGACCGGGGCCGGCGCGGGCGCCGCGGCGGGGGAGCGCTTAGTCATGTCGATCGCGCATCGAGGGAAACACCCGAGGGGACTGTCCCTAGGATTGTCGTCAGAACGACAACCCGGCGTCAAACTTGTTTCTACATTCGCGTTCAGACCGGGTGCTGTCGCCTTCGCGACGCCTGCGGTCTTCACGGAGACGCCCCGGTGCCCACCACGTTCACGCGCCTGATGCTCGAGCACGCCGCCCAGCGACCGAACGCCGCGGCGTTGCGCGAGAAGGAATTCGGCATCTGGCAGACGCTGACCTGGAGCGGCCTGGCCACGCTGGTCCGCGAACTCGCCTGCGGATTGCATGAGGCCGGGCTGAAGCGCGGCGAGCACATCGTCGTGGTCGGCGCGAACCGCCCGCGGCTGCAGGCCTGCATGCTGGCGGCGCAGTCGCTCGGCGCGGTGCCGGTGCCGCTCTACCAGGACGCGGCGCCGACCGAGTTCGTGTTCCCGATCACCAACGCGGACGTCACGTTCGCGATCGTCGAGGACCAGGAGCAGGTCGACAAGATGCTCGAGGTGCGCGAGCAGTGCCCCGCGCTGGCCCGCATCTGGTTCGACGACCCGCGCGGCCTGCGCAACTACAGCGAGCCGGGCCTCGCCGCGCTGGACACGCTGATCGCCGCCGGCCGTGCGTTCGACGCCGCGCATCCCGGCCTGTTCGACGCCGAGGTCGAGGCCACCCGGCCCGACGACGTGGCCGCCATGTTCTTCACCTCGGGCACCACCGGCAACCCGAAGGGCGTGGTCCACACGCACATGACGCTGATCGACCGCGCCCAGGCCGGCGCGAAGTTCGACAAGCTCACCCACGCCGAAGAGGTGCTCGCCTACCTGCCGCCGGCCTGGGTCGGCCAGAACATCTTCTCGTACGCGCAGTGGCTGGTGTGCGGCTACGTCGTCAACTGCCCCGAGTCGGCGAGCACGGTCTCGATCGACCTGAACGACATCGGCCCGACCTACTACTTCGCGCCGCCGCGGATCTTCGAAGGCCTGCTGACGACCGTGATGATCCGCATGGAAGACGCGGGCGCCATCAAGAAGTGGTTGTTCGACCGCTTCATGGCGATCGCGCGCCGCGTCGGCCCGAAGCTGATGGACGGCCAGCCGGTCGGCGCGCTCGACCGCTTCGCCTACGCGATCGGCAAGCTGGTGATCTACGGCCCGTTGCGCAACACGCTCGGCCTGTCTCGCGTGCGGGTCGCGTACACCGCCGGCGAGGCGATCGGCCCCGATCTCTTCACCTTCTACCGCTCGATCGGCATCAACCTGAAGCAGCTCTACGGCTCGACCGAGACCGCGGTGTTCGTCTGCCTGCAACCCGACCACGAAGCCCGGGCCGACACGGTCGGCGTGCCGATAGAGGGCGTCGAGATCCGGCTGACCGACAGCGGCGAGATCCTCGTCAAGTCCCCCGGCCTGCTCAAGGAGTACTACCGCAACCCGGCCGCCACCGCCGAGGTGCTGACGGCCGACGGCTGGTACCACACCGGCGACGCCGGCTTCCTGGACGCCGGCGGTCACCTCAAGATCATCGACCGCGCCAAGGATGTCGGCCGCATCATGGGCGGGCCGAACGACGGCGCGATGTTCGCGCCCAAGTACGTCGAGAACAAGCTCAAGTTCTTCCCGCACATCAAGGAGGCGGTGGCGATCGGCGACAAGCGCGCGGCCGTCTGCGCCTTCATCAACATCGACTTCGAGGCCGTGGGCAACTGGGCCGAGCGCCGCAACCTGCCGTATGCCGGCTACACCGACCTGGCGCAGAAGCCGGAGGTCTACGAACTGATCCGCGAGTGCGTGGAGAAGGTCAATGCCGATCTCGCGGTCGACGACAAGCTGGCCGGCTCGCAGATCAGCCGCTTCCTGATCCTGCACAAGGAACTCGATGCCGACGACGGCGAACTGACCCGCACGCGCAAGGTCCGGCGCGGCTTCATCGCCGAGCGCTACCAGGTGCTGGTCGATGCGCTCTACGGCGGCAAGGCGAACCAGTACATCGAGACGCAGGTCAAGTTCGAGGACGGCCGCACCGGCATGGTGGCGGCCGATCTGAAGATCGCCGACACGAAGGTCTTTCCCCCCGTGAAGAGGGCTGCCTGATGGCCGAACGCAAGATCGGCGAGGTCATCCTCGAAGTGAAGAACATCAGCCTCGCGTTCGGCGGCGTGAAGGCGCTCACCGACATCAGCTTCGACGTCAAGGAGCACGAGATCCGCGCGATCATCGGCCCGAACGGCGCCGGCAAGAGCTCGATGCTGAACTGCATCAACGGCGTGTACCAGCCGCAGCAGGGCGCGATCAGCTTCCGCGGCCAGACCTTCAAGCACATGAACTCGCGGCAGGTCGCCGAGATGGGCATGGCACGCACGTTCCAGAACCTGGCCCTCTTCAAGGGCATGAGCGTGCTCGACAACATCATGACCGGCCGCAACCTGAAGATGAAGACCAACCTCTTCCAGCAGGCGATCCGATGGGGCGCCGCCGAGCGCGAGGAAACGGAGCAGCGCCTGGTCGTCGAACGTATCATCGACTTCCTCGAGATCCAGCCCTACCGCAAGACGCCGGTCGGCAAGATGCCGTACGGCCTGCAGAAGCGCGTCGACCTCGGCCGTGCGCTGGCGATGGAGCCGCAGGTGCTGCTGCTCGACGAGCCGATGGCCGGCATGAACGTGGAGGAAAAGCAGGACATGAGCCGCTTCATCCTCGACGTCAACGACGAGTTCGGCACGACCATCGTGCTGATCGAGCACGACATGGGCGTGGTGATGGACATCTCCGACCGCGTGGTCGTGCTCGACTACGGCAAGAAGATCGGCGACGGCACGCCGCAAGAAGTGCGCGCTAACCCGGACGTGATCAGCGCCTACCTCGGGACGAGTCACTGAGATGAGAACGAATCCATATCGGGCTTCGGCGCGGGATCAGGCCGACGAGGTGCTTGGCTGCGCTCATGTCCCCCGCCGCCGGCCTGATCGGCCCTCCACTCCTCTTTTCCGGGGCATGCCGGGCGGATGGTCGGCCGCGGACGCCGGGTGGCCGGCGGAGCGAAGTAAAGGAGGAGGTTGGGGCGCAGCCCGGACCGGGGGATATGAGCGCAGCCGGCCAGCCGGCGTCCGCGGCGCGCGCCGCGTGGAAGAGAACTGACTCATGGCCTTCTTCCTCGAAACCCTCTTCGGCGGCCTGATGGTCGGCATGCTGTATTCGCTGATCGCGCTCGGCTTCGTGCTGATCTACAAGGCGAGCGGCGTGTTCAATTTCGCGCAGGGCGCGATGGTGCTGTTCGCGGCGCTGGCGATGGCGCGCTTCTACGAGTGGATCCCGAAGTGGCTCGGCTTCGACAACAAGATCCTCGCCAACGTGCTGGCCTTCGCCGCTGCCGTGCTGGTGATGATCGCGGTGGCCTGGGTGATCGAGCGGCTGGTGCTGCGCAAGCTGGTGAACCAGGAGCACATCACGCTGCTGATGGCCACGCTGGGCATCACGTACTTCCTCGACGGCTTCGGTCAGACGCTGTTCGGCTCGGACATCTACAAGATCGACGTCGGCATGCCGAAGGACCCGATCTTCGTGCTCGACAACGTGTTCCCCGGCGGCGTGCTGATCAACAAGGAAGACCTCTACGCCGCCGCGATCGCCGCCGTGCTGGTCGCGCTGCTCGCGCTGTTCTTCCAGAAGACCGCGACCGGGCGCGCGCTGCGTGCGGTGGCCGACGACCACCAGGCGGCGCAATCGATCGGCATTCCGCTCGGGCGGATCTGGATCATCGTCTGGTCGGTCGCCGGCTTCGTCGCGCTCGTGGCCGGCGTGATCTGGGGCAGCAAGCTCGGCGTGCAGTTCTCGCTCTCGCTGGTGGCGCTGAAGGCGCTGCCGGTGGTGATCCTCGGCGGGCTGACCTCGGTGCCGGGCGCGATCATCGGCGGGCTGATCATCGGCATGGGCGAGAAGCTGTCCGAGATCTACATCGGCCCGATGTTCGGCGGGGGCATCGAGATCTGGTTCGCGTACGTGCTGGCCCTTCTGTTTCTGCTGGTCAGGCCGCAAGGTTTGTTTGGCGAAAAGATCATCGACCGGGTCTGAACGAATCATGCTGTACAGAGAAAACGGTCAGTTCAAGTCCACCTACCGCGCGGACCAGCAGATCTTCCCGATCCTGCAGGACCGCGTCGCGATCGGGCTGCTGCTCGCGTTCGCGTTCATCGTCGTGCCGATGGTCGCGACGCCCTACCTGCTGACGGCGATCCTCATCCCGTTCCTGATCCTCTCGCTGGCCGCGCTGGGGCTGAACATCCTGGTCGGCTACTGCGGGCAGATCTCGCTGGGCACCGGCGCGTTCATGGCGGTCGGCGCTTACGCGGCCTACAACTTCCAGATGCGCATCGAGGGCATGCCGCTGATCGCCTCGCTGCTGCTCGGCGGGCTGGCGAGCACGGTGGTAGGCGTGCTGTTCGGCATCCCCTCGCTGCGGATCAAGGGGCTGTATCTCGCGGTCGCGACGCTCGCCGCGCAGTTCTTCGTCGACTGGGCCTGCCTGCGGCTGAAGTGGGTGACCAACGATTCGTCGTCGGGCTCGGTCAGCGTGGCGGGGCTGAACCTGTTCGGGCTGCCGATCCAGTCGCCGGCGCAGAAGTACCTGTTCGCGCTGACCTTCCTCGCCGTGTTCGCGCTGCTCGCGAAGAACCTCGTGCGCGGCGCGATCGGCCGCGAGTGGATGGCGATCCGCGACATGGACGTGGCCGCCGCGGTGATCGGCATCCGCCCGGTCTACGCCAAGCTGACGGCGTTCGCGGTCAGCTCGTTCATCGTCGGCGTGGCCGGCAGTCTGTGGGCGTTCGTGCACCTCGGCTCGTGGGAGCCGGCGGCGTTCAACATCGACCGCTCGTTCCAGCTGCTGTTCATGGTGATCATCGGCGGCCTGGGGTCGATCATGGGCAGCTTCTTCGGCGCCGCCTTCATCGTCGTGCTGCCGATCCTGCTCGACGCGCTGCCGTACTGGTTCGGCATTCCGATCGACACCGCGACCGCCTCGCACCTGACGTTCATGATCTTCGGCGCGCTGATCGTGTTCTTCCTGATCGTCGAGCCGCACGGCATCGCGCGCTTGTGGTCGACCGCCAAAGAGAAGTTGCGGCTCTGGCCTTTCCCTCACTGACCCCCACCACCCCACGGAGACAGACACATGAATCACTGGCGTTCTCTCGCGCTCGGCGCGACCCTCCTCGCGACGGCCACCGGCGCATTCGCGCAAGCCAAGGAACAGTTCTTCCCGCTGCTGGCCTACCGCACCGGCGCCTACGCGCCGAACGGCACGCCGTGGGCCAATGGCAAGCAGGACTACATCAAGATGATCAACGCGCGCGACGGCGGCATCAACGGCGTGAAGATCACGTTCGAGGAATGCGAGACCGGCTACGCGACCGACAAGGGCGTGGAGTGCTACGAGCGCCTGAAGAACCGCCCCGGCGTCACGCTGATCGATCCGCAGGCCACCGGCATCACCTTCGCGCTGACCGACAAGGTCGCCGCCGACAAGATCCCGCTGATCACGCTGGGCTACGGCCTGTCGGCCTCGCAGGACGGCGGCGTGTTCAAGTGGAACTTCCCGCTGATGGGCAGCTACTGGACGGCGGCCGACATGCTGATCCAGCACATCGGCAAGAAGGAAGGCGGCCTCGACAAGCTCAAGGGCAAGAAGATCGCGCTCGTGTACCACGACAGCCCGTTCGGCAAGGAGCCGCTGCCGCTGCTGGAAGAGCGCGCCA
>JAZKIO010000062.1:0-2883 GCA_040384825.1 Pseudomonadota bacterium
AACAGCGGCTGCCCGGTCAACAACATCATTCCGGACTTCAACGACCTCGTGTACCGGGCCGACTGGAAGAACGCGTTCGCGGTGCTCGACTCGACCAACAACTTTCCCGAGTTCACCGGCCGCATCTGCCCGGCGCCGTGCGAGGCGGCGTGCACGCTGAACGTGAACGACGACGCGGTCGGCATCAAGAGCATCGAGCACGCCATCATCGACCGGGCCTGGGCCGAGGGCTGGGTCACGCCGCGCCTGCCGAAGGTGAAGACCGGCAGACGCGTCGCGGTCGTCGGCTCCGGCCCGGCCGGCATGGCCGCGGCGCAGCAGCTCGCGCGCGCCGGCCACGACGTGACGCTGTTCGAGAAGAACGACGCGATCGGCGGCCTGCTGCGCTACGGCATCCCCGACTTCAAGATGGAGAAGACGCACATCGACCGCCGCGTCAAGCAGATGGAGGCCGAGGGCGTGACGATGCGCACCGGCGTGCTGGTCGGCAACATGCCCGACGGCACCAAGGTCACCAACTGGGCCAAGGAAACGATCACGCCCGAGCAGCTGAAGGCCGAGTTCGACGCGGTGCTGCTGACCGGCGGCGCCGAGCAGTCGCGTGACCTGCCGGTGCCCGGGCGCGATCTCGACGGCGTGCACTTCGCGATGGAGTTCCTGCCGCAGCAGAACAAGATCAATGCCGGCGGCAAGATCAAGTCGCAACTGCGCGCGGACGGCAAGCACGTCGTCGTGATCGGCGGTGGCGACACCGGCAGCGACTGCGTCGGCACCAGCAACCGCCACGGTGCGGTCAGCGTCACGCAGTTCGAACTGCTGCCGATGCCGCCGGAGACCGAGAACAAGCCGCTGGTCTGGCCCTACTGGCCGATCAAGCTGCGCACGTCGTCGAGCCACGAGGAAGGCTGCGAGCGCGAGTTCGCGATCGCGACCAAAGAATTCATCGGTGGCGAGGGCAAGGACAAGGGCAAGGTCAAGGGCCTGAAGGCGGTGCGGGTCGAGTGGCAGGGCGGCAAAATGGTCGAAGTGGCCGGCTCCGAGCAGACGCTGCCGGCCGACCTGGTGCTGCTGGCGATGGGCTTCGTCAGCCCGGTGGCCAGCGTGCTGGAGGCCTTCGGCATCGAGAAGGACGCGCGCGGCAACGCCAAGGCGTCGATGGATGCCGTCGGCGGGTACGCGACCAATGTCGAGAAGGTGTTCGCCGCCGGCGACATGCGGCGCGGCCAGTCGCTCGTGGTCTGGGCGATCCGCGAGGGCCGGCAGGCGGCCCGCGCGGTCGACGTGTTCCTGATGGGGGCGAGCGAGCTGCCGCGCTGAGCGCAACTTGCGGGCGCAGGGTCGCGTGAGACAATGATTTTCGACCGCCGACCCAGAACAACGACCGCATGCCGAGTGACTTCAGCCGGACCCGCCATGACCAAAGCAGCGCCGACACGCTGATCGAGGTCGACCACGTCACGTTCGGCTACGAGCCCAGCCGGAACATCCTCAAAGACATCTCGATGGGCTTCCGGCGCGGTCAGGTCACCGCGATTCTCGGCGGCTCGGGCTGCGGCAAGACGACCGTGCTGCGCCTGATCGGCGGCGTGCATCCGGTGACGCAGGGCAGCGTGCGCTTCGCGGGCGAGGCCATCGACACCCGCAACGCGCAGCAGCTGTTCAACCTGCGCCGGCGCCTGGGCATGCTGTTCCAGTTCGGCGCGCTGTTCACCGACCTCTCGGTGTTCGAGAACGTCGCGTTCCCGCTGCGCGAGCACACCGACCTCGACGAGACCATGATCCGCGACATCGTGCTGATGAAGCTCAACGCCGTCGGCCTGCGCGGCGCGGCCAAGCTGCGCATCTCGGAGATTTCGGGCGGCATGGGCCGGCGCGTCGCCCTCGCGCGCGCCATCGCGCTCGATCCCGAGGTGCTGCTCTACGACGAGCCGTTCACCGGCCTCGACCCGATCGCGATGGGCGTCACCGCCAACCTGATCCGCAAGCTGAACGATGCGACCGGCGCGACCTCGTTGGTCGTCTCGCACGACGTGCGCGAGTGCTTCGAGATTTGCGACTACGCCTACATCATGGCCGCGCCGGGTGTCGTGATCGCGCACGGCCGGCCCGAGGAGCTGAACGCCAGCGAGGACCCGCAAGTGCGCCAGTTCCTGCGCGGCGAGCCCGACGGCCCGGTGCCGTTCCACTATCCCGCGCCGCCGCTGGCGCAGGACCTGGACGTGCGCGCGCGCTGAGCATGGGCTGGGTCGCCGCGATCGGTCGCTACGTCATCGAGAGCCTGCGGGTGCTCGGTCACCACGCGTTCTTCTTCTGGGAGCTGCTGCGCACGCTGCCGGTGTCGCTCAAGCGGCCGTACTTCGCCGTGGCGCAGGTGCATGCGCTGGGCAACCTGTCGCTGCTGGTGATCCTGTCGTCGGGCCTGGCGGTCGGCTTCGTGCTGGCGCTGCAGTCGTACTACGCGCTCGTCACTTACGGCGCGGCCGATTCGGTCGGGCTGCTGGTCAACCTGTCGCTGGTGCGCGAGCTCGGCCCGGTCGTCACCGCGTTGCTGTTCGCGGGCCGGGCCGGCACCTCGCTGACCGCCGAGATCGGCCTGATGAAGGCCGGCGAGCAGCTCGCCGCGATGGAGCTGATGGCGGTCGACCCGAAGAGCCGCGTGCTCGCGCCGCGCTTCATCGGCGGCGTGATCGCGATGCCGATCCTGGCGCTGCTGTTCTCGGCGGTCGGCATTCTCGGCGCCTACATCGTCGG
This sequence comes from Pseudomonadota bacterium, assembly GCA_040384825.1. Lineage (GTDB taxonomy): Bacteria > Pseudomonadota > Gammaproteobacteria > Burkholderiales > Burkholderiaceae_C > LMDS01. The sequence goes on from JAZKIO010000062.1 coordinate 2,752, forward strand.
GGTGATGCTGATCGGGCTCGATCCGGGCAACTTCTGGTCGGCGATGGAGAACGGCGTCGACGTGTGGCGCGATCTCGGCAACGGCATCATCAAGAGCATCGTGTTCGGGGTGATCTGCAGCTTCGTCGCGGT
>JAZKIO010000063.1:0-5894 GCA_040384825.1 Pseudomonadota bacterium
TCGAACACGCCGTAGTCGAGGTAGCGGCGGTAGACGAAGGAGGTGACCAGCCCGCGCAGCGCGACCGCACGCCCGTTCTTCACGCTGGCGGTCGGCGCCACCACGCGGCTCTTGAGCCACGCGAAGCGCTCCCATTCGCGGCCCTGCACCTGCAGGTACTCCTCGAGCATCGCCAGGCTCACGCACGGCGGGCCGGAGTTGCCGTTCGGCCGCAGCGCCAGGTCGACGCGGAAGACGAAGCCGTCCTCGGTGGTGTCGCCGATCAGCGTGTACAGGCTCTTGCAGACCAGCGAGAAGTACTCGTGCGCGCTGATCGGCTGCGCGCCGTCGGTCTGGCCGTCTTCCTCGTAGACGTAGATGAGGTCGATGTCGGACGAGACGTTCAGCTCGCGCGCGCCGAGCTTGCCCATGCCGACGACCCAGAAGTCGATGCGCTCGCCGGCCGGGTTGCGCGGCGTGCCGTAGCGCGGCTCGTGGTCGAGCCGGGCCTGGGCGAGCGCGCGGTCGAGTGTGCATTCGGCCAGCTCGGTCATCGCGGCGGTCACGTCGTGCATGCTCGCGGCCTGCTCGATGTCGAGCACCGCCAGGCGTTCCAGCACCAGCTGGCGCGCCACGCGCATGGCGCTGACGAGACTGCGGCCGTCGAGCAGGAGCCTGTCGATCAGCGCGTCGATGCGCTCGCGCGTGGGCAGGCCGGCGGCCAGCAGGGGCAGCTCGTCGACGTAGCGGCGCCGGATGCGCTGCACGAAGCGGCTGTGCTCGGCCAGGGCCGTGACGGGCGCGTTCGCGATGACCGGTTCGAGAGGGCGGGAACCCATGAGCGATGTGAAGGGTCTGTGCTAGATTGACTCGTCAGCGGCGCGCGCCGACAGACTCGTTGGCGGCGTATCGCCCACCCCTGAATCGCCCCACCTGTGGCTGGCGCACCGATGTCTTCATGCCTTTGATCCCGCCCGCCACGTCGCCCTCCGTCATCGATCGTGGCCCTCCGCGTTTCACGACGCTGCGCTGGATCGCACGGGTGTCGCTGGGCCTGATCTTTACTGCGTGGAGCTTATTGCTGATCGCGTGGCTGACACTCCATTGGGGGATTCTGCCCCACATCCAGCAGTGGCGTGAGCCGATCGAAACGCGGGCGAGCGCCGCACTCGGGGTTCCCGTGAAGATTGGCCAGATCGCGGTGCGCTCGGGCGGCTGGGTGCCGTCGTTCGAGTTGCGCGAGGTCGTTCTGCTCGACGCGAAACAGCAGCCCGCGCTGCGCCTGCCGCGCGTGTTCGCGGCGATCTCGCCGCGCTCGCTGCTGTCGCTCGAACTGCGCTTCGAGCAGTTGCTGATCGACGGCGCGCAGCTCGAGGCGCGGCGCGACCCGAGCGGCCGCATCTTCGTCGCCGGGCTCGACTTCAGCGGCCCGGAGGTCGGCAACGGCAGCGCCTCCTCGGACTGGTTCTTCGCGCAGCACGAATTCGTGATCCGCAGCGGCGCCATCCGCTGGACCGACGAGCTGCGCGGCGCGCCGCCGCTCGAGCTGACCGACGTGCAGCTCGTCGTCCGCAACGGCCTGCGCCAGCACGAGCTGCGGCTCGACGCCACGCCGCCGGCCGGCTGGGGCGATCGCTTCACCGCCACCGGCCGCTTCAGCCAGCCGCTCCTCGCGCGCCGCGGCGACTGGCGGCGCTGGAATGGCACGGTCTACGCCGACCTGCCGCGCGCCGACGTGCGCGAGCTGCGCCGCCACGCGACGCTGCCGTTCGAGCTCGGCGAGGGCGTCGGCGCGCTGCGCGGCTGGGTCGACCTGAAAGGTGGCGAACCCGTCGCCGCGACGATCGACCTGGCGCTGCGCGCGGTCACGCTGCGGCTGGCGCCGGAGGTCGATCCGCTGGCGATCGAGGAGGTCGAGGGCCGGCTCGTCGCGCAGCGCAACGAGGACGGCGTGACCGTGTCGCTGCAGCATTTCACGTTCGAGACCGGCGACAACATCCGCTGGCCGCAGGGTGACATGACGCTCGCGTGGCGCCAGCGCGTCGGCGAGCCGGCGACCGGCGGCGAGTTCACCGCGCAGCGGCTCGACCTGGCGCTGATGGCTCAGGTGGCCACGCGCGTGCCGCTCGGCGCGCCGCTGCGCAAGTTGCTCGCCGAGGCCAACCCGCGCGGCCTCGTCGCCGACCTGTCGACCACTTGGGAAGGCCCGTTCGATGCGCCGCGCCGCTACCGCGCCAAGGCGCGCGTCACCGGGCTGGCGCTCGCCGCGCAGCCGTCCGACGAGCCGCGTGGCGTGGGTCGACCGGGCCTGCGCGGCGCCACCGTGCAGCTCGACGCGACCGAGGCCGGCGGCAATGCGCGCGTCACGATCAACGGCGGCGCGCTCGAGCTGCCCGGCGTGTTCGAGGACCCGCTGCTGGTGCTCGACCAGCTGAGCGCGCAGCTGCTCTGGAAGATCGAGCCGACGCCGGTGCCAGGCATCGCGCCGAAGCTGACCGTACAGGTCAGGGAAGCGCGCTTCGCCAACGCCGACGCCGGCGGCGACCTGACCGCCACCTGGAGCACCGGCGTCGACAACGCGCGCGGCGGGCGCCTGCCGGGCCGGCTGGAGCTCGACGCGAAGCTCGTCAACGGCGTCGCGGCACGGGTCCATCGCTACCTGCCGCTCGGGCTGCCGAAGAGCACGCGCGATTACCTCGCGCACGCGGTGCAGGGCGGGCGGATCGCGAACGCGAGCTTCCGCGTCCGGGGCGACCTGGGTGAGTTCCCCTTCATCGACACGAAGGGCGCGAAGGACGGCGAGTTCCGCATCGCCGCCCGGATCGAGGACGGCACCTACGCGTTCATCCCGAGCACGCCGGCACGCGGCGGCGCGGCGGCCTTCGAGTCGCCGTGGCCGGCGCTCGCGAAGACCAGCGTCGACCTGGTGGTCGATCGCGGCACGCTCGAATTGCGCAACGGCCGTACGCAGATCGGCAACGTCGATTTTCCGAAGGTGCAGGCGACGATCCGGCACCTCGAAGCGGACCCGGTGCTCAGCCTCGACGCCGCCGGCCGCGGCCCGCTCGGCGAGATGCTGCGCATCGTCAACACCACGCCGGTGGGCGGCTGGATCGGCAAGGCGCTGGCCGGCGGCACCGGCACCGGCGCAGCCGACCTGACGCTGGGCCTGACGATCCCGCTGCTGCGCGTCGACGCGAGCACCGTGAAGGGCAGCGTGGGCCTGGCCGGCAACGACGTGCGCATCACGCCGGACAGCCCGCTGCTCGGCGCCGCGAAAGGCCGGGTCGACTTCACCGAGAAGGGCGTGACGGTCGTCGGCGCGAGCGCCAGACTCTACGGCGGCGACGCCACCTTCGACGGCGGCAGCCAGCCCGACGGCACGGTGCGCTTCAACGGCCAGGGCACCGTCAACGCCGACGGCCTGCGGCGCGCCGTCGAGCTCGGCGCGATGGCGCGCGCTGCGGGGGCGTTGACCGGCCAGGCCAGCTACCGCGCGAGCCTGGGCTTCGTGCGCGGCCACGCCGACATCAACGTGACCAGCAACCTGATCGGCCTGGCGATCAACCTGCCGGCGCCGCTCGCCAAGGCGGCCGAGACGCCGCTCGCGCTGCGCTTCGCGATGACGCCGGAGGCCGGGCCGCCGGGCCAGCCCGCGCCGCGCGACACGCTGCGCCTGGATCTCGGCAACCTCGTGCAGGCGCAGTACCTGCGCGACCTGACCGGCGACCAGCCGCGCGTGCTGCGCGGCGGCATCGGCGTGCTGGAGCCGGCCCCGCAACCGGCGAGCGGTGTCGCGGCCAGCATCAACCTGCCGCGCCTCGCGACCGACGAGTGGGAGAGCGCGGCCGACCGCCTCTTCGGTGCCGCGGACGCGCGCGATGCGGCCACGCCGTCGGCCTATGTGCCCGATTCGATCGGCCTGCGTGTGCAGGAGCTGGTGGCCGGCCCGCGGCGCCTGACGCGCGTGTCGGCCGGGTTGTCGCAGCAGGCCGGCGTCTGGCGTGCGAACGTCGACGCCGAGCAGCTCAACGGCTATGTGGAGTACCGCCTGCCGGTGCGCCGCGCCGGCGCCGCGGCGGCCGGCGGGCGGGTCTACGCGCGGCTCTCGCGCTTGTCGCTGCCGAAGGGCGAGGACGAGCAGGTCGAGAGCCTGCTCGATCAGCAGGCGGCGACGATGCCGGCGCTCGACGTGGTCGTCGACGACTTCGAGCTGCGCGGCAAGAAGCTCGGCCGCGTCGAGATCGAGGCCGTCAACCGGGCCGGTGGCCCGGGGCGCGACTGGCAATTGTCCAAGTTCAACATCACGACGCCGGAGGCGCAGCTCGTCGCCACCGGCCACTGGTCCGCGGCCGGGCCGGGCGGCGCGCGCGGCGGCGCCGAGCGGCGCGCTGTCATGGACTTCAAGCTGCAGATCGCCGACAGCGGCGCGCTGCTCGACCGCCTCGGCACCAAGGGCGCGGTGCGCGGCGGCAAGGGGCAGCTGGCGGGCCAGATCGGCTGGAGCGGCTCGCCGTTCGCGCTCGACTATCCGTCGCTCACGGGGCAGATCAGCGTCGCGGTCGAGTCGGGCCAGTTCCTGAAGGTCGATCCGGGTGCAGCGCGGCTGCTCGGCGTGCTGAGCCTGCAGTCGCTGCCGCGCCGCCTGTCGCTCGACTTCCGCGACCTGTTCCAGGAAGGCTTCGCGTTCGACAGCATCACCGGCGACGTGAAGATCGGCCTCGGCGTGGCGGTGACCAACAACCTGCGCATGCGCGGCGTGCAGGCGCTGGTGCTGATGGAAGGCCACGCCGACATCGAGCGCGAGACGCAGGACCTGCGCGTCATCGTCGTGCCCGAGCTGAACGCCGGCACCGCCGCGCTCGCCTACGCGGTGATCAACCCCGCCATCGGCCTGGGCGCGTTCCTCGCGCAGGCGCTGCTGAAGAAACCGCTCACCGCGGCGAGCACGCGCGAGTTCCACATCAGCGGGCCGTGGGCCGATCCGAAGGTCGAGCGCGTCGAGCGCAAGCTCGGCGATGATGTGCCCTCGGCCGACGCCCCTGCTTCGGCGCCGGAGAAGAAGTGATGAAGATCGCCGCCCTGCAGATGGTGTCGACGACGAACGTCGAACAAAACCTCGAGACCGCGCGCCGCCTGATCGCGCAGGCCGCGCGCGACGGCGCCGAGTTGGTTGCGCTGCCCGAATACTTCTGCCTGATGGGCCGCAGCGACCGCGACAAGCTCGGCGTGGCCGAGGCGCCGGGCGAGGGCCCGATCCAAGCGATGCTGGCGAGCGCCGCGCGCGAGCACCGCGTGTGGCTGATCGGCGGCACGCTGCCGATCCGCACCGACGACCCCGAGCGCGTCCTGAACTCGAACTGCGTCTACGCGCCCGACGGCACGCTGGCCGCGCGCTACGACAAGATCCACCTGTTCAAGTACGACAACGGCCGCGAGCGCTACGACGAGGGCTGCGCGATCCGTGCCGGCACCGTGCCGACGACGGTGCAGGCCGCGTCGCTGCGCGTCGGGTTGAGCGTGTGCTACGACCTGCGCTTCCCCGAGCTGTATCGCGAATTGATGCACCCGCCGTGCGACCTGATCTCGGTGCCCGCCGCGTTCACCCACACGACCGGCCTGGCGCACTGGGAGCTGCTGCTGCGCGCCCGCGCCGTCGAGAACCAGTGCTACGTGATCGCCGCGGCGCAAGGCGGCACGCACGAGAACGGCCGCCGCACGTTCGGGCACAGCATGGTCGTCGATCCGTGGGGCAAGGTGGTCGCGGTGCTTGAGGAAGGCGAGGGTGTGGTGTTGGCCGAGATCGAACCGGCGCGCATCGCGTCGGTGCGGACGCAATTGCCGGCGTTGGAGCATCGGCGCAACGCCTGACTTTTGCGTGCAGCGGTCGGCGCGCGCAAAGGCACGTGCGGGCA
>JAZKIO010000064.1:0-22498 GCA_040384825.1 Pseudomonadota bacterium
CGATGCCCATGTCCATGCCGGCCTGGATGGCGTGGTACAGGAACACGGTGTGGATCGCCTCGCGCACCGGGTCGTTGCCGCGGAAGCTGAAGCTCACGTTCGAGACGCCGCCGCTGACCTTCGCGCCCGGCAGGTTCTGCTTGATCCAGCGCGTCGCGTTGATGAAGTCGACCGCGTAGTTGTTGTGCTCCTCGATGCCGGTGGCGATCGCGAAGATGTTCGGGTCGAAGATGATGTCTTCGGGAGGGAAGCCGACCTCGTCGACCAGCATGCGATAAGCGCGCTCGCAGATCTCGATCTTGCGTTCGTACGTATCGGCCTGGCCTTTCTCGTCGAACGCCATCACGACCGCCGCGGCGCCATAGCGCTTGACCAGCTTGGCCTGGTGCTTGAACTGCTCGACGCCTTCCTTCAGCGAGATCGAGTTGACGATGCCCTTGCCCTGGATGCACTTCAGGCCCGCCTCGATCACCTCCCACTTCGACGAATCGACCATGATCGGCACGCGCGCGATCTCCGGCTCGCCGGCGATCAGGTTCAGGAAACGCACCATCGCGGCCTTGCTGTCGAGCATGGCCTCGTCCATGTTGATGTCGATCACCTGCGCGCCGTTCTCGACCTGCTGGCGCGCCACGCTCAGCGCCTGCTCGAACTCGCCGTTCAGGATCATCCGCGCGAACGCCTTGGAGCCGGTCACGTTGGTGCGCTCGCCGACGTTGACGAACAGCGCGCCTTCGCCGATCAGCACCGGCTCGAGGCCGGAGAGTTTCATGGGGGGAACGGTGATCTTGGCCATCGCGGAGAACTCGAAAGAGGCCCGCGTTGCTCACCGCGGACCGTGTCAGGTCGGGTGAGCGCCGTTGAACCAGCGACTTTCATCGCCGTGCCCGAGCCTGGCAGTCATCGATCGACTGTCGCAACGCTCCTCGGGCGAGGGGAGATTCTAGGTCAGGCGGTCTCGGCTTCCAGCGCCAGCTCGCCGAACAACGTGCCTTTGTGCCCGCAACGCGGCTTGTACTGGCCGACCTTCTGCGCGATGGATGCGATGTGCGCCGGTGTCGTGCCGCAGCAGCCACCGGCGATGTTCAGGAAGCCCGCCTTCGCGAACTCTTCGAGCAAACTGCCGGTGATCTCGGGCGTCTCGTCGAAGCCGGTCTCGCTCATCGGGTTGGGCAGCCCGGCGTTCGGGTAGCAGCTGACGAAGGTGTCGCCGGCGATGCGGGCCAGTTCCTCGATGTACGGCCGCATCAGCGTCGCGCCGAGCGCGCAGTTCAGCCCGATCGCGAGCGGCTTCGCGTGGCGCACGCTGTGCCAGAACGCGCTGACGGTCTGGCCCGAGAGGATGCGGCCCGAGGCGTCGGTGACGGTGCCGGAGATGATGACGGGCAGGCGCTCGCCGGTGTCTTCCATCAACTCGTCGAGCGCGAAGATCGCGGCCTTGGCGTTGAGCGTGTCGAAGATCGTCTCGACCAAGAACAGGTCGCAGCCGCCTTCCAGCAACCCGCTCGCCTGCTCGTAGTACGCGGCCTTCAGCTCGTCGAAGGTGACGTTGCGCGCGGCCGGGTCGTTGACGTCGGGGCTGATGCTGGCGGTCTTGGGCGTGGGCCCGAGCGCGCCGGCCACGAAGCGCGGCTTGTCGGCGCTGCTGAACTTGTCGCAGGCCTGGCGCGCCAGTTTGGCGGCTGCCACGTTCATCTCGCGCGCGAACGCGCCGAGGCCGTAGTCGTCCTGCGCGACGGTGGTGGCGCCGAAGGTGTTGGTCTCGATGATGTCGGCGCCGGCCGCGAGGTACTGTTCGTGGATCTCGAGGATCACCTCGGGCTTGCTGAGCTGCAACATGTCGTTGTTGCCCTTCAGGTCGCTCGGGTGATCGGCGAAGCGGGTGCCGCGGTAGTCGGCTTCTCCCAGCTTGTAGCGCTGGATCATCGTGCCCATCGCGCCGTCGAGCACGGCGATGCGTTGCGCGAGGATGCCGGGCAGCTGTGCGCCCCGGGTGAAAGTCGACGTCGTGTTCATTGCGGTATTGTAGAAAGCATGTCAAGCCTGCCTCGCCCATCCGCATGAAGCACCTGGAGCCCCGCGCCACCTGGGCCTACCTTCAGGAGCGCCCCGACGCGCTGTTCGTCGACGTGCGGATGGAGATCGAGCACCTGTACGTCGGCCATCCGCCGGGCGTGGTGCACATCCCCTGGTACGAGTACCCGGAGATGGGTGTCGACCCTAAGCGTTTCGCGGCGCTGGTCGAGCGCGAGGCGGGGAACAAGTCGCGGCCCATCGTGCTGTTGTGCCGCTCCGGGCGACGCACGATCCCGGCGGCGCAGGCACTCGAAGCGGCCGGCTTCGACGAGGTCGTCAACGTCGTCCACGGCTTCGAGGGCGAACTCGACAAGCACTTCCAGCGCGGGAAGCTGAACGGCTGGCGCTTCGACGGCCTGCCGTGGGAACAAATGTAGTCAGTGCAAAAAGCCCATCCCGCGCTGCTGCCGCACCTCCGGCTTCACGCGGTGCTCGGCCTCCAGCTGCGACAGGAACTCGTCGGGTGCGAAGGCCTCGCCGAGCACGTCGATCTGGCGCTTGACCGACGCGAAATCGCCCGGCGCGAGTGAACCCAGCTGCGCGAGTCGGCCGGCCTGCTCGCGCGTCAGCGCACCGGCGTCGCCGCCCAGCGCCTCGACCACGAACATGCGCTCGCGCTGCGCCGCCGTCAGCGGCTTGAACTGCACCTTGAAGGTGAAGCGCCGCAGCGCCGCCTCGTCCAGCTCCTGAAACAGGTTGGTGGTGCAGATGAACACGCCGGCGAAGCGCTCCATGCCCTGCAGCATCTCGTTGACCTCGCTGACCTCGTAGTTGCGCTCCGCCATCTTGCGGCTGCGCAGAAAGCTGTCGGCCTCGTCGAGCAGCAGCACCGCGCTCTCGGTCTGCGCCTCCTCGAACATCTTGGCCATGTTCTGCTCGGTCTCGCCGACGTACTTGCTCATGATGTCGCTGGCCTGGCGGATCATCAGCGGCCGGTCGAGCGCCTTGGCGATGTGCTCGGCCAGCGCCGTCTTGCCGGTGCCGGGCGGGCCATAGAAGCACAGCGTCCCGTAGGTCTTGCGGCGCAGCGCCTCCACGATCTTGGGCACCTCGAAGCGCGACTCGGTGTTGACGAGGTCGAGGTCGTAGTGCGTGACCACGCGCCGTGCGCCGCGCTCGTTGCTGCTGTTGCCGAGCGCCTTGTCGGCGTTGACGAGCTGCCGCTCGATCAGCGATTGCAGGTCGTGCCCCGCGTCCGGCGCGCTGGCCAGCCGCGCGAACTTCACCGCCGTGCGGATCTGCGCCGGCGTGAGCCCCTTGCGTTCCGCGAGCTTGGCGGTGAAGCCCGGCTCCACCTCCACGCCGGCGAGCGCCCGTGACACCAGCAGCTCGCGCGCCCCCGGCGGCGGGCTCTTCAGCTCCAGGTGGTACTGGAAGCGGCGCCGGAACGCCGGGTCGATCTGCTCGATCCGGTTGGTGACCCAGATCACCGGCACCGGATTCGTCTCCAGGATCTGGTTGACCCAGGCCTTGCCGCTGACGCTGCCGGTCAGTGCCGCGCCATCACCGGTGTCCATGCGCGCCATGAGCTGCGCGGCGTCGGTCGAGATCGGCGGGAACACGTCCTCGACCTCGTCGAACAGCAGCGCGACATGGCTGCTGCCCTTCAGGAACACCTGGCTGATCTGCAGCGAGCGGTAGCGGTCGCGCCCGCTGAGCGAATTGCCGTCGCGGTCGGCGTACTCGACTTCGTAGAGTTCGAGCCCCGCCGCCTGCGCCGCGACCTTCGCGAGCTCGGTCTTGCCGGTGCCGGGCGGGCCGTACAGCAGCACATTCACGCCCGGCTCCTTGCGCTCGACCGCGTTGGCGAGCAGCGCGGTCATCATCTTCTGGTCGACACCGACGAAATCGAAATCGGTGATCGTCAATTCGCTGCGTCGGGCCGGCCGCGTGAACACCGCCATCAGGTCGGAAGGCCCCTCGTACCGGCGCATCAGCACCGGCGGCAGCTGTTCGCTGACCTTCATCAGGTCGGCCAGGTCGGTGATGTTGTGCTCGGAGATCAGGTTCTCGACCATGCCGATGCGCTCCAGCCGCGAGCCGGCGCGCAGCGCCTCGGCCACGTCGGTCTCGCTGACGCCGGCCACGCTGGCGATCGCGGCGTACGCCTCCTGCGCATTCGAGACCTTGAACTCGACCAGCAGCCCGCGCAGGTCGCGCTGGTAGCGCGCGAGCGTGCCGTACAGCAGCAGCGCGCGTTCGGCGGGGTTGAGCTGCAGCAGGCCGGCCAGCGAATCGATGTTCTTCTGGACCAGCGTCGATTCCTTCTTCAGGCTGCGGCCCAGCCAGTCGGCCGTGGCGCCGAGCACGGCGAGCAGGTCCTTCGGCGCGTCCTTGATGTACTCGTCGATGTAGAAGAACAGCGTGCCTTCCTCGTACGGGCCGCGCCAGCCGCCGTGGCGGGCCATGAACGCGTCGTCGTCGAGCAGTTCGTGGCCGCGCCAGTGCTCGTTGCCCTTGCAGCGGGTCTTGAGGAAGCCGCGCAGCCGCGTCAGCACCGAGCCGGGCCAGACCAGGTGCTTGCCGGTCAGCGACAGCAGGCTGTTCCAGTCGCGCCGCAGGTTGAAGCGGCCGGCGTTGTGCATCGTCAGCGTCAGCACGAACTGCGAGCACATGCGGTCGAGGACCGGCGCGTCTTTCAGGCCCGGGGACAGCAGCAGGCGTGCATCGGCGTGGCTCTTGACCATGTCACCTCCGTGAGGGCGAGTCGATGGACCATCTTGGCGCAGAGCGAACGACCGGGCAAGCCCGGCCGTGCACCCCACCACCGACCATAACGCAGCGGCGACTTTCGCGACGACACCGCCGCGCGCGCCCCGTGCACCGCCGAGGTGACGGCGCGCCTCGCTAGTGCAGGATCACCGGCTGCTGCATCAGCGAGGTGAAGCGCTCGATGTAGTCGTCGATCTCTTCCTCGGTCGGCTGCGTCTGGATCAGCGCCTCGACGCCTTCCTTGAAGCTCTCGGCCATCACGCCTTGCAGAAAGATTTCCTTGCGCGCGAACTTGTCGACGATCTCGTAGCCGCCATGGCTGAGCGGCTCGGGCGCATCGGCGACCACCGGCAGTGCATCGGGCGCGACCGCAGCGGCCACGTCGAACAGCACCACGGCGTAGCTGTCGGAGTTGTAGAGCATCTGCATTCGGTGATCCTCGGGTTCGGCGAACTGACGACTTCCTGACCACTAACCTGATGATTGCAACGCAAATATCAAGCCAACGGACGACAGGGTTGCCCGCCGGCCCCTCTTTCCACCGATCGCGGGGGTCAGTTCGCGGACTGCACCTCCAGCAGCCGCAGGTCGTAACCCTCGTCGTTCGCGCCGGACTTCTGCGTCGCGCGCACAGGGAGGTCGTGCCGCTTCGGGTCCAGCCAGACCTGCACCGCGGTGTCGTGCGCCTCGCGCGGCTCGCGCACGAACTTGACCGCGTCGATAGACGTGCCCCGCAGCTCGACGGCCTCGGGCCCGAGGCAACGGAATACCCACACGCCCACATCGCCGTTGGCCCCGGTGACGACCATGGCGACCTTGGCGCCCGGCTTCGCGAGTTGCGGCTCCGCGGAGACGATGGCCGCCAGCTGCATCATCCAGCTCAGCCGGTCCTGGGTGCCGGTGCGCAGCGGGATCTCGCTCGACGAGCCCGAGTAGGTGATCTTGCCGGCCTCGCGCTGGAAGTTGGCGGCGGTCGTGCCGCGCCTGAAGCGCTGGTCGGTGAAGCGCACCGGCGCGATGCCGGCCGCGTCGAAGCCGCCGCTGCTCGACTGCGACAGGATCGTCATGCCGCCGAGCCGGAAATCGAGCTTCAGGTCATAGCGGTCGCCTTGCGGGCGCCACACCAGGTCGCCGGTGCCGTGCAGCATGCCGCGGCTGACGTCGTAGCGCAGCGTGGCCGCGGGCGGCAGGCGGGTGCGGTAGTGGGGGATCGTCTCGTCGTCGTCCGCCGGGGTGGATGCCGGGGAAGCCCCGCGGTTCGCCGTGGCGAGCGCGAGTTGCAGCGCTGGCTTCGCCACCGGCTCCTCGCTCGCCAGCTGCTGCGGCAGCACCTTCGGCGCCGCGGCGGCCGCCGGTCGTGACACCACCGCGGGCCGGCCACGCGGCTCGGTCCGCGGCGGCGCCGGGACCGCCTCGGGCGCGGCGGCCGCCGCGATCGCCGACTCCGGCGCGGCGGCGACAAGGCGCTCGGTCGAAACCGCCACGGGAGGCTCGACCGGCTCAACCAGGCGCACCTGCATGGTCTTCGCGACCGGCGGATGCGGCGCCTCGTGGGACGGCCACGCCCACTGCGCGCCACTCAGGACAGCCGCGTGCAACAGCAGCGCCGCGGCGCTCAGCACGAGAAGGCGCGACGCGTGTCGTCGCGGGGCCGCGCGGGGCCGGAAAATCGGATCGAAGTCATGCGTCGACAATAGCGCTCCTTCGAAAAACCCCGCCCCGACCCGGACATCCATGAAGCTTGCGACCTACCAGGACGGTTCGCGCGACGGCCAGCTCGTCGTCGTCTCGCGTGACCTGACCCTTGCCCACTATGCCAGCGGGGTCGCGACGCGGCTGCAGCAGGTGCTGGACGATTGGAACTTTCTGTCCCCTCAGCTCGAAGAGCTGTCGCAGACCTTGAACCACGGCAAGGCGCGCCACGCGTTCCCGTTCGATCCCGCGCTGTGCATGGCGCCGCTGCCGCGCGCCTACCAATGGGTCATGGGTGAGGCCTTCACGAACCAGGTCGAGCTGCTGCGCAAGGCGGCCGGCGCCGAGGGGCCGCAGGAGCCGCGGACCGCGCCGTCGCTGGGGCGGCGCGCCAGCGACGAGTTCAGCGGCCCGCGCGCGGACATCGTCGCCGCGAGCGTCGAGCACGGCATCGATTTCGGCGCGGCGATCGCGGTGATCACCGGCGATGTCGCGCAGGGCACCGGCCCGGACGCGGCGCTCGAAGGCATCCGCCTGCTGATGCTCGCCAACGAGGTGACGCTGCGCCACCTCGTCCCCGGCGAGCTCGCGACCGCGTTCGCCCCGGTCGCGGCCACGCCGGACGAACTGCTGCACGCCTGGAACGGCGGCCGGGTGCAGCTGAACCTCGAGACCACCTGGAACGGCAAGCGCGTCGGCCTGTGCCAGGCTGGCGAGGAGATGACGTTCCACTTCGGCCAGCTGATCGCGCACCTGTGCAGCACGCGCGGCGTGCGCGCCGGCAGCATCGTCGGCAGTGGCACGGTCGGCAACGCTGACGCGAGCCGCGGCTACGCCTGCATCGCCGCGAAACGCGCGCTCGAGACGCTCGAGGATGGCGCGCCGAAGACCGAGTTCATGCAGTTCGGCGACACCATCCGCATCGACATGAAGGGGCTGGACGGCCTCAGCGTGTTCGGCACGATCGAGCAGAAGGTCGTGCCGCTGGCCTGAGGGCCGGCCCACCGCGCGCCCCATTGCCCTCATTCGACATCGCCCGTGGACAAGGACCTCCCGCACAGCCTGAAGCTGATCACGGTCTGGCTGCTGGTCGGCGCGGCGGTGTTCGTCGCGATCCAGTGGTGGCAGCACCGCGCGCAGCAGACCAGCTTCCGCGTCGACGGCGGCACGCTGGAGATCCGGCGTGGCAACGACGGGCATTACCACTGGCCGGGGCGCATCAACGGCCGGCCGGTCGACTTCCTGATCGACACCGGCGCCACCGGCACGGCGATCCCGTCGTCGCTGGCGGACGAGCTCAAGCTCGACCCGATCGGCAACGTGCGCTCCAACACCGCCGGCGGCGTCGTCACCGGCACGGTCGTGCGCGCCGACATCGAGCTGCAAGGCGGCGTCCGGGTCGAGCGGCTGCAGGTCGTCGCGCTGCCGCGCCTCGGCGGCAACCCGCTGCTCGGCATGGACGTGCTCGGCAAGCTGCAATGGCAGCAGCGCGACGGCGTGCTGAAGATCGAACTCGCGGACTTGCGCTGAGCCGCGGTCGACCCCTTCAATCGCCACCCATGTTCGCACCGCTTCGCGCCACCTTCGCTGCCCTGTCCGCCCTTGCGCTGTCGGCCTTGCTCGGCGCGCCCGCCGCGCTGGCGCAGGCCGCGGCCGATTGCCCGCCAGTGGCCGCGCCCCTGACCGACGCGCAGCTCGAAGCCGGCGCGCGCGCGGCCCGCGACCACGGCTTCCTGTGGCGCATCAGCCGCGACGGCCGCAGCTCGTACCTGTTCGGCACGCTGCATGTCGCGCGACTGGCATGGGCGTTCCCCGGTCCGGCGCAGCGCGATGCGCTCGACCGCAGCGACACGCTCGCGCTCGAGATCGACCTGCTCGATCCGACGATGCAGGAGCGCATGGCCAAGGCGCTGGCCAGCCAGGCCAGACTGCCCTTGCCCGCCGCCTTGCAGGCGCGCCTGGAGGAGCGGGCCCGCGTCGAGTGCCTGCCGCCGAAGGCCCTCGCGCCGCTCGCCCCGGAACTGCAGGTGACGGTGCTGGCCACGCTCGCCGGGCGCCGCGACGGCTTCGATGCCTCGTACGGGATCGACGCGATCCTGGCCGCGTACGGCCGCGCCCGCAAACTGGACGTGGTGTCGCTCGAGTCGCCCGAGTCGCAGATCCGCGCGCTGCAGATGGGCAGCCCCGCGGAGACGATCGAACTGGTCGACGGCGCGTTGGCGGAGATGGAAAGCGGCCGGGCGCGCGCCGCCCTGCGCCGCATGGCCACGATCTGGGCCGAGGGCGACCTGGCCGAGCTGCAGCGCTACGAGGCCTGGTGCGACTGCGTCAAGACCCCCGCCGATCGCGCGTTGCTGGCCCGCCTGCTCGACGCGCGCAACCCCGCGCTGGCCGATTCGATCGCCGGGCTGCACGCCGTCGGGCAGCGCGTGTTCGCCGCCGTGGGCGCGTTGCACATGATCGGACCGACCGGATTGCCCGCACTGATGGCCCAGCGCGGGTATCGTGTGGAACGCATCATTTTCCCCCAGCAGCCGAAGGAGACAAGACCATGACCGATCCATCCGCGTTCACGAAACTCGTGCCGGGTTTCGATTTCCTGCAGGGCCTGGTCAAGAACGCCGGCGCCGCGCTGCCCGGCATCGGCCAGTGGGTCGCGCCGACGATCGACCCGGCGGAGCTGGAAAAGCGCATCGAGGAACTGCGCACCGTGCAGTTCTGGCTCGAGCAGAACGCGCGCATGCTGGGCGCGACGATCCAGGCGCTCGAGGTGCAGAAGATGACGCTGTCGACGCTGAAGACAATGAACGTGCAGATGGAAGGCCTGCGCGATTCGCTGCAGATCCGCATGCCGACGGTCGCACCGGTGCCGGCGCGCGAGGCGGCACCGAAGCCCGCGCCGGTCGCCGAGCCCGAAGCGGCCGCCGCCGAGGCGGAGCCCGAGCCGGCGCCGGTCGCGCCGCCGGCCGCCGGCGTCGTCGACCCGCTGCAGTGGTGGGGCGCGCTGACCAAGCAGTTCACCGAACTGGCCACCACCGCGATGAAGGACACCGCCTCCGATGCCGCTCGCAAGATGGCGGGCGCGACGCTGGGCGCCACGCTCGACGGCGGCGGTGCCGCACCGGCCCCGGCCGCGCCGGCCAAGAAGAAGGCGGCCCCGCGCAAGACGGGCGCGCGCGCCGCGCCGGCCCGGAAGGCAGCGCGGCCCAAGTGACCCCGCGGAATGGCAGTCATTCGTGAAAGCGGCGCGCCAGCCCCGTCGGCGCGCCTGACAATCCCACCCCGATGAACCGATTCCTCCATGGCCACGCGACGCACCCCGACTGGCGCATGGCGCTCGCGCTCGCCGCGGCCCAGATCGACGCGCAGCGCCGCGAGCCCGGCGCGGCCGCCGAGCCGACGCTGGGCTGGGTCTACCTGACCGACGCCTACGCGCCGCACGCGGTCGCGCTGCTCGACGACCTGCGCCAGCGCTGGCCGGGCGTCGAATGGGTGGGCGCTACTGGCGTGGGCATCGCGGCCGGCGGCGTCGAGTACTTCGACGAGCCGGCGCTGTCGCTCATGCTGACGGACCTGGGCACCGCGCACTTCCGCGTGTTCTCCGGCGCGCGGCCACTGGCCGGCTTCGCGGCGCACACCGCCCACGTGCACGCCGATCCGGGCACCGCCGACCTGGCCGGGCTGATCCACGACATGAGCGCGCGCACCGCCACCGGCTACCTGTTCGGCGGCCTCGCGTCCGGCCCGTCGCGGTTGCTGCACATCGCCGGCAGCGTGCTGGCGGGCGGCCTGTCGGGCGTGGCGTTCGACCGCAGCGTGCCGCTGGTTTCGCGGGTCACCCAGGGCTGCCAGCCGGTCGGCCCGCAGCGCCGCGTGACCGCCGCCGACCGCAACGTCGTCACGGAACTGGACGGCGAGCCGGCACTCGATTGCCTGCTGCGCGATGTCGGCCTGGCCGGTGCCGAACCGCGCGCGGCGCTGCCGGCGCTGCGCCAGGTGCTGGTCGGCCTCGCCGACGCGGTGCCCGAAGCGGCCGCCGACGAAGACGCATCGACCCGCAGCGCGTTCGACGCCTTCCGGCGCCGCGATGCGTTCGGCGCCGACACCCGCGTGCGCCACCTGATCGGGCTCGATCCGGGCCGGCGCGGCATCGCGATCGCCGACACCGCGGCGGTCGGCATGCAGCTCGCGTTCTGCACCCGCGGCGTCGAGGCCGCGCGCCGCGACCTGATGCGCATCTGCGCCGAGCTGCGCGAGGAGGTCGAGCCCGAGGAGCTGCCGCTGCCGGCCGCGCTGGCGCTGAAGGACGCCGCCTTCGGCGAGGCGCCCGCGGACGCCTCGGGCATCGCCGGGGCGATCTACGTCAGCTGCTCGGGCCGCGGCGGCGCGCACTTCGGCGCACCGTCGGCCGAGCTCGCGATCGTGCGCCACGCGCTCGGCGACGTGCCGCTGGTCGGCTTCTTCGCGGCCGGCGAGATCGCGCGCCGCCACCTGTACGGCTACACCGGCGTGCTCACCGTCTTCCGGAAGGATCGCCCATGAACGCCCCGCTGCCCGAATCGCTGGCCATCGAGATCGATGACCGGGCGCACCGCCAGACGGAGGTCGTCGCGGCGCTCGCCGCCGTGCTGCCCAAGCACGCGCTGCTCTGGCACCGCGAGGACACCACGCCCTACGAGTGCGACGGCCTGACCGCCTACCGCGAGCAGCCGCTGGTGGTGGCGCTGCCCGAGACCGAATCGGAAGTCGCCGCGGTGCTGCGCGAGTGCCATCGGCTGAACGTGCCGGTGGTCGCGCGCGGCGCCGGCACGGGCCTGTCGGGCGGGGCGCTGCCGCACCGGCTCGGCGTGACGCTGAGCCTGGCCAAGTTCAACAGGATCCTGAAGATCGACCCGACCGCGCGCACCGCGCTCGTGCAGAGCGGCGTGCGCAACCTCGCGATCAGCGAGGCCGCCGCGCCCTACGGCCTGTACTACGCGCCGGACCCGAGCAGCCAGATCGCCTGCACGATCGGCGGCAACGTGGCCGAGAACTCGGGCGGCGTGCACTGCCTGAAGTACGGCCTGACGCTGCACAACGTGCTGCGCGTGCGCGGCTTCACGGTCGCGGGCGAGCCGATCGAGTTCGGCTCCGAGGCGCTCGATTGCGCCGGGCTCGACCTGATGACGGTGGTCATCGGCAGCGAGGGCATGCTGGCCGTCACGCTCGAGGTGACCGTCAAGCTCGTGCCCAAGCCGCAGCTGGCGCGCTGCATCATGGCCAGCTTCGACGACATCCGCAAAGCCGGCGATGCGGTTGCCAACGTGATCGCCGCCGGCATCATCCCGGCGGGGCTGGAGATGATGGACAAGCCGATGACCGCCGCGGTCGAGGATTTCGTCCACGCCGGCTACGACCTGGACGCCGTCGCGATCCTGCTGTGCGAAAGCGACGGCACGCCGGAGGAAGTGGCCGAGGAGATCGGCCGCATGGAGGCGGTGCTCGACGCGAGCGGCGCCACGCGCATCGAGGTCAGCGAGAGCGAGGCGCAGCGGCTCAAGTTCTGGAGCGGGCGCAAGAACGCGTTCCCGGCGACCGGCCGGCTGAGCCCCGACTACATGTGCATGGACTCGACGATCCCGCGCAACCGCCTGTCCGACATCCTGCTGGCGATCGGCGAGATGGAGAAGAAGTACGGCCTGCGCTGCCTGAACGTGTTCCACGCCGGGGACGGCAACCTGCACCCGCTGATCATGTTCGACGCCAACGATGCCGACCAGCTGCACCGCTGCGAGCTGTTCGGCGCCGACATCCTCGAATCCAGCGTCGCGATGGGCGGCACCGTGTCGGGCGAGCACGGCGTGGGCATCGAGAAGCTCTCGGCCATGTGCGTGCAGTTCGCGCCGGCCGAGCGCGAGCAGATGCTGGCGCTGAAGCGTGCGTTCGACCCGAAGGAACTGCTGAACCCCGGCAAGGTGATCCCGTCGCTCGCGCGCTGCGCCGAGTACGGCAAGATGCACGTGCGGCGCGGGCTGCTGCCGTTCGCCGACATCCCGCGCTTCTGACCCCCGCACTGCCGTTCCCGCCCCGCATGGACCACAACGACCCCGCGCTGCAACGCCTGATCGACCGCGTCACCACCGCCCGCGAGGCCGGCGCGCAGCTGTGCATCCGCGGCGGCGGCTCGAAGGAGTTCTACGGCGAGGCGCCGCAGGGCGAGGTGCTCGACACCCGCGTGCTCGAAGGCACCTCGAGCTACGAGCCGACCGAGCTGGTCGTGACGGCGCGCTGCGGCACCGCGCTCGCGGAGCTCGAGGCGCTGCTCGAGACCAAGGGGCAATGCCTGCCGTTCGAGCCGCCGCATTTCGGCGATCCGAACCTGAGCCCGAAGAACCGCGGCGCCACCGTCGGCGGCATGGTCGCGGCGGGCTTGTCCGGACCGTCGCGCGCGACGCTCGGCGCGGTGCGCGACTACGTGCTCGGCGCGACGCTGCTCAACGGAAAAGGCGAGGTGCTGACCTTCGGTGGCCAGGTGATGAAGAACGTCGCCGGCTACGACGTGTCGCGGCTGCTCGCCGGCTCACTCGGCACGCTCGGCGTGATCCTCGAGGTCTCGCTCAAGGTGATGCCGATGGCGCCGGCCACCGTGACGCTGCGGCTCGAGATGGACCAGGCCACCGCGCTCGCGAAGCTCAACGACTGGGGCGGCCAGCCCATTCCGCTGAACGCGAGCGCCTGGTGGGACGGCAACCTGATCGTGCGGCTGCGCGGCGCGCTCGCCGCGGTGCAGGCGGCGCGGGTGCGGCTCGGCGGCGACATCGTCGAGCCCGAGCACGCCAGCCCGTTCTGGGCCGGCCTGCGCGACCACACCGACGAGTTCTTCACCGCCGCGCACCAGGCGGTCGAGACCGGCGCGTCGCTGTGGCGGCTGTCGGTGCCGCAGACGGCGCCGCCGTTCGCGCTGGCCGGCGAGCTGATGATCGAATGGGGCGGCGCGCAGCGCTGGCTGTGCAGCGCACTGCCCGCGGCCATGGTGCGCGACGCCGCCGCCCGGGCCGGCGGCCACGCCACCCTGTTCGCCGGGCGCGACAAGGCGGCCGGCGTGTTCGCGCCGCTGCAGTCACCGCTCGACCGCATCCACCGCGACCTGAAGAAATCGTTCGATCCTTCCGGCATCTTCAATCCCGGCCGGCTCTACCCCGGCCTCTGAACCGCGCAGGCACACCCACTCGATGCAGACCCACCTCGCCCCCCAGTTCAAAGGCACGCCCGAGGGCGACGCCGCCGAGGCGATCCTGCGCAAATGCGTGCACTGCGGCTTCTGCACCGCGACCTGCCCGACCTACCAGTTGCTCGGCGACGAGCTGGACGGCCCGCGCGGCCGCATCTACCTGATGAAGCAGGTGCTCGAAGGCCAGACGCCGACGCGCAGCACCCAGCTGCACCTGGACCGCTGCCTGACCTGCCGCAACTGCGAAAGCACCTGCCCGTCGGGCGTGCAGTACGGGCAGCTGGTGGAGATCGTCCGGCCGATCGTCGACGACATCGTCGAGCGGCCGCAGCGCGAGCGCGCGGTGCGCTGGGCGCTCAAGGAAGGCCTGACCTCGCCGCTGTTCGCGCCGGCGATGAAGCTCGGCCAGGCGCTGCGCCCGCTCGTGCCGAAGGCGCTGAAGAACAAGGTGCCCGCCCGCCCCGGCCCGCGCGCGCACCAGTGGCCGACGCGCAGCCACCCGCGCAAGGTGCTGATGCTGATGGGCTGCGTGCAGCCGTCGATGATGCCGAACATCAACAGCGCGACCGCGCGCGTGCTCGACGCCGCCGGCATCCAGACCGTGGTCGCCGACGAAGCCGGCTGCTGCGGCGCGATCCGCACGCACCTGAACGACACCGAAGGCGGCCTGGCCGACATGCGCCGCAACATCGACGCCTGGTGGCCGCTGATCTCCGGCGGGCCGGGCTCGCTGGAAGGCGTCGAGGCGATCGTGATGAACGCCTCGGGCTGCGGCGTCACGGTCAAGGAGTACGGCCACGCTCTCGCCCGCGACCCGGCCTACGCCGAGAAGGCCGCACGCATCAGCGCGCTGACCCGCGACCTGAGCGAGCTGCTGCCCGACCTCGTGCCGGCGCTGAAGAACAAGGTGCGGCTGCGCCAGGGGCCGATGAAGCTCGCGTTCCACCCGCCGTGCACGCTGCAGCACGGCCAGCAACTGCGCGGCGGCGTCGAGACCCACCTGCACGCGCTCGGCTTCGACATCGACGTGGCGCCGGCCGAATCGCACCTGTGCTGCGGCTCGGCCGGCACCTACTCGGTGCTGCAACCGGAACTGGCCTACCAGCTGCGCGACCGCAAGCTCGCGAACCTGGCGCCGCTGGAGGCGCAGGCGATCGTCTCGGCCAACATCGGCTGCATCCAGCACCTGCAGACCGGCACCACGACGCCGGTGCGGCACTGGGTCGAGGTGCTGGACGACGCGCTGGGCTGATGCGCAGAGGCCCGCGCCTGCCGCCGCTCAGTGCGGCGGTGGTGGGGTGGCAGGCGCCGCGGGCGGCCAGAAGCAGCAGCTGGTCCAGGCCAGGCTGACGATCTCGCCGAGCGTGTTCTTCGCCCCGTCGCTGCTGGTCCACCAGCGCGGCCCGTCGTACAGGCTGGGCGGCACGGCGATCACGCCGACCTCGACCGCATCGCCGAGCGCGAGCCGGTAGACCTGGCGCGAACGCCGCGCGTGCACGCCGAGCGTGTAGACATCGACGGCGTCGAGCGTCACGCCCGCCTTCGTGGCCCAGGCGCGGACCTGCACGGCGCTCAGGTACGTGCGCTCCTGCAGCGTCTGCGGCGCCGGCACGGCGATCACCGGCACCGCGCTGTCCGCGTCCTCGCGCAGGATCGCTGCGGCGCGCGCGGCGAAGTGGCGCCAGCCGCCCACGTCCTGGTCCGGATCGATCGGGCCGCCGGTCGTCAGCACGCGGTCGTAGCGGCCGCTGCGGCGCAGTTCGCGGGCCTGTTGCAGATCGGCGCGCGACAGCCAGCCCTCGACGATCAGCGTGCGCGCAGCCGGCGCCGGCGTGCGCAGCGCGAGCAGGTCGTAGGCGTGGCGGCCGGTCCAGAACGCCGCGGCGGCGAGCAGCGCGCCGAGCAGCAGCGCGAACGGCCAGGTCGGCAGCCAGACGGCACGGCGGCGAAGGAACGGCACGCGGCTCGGGCGCCCGTCAGATGCAGCGGCCGCCGTCGACTTCCATCGCGACGCCGGTGATCATCGAGGCCTCGTCGCTGCACAGGAAGCAGGCGGCGTTGCCCATGTCCTGCGGCGTCGAGAATCGGCCGAGCGGGATGGTGGCGAGGAACTTCGCGCGGATCTCCGGCGTGTCCTCGCCCATGAAGGTCTTGAGCAGCGGCGTCTCGCCGGCGACCGGGTTGAGCGCGACCACGCGCACGCCGAACGGCGCGAGCTCGACGGCCATCGCGCGCGTCGCGGTGATGACCCAGCCCTTGCTGGCGTTGTACCAGCTCAGGCGCGGCCGCGGGCTCACGCCGGCGGTGCTCGCCACGTTCAGGATCACGCCCGATTTCTGCGTCTTGAACAGCGGCACGACGACCTTGGCCGCGAGGTAGATCGCCTTGACGTTGATCGCGAGGATGCGGTCGAAGTCGTCTTCGCCCACCTCCTCCATCGGCTGCGGCAGGTGCGAGACGCCGGCGTTGTTGACGAGGATGTCGAGCCGCCCGAAGTGCTGCTGCGCGGCGTCGATCATCGCGGCCACGTCGGCGGCCTTCGCTACGTCCACCTGCAGCGCGCGCGCGTTCGCGCCGAGCGCAGCCGCCACGCGCGCGCCGCCGGCCGCATCGCGATCGGCGATCAGCACCTTCGCGCCCTCGGCGACGAACTTGGTCGCGATGCCCTCGCCGAAGCCGGAGCCGCCCCCGGTGACGATCGCCACCTTGCCTTCGAGTCTCATGTCGTTCCTTGTGGTTCAGCCGTGGTGAATGGCGACGGTCTTCAGCGTCGAGAAGCCGTAGAGCGCCTCGAAGCCCTTCTCGCGGCCGTGGCCCGAGTGCCGCACGCCGCCGAACGGCAGTTCCACGCCGCCGCCGGCACCGTAGTTGTTGATGAACACCTGGCCGCACTTCAGCGACCGCGCCATGCGCATCTGGCGGCCGCCGTCGCGCGTCCAGACGCCGGCCACCAGGCCGAACGCGGTGCCGTTGGCGATCTGCAGCGCCTGCGCCTCGCCGTCGAACGCGATCAGCACCTGCACGGGGCCGAAGATCTCCTGCTGCGCCAGCGCGTGATCGGCCGGCACGTCGTCGAACAGCGTCGGGCGCACGTAGGCGCCGCCGCGCGGCAGGTCGGCCGGCAGCTCGCCCTGCGCGGCGATGCGCAGCCCGCTGTCACGGCCCACCGCCAGGAAATGCTCGACGACCTGCTGCTGCCGCTTCGAGATCAGCGGGCCCATGTCGAGATCGGCCACCGCCGGGCCGATGCGCAGCGCGCGGTAGCGCTCGGCCATGCGGTCGCGCACGGTGTCGTAGATGGAACGTTCGACGAGGATGCGCGACGCCGCCGAGCAGGTCTGCCCCGCGTTCTGCAGCCCGGCGTTGACGAGGAACGGCAGCGCGGCGTCGAGGTCGGCATCGGCGAACACGACCTGCGGGCTCTTGCCGCCGAGTTCGAGCGTGACGGGCACCGCGTTCTGCGCCGCGGCCGACTGGATCAGCCGCCCGGTCGCGACCGAGCCGGTGAACGAGATGTGGTGGATGCCGGGGTGCGCCGAGAGGGCCGCGCCGGCCTCCTCGCCGAGCCCGGGCACGACGTTGAGCGCGCCGGCCGGCAGGCCCGCCTCCATCGCGATCCGCGCGAACGCGAGCACCGTGAGGCAGGCTTCCTCGGCCGGCTTCAGCACGCAAGCGTTGCCCATCGCCAGCGCCGCGCCGACGCCGCGGCCGACGATCTGCATCGGGTAGTTCCAGGGCACGATGTGGCCGGTCACGCCGTGCGGCTCGCGCAGCGTCAGCGCGGTGTAGCCGTTCTGGAACGGCAGCGTCTCGCCGTGCACCTTGTCGGCGGCGCCGCCATAGAACTCGAGGTAGCGCGCCAGTGCGACCGCATCGGCGCGGCCCTGCTTCAGCGGCTTGCCGACATCGAGCGCCTCGAGCATCGCGAGCAGCTCGACGTTCTCGAGCACCTTGCGGCCGATCGCGGCGAGCACGCGGCCGCGCTCGGCAGCGGTCAGGCGGCCCCAGTCGCCGGCGAGTGCCGCCTGCGCTGCCGACACGGCGGCATCGATGTCGTCCGCGCCGCCGCGCGCGATGCGCGCCAGCACGCTGCCGTCGGACGGGTTCTCCAGCGCCAGCGTCTGGCCGCCGGCCGGCGCGCGCCACGCGCCGCCGATCAGCACCGTGCCGGGGTCGAACGGAATCTCGAAAGTCGAAGTGGCCACGTCGTGCTCCTTTGCGGTCCCTGCGTGGTGATGGGTCATGATATTGGAATGGGCATCTTCCTTCTCCGGCGCTTCGCGACCTTCGTCGCCACGCTGTTCGCGGCGTCGGTCGTCGTCTTCGCGGTGCAGGGTGTGCTGCCGGGCAATGCGGCGCAGGTGATGCTCGGCGAGTCGGCCACGCCCGAGGCGGTCGAGGCGCTGTCGAGGAAGCTCGGGCTCGATCAGCCGGCCGCCGTGCGCTACGGGCGCTGGATCGAGGGCTTCGTGACCGGCGACCTCGGCATCAGCGTCGCCTACGACACGCCGGTCGCCGAGCTGATCGCCGAGCGGCTGGCGGTGACTGCGCCGCTCGCGCTGATGGCGATGGCGCTGACCACGGTGATCGCGCTAACGCTCGGCATCTACGCCGCCTCGCGCCACAACCGGCTCGGCGACGTGGGCGTGATGGCGGCCAGCCAGGTCGGCATCGCGATCCCGAACTTCTGGTTCGCGATCCTGCTGATCCTGGTGTTCTCGGTGAAGCTGCAGTGGTTCTCGGCCGGCGGCTTCCCGGGCTGGCGTGTCGACGACGGCGGCGGCGCGTGGCCGGCGTTCAAGGCGCTGATCCTGCCCGCCGTGGCGCTCGCGGTGGTGCAGGCCGCGATCCTCGCGCGCATCACGCGCAGCGCGGTGCTCGACGTGCTGCGCGAGGACTTCGTCCGCACCGCGCGCGCCAAGGGCCTGAGCCAGCGTCAGGTGCTGTGGCGCCACGTGCTGCGCAACGCGTTCGTGCCGGTGCTGACCGTGATGGGCCTGCAGTTCGCGAACCTGCTGACCGGCACGATCGTGGTCGAGAACGTGTTCTCCCTGCCGGGCCTGGGCCGGCTGATCTTCCAGGCAATCTCGAACCGCGACATCCTGGTGGTGCAGAACGTCGTGATGCTGCTGGCCGCCGCGGTGATCGTGATCAACTTCATCGTCGACGTGCTCTATGCGGTGATCGACCCGCGCCTGAAAGTGAGCGCGGCATGAGCTTCCTGCACCGCGCCCTGCGCCACAAGAGCTTCGCGATCGGCGGCGCGCTGGTCGCATTGCTGATCGCCACCGCGCTGCTGTCCTTCGTCTGGACGCCCTACTCGCCGATCGAGCTCGACATCCCGAACAAGCTGCAGCCACCCAGCGCCGCGCACTGGCTCGGCACCGACAGCCTGGGGCGCGACATCGCGACGCTGCTGATCGTCGGCAGCCGCAACTCGATCGCGGTCGGGCTGATCGCGGTGGGCATCGGCCTCTCGTTCGGGGTGGCGCTCGGGCTGCTCGCGGCGGCGCGGCGCGGCTGGGTCGAGGAGCTGTTGATGCGCTTCTCCGACTTCACTTTCGCGTTCCCGGCGCTGCTCTCGGCGATCATGCTGACCGCCGTCTACGGCCCGGGCCTGGGCACCGCGATCGTCGCGATCGGCATCTTCAACGTGCCGGTGTTCGCGCGCATCACGCGGGCCGCGGCCAACGGCGTGTGGGCGCGCGAGTTCGTGCTGGCGGCGCGCGCCTGCGGCAAGGGCGCGTGGAGCATCACCTTCCGCCACGTGCTGCCAAACATCGCGGCGATCCTGATCGTGCAGGCGACGATCCAGTTCGCGGTCGCGATCCTGGCCGAGGCCGCGCTCAGCTATCTCGGCCTGGGCACCCAGCCGCCGATGCCGAGCTGGGGCCGGATGCTGAACGAGGGCCAGAACCTGATGTACCAGTCGTGGCTGCTGGCCGTCTGGCCGGGCCTGGCGATCGTGTTCTCGGTGCTCGGGCTGAACCTGATGGGCGACGGCCTGCGCGATTTGCTGGACCCGCGCCTGGCCCGTCAACGCTGACCCGTCAATGGATCGGCCCGGTGGGCAGGAAGTCCATCGGCACCGTGGACATGCGGCGCGCGTCATTGCCGTCGACCTCGACGCGGTCGCGGCCGCTGTGCTTGGCGTCGTAGA
This sequence comes from Pseudomonadota bacterium, assembly GCA_040384825.1. Taxonomy (GTDB): domain Bacteria; phylum Pseudomonadota; class Gammaproteobacteria; order Burkholderiales; family Burkholderiaceae_C; genus LMDS01. The sequence goes on from JAZKIO010000064.1 coordinate 19,851, forward strand.
GCGCGCGGTCGGCGCGCTCCACGACCGCGTCGAAGCTCTCGCCCGCGGCCCACTGTGCGAGGCCGACCGACACCGTGATCGGCACCTCGCCGGCGCGGGTGCGGATCTCGGAGGCGGCGACGTTGTGGCGCACCGACTCGGCGACGCGCCGGCCGCGGCTCGCATCGCACTGGCGCAGCACGACCATGAACTCCTCGCCGCCGATGCGCGCCAGGCAATCGCCCTCGCGCAGCCGCGCGCCGAGCAGCGTGCCGATGGCGCGCAGCACCTCGTCGCCGACGCGGTGGCCGTGGCGGTCGTTGACCTGCTTGAAGTGGTCGACGTCGATCATGCACAGCGTCACCTGCTCGCGGCCGGCGCTCACCGCCTCGCCGAGCGGCTCGCAGAACGCGGTGACGTGGCGCCGGTTGAACAGCCCCGTCAGCGGATCGCGGTGGGCGGCCTGCGCGGCGGCGCGCAGCGAGCTGTCGAGCGAGGCGTTCTCGGTCTCGAGCGCGCGCCGGTAGACCTGCAGCTCCTGCACCAGCACGGCGTTCTGGCGCTCGGCGGCCAGCGCGCTCAACAGCGTGCCGTGGATGCTGAAGACGCGCAGCTGCAGCGCCACCGCGCAGACCAGCGTGCCGAGCGCCAGCAGCACCATCACGCCCGGGCCTTCCCAGGCCATGAAGCCGACCAGGGGCAGCACGCTGGCCGCGACCAGCACCACGCTGGCCGGCAGCGCGGCGATGTAGGTGACCGCCAGCAGCGCGGTCGCGACGAACGCGGCGTACACCACGCAGTACTGCGCCAGCAGCGAGATCGAGCCGTGCAGCGCGATCGGCGCCAGGCCCCAGACCGACGAGGCCACCAGCACCAGCGCGTCGTAGAGCCGGTCGGAGCGCGGATCGGTCGGGTCGAGCCGGGCGCGCATGCGGCGCGCGAGCAGCACGCGCACCCCGAACACGGCCGCCAGCGCGAGCCACGCGATCACCCGCGGCAGCAGCGGCGCTTCGTGGGCGAGCCCGAACAGCAGCAGCGCGAACGAGGCGAGCGACAACCGCCCGTTGCGCATCGACATGTCCATGTAGCGCTGCAGCAGCACGTGGCGGATCGCCGGCGGCACGTCGACGACGACCGGCGAGAGCTGGCGCAAGGCGGCGCGGACGGAACGGAACTCCTGCTGGAACGGCATGGCAGACGACCCGTGCGCGCCGGGTCGCGCCGGATCGGCACGCTGCCTGGCACGCGGTGGACGCGGATGCTAACCGGGCGGCGGCCAGTGGGCCCGGCAACGGCATGCCCGGGCCGTCGACCACGTCACGATCAGTGCAGCGAGCCCGGGCGGTTGATGTCGAGCGTGGCGGCGGTCAGCCGCAGCGCGTCGGCGGCGTCGACGCCGACCCGGTCGCGCCCGGCGCGCTTGGCCTGGTAGAGCGCGCGGTCGGCGCGCCGCAGCGCCGCGTCGAAGGTCTCGTCGGCGCCCCATTGCGCGACGCCGACCGACACCGTCGCGCCGACCGCGCCGGCCTCGGTCTCGATCTCGACGCCGGAGACGATCAGCCGCAGCGCCTCGGCGACGCGGTGCCCGCGCCCGATGTCGCAGCGCCGCAGCACGGCGATGAACTCCTCGCCGCCGATCCGCGCGAGGCAGTCGCCGTCGCGCAGGCGGGTGCCGAGCAGGTTGGCGATCGCGCGCAGCACCTCGTCGCCGACGCCGTGGCCGTGCGCATCGTTGATGCGCTTGAAGTGGTCGATGTCGACGATGCACAGCGCCACGTCTTCGGACCGCGCGCGCACCGCCTCGGCGAGCGGCGCGGCGTAGGCGTCGAGGTGGCGTCGGTTGAACAGGCCGGTCAGCGGATCGCGGCTGGCGGCATGGCGGGCATCGCGCAGCGAGCTGCCGAGCAGTGCGTTCTCGCTCTGGAGCCGCTGGCCGTCGCCCTGCAGCTGCCGCACCAGCTGCGCGTTCGCCTGCTCGGCGGCGAACGCGCGCAGCAGCGTGCGGTGGCCGGTGAACACCCGCGTCAGCAGCGTGGCGACGCACATCGCCGTGGCCGCCGCCAGCACGCCCGACAGCAGCGTGCCCTGCAGCGCCATGAACAACACCAGCGGCACGAAGCTCGCGGTGATCAACACGACCGTGGCCGGCAGCGCCGAGTGGTAGCTGACCGACAGCACCGCGACGACCGCGAGCGCGCCGTACAGCACCCCGGACAGGTTGGCGGCGGAGATCTGCCCGTCCAGCGCGAACGGCGCGAAGCTCCAGCTTGTCGAGCCGACGACCAGCAGCAGGTCGTGCAGCGGCGTGGAGCGGGCGGCGGGAGAATCGAGCCGGCGCATCAGGCGCCCGGCGAGCGCCACGCGCAGGACCAGCACGCCGGTCAGGGCCAGGCCGGCGAGCAGGCGCGGCAGCAGCGGCGCCTCGTGCGCCAGCCCGAACAGCAGCAGCGCGAGCGTGACGACACCGAGGCGGCCGTTGCGGATCGAGACCTCGAGGTAGCGCCGCAGCAGCAGCTGGCGAACGGGGTCGGGCACGTCGACCACCACCGGCGACCCGGCGCGCAGGGCGCGTCGAACAGAGCGGAAGGAGGCGTTCACGGGTCGGCGCGCGGGCGAGATCAGCGAGGCTCGCGATTCGGCGCCGCCTTGGCAAGCGCGGTCGCGGCCGC
>JAZKIO010000064.1:22508-68781 GCA_040384825.1 Pseudomonadota bacterium
CACGAGGGTCGGCGCGCAGGCGAAACAGGGAGGCTCGCGATTCAATGCCGGGTTGGCAAGCGGACGGGCGGCCTGGGCGGCACATTCACACGGCGGCGTCGCGCCACGGCCCGCCCGACCGCACACCCCACACCCGATCCGCGCCCGGGCCCGCGCAGTAACGCCACGGCACAATGCCGGCGTGCCTGCCCCCGACCCGATCGCCACGCCGCTGCTCGAAGTGACGAACCTGCGCGTCGGGCTCGACACGGCGCGCGGCCCGGCCGACGCGCTGCGCGGCATCGACCTGCAGCTGGCGCACGGCGAAACACTGGGACTCATCGGCGAGAGCGGCTGCGGCAAATCGATGACGGCGATGGCGATCATGGGCCTGCTGCCGGCCGGCGCGCGCGTCGGCGGCAGCATCCGCCTGAACGGGCAGGAGCTGGTCGGCGCGAGCGACGCGGCGCTGTGCCGGTTGCGCGGCAACCGCATCGGCATGGTGTTCCAGGAGCCGATGACGGCGCTGAACCCGCTGCACACGATCGGCGACCAGATCGCCGAGCCGCTGCGCCTGCACGACGGCCTGGGCCGCACGGCGGCGCGAGCGGAAGCGCTGCGCCTGCTCGAGCGGGTGCGCCTGCCGCAGGCCGCGCAGCGCCTGGACGCGTATCCGCACCAGCTCTCTGGCGGCCAGCGCCAGCGCGTCACGATCGCGATGGCGCTGGCCTGCGGGCCCGACCTGCTGATCGCCGACGAGCCGACCACCGCGCTCGACGTGACGATCCAGGGCGAGATCCTCGACCTGATCCGCGAGCTGGTGCGCGACAGCCGGATGGCGCTGCTGATGATCAGCCACGACCTGGGCGTGATGGCGCGCACCGTCGAGAACCTGCTGGTGATGTACGGCGGCACGGTGGTCGAGGCCGGGCCGACGGCGGAGGTGTTCGCGCACCTCGCGCACCCGTACACGCGCGGGCTGTTCGCGGCCCGGCCGCGGATGGGCGCGCCGCGGGTCGACGGCCGCAAGCCGCGCCTGGTGACGATCCCGGGCCGCGTGCCGGAGCTGGTCGACATGCCGCACGGCTGCCCGTTCGCCGACCGCTGCGCCTGGGTCATCGACGCCTGCCGCGCCGCACCGCCGCCACCGGTCGTCGTCGGCCCGGCGCACACGGCGCGCTGCATCCGCGTCGGCGACTTGGGTGCGCTGACATGACCGAGCCGTTGTTGACGGTCGAGAACGTCGTCAAGCGCTATCGTCTGCCGCGCGAGCATTTGCTGCAGCCGGCGCCGGTCGTCGAGGCGCTGCGCGGCGTGAGCTTCACGGTGAAGCCGGGGCGCAGCCTCGGCATCGTCGGCGAATCGGGCTCCGGCAAATCGACGCTGGCGCGGCTGGTGATGGCGCTGGAGGCGCCGACCGAGGGCCGCGTCACGCTGCTCGGGCGCGACCTGCACGCGCTCACTAGCGCCGAACTGCGCGCAGCGCGGCGCGACTTCCAGATGGTGTTCCAAGACCCGTACGGCTCGCTCGACCCGCGCCAGCGCGTCGGCCGGATCGTCGCCGAGCCGCTGATCGGCGCCGACGCGGCGACCCGGCGCGCGCGCGTGGCCGAATCGCTCGACGCGGTCGGCCTGCGCGCCACCGACGCCGACAAGTTCCCGCACGAGTTCAGCGGCGGCCAGCGCCAGCGCATCGCGATCGCGCGGGCGCTGATCACGCGACCGAAGCTGATCGTCGCCGACGAGCCGGTCAGCGCGCTCGACGTCTCGGTCCAGGCCCAGGTGCTGAACCTGCTGGCCGACCTGCAGCAGCAGTTCGGCGTGACCTACCTGTTCATCAGCCACGACCTCGCCGTCGTCGACCACGTGTGCGACGACGTGGCGGTGATGCAGGCCGGGCTGATCGTCGAATACGGCCCCACCGAGCGGGTGCTGCAGCGGCCGGCCCACGCGTACACGCGGGCCTTGCTGGCGGCAATGCCGGAGGCGGTACAACGCGTCGCGTTCCGCTAGAGTCGAATCCCCTGCCCTCGGAGAGTGAGTTGAAGATGACCTCTAAACCCCGCCACGTCAGTGCAACCGCCACCGCAGCACTCGTCGCCGTCACCTTGAGTGCGCTCGCGGCCCCGCTCGCCCAGGCCCAGGCCCGCAAGGACAGCGTCGTGCTCGCGATGGTGCTGGAGCCGGCGCCCGGCCTGGACCCGACCAGCGCGTCGGCGGCGGCGATCGGCGAGGTCGTGCACTACAACATCCTCGAGGGGCTGACCAAGATCAACATGGACGGCTCGATCGTGCCGCTGCTGGCCGAGAGCTGGACGACCGACCCGGACGGCAAGAGCTACACCTTCAAGCTGAGGAAGGGCGTGAAGTTCAGCGACGGCGAGGCGTTCGATGCCAGCGACGTGAAGTTCAGCTTCGAGCGCGCCAAGGCGCCGGGCTCGACCAACAAGGGCAAGAAGGCGGTGTTCGACAACATCAGCCGCATCGACACGCCCGACGCGCACACCGTGATCGTGGTGCTGAACCAGCCGGACGGCAACTTCCTGTTCCGCATGGGCGAGAACACGGCGGTGATCCTCGACCCGAAGAGCGCACCGACCGCCGCGACCAAGCCGGTCGGCACCGGGCCGTTCAAGCTCGACAACTGGGCCAAGGGCTCGGCGATCACGCTGTCGAAGAACGAGGGGTTCCGCAACCCGGCGGCGATCAAGATGAAGAAGGTGACCTTCCGCTTCATCAACGACCCGGCCGCGCAGGTCGCGGCGCTGCTCGCCGGCGACGTGGACGGCATGCCGCGCTTCGGCTCGTTCCAGAGCCTGAAGCAGTTCCAGGGCGACCCGCGCTTCACGGTGACCCCCGGCGGCACCGAGGGCAAGACGATCGTCGGCATCAACAACAAGAAGAAGCCGTTCGACGATGTTCGCGTGCGCCGCGCGATCGCCGCGGCGATCGACCGCAAGGCGGTGATCGACGGCTCGTCCGAGGGCTACGGCAAGCCGATCGGCAGCCACATGGTGCCCACCGACCTCGGCTACATCGACCTGACGAACGTCAACCCGTACGACCCGGAGAAAGCCAAGGCGCTGCTGAAGGAAGCGGGCGTGGCGACGCCACTGAACGTCTCGCTGACGCTGCCGCCACCCGGCTATGCGCGCCAGGGCGGCGAGATCGTCGCGGCGCAGCTGGCCAAGGTCGGCATCGTCGCGAAGATCGAGAACGTCGAGTGGGCGCAGTGGCTCAGCGGCACCTTCAAGGGCAACTTCGACCTGACGATCATCAGCCACGTCGAGCCGCTGGACTTCGACCGCTACGCCGATCCGGCTTACTACTGGGGCTACAACTCCAAGGCCTACAACGAGCTGTTCGCCAAGTACAACAGCACCACCGACCCGAAGGGCCGGTTGAAGCTGATCGGCGACATCCAGCGCCACCTCGCGACCGACTCGGTCAACGTGTACCTGTACCAGTTGCCGCAGTTCGCGGTGGGCAAGAAGCAGCTCAAGGGCTTGTGGAGCAGTTCGCCGGTGTTCGCGAACGACCTGTCGGCCCTGTCCTGGCAGTGAGTCGATGACGGCGCCGCACGATCTCAGCGCTGTCGAACTGCTCGCCGGCTACCGCGCCGGCACGCTGTCGCCGGTCGACGTCGTGCAGGACGTGATCGCGCACATGCAGGCCTGGGAGCCGCAGCTGCAGGCGACCTACGCGTTCGAGCCCGAGGCGGCGCTGGTGCAGGCCGAGGCGTCCCACGCGCGCTGGCAGCGCGGCGCACCGCAGGGTGCGCTCGACGGCGTGCCGGTGACGATCAAGGAGAACATCGCCACGCGCGGCGTGCCGGTGCCGCTGGGCACCGCCGCGACGGAGCTCGTGCCCGCCGCGGCCGACGCGCCGCCGGCGGCACGCCTGCGCGAGGCCGGCGCGGTGATCCTGTGCAAGACGACGATGCCCGACTACGGCATGCTGTCCTCCGGCCTGTCGAGCTTCCACCCGCTGACCCGCAACCCGTGGGACCTGCGCAAGAACCCCGGCGGCAGCAGCGCCGGCGCCGCGGCCGCGGCCGCTGCCGGCTACGGGCCGCTGCACGTGGGCACCGACATCGGCGGCTCGGTGCGGCTGCCGGCCGGCTGGTGCGGCATCTTCACCCTCAAGCCCAGCCTCGGGCGCATCCCGATCTTCCCGCCGTACGCCGGCCGCGTCGCCGGGCCGATGACCCGCAGCGTCGCCGACGCGGCGCTGATGATGGCCACGCTCAGCCTGCCCGACGCGCGCGACACGATGAGCCTGCCCTACCAGGCGATCGACTGGCAGCAGCTGGCGCGCGACATCACCGGCCTGCGCATCGGCCTGCTGATGGATGCCGGCTGGGGCATCGCCGTGGAGCCGGAAGTGCGCGCCGCGATCGAGGCCGCGGCGTGCACGTTCGAGGCGGCCGGGGCGGTCGTCACGCCGATCCCGCCGTTCATGACGCGCGCGATGATCGACGGCATGGACGACTTCTGGCGCACCCGCTCGTGGCTGGACATCTCGGCGCTGCCGGCCGCGCGCCGCGCCCAGGTGCTGCCCTACATCACCGAGTGGGCGCGCGGCGGCGAGGGGCTGTCGGGCGAGCGCGTGTTCCGCGGCCACGCGATGATGGGCGCGATGCGCGAGGCGGCGGTGGCCGCGACCGCACCGTTCGACGTGCTGCTCTCGCCGACCGCGCCGATGCCGGCCTTCCCGGCCGAGCACGCCGGGCCGACCAACGACCCGGCCGCGCCCTTCGAGCACATCGCGTTCACGCTGCCGTTCAACATGAGCGAGCAGCCCGCCGCCAGCATCAACTGCGGCTACACCGCGGCCGCGTTGCCGATCGGCCTGCAGATCGTCGGCCACCGGTTCGACGACCTCGGCGTGCTCCAGGTCGCGCGCGCCTACGAGCAACTGCGCCCGCCACAACGGCCGTGGCCGTTGCCGCCGGCGACCATCCGCTGAAACTCATGTTTGACCCGCGCGGCATCGCTGTCAGCACCCGCTCGGCCGAGGCGCTGGCCGCGACCGAGCGCGCGCTGTGGCGGATGATGTCCTTCTACGGCACGCCGGTCGACGACCTGCTCGCCGCCCACGCCGCCGACCCTGGCTGGCCGCTGCCGCTGGTGATGCATGCCGGCTTCCTGCTGAGCCTGACCGAACCGTCGGTCGTGCCCGCGGCGCGCGCGCTGCTCGACCGCGCCGAGCCGATGATCGCCCGCGCCAACCACCGGGAGCGCGACCACCTCGTCGCGCTGAACACGCTGCTCGCCGGCGACTGGCACGGCGCCTGCCGCGAGTGGGAGGCGCTGCTGCTGCACGAACCGCGCGACGCGCTGGCCCTGCAGTGGGCGCACCTGTTCGACTTCTACCGCGGCGACGCGATCCAGCTGCGCCAGCGGGTCGCGCGCGTCCTGCCCGACTGGAGCGAGTCCGATCCGCTCTACCCCTACGCGCTCGGCCAGTACGCCTTCGGCCTCGAGGAATGCCAGCTCTACGCGCAGGCCGAGGAGACCGGCCGGCGTGCGCTGGCCGGCGGCACGAAAGTGCCGTGGGCGATTCATGCCGTCGCGCACGTCATGGAGATGCAGGGCCGCCACCGCGAAGGCGCCGACTGGATGGCCCAGTGGCACGGCGACTGGGCCGAGGGCAACGGCTTCTCCGGCCACCTGGGCTGGCACCAGGCGCTGTTCGCGCTCGAAGGGCTCGATCACGCCGAGGCGCTGCGCCTGTTCGACGCGCACCTGCGCGCCGATCCCGCGCAGATCACGCTGCAGCGGCTCGACGCGGCGTCGCTGCTGTGGCGGCTGCACCTCGTCGGCGCGGACGTGGGGCCGCGCTGGGCCGCGCTCGTCGAGGGCTGGGACCTCTCCGACGCGGCCGCCGGCACCTACCCGTTCAACGACCTGCACGCGTTGCTCGCGCTGATCGGCGCCGGCGACCTGACGCGCGCGCAGGACTGGGCCCGCCGCGTCGCGCTGCAGGCCGAGCGCAGCGGCGGCAGCAACCGCGCCATCGCGCGTGATGTCGGCGGCCCGCTGATGCGCGGCATGCTCGCCTTCGCGCTCGGCCGGTTCGACGAGGCGATCGAGACGCTCTACCCGGTGCGCGCGCTCGCCAGCCGCTTCGGCGGCAGCCATGCGCAGCGCGACCTGATCGACCAGACCCTGCTCGGCGCCGCCGCCCGCGCCACCGACCGCTCGGCCGGCCGCGCGCTGCTGAACGAGCGCCGCCTCGGCAAGCCCGAAACGCCGCTGACCGACCACTGGGCCGGCCGCCTCGGCCTGCGCCGCGCGCGCGCCGCCGCCTGACGAACCCGCCGGGCTCCGAACCGAAACCCCGCTGGAGACACGCATGATCAAGTCGGTCGGTGGTGTTCCTGTCCTGCCCCGGCATCGCCTGTCGTGCCACTGCGGCAGCGTCGTCCTCGAACTGGACCTGCCGGACGGCATCGTCGACCCGCGCCGCTGCGACTGCTCGATCTGCCGCCGCAAGGGCGCCATCGTCGCCTCGGTCGCCCTGTCGGGCGTGACCGTCGTCCAGGGCGAGAGCGCGTTGAAGCTCTACCAGTTCAACACCCACGTCGCCAGGCACTACTTCTGCTCGAACTGCGGCATCTACACGCACCACCAGCGCCGCTCGGCGCCGGACGAGTACGGCTACAACGTGGGCTGCCTGGACGGCATCGACCCGTTCCACCTGGAGCCGGTGCCGCTGAACGACGGCGTCAACCATCCCGCGGACCGCACCGCGCCTTGAAGAGGTCCGAGACCATGCCGACCCTCGACGAACAGATCGCACAGAGCCTGCGCGAAGCGCAACGCAGCGGCGAGCTGCAATCGGCCGCCAGCTGGGGCAGGCCGCTCGATCTGGAGGATGGCTACGCGCAGACGCCCGAGGAACTGCGCATGGCCTTCAAGGCGCTGAAGGACGCCGGCTACGCACCGCCCGAGGTCGAGACGATGAAGACGATCGCCGCGCTGCGCGCACAGATCGAGGCCGAGCCCGATGCGGCTGCGGCCGACGCGCTGCGGCGTCGCCTGAGCGAGCTGCAGCAGCATCTCGCGCTGCAGCTCGAGAAGCTGCGCCGCAGCGGCAGCCTGTAGCCTGAGCCTGAGCCCTGATCCCCCCACGGATCACCGGCCCCGCCGGTCGCACGGCCGGTGACGCCGGCATAGACTGCGCGCCATGGCCATGATCCTCTGTCCTGGCTGCGGTGAAGAGAACCCGGCCAAGTTCCGCCTGTGCGGCTACTGCGGCGTGTCCTTGTCGGCAGCCGCGCCGCCGGCGTTGCCGGCGCACGAGGTGCGCAAGACCGTCACGCTGGTGTTCTCCGACCTGAAAGGCTCCACCGCGCTCGGCGAGCGCCTCGATCCCGAGGCGATGCGCGAGGTGATGGACCGCTACTTCAAGGCCATGGCCGCCGAGATCACGCGCCATGGCGGCAAGATCGAGAAGTACATCGGCGACGCGATCATGGCGGTGTTCGGCCTGCCGCGTGCGCACGAGGACGACGCGCTGCGCGCGGTGCGCGCCGCGGCCGGCATGCGCGAGGCGCTGCTGCGCGTCAACGCCGACCTGCTGCGCCGCCACGGCGTGGCGCTCGCCAACCGCACCGGCGTCAACACCGGCGAGGTGGTCGCCGACGACGACCCGAACGCCGCGCAGAAGCTCGCCACCGGCGACGCCGTCAACCTGGCGGCACGGCTCGAACAGGCCGCGCCCGAGAACGAGATCTACCTCGGCGAGACGACCTGGCGGCTGGTGCGCGACGCCGTCGAGGTCGAGGCCGTCGAGCCGCTCGAATTGAAGGGCAAGACCGAGCGCATCCCCGCCTATCGGCTCGTCTCCGCGCACGGCGAGATGGGCAGCGTGCGGCGCGTCGACACCCCGGTCGTCGGCCGCGACGCCGAACTCGCCGCGCTCGCCGAGGCCTGCGCGCAGGCCCGCGTGACGCGCTCCAGCCGGCTCGTCACGGTGATCGGCGATGCGGGCCTGGGCAAATCGCGGCTGGTGCACGAGGCCGTGCTGCGCGCCGGCGACGGCGCGCGGGTGCTGCGCGGCCGCTGCCTGCCGTACGGGGACGGCATCACCTTCTGGCCGCTGCGCGAGATGGTGTTCGGCGCGGCCGGCATCAACAACGACGACGCGCCGGAGCAGGCGCGCGAGAAGCTGCTCGCGGCGATCGGCGAGCCCGACGTCGTCGACCGCCTCGCCGCCGCGGCCGGCCTCAGCGCCGAGCCCTACCCGCTGCCCGAGATCTATTGGGCCGCCGGCAAGTTCCTGGAGGCGCTGGCGGGCGAGGACATCGTGCTCGCGGTGATCGACGACATCCACTGGGCCGAGCCGGCCTTCCTCGACCTGATCGAACACCTACTCGACGCCGACGCCAGCGCCCCGGCCCTGCTGCTCGCCACCGCGCGGCACGACCTGCTGGAAGAGAAGCCCGAGTGGGGCGAGCGCGAGCGTTCGACCCGGCTGGTGCTCAAGCCGCTGAGCGACGCGGCGTCGGCGGCGGTCGTCGCCAACCTGCTGGGCAGCGCCAACCTGCCGGGCGACGTGGTGGAGCGCATCGTCGCGGCGGCCGAGGGCAACCCGCTGTTCGTCGAGCAGATGCTGTCGATGCTGATCGACAACCGCGCGATCCGCCAGCAGGACGGCCACTGGGTGCGCGGCGACCGCTACGAGCACATCGCGGTGCCGCCGACGATCCAGGCGCTGCTGGAAGCGCGACTCGACCGGCTCGGGCGCGAAGAACGCTTCACGGTCGAGCCGGCCGCGGTCATCGGCATGCAGTTCGCCGTGCCGGCGGTGACGGCGCTCGCGCCCGAAGCGACGCGGCCGCAGGTCGGCGAGCGGCTCGCGACGCTGGCGCGCAAGCGCTTCATCGAATCGGCCGCCACGGCCGAGGGCGAGGTGATCTTCCGCTTCCATCACCACCTGGTGCGCGAGACGGTCTACGGCGGGCTGCTCAAGCGCGCGCGCGCCCGGCTGCACATCGATTTCGTGCGCTGGGCCGATCAGGTCAACGCCGAACGCGGGCGAGCGCTGGAGTTCGAGGAGATCCTCGGCTACCACCTCGAGCAGGCGCACCGCTACCTCGGCGAGCTCGGCCCGCTCGACGAGCAGGGCCTGGCCACCGGCATCGACGCCGCGCGCCGCCTGACCGGCGCGGCACGGCGCGCCTTCGCGCGCGGCGACATGCACGCCGCCGCGAACCTCTATCGGCGCTCGACGGCCCTGCTGCCGGCCGACCACGCGCAGCGCCTGGCGCTGCTGCCCGAGCTCGGCGAGACGCTGATGGAGCTCGGCGATTTCGACGACGCACGCGCCGTGCTCGACGAGGCCGCCGCCAGCGCCGAGCGTGCCGGCAATCAACGCGTGCGCGCCTCGGCCCGCATCGTGCGCATGCTGGTGCGCCTGTACAGCGCCGAGCCCGGCGACTGGAGCAGCGCGGCCCTGCAGGTCGCCGAGGAAACGATTCCCCTGCTCGAACGCGAAAACGCGCACGACGAACTTGCGAACGCGTGGCGGCTGAGCGGGCAGGTGCACGGCATCGCGATGCGTTACCGCCAGATCGTCGTCGCGATCGAGAAATCGATCGCGCACGCGCGGCTCGCGGGCGATGCGCGGATGGTCGCGCGCGCCGGCCTGGCGCTGGCGACGACCGCGCTGTACGGGCCGACGCCGGTCGCGCAGGCGATCGAGCAGTGCGAGGGCATCCTCTCCGGCGGGCTGACCAACCGCCAGGTCGAGGCGATCGTGATGTGCTCGCTCGCGCAGCTGCACGCGATGCGCGGCGAGTTCGAGCGCTCTCGCGAGCTCTACCGCCGCGGCCGGGCGATGCTGCGCGACCTGGGCCAGGGCGTGAACGCGGCCTCGACCGGCATGGACGTGGGCCGGATCGAGTGGCTCGCCGGCGACCTGGTCACGGCGGAGCGCGAGGTCCAGGCCGATCTGGATTTCCTCGCGCAGCGCGGCGAGACGTACTTCCTGTCGTCGATGGCGGCGCAGCTCTCGTGCATCGTGCGCGACCTCGGCGACGACGCCCGCGCGCTCGAACTCTCGCTCACCGCCGAGCAGGCCGCGGCCGAGGACGACACCGTCTCGCACATCCTGTGGCGCGTCGCACGCGCGCCGCTGATCGCCCGCACCGGCGAGCTGGCCGAGGCCGAGTCGCTGGTGCGCCGCGCCATCGAGCTGGCCCGCAGCACCGACGCGCCGATCTTCCTGGCGGATGCGCTGGTCGAACTGGGCGCGGTGCTCGCGCTGGCCGGGCAGGCGGCGGACGCCCGCGCGGCGGCGGACGAGGCGATCGCCCTCTACGCCGAGAAGGGCGACACCGTCTCGAGCACGCGCGCGCGGCGCCTGCTCGGCAACGCCGGCCCTACCAGCGGCTGACGCCGTTCTCCAGCGCGCGCAGGACGAACAGCCAGTCGCCGACGTCCTCCGGCGTCAGCGCGTTCTTGCGGGTGAACTCCGTGCGCGAGTAGATGCAGACCGGCGCGCTCGCGGTCGGCACGCCGCTGGCGGGGCAGTTCGGCAGCGGGTTCAGCGTGGGCGCGATGTCGTCGTGCGAGTAGCTGACCACGGCGTTGGCGATCTTCGCGCCGTTGGCGATGGTGCTGGCGTCGCGCCGCAATTCCACCGTCGCGTAGCCGGTGAACAGCTGCTCGTTGTTCGGCACCTGGACGGTCGCGGTGTTGGTCGTGGTGGTGGCGCTCGTCAGGCCGCCGGCCGTCACGACCACGTCGACCTGCGCCGTGGTGAGCTGTTGCCCGGTCGGCACGGTCAGCTTGAGCGCCGCGGTCGGGCGCAGGTTCGTGCCGCTGGGCGGCAGCGCCGAGCCGCTGCCGGTGAAGAACGACCCGCCGAAGCTCGGGATGTAGGTGATGAACCCGGACAGGATCGAATCGCTGACGGTCGTGATCAGCGCGGTCGCCTCGCTGCCGGTGCACGGCGGCGCCGGGATCTGCACCCCGTCGCACAGCAGCGACGACGGCGTGCCGGAGCTGTTGCCGCTCGCGTAGTCGAAGCTCCATGCGAGGTTGATGGCCGCGTTCTCGGCCCAGTAGTTCGCGTCGGCGAGCTTGGGCGCCGAGTAGATCAGCACGAAGGAATTGTTCGCGCCCGCCTTCATCTGCGGGAAGTTGCAGACCACCGACGACCCGCTGCCGGTGCACGCCGTCGTCCCGATGGCCTCGACATACGGCGCCGCGGCGCCGGCATCGACGCCCGTGGTGCTGCTGTCCGTCAGGTCGCCGGTGACGATCGAGCCGGCCTCGAACCGGATCGCGTTGTTGGTGTTGCCCGAGCTGTTGGTGATCGACACCTTGTAGGCCGCGTAGGTCGTGAGCCCGTTGCGGCTCACCGAGACCGAGGCCGGCGCGCTCGCGCTGGCCCCGACCGGCACCACCGTCACGTCGAAGTTGGCATTCGCGGCCACAGCGCCACCCGACAGCGCCAGCAGCGCGGCGCCGAAGAGCGCCGCCTTCCAGGATCGGCCCAGGTTTGCAGATGGGACACGATTGGTGATCGGCGCGGCCGTCCCGCTGGGTTCGGGCAACGCGGCGTGTGTGCAAAGGCTCATGTTTCGCTCCTGTGGACGGGCGCTCGTCGCTGTATACCAACAAGCATTCCGGATTATTCGTGATCTTCAGCACATTTGTACACCCCTGTAACCAGGAATGTCCGGGGTCTTTCGAGGAACTTCCCGCACTGCAGGCCGCGCCGGCGGCGCGCCCGGCCCCGGCGCGACATATGCACACCCACGCGGCGCCGCGGTCGGTTACGGTGCCCACTGGAAATTTTGGTTGTCAATTCGACCTCGCCCTCCAACATGCTCAACGATCTGAAATCTCAATTCGGTGGCTCCGTGGAATCGGTTCTGCGCTTGTTCCAGCGCCCGGCGGGTGCCGGAACCGGCGACACCCGCCCGGGCAGCCGCGACGCGCGAGCGCAGGCGCGCGAGGAGCACCACCGCCGCGTCCGCCTGATGCGGCGCGAGCTGTATCAGCTGATGGAGCAGCACCCGACCTCGCGCGAGCTGATGCGCCACCTCGACCTGGTCGAGCGCACGCTGCGCCAGGAGGGCTTCAGCGCCGTGCAGGCGCTGCCGGTGCGGGTGATCGCCAAGGCGTTGCAGCAACTGGAGAAGCTGGTCTGGGACTGGTCGCCGTCGGGGCTGGCCGAACTGCGCTCGCGGCTGGCGGTGATCGTCCGGACCCGGCAAGCCGACGCGGCCGAAGCCGCGAACGGCGCCGCGCCGACCCAGCCGAGCGCGAAGGCGTTCGATCGCGTGCCCGATGTCGAGGTGGTGGGGACGCTCGGGGGCGCGCTCGTCGGCGACGCGACCGAGCTGGACCACGCCGCGTTCGAGGAGATGGAGCGCAGCTGGTCGGGCGAGATGCCCGCCGAACTGCGCAATGCGATGACGGCGGCACGCGCCGCCTGATCGCCCCGCGGCCCGGCCCGGGCCGTCGACGCGCCGGCCGCGGCCTCAGCCGGCGACCGTCTGCCGCACCGCGCGTTCCCAGTTCGCCATCAGGTCCGCCGCACGGTCGCGAGGCATCGTCGGGTGGAAGGTGCGCTCGACCTGCCACTGCGCGGCGAGTTCGTCCAGGTTGCGGTACAGGCCGCAGGACAAGCCGGCGAGGTAGGCCGCCCCGAGCGCCGTCGTCTCGATCACCTGCGGCCGCACGACCGGGATGCCCAGCAGATCGGCCTGGAACTGCATCAGCAGGTTGTTGACGCAGGCACCGCCGTCGACCCGCAGCTCCGCGACCGGCGCGCCGCCGGCGGCGACCGCGTCCCGGCTCATCGCGGCGAGCAGCGCGGCGCTCTGGAACGCGATGCTCTCCAGCGCGGCGCGCGCGATGTGCGCGACGGTGCTGCCGCGCGTCAGGCCGACGATCGCCCCGCGCGCGTCGGCATTCCAGTAGGGCGCGCCCAGGCCGGTGAAGGCCGGGACGAAGATCACGCCGCCGGCGTCGGGCACGCTCTCGGCCAGCGATTGCACCTCGCCGCTGCCCTGGATCGCCTTCAGCCCGTCGCGCAGCCACTGCACGACCGCGCCGCCGATGAAGACGCTGCCTTCGAGCGCGAACTCTGTCGTCGCCGTCGGTTGCGCGGCGCTGGTCGTGATCAGGCCATTCGTCGACGTCTGGAATTGCGCGCCGGTGTGCATCAGCATGAAGCAGCCGGTGCCGTAGGTGTTCTTCGCCAGACCGGCCTTGAAGCACGCCTGGCCGAACAGCGCGCTCTGCTGGTCGCCCGCGACACCGCCGATCGGGATACTTGCGCCGAGCCAGTGCGCCTGGGTGTGGCCGAACACGTGGCTCGATGGATGCACCGCCGGCAGCACCTCGCGCGGCACCTCGAGCAGCGCGAGCAGGTCGTCGTCCCAGGCGTTGTCGTGCACGTTCAGCAGCATCGTCCGCGAGGCGTTGCTGACATCGGTGGCGTGGACCGCGTGCTGGCGGGTGGCGTCGTCCGCGCCGCCGGTGAGCTGCCACATCAGCCAGGCATCGACCGTGCCGAACGCCAGCTCGCCGCGCTCGGCCGCGGCGCGCGCGCCGGGCACGTGGTCGAGCATCCACTTGAGCTTGGTGCCCGAGAAATACGCGTCGATGATCAGCCCGGTCCTGGCGCGGAACGTCGGCTCCAGGCCGCGCTCGCGCAGCGCGGCGCAGGTCGGCTCGGCGCGGCGGTCCTGCCAGACGATCGCGTTGTGGACCGGCTCGCCGGTGCGGCGGTTCCACAGCAGCGTGGTCTCGCGCTGGTTGGTGATGCCGATCGAGGCGATCTGGTTCGCCTTCAATCCGGCCTTGGCCAGCACCTCCTGGGCGGTGGCGAGCTGCGTCGCCCAGATTTCCTTCGGGTCGTGTTCGACCCAGCCCGGCTGCGGGTAGATCTGCCGGAACTCGCGCTGCGCCATCGCGACGATGTGGCCGCGGGCGTCGAACACGATGCTGCGCGAACTGGACGTGCCCTGGTCGAGCGCGAGGATGAAGGTCTTGTCGGTCATGGAGCGTCCTCGGTGCAGGTCACGCACGTCACGCCGGCGTCGGCCAGCAGGGCCGGGAACGGCGCCGGCGGCGGCGCGTCGGTGAACAGCATATCGACCTGGTCGAAGCGCGCCAGCTCCACCATCGCCGGCCGGTTGAACTTGCTCTGGTCGGCCGCGACCCAGACCTCGCGCGAGTGCTCGAGGATCGCGCGCGCCACCTTGACCTCGCGGTAATCGAAGTCACGCAGCGTGCCGTCGGACTCGATGCCGGAGATGCCGATCAGCGCGATGTCGACCCGGAACTGCTTGATGAAATCGACCGTCACCTCGCCGACGATGCCGCGGTCGCGCGAGCGCACGATGCCGCCGGCCACGATCACCTCGCAATCCGGGTTGCCGGACAGGATCGCCGCGACGTTCAGGTTGTTGGTGATCACGCGCAGGCCCTTGTGGTGCAGCAGCGCGCGTGCGATCGCCTCGGTCGTGGTGCCGATGTTGATGATCAGCGAGCAGCCCGCCGGCACGGCCGCCGCCACGGCCCGCGCGATGCACTGCTTGGAACGTTCGTTCAGCAGCTGGCGCTGCAGGTACTCGATGTTCTCGGTCGTGGAACTCGGCACCCGCACGCCGCCGTGGAAGCGCGCGAGCAGGCCGTCGTCGGACAGCAGCTTCACGTCGCGGCGCACCGTCTGCAGGGTGACGGCCAGGCGCTCGGCGAGCGCCTCCACCGACATCGAGCCGCGCGCGCGCACCTCGTCGAGCAGCTGGGCCTGGCGGGGGTTCGGTGTCATGCAGCACAGCGTAGCCAAGCGGCTTTTTTGCGTCATCGCGGTTTGCTCGCTTGCGCAAGGTGGTTTGATTTGCTAAAAATGGAACGCAGAAAAACAGAAACGAACCTAAACGAACCCGACGCGGTGCGTTGAAGGTTCGACACGACGAGCCGAGGAGACCCGTGACGACCGACCGCCCCACCGCCGAGCCAGCCCCCTGGCCCGGCCCATCGCACCCCGCGCCGAATGGCGCGGTCGATGTGCTGGTGGTCGGCGGCGGCATTAACGGCGCCGGCATCGCGCGCGACCTGGCCGGCCGCGGCCACCACGTGCTGCTGTGCGAGGCGGACGACCTGGCGCAGCACACCTCGTCGTCGTCGACCAAGATGATCCACGGCGGCATCCGCTACCTGGAGTACTACGAGTTCGCGCTGGTGCGCAAGGCACTGGCCGAGCGCGAGGTGCTGCTGAAGAGCGCCCCGCACATCATCCGGCCGCTGCGGCTGGTGATGCCGCACGACCCGCTGGTCAACCCGCTGCGCCCGGTCTGGATGATCCGGCTCGGCCTGTTCCTGTACGACCACCTGGCCAAACGCGAGGTGCTGCCCGCCTCGACGACGATCGACCTGCGCCACGGCCCGATCGGCGAGCCGCTGAAGCCGCGCTTCAGCAAGGGCTTCGTCTACTCCGACGGCTGGGTCGACGATGCGCGCCTGGTCGTGCTGAACGCCGTCGACGCCGCGGCGCGCGGCGCCGAGGTGCTGACGCGCTGGCGCTGCATCAACGCCCAGCGCACCGCGACCGGCTGGCGCGCGACGTTGCAGTCGAGCGACGGGCAGCAGCGCAGCGTCAGCGCGCGGGCGCTCGTCAACGCCGCCGGGCCGTGGGCGGCGCAGTTCCTGCGCGAGCACGCGCACGTCAGCGATTCCAAATCGCTGCGGCTGGTCAAGGGCAGTCACATCGTCGTCAAGAAACTGTTCGACCATGACCACGCCTATGTGCTGCAGAGCCCCGACCGCCGGATCATCTTCGTGATCCCGTACGAGCGCGATTTCACGCTGATCGGCACGACCGATGTGGAGCACCACGGCCCGGTCGGCACCGCGCGCATCGACGCGGCCGAGACCGCCTACTTGTGCGAGCAGGCGAGCGGCTACCTCAAGCGGAGCATCACGCCGGCCGACGTGGTCTGGAGCTACGCCGGCGTGCGCCCGCTGCTGGAGGACGAAGCCGCCGACGCCGCCGCCGTGACGCGCGACTACCAGCTCGAGCTGGAGACCTCGGCCGCGCCGCTGCTCACCGTGTGGGGCGGCAAGATGACGACCTTCCGCAAGCTCGCCGAGGAAGCCGCCGACCTGCTCGCCGCCCCGCTCGCCGCCACGCGCGGCGCCTGGACCCGCGGCGCGCTGCTGCCCGGCGGCGACCTCAGCGCGTGGATCGGCCCCGCGCAGCGGCCCGACGCGGACATCGCGCGCTTCGCGCACGCCCTGGCCACCCGCCACCCCGAACTCTCGGTCGCCCTGGCCGACCGCCTCGCGCATGCCTACGGGTCGCGCGTCGAGCTGCTGCTCCAGGGCGGCCTCGGCGCCGAGATCGCGCCCGACCTGTTCGAGGCCGAACTGAACTACCTGCACACGCACGAATGGGCCCGCAGCGCCGACGACGTGCTGTGGCGCCGCAGCAAGCTCGGCCTGCACCTGACGCCCGCCGAGCGCGCCGCGGTCGCCGACTGGTGCACCGCGCACTGGCCCGACGCGATCGCACCGACGATCCCCGCCGCATCCCGCACGACCCCGGAGACCGCATGGAACTGAAGCTCGAACACGTCGAGCAGAAGGTGGGCGCCAGCACCTGGCTGTACCCGCTCGACCTGACGCTCGTACCGCGCGCGGTTACTGTGCTGCTCGGTGCGACCCAGGCCGGCAAGACCACGCTGATGCGGGTGATGGCGGGGCTCGACGCGCCCTCGAAGGGCCGCGTGCTGGCCGACGGTGTCGACGTGACCGGCCAGCCGGTGCGCCAGCGCAATGTCGCGATGGTCTACCAGCAGTTCATCAACTACCCGTCGCTGACGGTGGCGCAGAACATCGCCTCGCCGCTCAAGCTGAGAAAGGAAGCGAACATCGACGCGCGCGTCGCCGAGCTCGCCGCCAAGCTGCACATCGAGCCGTTCCTGCAGCGCCTGCCGGCGGAGCTCTCCGGCGGCCAGCAGCAGCGGGTCGCGCTGGCCCGCGCGCTCGCCAAGAACGCGCCGCTGATGCTGCTCGACGAGCCGCTCGTGAACCTGGACTACAAGCTGCGCGAGGAGTTGCGCGACGAGCTCTCGCAGCTGTTCGCGACCGGCCAGTCGACCGTGGTCTACGCCACCACCGAGCCGACCGAGGCGCTGCTGCTCGGCGGCTACACCGCCGTGCTCGATGCCGGTGAACTGCTGCAGTACGGGCCGACCGCCGAGGTCTTCCACCACCCGAAGTCGATACGCGTGGCGCGCGCGTTCAGCGACCCGCCGATGAACCTGATCCAGGGCACCGCCAACCCGGCCGGCGTGGCGCTGCCGGGATCGGTGCAGCTCGCGCGCGCGTTGCCGGCGAACGCCAGCGCGGCGCTGACGGTCGGCGTGCGCGCCGCCGCGCTGCGGGTGCACGGCCGCGCCGGCGACATCGCGCTGCCGGGCAAGGTCGAGCTCGCGGAAATCTCGGGCAGCGACACCTTCGTGCACGTGGCCACGCCCATCGGCGAACTCGTCGCGCAGCTGACCGGCGTGCACCAGTTCGAGCTCGGCACGCAGGTCACGCTGTACCTCGATCCGGCTCACGCCTACGTGTTCGGCGCGGACGGCAACCTGCTCGTCGCGCCCAAGGGAATCTGACCATGGCCCGCATCGACCTCGACCTCGCCCACGCCTACAAGGCAAACCCGCAGCGCGACGAGGACTACGCGCTGCTGCCGCTCAAAATGAGCTTCGACGACGGCGGCGCGTACGCGCTGCTCGGCCCGTCGGGCTGCGGCAAGACGACGCTGCTCAACATCGTCTCCGGCCTCGTCAAACCGTCGCAGGGGAGCGTCAAGTTCGACGGCGTCGAGGTGACCGGCCGCACGCCGCAGCAGCGCAACATCGCGCAGGTGTTCCAGTTCCCGGTCATCTACGACACGATGACGGTGGCCGAGAACCTCGCCTTCCCGTTGCGCAACCGCGGCGCCAGCGCCGAGAAGATCAAGCAGCGCGTCGGCCGCATCGCCGAGATGCTGGAAATGAGCGGCCAGCTCAACATGCGCGCCGCCGGCCTGGCCGCCGATGCCAAGCAGAAGATCTCGCTCGGCCGCGGCCTGGTGCGCGAGGACGTGAGCGCGGTGCTGTTCGACGAGCCGCTGACCGTGATCGACCCGCACCTCAAGTGGCAGCTGCGGCGCAAGCTGAAGCAGATCCACCACGAGCTGAAGCTCACGCTCGTGTACGTGACCCACGACCAGGTCGAGGCGCTGACCTTCGCCGACCAGGTGGTCGTGATGACGCGCGGCCGCGCAGTGCAGATCGGCAGCGCGTCCGACCTGTTCGAGCGGCCGCAGCACACCTTCGTCGGCCACTTCATCGGCTCGCCGGGGATGAACTTCCTGCCGGCCGCGGTGACGCCGGGCGCGCCCGCCGGCGCCACGCTGCTCGGCGTGCGGCCGGAGTACGTGACGCTCGCCGCACCGCACGCCGAAGGCGCCGTGCCTGCCACGCTGACGCAGGCGCAGGACATCGGCACCTACTGGCTGCTGACCGCGACGCTGGCCGACGGCAGCGTGGTGCGTCTGCGCCTGACCGGCGAGCAGGCTGTACCGACGGTCGGCGACGCGGTGTGGTTGGGCGTGAAGGGCAGCCACACCTGCTACTACCGGAACGAGGAGCTGCTGGCATGAAACCCGTCAACCAGAAGGCCTGGTTCCTGATCCTGCCGGTGGTGCTGTGCGTCGCGTTCTCGGCGATCCTGCCGCTGATGACGGTCGTGAACTACTCGGTGCAGGACATCATCTCGCCCGAGCGCCGCGTCTTCGTCGGCACCGAGTGGTTCAAGTCGGTGATGCGCGACGACGACCTGCAGGGCGCGCTGCTGCGGCAGATCAGCTTCTCGCTCGCGGTGCTGATGGTCGAGATCCCGCTCGGCATCGCGCTCGCGCTGGCGATGCCGGCCAAGGGCTGGAAGTCGTCCGCGGTGCTGGTGCTGGTGGCGATCTCGCTGCTGATCCCGTGGAACGTGGTCGGCACGATCTGGCAGATCTACGGCCGCGCCGACATCGGCCTGATGGGCGCCGCGCTCGCCAGGCTCGGCATCGAGTACAGCTACACCGGCAACGCGACCCACGCCTGGCTCACCGTGCTACTGATGGACGTGTGGCACTGGACGCCACTCGTCGCGCTGCTGTGCTTCGCCGGCCTGCGCGCGATCCCCGACGCCTACTACCAGGCCGCGAGCATCGACGGCGCGAGCAAGTTCGCGGTGTTCCGCTTCATCCAGTTGCCCAAGCTGCGCGGCGTGCTGATGATCGCGGTGCTGCTGCGCTTCATGGACAGCTTCATGATCTACACCGAGCCCTTCGTGCTGACCGGCGGCGGGCCCGGCAACGCCACCACCTTCCTGTGCCAGTACCTGACGCAGAAGGCGGTCGGCCAGTTCGACCTCGGTCCGGCGGCGGCCTTCTCGCTGATCTACTTCCTGATCATCCTGCTGCTGTGCTTCATCCTCTACAACTGGATGCAGCGCGTGGGCACCGCCGACAAATCGGAGGCCGGCCATGAATGAAGCACGCTTCAAGAAGCGCACGCTGTTCCTGATCGCGTACCTGCTGTTCGCGATCCTGCCGGTGTACTGGATGATCAACATGTCGTTCAAGACGAACGTCGAGATCCTGTCCAGCTTCAGCCTGTGGCCGCAGAGCTTCACGCTCGAGCACTACAAGACGATCTTCACCGACGAGAGCTGGTACTCGGGCTACATCAACTCGCTGATCTACGTGGCGATCAACACGGTGATCTCGCTGGTGGTCGCGCTGCCGGCGGCGTACGCGTTCTCGCGCTACTCGTTCCTCGGCGACAAGCACGTGTTCTTCTGGCTGCTGACCAACCGGATGACGCCGCCCGCCGTGTTCCTGCTGCCGTTCTTCCAGCTCTACACCACGCTCGGGATGATGGACACGCACATCGCGGTGGCGCTGGCGCACCTGCTGTTCAACGTGCCGCTGGCGGTGTGGATCCTCGAAGGCTTCATGAGCGGCATCCCGCGCGAGATCGACGAGACCGCCTACATCGACGGCTACTCCTTCCCGCGCTTCTTCCTCACGATCTTCATCCCGCTGATCAAGGCCGGCGTGGGCGTGGCGGCGTTCTTCTGCTTCATGTTCAGCTGGGTCGAGCTGCTGATGGCGCGCACGCTGACCAGCGTCAATGCCAAGCCGATCGTCGCGGTGATGACGCGCACGGTG
Source organism: Pseudomonadota bacterium (assembly GCA_040384825.1). Classification (GTDB taxonomy): domain Bacteria; phylum Pseudomonadota; class Gammaproteobacteria; order Burkholderiales; family Burkholderiaceae_C; genus LMDS01. Next base: position 42,732 of record JAZKIO010000064.1, read on the forward strand.
AGCGCCTCGGGCATGGACTGGGGCGTGCTCGCCGCGGCCGGCGTGCTGACGATCGTGCCGGGTGCGATCGTGATCTGGTTTGTTCGCCACTACATCGCAAAAGGCTTTGCGATGGGGCGCGTCTGAGGAGGCACCGATATGTTCGAGTGGATGGCCTGGACCCTGCCGGTGGCGGTGTTCTTCTGCAGCATCGTGCTGATGCTGCTCGGCATGACGGTGTGGGAGATCAAGTCGCCCACGGTCGAGCGCAAGGGCTGGCTGCCGATCACGACGACGCGGGGCGATCGGCTGTTCATCGGGCTGCTCAGCGCCGCGTGGGTGAACCTCGCGTTCGTCGCGGTCAGCGAGAAGATGATCGTCTGGTTCGGGCTCGAGAGCGAGCCATCGATCTGGATCAGCTTCGTGATCTCGATGGCGCTGCTCGCGCTCATCCTGCGCAAGGGATAGACCTGTTTTCGAAAGCGCTCGGCCGAACCTTCCCAGCCGATGCGTTCATCAACCAACGGGAAGTGACCAGGAGACCTCAATGAAATTGCGCATGCACACCGTGGCCTTCGCGGCCGCCGCTCTGGCCCTCGGGCAGAGCGCATGGGCCGGCGAAGCCGAAGCCAAGAAGTGGATCGACGCGGAGTTCCAGCCCTCCACGCTGTCCAAGGACCAGCAGATGGCCGAGATGAAGTGGTTCATCGACGCGGCCAAGAAACTCAGCGCCAAGGGCGTGAAGGAGATCTCGGTCGTCTCCGAGACCATCACGACCCACGAGTACGAATCCAAGACGCTCGCCAAGGCGTTCGAGGAGATCACCGGCATCAAGGTCAAGCACGACCTGATCCAGGAAGGCGACGTGGTCGAGAAGCTGCAGACCTCGATGCAGTCGGGCAAGTCGATCTACGACGGCTGGATCAGCGACTCCGACCTGATCGGCACGCACTACCGCTACGGCAAGATGATGAACCTGACCGACTACATGGCCGGCAAGGGCAAGGAGTGGACCAACCCCGGCCTGGACATCAAGGACTTCATCGGCACCAAGTTCACGACCGCGCCGGACGGCAAGCTCTACCAGCTGCCCGACCAGCAGTTCGCGAACCTGTACTGGTTCCGCGCCGACCTGTTCGCGCGCGCCGACCTGAAGGACAAGTTCAAGGCCAAGTACGGCTACGACCTGGGCGTGCCGCTGAACTGGAGCGCCTACGAGGACATCGCCGCGTTCTTCAGCGAGGACGTGAAGACGATCGACGGCAAGCCGATCTACGGCCACATGGACTACGGCAAGAAGGACCCGTCGCTGGGCTGGCGCTTCACCGACGCGTGGCTGTCGATGGCCGGCACCGCCGACATCGGCATCCCGAACGGCAAGCCGGTCGACGAATGGGGCATCCGCGCCTCGGCCGACGGCTGCACGCCGCTCGGTGCGTCGGTCTCGCGCGGCGGCGCCACCAACTCGCCGGCCGCCGTCTACGCGCTGACCAAGTACGTCGACTGGATGAAGAAGTACGCGCCGAAGGAAGCCACCGGCATGACCTTCGGCGAGGCCGGCCCGGTGCCCGCGCAGGGCCAGATCGCGCAGCAGATCTTCTGGTACACCGCGTTCACCGCCGACATGACCAAGCCGGGCCTGCCGGTGGTCAACGCCGACGGCACGCCGAAGTGGCGCATGGCGCCCGGCCCGAACGGCCCGTACTGGAAGCAGGGCATGCAGAACGGCTACCAGGACGTCGGCTCGTGGTCGTTCTTTAACGGCCATGACGAGAACAAGACCGCCGCCGCCTGGCTCTACGCGCAGTTCGTGACCGCCAAGACCACCTCGCTGAAGAAGACGATCGTCGGCCTGACGCCGATCCGCGAGAGCGACATCCAGAGCAAGGCCATGACCGACATGGCGCCCAAGCTCGGCGGGCTGGTCGAGTTCTACCGCAGCCCGGCGCGCGTGGCTTGGACGCCGACCGGCACCAACGTGCCCGACTACCCGAAGCTCGCGCAGCTGTGGTGGAAGAACGTGGCGGTGGCCGTCACCGGCGAGAAGACGCCGCAGGCCGCGATGGACACGCTGGCCGAGGAGATGGACCAGGTGATGGCGCGCCTCGAGCGCGCCGGCATGGCCAAGTGCGCGCCCAAGCTGAACCCCAAGGGCGACCCGGCCAAGTACCTGACCGACAAGGGCGCGCCGTGGAAGAAGCTCGCGAACGAGAAGCCGAAGGGCGAGACGATCGCCTACGACACGCTGCTGAACGCCTGGAAGGCGGGCAAGGTGCGCTGAGCATCGCCTGACGACGAGGCCGCGCGCTGCGGCCCTCCAAGCGAAAACGCCCTCGTCGCGATCCGCGTCGAGGGCGTTTCTTCTGGCGCCGCGTCAGCGCGTCAGGCCGACGCCTTGGCGCGCTTGCGCGCCGGTGCGGCCGGCGCCGCCGGCCACGAGCGCATCGCCATCTCGACGCTGCCGAGTAGGCTCTCGCGGCTCGCGCCGTCCTTGGCCTGCATCGACATGCCCTGGTAGACGGTGGCGTAGAAGCTCGCGAGCGCGCCGGCATCGGTGCGGGCGGGCAGCTCGCCCTCGTCGATGCCGCGCTGGATGCGCGCCTGCATCGCCGCGACGCCGAGTGCGCGGCGCTTGACCAGCGCCTTCTGGATGCTCTCGGCCGCGACCGAGCAGTTGGTCGTCGCCATCACCATCATGCAGCCGAGCGGGTGGCAGGCCTGCGTGAGCTCGGCGGCCGCCTCTTCGAGCAGGCGCTGGATCGCGCCGCGCGCCGTCGGCTCCTCGTCGAGCGCGCGCTGGCCGAAGCCGCCGGGCCCGTTGCCGTAGCGCTCGATCGCCTCCATGAACAGATGGGCCTTGTCGCCGAAGGCGGTGTAGAGGCTCGGCGGCGTGATGCCCATCGCGGCGGTCAGGTCGCTGATCGACGCGGCCTCGTAGCCGTGCTCCCAGAACACGTGCATCGCCTTGTCGAGCGCGGTGTCGCGGTCGAAGGACAGCGGGCGGCCGCGCGGTTTCGCGGCAGCGGGTGCGGCCGCTGCGGTGCAGCCTGCCGTTGTCTCGGTGGTCTTTTTCATAGCGATCGTTAAGAAATGTCTTGACGAGCCCTTGTGCGATGGCTACATTGTGCCACATGCCGTAGCGTTCACTACGAATATCTGACTCCGGCCCCAGGCCTCCGGTTCCCCAGGAAAAGCACTGCCGAAACGAGTTTCGGCGAGTCGGGGCGAAGCCTTGCCGGGTCTCGGACCCACGTGAGTGCAACGCCGGGAAAAGCAATCGAAACGACCAAGGAAATCATCATGTCGAACACCAAGGACACCCGCCGCAGCCTGTGGTTCGCCGGCACCGCCCTGACCGCGCTGACGGCCGTCGCCACCGCCGTGTTCAGCCTGCGCACGACGACCGCCGAGGCCTCGCCGGCCGTGAGCGCCCCGGTCATCGCCGTCTCGGTCGCGACCGTCGTGAAGAGCGACGTCGCGACCTGGGACGAGTTCTCGGGCCGGCTCGAGGCCGTCGAGCGCGTGGACATCCGCCCGCGCGTGGCGGGCACCGTGCAGGCGGTGCACTTCCGCGAAGGCGCGCTGGTGAAGAAGGGCGACCTGCTGCTGACGATCGACCCGGCGCCGTATGCCGCGGACGTCGAACGCGCCGAAGCCCAGGTCGCGGCCGCGCAGGCCCGTCAGTCGTACACGAAGAGCGAGTACGAGCGCGCCCAGCGCCTGCTCGACGAACGCGCGATCGCGCAACGCGAGGCCGACGAGCGCATCAACGCGCAGCGCGAGGCCGACGCCAACCTGCGCGCCGCGCAGGCCGCGCTGCAGAGCGCGCGCCTGAGCCTGGGCTACACGCAGGTGCGCGCGCCGGTCGCGGGCCGCGTCGGCCGCCTGGAGATCACGGTCGGCAACCTGGTCGCCGCCGGTCCCGGCGCGCCGGTGCTGACGACGCTGGTCTCCGTCAGCCCGATCTACGCCAGCTTCGACGCCGACGAGCAGATCGTCGCCCGCGCGCTGCGCGACCTGCCGCCGGGCTCCAGCGCGCGCGCGCAGCTCGGCAAGATCCCCGTGCAGATGGGCACCGCCGGCACGACCGACACGCCGCTGACCGGTCAGCTGCAGCTCGTCGACAACCAGGTCGACGCCAAAAGCGGCACCGTGCGCGTGCGCGCGGTATTCGACAACGCCGACGGCAGCCTGATGCCCGGCCAGTTCGCCAAGTTGCGGATGGGCCAGGTCCACCGCACCGAAGCGCTGCTGGTCAACGAACGCGCGGTCGGCACCGACCAGAACAAGAAGTACGTGATGGTCGTCGGTAACGACAACAAGGCCGCGTACCGCGAGGTGACGCTGGGCGCGCATGTCGACGGCCTGCGCATCGTGACCACGGGCCTGAAGCCGGAAGAGCGCGTGATCGTCAACGGCCTGCAGCGCGTGCGGCCCGGCGCGCTGGTCACACCGCAGACGGTCGAGATGCAGACCCAGGCCGACGCGCCGCGCAACGCCGCGCCGCGTTCCTAAGAAGAAGCTCGCCATGAACCTCTCCAAATTCTTCATCGACCGGCCGATCTTCGCCGGCGTGCTCTCGCTGCTGATTTTCCTCGGCGGCCTGATCGCGGTGCGCGGGCTGCCGATCTCGGAGTACCCCGATGTCGTGCCGCCCTCGATCGTCGTGCGCGCCACCTACCCGGGCGCGAACCCGAAAGTCATCGCCGAGACCGTCGCCACGCCGATCGAGGAGCAGATCAACGGCGTCGAAGGCATGCTCTACATGAGCAGCCAGGCCACGACCGACGGCCTGATGACGCTGACCGTCACCTTCAAGCTCGGCACCGACCCCGACAAGGCGCAGCAGCTGGTGCAGAACCGCGTCGCCCGCGCCGAGGCGCGGCTGCCGGAGGAGGTGCGGCGGCTGGGCATCACCACCGTCAAGAGCAGCGTCGACCTGACGATGGTCGTGCACCTGCTGTCGCCGAACGGCCGCTACGACATGACCTACCTGCGCAACTACGCGGTGCTCAACGTCAAGGACCGCCTCGCGCGCGTGCCCGGCGTGGGTGACGTGCAGCTGTTCGGCTCGGGCGACTACTCGATGCGCGTCTGGCTCGATCCGCAGAAGGTCGCGAACCGCGGCCTGTCGGCGAGCGACGTGGTCACCGCCATCCGGCAACAGAACATCCAGGCCGCTGCCGGTGTGATCGGCGCGTCGCCCGGGTTGCAGGGCATCGACGTGCAGCTCTCGGTCAACGCGCAGGGCCGCTTGAGCAACGAGGAGGAGTTCGGCGAGATCATCGTCAAGACCGGCACCGATGGCGCAGTGACCCGCCTGCGCGACATCGCCCGCATCGAGCTCGGCGCCGCCGACTACTCGCTGCGCTCGCTGCTCGACAACCAGGACGCCGTCGCGGTGCCGATCTTCGCGGCACCCGGCAGCAACGCCATCGCGATCAGCAACGGCGTGCGCGCGACGATGGAGGATGTCAAGAAGGCGATGCCCGAAGGCGTGAGCTACGAGATCGTCTACGACCCGACGCAGTTCGTGCGGGCCTCGATCGAATCGGTGGTGCACACGCTGCTCGAGGCGATCGCGCTGGTCGTGCTGGTGGTGATCCTGTTCCTGCAGACCTGGCGCGCATCGATCATCCCGCTGCTGGCGGTGCCGGTCGCGGTTGTCGGCACGTTCGCGGTGATGAGCGTGTTCGGCTTCTCGATCAACGCGCTGAGCCTGTTCGGGCTGGTGCTGGCGATCGGCATCGTCGTCGACGACGCGATCGTGGTGGTCGAGAACGTCGAGCGCAACATCGAGAGCGGCCTCACGCCGCGCGAGGCCACCTACCGCGCGATGCGCGAGGTCTCGGGCCCGATCATCGCGATCGCGCTGGTGCTGATCGCGGTGTTCGTGCCGCTCGCGTTCATCAGCGGGCTGACCGGCCAGTTCTACCGCCAGTTCGCGCTGACGATCGCGATCTCGACCGTGATCTCGGCGATCAACTCGCTGACGCTCTCGCCGGCCCTGGCCGCGCTGCTGCTGAAGAGCCACGACGCGCCGAAGGACGCGCTGACGCGCGGCATGGACAGACTGCTGGGCCGCTTCTTCCGCGCGTTCAATCGCGTGTTCCAGCGGGGCTCCAACGCGTACAGCGGCGGCGTGAAGACCGCGATCTCGCGCAAGGCGCTGATGCTCGCGGTCTACGCGGTGCTCGCGGTCGCGACGGTCGGCGTGTTCAAGCTCGTGCCGCACGGTTTCGTGCCGGCGCAGGACAAGCAGTACCTGATCGGGTTCGCACAACTGCCCGACGGCGCGACGCTGGACCGCACCGAGGAGGTGATCCGCCGCATGAACGGCATCGTCACCAAGCAGGCCGGTGTCGAGCACGCGATCGCGTTCCCGGGGCTGTCGATCAACGGGTTCACGAACAGCTCGAACTCGGGCATCGTGTTCGTCTCGCTGAAGGACTTCGACCAGCGCAAGACGAAGGACCTCTCGGCTGGCGCGATCGCGCAGAGCCTGAACGGCCAGTTCGGCCAGATCCAGGACGCGTTCATCGCCATCTTCCCGCCGCCGCCCGTGCAGGGCCTGGGCACGACCGGCGGCTTCAAGCTGCAGCTGGAGGACCGCGCCTCGCTCGGCTTCGACGCGCTCGACGCGGCGCAGAAGGCCTTCATGGCCAAGGCCTACCAGACGCCCGAGCTGGCCGGCATGTTCTCGAGCTGGCAGGTCAACGTGCCGCAGCTCTACGCCGACATCGACCGCACCAAGGCGCGCCAGCTCGGCGTGCCGGTGACGGACATCTTCGACACCATGCAGATCTACCTCGGCAGCCTGTACGCGAACGACTTCAACAAGTTCGGCCGCACGTACTCGGTGCGGGTGCAGGCCGACGCGGCCTACCGCGCGCGGGCCGAGGACATCGGCGCGCTGAAGGTGCGTTCGTCGACTGGCGAGATGGTGCCGCTGTCGGCGCTGATGAAGGTCACGCCGACCTTCGGCCCCGAGCGCGCGATGCGCTACAACGGCTTCCTGACCGCCGACATCAACGGCGGGCCTGCGCCGGGCTTCTCGTCAGGCGAGGCGCAGGATGCCATCAAGCGCATCGCCGCCGAAACACTGCCCGCCGGCATCGCCTACGAGTGGACCGACCTGACCTACCAGGAGATCCTGGCCGGCAACTCGGCGGCGCTCGTGTTCGCGGTCGCGATCCTGCTGGTCTTCCTGGTGCTCGCCGCGCAGTACGAGAGCCTGACGCTGCCGCTCGCGATCCTGCTGATCGTGCCGATGGGCCTGCTCGCCGCGATGACCGGCGTGTGGCTGACCGACGGCGACAACAACGTGTTCACGCAGATCGGGTTGATGGTGCTGGTGGGGCTGAGTGCGAAGAACGCGATCCTGATCGTCGAGTTCGCGCGCGAGCTGGAGTTCGCCGGGCGCACGCCGGTGCAGGCCGCGATCGAGGCGAGTCGCCTGCGCTTGCGGCCGATCCTGATGACCTCGATGGCGTTCGTGATGGGCGTGCTGCCGCTGGTGCTCGCCACCGGCGCCGGCGCCGAGATGCGCCAGGCGATGGGCATCGCGGTGTTCGCCGGAATGATCGGCGTGACCGCGTTCGGCATCTTCCTGACGCCGGTGTTCTACGTGCTGGTGCGCCGCATGACCGGCAACCGGCCGCTGAAGCTGCACGGCGACGTGCCGCACGTCGATTCGGCGCATGCGATCGGCGGTCATGTCGGCGGCGGTGGTGGCGCGAGCCACCCGCTGACGCCGCAACCGGCCGCGCCGCTGTGCCTGCCGGAATGAGACTGGAAGGACAACACGACATGAACAAGCCTCTTTTTTCGAGCCGCTGGACACTCGCGCCGCTGCTGGCCGCGCTGATCCTGGCCGGCTGCGCTTCCGCGCCGGTCATCGAACCGGTCGCGCCGCCCGCCGCACCGGCCGCCTTCAAGGAGCTCGACGGTCGCTGGGCCGCGATCCCGCCCGCCGAGGCGCAAACCCGCGGCGAATGGTGGAAGGCCTTTGCCGATCCGCGGCTCGACGCGCTGATCGCGCGCGCCGAGCAAGGCAGCACCAGCCTGCAGCTCGCCGCGGCGCGTCTGGCGCAGGCCCGTGCGCTGGTGCGCGCCGCCGACGCGGACCGGCTGCCGCAGATCGGCGTCGGCGCCGGAGTGAACCGCGGCAGCGCGAGCCCCGCCTTCGGCACGACGGCGCCGGCCACCACGATCAACGCCGGTGCCAGCATCTCGTACGAGCCCGACCTGTTCGGCCGCCTCGCGAAGGCGAGCCAGGCCGCAAGCCTGGACGCGCAATCGCGCGAGGCCTTGGTGCAGAGCACGCGGCTGCTGGTGCAGTCCGAGGTCGCGCAGGCCTACTTCGGCCTGCGCGCGCTCGATGCCGAACGCGCGCTGGTGCGGCAGACAGTCGCGGCGTACCGCGACACGCTGCGCCTGACGGAGCGGCGCTTCGCCGCCGGCGATGTGGCCGAGCTCGATCTCGCGCGCGTGCAGACCGAGGTGGCGACCACCGAATCGCAGGCGCTGGCGCTCGATCGGCGCCGCGCCGAACTCGAGCACGCGCTCGCGGTGCTGGTCGGCGACGTGCCGAGCGCGTTGAGCGTCACCGAGGCCGACTGGACCGGCGCGCTGCCGCAAGTCCCGCCCGGCGTGCCGAGCACCGTGCTCGCGCGCCGGCCCGACGTGGCCGCGGCGCAGCGCGCGATGCAGGCGGCGCAGACGCGCGTCGGCGTCGCGCAGACCGCGTGGTTCCCCGACGTGTCGCTGACGGCCTCCGGCGGTTTCGCGTCGACCGACATCGGCGACCTGTTCAAGTGGTCGGCACGCGCCTGGGGCGTCGGCGCGCTGCTGTCGCTGCCGATCTTCGACGGCGGCCGCCGCGACGCCGGCGTGCGCGGCGCGAATGCGGCGTGGGATGCCGCCGCGACGAGCTACCGCGAGCAGGTGCTGGTCGCGTTCCGCGAGGTCGAGGACCAGCTGTCGTCCCTGCGCCTGCTGGCCGATCAGGCGAGCGCGCAGGCGCAGGCCGTCGACGCCGCGAGCCGCGCGACGGTGCTGTCGACCTCGCGCTACCGCAACGGCTACGTCAGCCAGCTCGAGCTGCTCGACGCGCGCCGCAGCGAGCTCGCCAACCGGCGTCAGGCGCTGCAGGTGCGCGCGGCGCAGTACCAATCGACGATCGGCCTGATCCGCGCACTCGGCGGCGGCTGGGAGGCGGCGGGCGCGCCGAAGGGCTGAGCGACACTGGCGGCATGACCGCCGCACCGTTGTTCTCAGGAGTTCTCTTCGCCCTCGCGGCCGGGCTGATGTGGGGCCTGGTGTTCGTCGGCCCGCTGCTGCTGCCGGAGTACCCGGCCACGCTGCAATCGTTCGGCCGCTACCTCGCGTTCGGGCTGATCGCGCTGCCGCTGGCGTGGTTCGATCGCGCCAAGCTGAAGCAGCTCGTGCGGGCCGACTGGATCGAGGCGCTCAAGCTCGCGCTGGTCGGCAACATCGTCTACTACTTGTTCCTCTCGAGCAGCATCCAGCGCGCCGGCGGGCCGCTGCCGACGATGATCATCGGCACGCTGCCGGTCGTGATCGCGATCACCTCGAAGCTGCGCACCGCCCGCGACGGCGCGCGGGCCGAGGCGCCGCTCGCCTGGGGCAAGCTGCTGCCGTCGCTGCTGCTGATCGGCGCGGGCATCGCGCTGGTGAACCGCGTCGAGCTCGAGCACCTGCGCGCCGATCCGCACGCCGACTTCGGGCGCTACGCGATCGGCGCGCTGCTGGCCATCGGTGCGGTGGCGTGCTGGACCTGGTACCCGATCCGCAACGCCGAATGGCTGCGCGCGCACCCCGATCGCAGCCCGCGCGGCTGGGCCACCGCGCAGGGGCTGATGACGCTGCCGCTGGCGCTGGTCGGCTACGCGCTCACCTGGCTGTGGCATATGGCGAGCGGCGACCCGTTCCCGATGCCGTTCGGGCCGCGCGCGGCGGACTTCCTGATGCTGATGTTCGCCATCGGCCTGCTGTCGTCCTGGCTCGGCACCCTCTGCTGGAACGAGGCCAGCCAGCGCCTGCCGCCCACGCTGTCGGGCCAGCTGATCGTGTTCGAGACGCTGGCCGCGCTCAGCTACGCCTTCCTGCTGCGCCAGAGCTGGCCGCAGGTCGGCACGCTGCTGGGCGTGGCGCTGCTGATCGCCGGCGTGGTGTGGGCCGTGCGCACGCAGCCGGAGCCGGCCAGCGCGGACGCGCATCCGAACTGAAGCATCGACGAACCGCCGAAGCGGCGAACTTCAGCGCGCTACAGTCGGCGCATGCCCTACGAACTCCACTACTGGCCGACGATCCAGGGCCGCGGCGAATTCGTCCGCCTGGCACTCGAGGCCGCCGGCGCGCCGTATGTCGACGTGGCGCGCGTGCCGGACGACGCGGCCAGCGGCGAGGCGGCGCTCGCGGCCTTCATGCAGGACGAGACGCTGGTCCATCCGCCCTTCGCGCCGCCGTTCCTGAAGGATGGCCACCTCATCGTCGGCCAGACCGCGGCGATCCTGCACTACCTCGCGCCGACGCTGAAACTGGTCGCGCGCAGCGAGCAGGCGCGGGTCTGGACGCAGCAGATCCAGCTGACGATCGCCGACATGGTGGCCGAGGCGCATGACACGCATCACCCGGTCGGCACCGGCCTCTACTATGAAGACCAGAAGCCCGAGGCGCTGCGCCGCGCGCAGGAGTTTCGCGGTGCGCGCATGAGCAAGTACCTGCAATGGTTCGAGCGCATCCTCGCGCACAACCCGGGCGGTCCGCGTCACCTCGTCGCCGGCAAGCTGAGCTACGCCGACCTGTCGCTGTTCCAGCTGGTCGCGGGCCTGCGCTACGCCTTCCCCAAGGCGGCGGAGGCGGCGCTCGCGCAAGCGCCGCTGGTGACGGCGCTGCACGACCGCGTGGCGGCGCTGCCGCGTGTCGCCGCCTACCTGGCGAGCCCGCGGCGCATCGCGTTCAACGAGCAGGGCATCTTCCGGCGCTATCCGGAGCTCGACTTGGCGTAGCGGTCGCGTCCGGCCAGCCGGCCCATGTATCCTCGCCCCCTTTACCCGAAAGGATCGACATGGCACTGGCAAAGAAGAAGCGCGTCGGCAAGAGAACCATCTCGGCCAAGCAAGTCCGCAAGGTGGCGAGCGGCCGGAAGCGCCGCAAGGCCGACGGCACGCAGCCCCCGAAGGTGGTGTTCCCGACGCCTGCGCCCGCAGCGTCCTGACCGGACCCTGCGCCGGCACGCGCCGCGCGTCAGCGCAGGTAGGGCGCGTCCGGCAGTTCGTTCGGGTTGGTCTCGCCCGGCGCGAGCGGGTAGTGCTTCGCGAGGAGCGCGTCGACCGCGTCGATCGCCTGGTTGAGGCCCGCCTCGAAATCACCCGCCTTGAACGCCGCGCTCATCGTGCCGGCGATGCGCTGCCACTCGGCGGCATCGACATGGCGGGCGACGCCGCGGTCGGCGACGATCTCGATCGCGTGCTCGGCGAGCAGCAGGTAGATCAGCACGCCGTTGTTGTATTCGGTGTCCCAGACGCGCAGCTTGCTGAACATCATCACCGCGCGCTCGCGCGGCGCGGCGTCGCGCTTCACGTAGCTGACCGGCAGGCCGGCCTCGATGCAGACGCGGATCTCGCCGCTGTGGTGCTTCTCGCTCGCCGCCACGCGCTGCTGGATGCGCTCCATCGCCCCCGCGCCGAGCAGGCGCTCCGCGTCGCGCGCGTCGAGCCGCTGATTCCTGAAGGTGCGCAGCCAGTCCATCACCAGCTCCCCGAGGCGCCGCCGCCGCCGAAATCGCCCCCGCCGCCGGAGCTGAAACCGCCGCCCCCGCCGCCAAAGCCGCCACCCCCGAACCCGCCGCCGCCACCGCCGCCCCAGATGATCGGCCCGCTGCTGCCGCGCCGCCCGGCACCGCCCAGCCCGAGCCCGCCGATCGCCGCGACGATCAATGCAATCAGCCCGGCGCCGCCGGCGATCAGCACGCTGGCGGTGATCCACCACGCGATGCCGCCAGCGAGCGCGCCGGTCGCGACCGAGCCGAGCCCCCGGCCGAACATCGAGCGCAGCACGGCGCCGCCGACCATCACGCCGAAGAACAGGAAGATGGCGAGATCCTGCAGGTCGAAGCCCCCGCCACGCTGGCCCTTGCCGCCATCACGGGTCGGCGCGGGCAGCGCCTCGCCGGCGATGGCCTTGTCGAGCCGGTCGATCGCTGCGTTCAGGCCGCCGGCGTAGTCGTTCTTCTGGAACGCGGGCTTGATCTGCTCGTTGATGATGCGACCGGCGAGCACGTCCGGGATCGGGCCTTCGAGCGTCTTCGCGACCTCGATGTTGATGCGCCGGTCGTTCTTGGCGACGACGATCACCAGCCCGTCGCCGACATCGCGCCGCCCGACCTTCCAGGTGTCTGCGACGCGCTGGCCGTAGGCCGCGATGTCCTCCGGCGCGGTCGTCGGCACGATCAGCACCACAACCTGCGCGCCGCGCTGCGTCTCGATCAGCGCGAGCTTCTGGATCAGCGCGGTGGTCTGCGGCTCGGTCAGCGTGCCGGTCTGGTCGATCACGCGCGCGGTGAGCGGCGGCACCGGCAGCACGTCCTGCGCGTGCGCTGCGGTGGCGAGCCACAGCAGCGCGCTCATCAGCGCGGCGAGCAGGCGGCGCGACATGTCAGTGGCGGCCCGGCGCGGACGCGATCACTTCGCGGCGGAAGCCGGCTTGCCGAAATCGACGCTCGGCGGCACCGAGATCTGCGCTTCGTTCTGCACCGTGAAGTTCGGCTTGGTCTTGTAGCCGAAGACCATCGCGGTCAGGTTGTTCGGGAAGCTGCGCGCGAGCACGTTGTACTCCTCGACCGTCTTGATGTAGCGGTTGCGCGCCACGGTGATGCGGTTCTCGGTGCCTTCGAGCGTCACGCGCAGGTCCTGGAAGGCCTGGTTGGCCTTGAGCTGCGGGTACTGCTCGGCCACCACCATCAGGCGGCTCAGCGCGCCGGTGAGTTCACCCTGCGCCTGCTGGAAGCGCTGGAACGCGGCCGGGTCGTTGACGAGCTCCGGCGTGGCCTGGATGCTGGTGGCCTTGGAGCGCGCCTCGATCACCTTGGTCAGCGTCTCCTGCTCGAAGTTGGCCTCGCCCTTGACGGTGGCGACGATGTTGGGGATCAGGTCGGCGCGGCGCTGGTACTGGTTCAGCACCTCGGACCACGCGGCCTTGCTCTGCTCGTCGAGCGACTGGAAGTTGTTGTAGCCGCAGCCCGAGAGCGCGAGCATCGCCAGCGCGGCCAGGCCCGCGGCCAGTGCACGACCGACAGCGAACGGGCGCGATGAGAGAGCAAGGGTCATGTTCTGTTCCTCCTGAAATAGGGCGTGGCAATGCTACCCCGCAGCCGCCACATGCGGCCGGCCGCTTCGCTTTCAATGCTGTAGGCGGCGATGCCGTGGTTACAGTGCCGCATGACCTTGCTGAATCACGCGTTGCGCGCCGGTCGCAGCACGCCGCGGCCGTCCGCGAACGGTGCACCGCTGGCCGCCCTCGTCGTCGGTGGCGGCGGCGCGCTCGGCTCGGCGGTGCTCGAATCGATGCTCGCGGGCCGCCGCTTCGCCCCCGTCAAGGTGCTCGCCACGCGCGCGCTCACGGTGGCGATGCACGGCCTCGAGCCGGTCGTCGTCGACACGCTCGAGATCGACGCTGCGGTCGATCGGGCCGGCGCCGCACCGGTGGCCGATCTGGCGGTCGTCGTGTTCGATCGCGAGCGCCACGCCAACGGCCGCGAGCTCGCCTTCGCGCGGCCGCAGCCGCACGACCTGCCGGCGCTCGCGCGCTGGCTGATCGCGCACGGCGTGAAGCACCTCGTCGTCGTGCTGCCGCACGCACCGGCCGGCCTGCCGGACGCGCTCAAGCTCGGCCTGGCCAACCTCGACGAGCAGGCCGTCGCCGCGCTCGGCTTCACGCACCTGGTGTTCGTGCGCTCGGCGCAGAAGCCCGGCAGCGAGCGCGCCGCGCAGTGGCTGCAGCGCTTGGCCGATGGCGTGCTCGCGCAGATGCAGATGATGGTCGCCGCGTCCAACCAGCCGGTGCGCGCGCGCAAGGTCGCGCAGTTCGTGCTCGAGCTGGCGGCGCGCCTGCCCGAGAGCGAACCGGGCACGCGCGTGGCGCCGCCCGAGCTGGTCTGGCAGGCCGCGCAGCTGGCCGATGCGCGACCGCTGATCGAGGCCTGGCTCGCCCGCGCCGAGGTGCCGGCAGTCGTGCTGCCGCGGCGCAAGCTTTGAGATCCCGGGCCGCGCCCCTAAGCTGCGCGTTCCTCGTCCCGTTCCGCACCCCCATGCCTGCCACCGCTTCACCGCACCGCGTCCAGCTCAAGCGCACCAAGGGCTGGAAGATGCCCGCCGACACCGTCAAGATCGACCGCACGACGCGCTGGGGCAACCCGTTCACGCCGGCCGACTCCGGCTCGGTGGCGAACGCGGTCGCGAACCATGCGGCGTGGATGAAGGACGAGCTCGCCGCGCCGGACGGCGCCGTGCCGCCGAGCGTCGAGGATATCCGCAGCGCGCTGGGCGGCCGTCACCTCGCGTGCTGGTGCGCGCTCGACGGGCCGTGCCACGCCGACCTGATGCTGCAGATCGCGAACGGCCGATGAGCGCCGATCTGCGCGCGATGACCCAGCGCTTCCCGCACCCGGGACGGCTCGACGCGATCCTGCTGCGGCCGGCGCGCGGTGCGCCGGTGCGGGCGGTCGACGAGGTGCAGGCGATCGCCACCCGCGGGCTCGCCGGCGACCGGACCGCCACGCGCGCCGGCGCCGGGCCGCTCGGCGGCAAGCGCCAAGTCACGCTGATCCAGGCGGAGCACCTGCCGGTGATCGCCGCACTGGCGGGGCTGGCGCAGCTCGATCCTGCGCAGCTGCGCCGCAACCTCGTCGTCAGCGGCCTGAACCTGCTCGCCACGCGCTCGCTGTTCAAGGAACTGCCGCTGGTGCTTCGGCTGGGCGACGACGTGGTCCTGGAGGTCACCGGCCCGTGCGATCCGTGCTCGCAGATGGAGGCCCGCCTGGGCCCGGGCGGCTACAACGCCATGCGCGGCCACGGCGGGATGACGGCGCGGGTGCTGCAGGGCGGCCTGCTGCGCATCGGCGACGCGGTGCGCTGCGGGCCGGCCTGAGCGGCCCCGGTCACTCCGTCGGCAGGAAGCCCTCGATCGACAGGTAGCGCTCGCCGGTGTCGTAGTTGAAGCCGAGCACGGTGGCGCCGGCCGGCAGCGAGGCGAGCTTCTGGCCGATCGCAGCCAGCGTGGCGCCGGACGAGATGCCGACCAGCATGCCCTCCTCGCGCGCAGCGCGCCGCGCCATCTCGCGCGCGGCCTCGGCCTCGACCTGGATCACGCCGTCCAGCAGGTCGGTGTGCAGGTTCTTCGGGATGAAGCCGGCACCGATGCCCTGGATCGGGTGCGGGCTCGGCTTGCCGCCGCTGATCACCGGCGACGCGCTGGGCTCCACGGCGAACACCTGCAGCTTGGGCCACATCGCCTTCAACACCTTGGCGCAACCGGTGATGTGGCCGCCGGTGCCCACGCCGGTGATCAGCGCGTCGATCCCGCTCGGGAAATCGGCGGCGATCTCCTGCGCCGTGGTGCGCTCGTGGATCTCGATGTTGGCCGGGTTCTCGAACTGCTGCGGCATCCAGCCGCCCGGGGTGGCGGCGAGCAGCTCGGTGGCGCGCGCGATCGAGCCGTTCATGCCCTTCTCGCGCGGCGTGAGCTCGAACTTGGCCCCGTAGGCCAGCATCAGCCGGCGGCGCTCGATGCTCATGCTGTCCGGCATCACCAGGATCAGCTTGTAGCCCTTGACGGCCGCGACCATCGCCAGGCCTACGCCGGTGTTGCCGGAGGTCGGCTCGATGATGGTGCCGCCCGGCTTCAGCGCGCCCGAGGCCTCGGCGGCCTCGACCATCGCCAGCGCGATGCGGTCCTTGATCGATCCGCCCGGGTTCGAGCGCTCGCTCTTGATGTACACGCTGTGGGTGTTGCCGAACAGGCGGTTGACGCGAATGTGCGGCGTCTTGCCGATCGTGCTCAGGATGTCGTTGGCCAGCATCGGTTCCTCCTTGGGATGGCGCCGCCGATTATGGGCACGCGGCGGTTTGAGACAATCCGCCGATGCCCGCACCCCTGCTCAACGACAGCTTTCTGCGCGCCTGCCTGCGCCAGCCCACCACCCACACGCCCGTCTGGCTGATGCGCCAGGCCGGCCGCTACCTGCCGGAGTACCGCGCCACCCGCGCGAAGGCCGGCAGCTTCATGGGGCTGGCGACCAACACCGACTACGCGACCGAGGTCACGCTGCAGCCGCTGGAACGCTACGCGCTCGACGCCGCGATCCTGTTCAGCGACATCCTCACCGTGCCGGACGCGATGGGCCTGGGCCTGTCGTTCGCGCTCGGCGAGGGGCCGAAGTTCGCGCACCCGGTGCGCGACGAAGCGGCGGTTGCCCGGCTCGAGGTGCCGGACATGGCCAAGCTGCGCTACGTGTTCGACGCGGTCACGTCGATCCGCAAGGCCCTGAACGGCCGCGTGCCGCTGATCGGCTTCTCGGGCAGCCCGTGGACGCTGGCGTGCTACATGGTCGAGGGCGCGGGCTCGGACGACTACCGCCTCGTCAAGTCCATGCTCTACAGCCGCCCCGACCTGATGCACCGCATGCTCGAGGTGAACGCCGCCGCGGTCGCGCAGTACCTGAACGCGCAGATCGAAGCCGGCGCGCAGGCCGTGATGATCTTCGACAGCTGGGGCGGCGTGCTGGCCGACGGCGCGTTCCAGACCTTCAGCCTGGCCTACACGCGCCGGGTGCTGCAGCAGCTCAAGCGCGAGCACGACGGGCAGCGCATCCCGCACATCGTGTTCACCAAGGGCGGCGGGCTCTGGCTGGAGGACATCGCGGCTGCCCAGCCGGACGTGGTCGGGCTGGACTGGACCGTGAATCTCGGCGCCGCGCGCGCGCGCATCGGCGACCGGGTGGCGCTGCAGGGCAACATCGACCCGAACGTGCTGTTCGCGCCGCCGGACGCGATCCGCGCCGAAGTAACGCGGACGCTGGAGAGCTACGGCCGCCCCGGCGGCCACGTGTTCAACCTCGGCCACGGCATCAGCCAGCACACGCCGCCGGAGAACGTCAGCGTGCTGGTGGACACCGTGCACGAGGTCTCGAAGCGGCAGCTCGCCGCCGGCTGACGCCGCGCCGGCACGACCGGCCCGTATTTTTCTTTTGCCGGTAAGTGAGCGCTCAGGGCTTGACTTATCCCCAAAATCGGGCATGGCAGTCGGCGCCCTACTCGACTGCTGCGACGCAGCATCGGCGTTCTATTTCGCGATGCTAAGTTGTTGATTTCATTGACTTCATCCGATTGCCGCTTCTGCGGGCAATCTTTGGCGGCGCGAGGCGCAGCAAGCGTTTCCGGGCACTCGGGACCCGGTTACGCACAAAGTTATCCACAGGAGAAGTGGAAAGCTCGGAAAGCACTTCAAAATCATCGACTTAACGCTACTTTGTAAACGAGAGTTGAGATTTGACCGGTAACCTGCCCACCGAATCGCGCCCGCCGGGCGTGCGCCTGCGGGTGGCGGTCGAGGCGCCCCAGCACACCGGGCTGGCGGGGCCGCTCGACTATTCGAGTGAGCACGCGCTCGCTGCCGGCACGCTGGTGCGCGTGCCGCTGGGGCGCCGGGAGGTCCCGGGCATCGTCTGGGACGGCGAGCCGGCGGCGCACCCGGAGGTGGAACTCCGCGCGGTCGACGCCGCACTGCTGGCGCTGCCCCCGCTGGGCGACGCCTGGCGCGGGCTGGTCGACTTCGCCGCGGCCTACTACCAGCGCAGCACCGGCGAGGTGGCGCTCTCGGTGCTGCCGCCCGAGTTGCGCAAGCTCGACGACACGCAGCTCGCCAACCGGATCCGCAAGCTGCACAAGGCCATGGCGGCGGCGCCGGCCAGCGCACCGCCCACCGGCGCCCCGCCGCTGACGCCCGACCAGCAGCGCGTGCTCGACCGCATCGCCGACGCCGGCTTGGCCGCCACACCGCCGCCCGTGTTGCTGCACGGCGTGACGGGCAGCGGCAAGACCGAGGTCTACCTCGGCGCTGCGGCGCAGGCGCTCGCCGCCGGCCGACAGGCGCTGGTGCTGGTGCCGGAGATCAACCTGACGCCGCAGCTGGAGGCGCGCTTCGCCGAGCGCTTCGCGGGCCGCCACATCGTCTCGCTGCACAGCGCGCTGACGCCGGCGCAGCGGCTGCGCAGCTGGCTCGCCGCCCACCTCGGGCTGGCCGACCTGGTGCTGGGCACGCGGCTGGCGGTGTTCGCGTCCATGCCGCGGCTCGGGCTGATCGTGGTCGACGAGGAACACGACCCGTCCTACAAGCAGCAGGAAGGCGCGCGCTATTCGGCCCGCGACCTGGCCGTCTACCGCGGCCGGCTGGAAAAGGCGACGGTCGTGCTCGGCTCGGCCACGCCGTCGCTGGAAAGCTGGCAGCGCGCCACCGAAGGCAAGTACCTCAAGCTCGCGTTGCCGGCGCGCATCGGCGGCGGCGCGCTGCCCAAGGTCCGGCTGGTCGACATGACGCAGCAGCCCAAGCTGCACGGCGTGAACACCGCCCTGTCGGCCCCGCTGGTCGCGGCGCTGCAGGACCGGCTGGCGCGCGGCGAGCAGAGCCTCGTGTTCCTGAACCGCCGCGGCTACGCGCCGGTATTGCATTGCGGCGAATGCGGCTGGAAGAGCGGCTGCCCGCACTGCAGCGCCTGGCGCGTGTTCCACAAGCTCGACCGCACCCTGCGCTGCCACCATTGCGGCTTCACCGAACGCGTGCCGCGCGCCTGCCCAGACTGCGGCAACCTCGACATCGCGCCGATCGGGCGCGGCACCGAGCGGCTCGAGGAGCAGCTCGCCGCGCTGCTGCGCACGCCCGACGACCGGCCCGCGCGCGTCGCCCGAATCGATGCCGACAGCACGCGGCTAAAGGGGGCGCTCGAAGCGCAGCTCGGCGCGGTGCACGCCGGCGATGTCGACGTGCTGGTCGGCACGCAGATGGTGACCAAGGGGCACGACTTCCGCCGCATCACGCTGGTCGCCGCGGTCAACCCCGACAGTTCGCTGTTCAGCAGCGATTTCCGGGCGCCGGAGCGGCTGTTCGCGCTGCTGATGCAGGCGGGCGGACGGGCAGGACGCGACGCCGCTCATGCCGATCGCAGCGAACTGTGGGTGCAGACCTGGCACCCGACCCATGCGCTGTACGGCGCGCTGAAGCAGCACGATTTCGACGCCTTCGCCGCGAGCCAGCTGAAGGAGCGCGAGATGGCCGGCCTGCCGCCGTTCTCGCACCTCGCGATCCTGCGGGCCGACGCGCGCACGCCGGAGGCCGCGCGCGCCTTCCTGCATGCTGCGGCCGAGCTGGCGACGACCCTGCCGGGCGCCGATCAGGTGATGGTCTACCCGCCAGTGCCGCTGGGCGTGGCCCGCGTAGCCGACGTCGAACGGATGCAGATGCTGGTCGAGTCGGCCTCGCGCGTGGCGCTGCAGCGCTTCCTGGCGCTGTGGCTGCCGGCGCTGCACGACCTGCGACGCGAGCGCAAGGGCGCCGAGGAGCGGATCTTGCGCTGGGCGGTGGACGTCGACCCGTCAGCGATTTGACGACCGCATGCGGCGCGCCGGCGGGCCCGAGCCGCCGACCGGGCGCGCGATGTCGGCCAGCAGCAGCGTCGCGCGCACCAGGCCCTCGACCGCCTCGGTCAGGTCTTCCGGCGGCTCCAGTGTCTCGATCTCGGCCAGCAACTCGTCCGCGTCCTCCAGGTCGTCCGGCCCGAGGTGGCGGTAGACGAGCGCGAGCGGCTCGGTCAGCGCCTTAGGGTCGAGCGTCATCAGGTCGGGGAACAGCTCCAGCGCGGTCGCGAAGCCGGCCACCCATGGGTAGACGGCGTCGACCGCGCCGGTGTCGTCCGGATCGAACTCGTCGTCATCGTCCTGCGCGCGCGGGTTGTCCTGCGCGTCGGATTCGTCGTCTTCGTCCGCCAGCTCGAACACCCACGGATCGAACCACTGGCGGCGCTGGATCGCTTCGTCCAGTTCGGCGTGGCGGCGCAGCACCAGCGCGTGCAGCCGCGTGGTGTCGAACTTCGCCGGCAACGCACGGCCGTCCACGTCGGTGACATGCGGCATCCAGCGGGCCACCGCGATGCGTCGCGGCTGCAGCAGCACGCCGCAGAGGTATCCGTCGACCATGCTGACATCGAGCGCCTCCAGCGGCGCGGGCACGCGGTCGAGCAGCGCCTGAAGTTCGTCGAGCTCGCGCTCGGTGAGCGGCTGCGCGGAGCGCGGCGCGCGCGGTGTCGAGCGGGGAGGTGGAGCGGCCATGCGTGATTGTCACCGCTGCGAACCGCATGGTTTGTCGTGACGTTTTTCACTGCCGATTGGCGCGAGAAACAACGTTCCAGCCACGTCCCTCGAATTGGGGATGGTGAGTGCCAGGGCGGGTGCCTAGAGTCGTCGCACTGCTGTCACACGGCGCCCTCGCGAGAAGGCACGAAGCATGGTTCGCAACGCCCGGCCAAGAACACCACATCGAACAGGGCGCTGAACCGATACCGGTCCCAACGACGTCCTTTCCGAAGGACTTCCCAACCCACCCGCTCACGCGGGTGGGTTTTTTTTCGGCTGGCATAGACTGTCCGGCTGTTCTGCCAACACCGCTGCGAGGAGATTGATCATGGGCGCACCCGAAGCATTCACGGCCACGACCGAGGTCGGGCACCACATCGGCGGCCGGGCGGTCGCCAGCACCTCGGGGCGGCGCCAGCCGGTGTGGAACCCGGCGACCGGCGCCGTGGCGCGCCAGGTCGCGCTGGCCTCGGTCGACGAGGTCTCGGCCGCCGTCGCCGCCGCGCAGGCCGCGTTCCCGGCCTGGGCCGACACGCCGCCGATCCGCCGCGCGCGGATCATGAACAAGTTCCTGGAGCTGCTGAACCAGCACCGCGACACG
The DNA here is from genome assembly GCA_040384825.1 of Pseudomonadota bacterium. GTDB lineage: Bacteria > Pseudomonadota > Gammaproteobacteria > Burkholderiales > Burkholderiaceae_C > LMDS01. The sequence continues at coordinate 63,738 of JAZKIO010000064.1, forward strand.
CTCGCCGCGATGATCACCGCCGAACACGGCAAGGTGTTCACCGACGCGCAGGGCGAGGTCACCCGCGGCATCGACATCGTCGAGTTCGCCTGCGGCGTGCCGCAGCTGCTGAAGGGCGACTTCACCGACCAGGTGAGCACCGGCATCGACAACTGGACGCTGCGCCAGCCGCTCGGCGTGGTCGCCGGCATCACGCCGTTCAACTTCCCGTGCATGGTCCCGATGTGGATGTACCCGGTGGCGATCGCCTGCGGCAACACCTTCATCCTGAAGCCGAGCGAGCGCGACCCGTCGTGCTCGGTGTTCATGGCCGAGCTGCTGACGCAGGCCGGCCTGCCGCCGGGCGTGTTCAACGTGGTGCAAGGCGACAAGGTCGCGGTCGACGCGCTGCTGACCCACCCCGACGTCAAGGCGCTGAGCTTCGTCGGCTCCACGCCGATCGCGCAGTACATCTACGAGACCGGCGCGCACCACGGCAAGCGCGTGCAGGCGCTGGGCGGCGCGAAGAACCACATGGTGGTGATGCCGGACGCGGACATCGACCAGGCCGTCGACGCGCTGATCGGCGCGGCCTACGGCTCGGCCGGCGAGCGCTGCATGGCGATCAGCGTGGCGGTGCTGGTCGGCGACGCGGCCGACAAGGTCGTGCCCCTGCTGGCCGAGCGCGCCAAGGCGCTGAAGATCAAGAACGGCATGGAGCTCGATGCCGAGATGGGCCCGATCGTCACGAAGCAGGCGCTCGATCGCATCGAGGGCTACATCGGCACCGGCGTGGAAGAAGGCGCGACGCTGGTCGTCGACGGCCGCGGCCACAAGGTGGCCGGCCACGAGCAGGGCTTCTTCACCGGCGGCACGCTGTTCGACCACGTGACGCCGGAAATGCGCATCTACAAGGAAGAGATCTTCGGCCCGGTGCTCGGCTGCGTGCGCGTCCACGACCTGAAAGAGGCCGTCGACCTGATCAACGCCCACGAGTTCGGCAACGGCGTGGCCTGCTTCACCAGCGACGGCAACGTGGCGCGCGAGTTCTCGCGCCGCATCCAGGTCGGCATGGTCGGCATCAACGTGCCGATCCCGGTGCCGATGGCCTGGCACGGCTTCGGCGGCTGGAAGAAGAGCCTGTTCGGCGACATGCATGCCTACGGCGAGGAAGGCGTGCGCTTCTACACCAAGCAGAAGTCGATCATGCAGCGCTGGCCGGCGAGCATCGGCAAGGGCGCCGAGTTCGTGATGCCGACGGCGAAGTAATGAACGCGTTCGAGACGGCCAGCGCGGGCGAACTCGCCGAGGCCGTCCGCACGGGCCGCGCCAGCGCGGCCGAGCTGTGCGACGCCGCGATCGCGCGCATCGAGCGGCTGGACGGCCCGATCAACGCCGTCGTCGTGCGCGATTTCGAGCGCGCCCGCGCGCAGGCCAAGGCCTGCGACGCGCGCATCGCCGACGGCGACACCACCGGCGCGCTGCTCGGCGTGCCGATGACGGTCAAGGAGTCGTACAACATCGCCGGCCTGCCGACGACCTGGGGGCTGGAGCCGTTCCGCGGCTTCGTGCCGACGGCGGACGCGGTGCTCGTCCAGCGCCTGAAGCGCGCGGGCGCGGTGATCCTCGGCAAGACCAACGTGCCGCCCTCGCTCGGCGACTGGCAGAGCGCCAACCCGATCCACGGCATCACCGTCAACCCGCACGACGCCAAGCGCTCGCCCGGCGGCTCCTCCGGCGGCGGCGCCGCCGCGCTGGCGGCCGGCATGGTGCCGCTCGAACTCGGCTCGGACATCGGCGGCTCGATCCGCGTGCCGGCGCACTTCTGCGGCGTGTTCGGCCACAAGCCCAGCTTCGACCTGCTGCCCTCGCGCGGCCACTCGCCACCGGGCACGGACGGCGCCGGCATCGACCTGGCGGTGTGCGGCCCGATGGCCCGGCACGCCGCCGACCTGAGCCTGGCGCTGGGCGTGCTCGCCGGCCCCGACGGCGACGAGGCCACCGGCTACCGCCTCGACCTGCCCGCCCCACGCGTGCCCACGATCGACGGCCTGCGCGTGCTGCTGCTCGAATCGCACCCGAGCGCCCGCGCCGACACGCCGACGCGCGAGGCGTTGCACCTCCTGGCCGGTGACCTGGTGCGCGAGGGCGCGCGCATCGAGCGCTCGAGCGCCTTGCTGCCCGATCTCGCGAGCGTGCACCGCGCCTACGTGCAGATGCTGATGACGATCACCACCTACGGCGCACCCGGCGCACGCGAGGTGATCTCGGCGCACGAGTGGTTCACCCTGGTTCAGCGCCGCGCGCAAGTGCGGCGCCAGTGGCGCGCGCTGTTCGCCGAGTTCGACGTGGTGCTCGCGCCGGTCTTCGGCACCGCCGCGTTCCCGCTCACCGACGAGCCGGTCTGGAGCAGGCGCTCGCTGCTGCTGGACGGTGAACCGACCGCCTTCGGCGACCAGCTCGCGTGGTCCGGCATGGCGACCTTCGCCGGCCTGCCGGCGACCGCGGCACCGATCGCGACGAGCCCGGAGGGTTTGCCGATCGGCGTGCAGATCATCGGCGCCTTCCTGCACGACCGCACGACGATCGCGCTGGCGCGACAGATCGAAACGCTGCGCGCCGGCTGACCCGCTCCGGGCGCCCTCTCCTGCTTGCGGGAGAGGGTTGGGGTGAGGGTAGAGCGCGTGCAGCCACCCTCACCCCCGCCCTCTCCCGCAAGCGGGAGAGGGAGCAGGTCAAGCGCCGATCACGCCACCGTCGACACGGCGGATCACCACCGTCGCCGAGCGCGGCCGGCCGCCGTTCGGCCAGCTCGAGAACTTGTTCGGCTCCTTCGGGTCGCTGCGGTCGCTCGGCGTCTCGCCGGGGTGCTGCACGTTGACGAACACCGTCGTGCCGTCGGGCGTGAAGGCGGCGCCGGTGATCTCGCAGTTGACCGGGCCGGTCAGGAACCGCCGCACCTCACCGGTGCCGCGGTCCATCGCCAGCATCTGGTTGTTGCCGATGCGCGCGAACTCGCCCTTGTTCATCTGCGTCGCGTGCGCGTCGGTCTGGATCCACAGCACGCCGCGGCCATCGAGCATCAGGCCGTCGGCGCAGCCGAAGATGTCGCCCTTGATGTTGCCCTTGGCCTCCGGGCGTTCGTTGGCCGGGTCCCCGCCGAGCACCAGGTGATCCCAGCGCATCGCGGTGGCGTCGAAATCGTCGACCTCCTTCCAGCGGATGATCTGGCCCATCGTGTTGTTGGCGCGCGGGTTCGCGGCGTCGACGCCGGGCTGGTCCTTCGCGCCGCGCGAGGAGTTGTTGGTCAGCGTGCAGTAGACCTCGCGGGTCTGCTGATCGATGGCGAGCCACTCGGGGCGGTCCATCTTGGTGGCGCCGAGTGCGTCGCTGGCCTGGCGCGCCTTGATCACCACCTCGCCCTGGTCGGCGAAGCCGTTCGCCGCGGTCAGCGGGCCGCTACCGTGCACCAGCGGCAGCCAGCGGCCGGTGCCGTCGGCATCGAAACGCGCCACGTGCAGCGTGCCGTGGTCGAGCAGCGTGCGATTCGCCTGCGCCTGCGTCAGGCCGTTGCCGGCCGGCGCGATGCGGTCGCGGCTCACGAACTTGTAGATGTACTCGAAGCGCGCGTCCTCGCCCGAGTAGACGACGGCCCGGCCGTCGCGCGTGACCCCGACCCACGCGCCCTCGTGCGCGGCGCGGCCGAGCGCGGTGCGCTTGACGGGCGTGCCGGTCGGGTCCATCGGATCGATCTCGACGACCCAGCCGAAGCGGTTCGGCTCGTTCGGGTGCCTGGCCGCGTCGAAGCGCTCGTCGTGCTCGTTCCAGCGGTAGAACGAGGTCTTGCGCAGGCCCCAGCGCTGCTGGTGGGCGTCCGGCCTGGCGTCGCCGAGCGCGAAGTACCCGGCGAAGTTCTCTTCGCCGGAGAGGTAGGTGCCCCACGGCGTCTGGCCGCTGGCGCAGTTGTTGAACGTGCCGAGCGCGGTGCGGCCGGCGGGGTCGGCGGCGGTCTTCATCATCGCGTGGCCGGCGGCAGGGCCGCCGATCGCGAACGGCGTGCTCGCGGTGTAGCGGCGCGCGTACTTCGAAGGCCGCACCATCGCCCAGGCATCGCCGCGGCGTTCGACCTCGATCACCGCGACGCCGTGCGCGGCCTGCGCCTTCTTCACCTTCTCGGCGCTCCAGGTGGCCAGGCCGTCGGCATGCAGCAGGCCGTCGTCGCAGTACTCGTGGTTCATCGCCAGCAGGCCACGCGTGCTGCTGCCGCCGAGCGGGTAGAAGTGGATGCCGTCGTGGTGCATGCCCATCTGCACCGCCTGGTCGGCGGCACTGGCCGAGACGTCCTCGCGCCACGCCGGCATGTTGCCGGCGACACCGATCGGCTCGCCCCAGGCCGCGATGACGGTCGCCACGTAGCTTTCAGGCACCGTGATCCGGTCCGCCGTGCTGGTCGGGATGCCCTTGAACCCCAGCCGCGCGCCACCGGTCACAGGCCCGCTCGCGCAGCCGCTCACCAGCGGCCCGAGCGCGGCGCCGGCGAGCGCCGCGAGGCCGCCCTGCACCCAGACGCGCCGCGCCGGGTCGGACACCTCGTGGATGCTCGGGTTGGCAGCGCGGTTGCTGTCCTCCATCGTGTCGAAGTCCTTGGCCATCTTGTCGTCTCCTCGTCAAAGCTTTTCGGTCTCGCCCGTCTTCGGCTGCCATTTCATCAGCCGCCGCTCCAGCTTGCCCACCACCGCGTCGAGCAGCAGCGCGAACACGGTGAGCACCAGGATGCCGGCCATCACGGTGTTGATGTCGAACGAGCCTTCGGCCTGCAGGATCAGGTAACCCACGCCGCGCGACGAGCCCAGGTACTCGCCCACCACCGCGCCGACGAACGCCAGACCGACGCTGGTGTGCAGCGAGCTGAACACCCAACTGGTCGCGCTCGGCAGGTACACGTGCCGCAGCAGCTGCTTTTGCGAGGCGCCCAGCATGCGCGCGTTCGCGAGCACGACCGGGCTCACCTCCTTCACGCCCTGGTAGACGTTGAAGAAGACGATGAAGAACACCAGCGTGACAC
>JAZKIO010000065.1:0-97138 GCA_040384825.1 Pseudomonadota bacterium
CGGTCGCGAACCCGCAGATGGCGCGCTTCTGCCTCGAGAAGGCCGCGCTCGGCGGGCAGGTGGAGGCGCAGCGCAAGCTCGGCGCGCTGATGCTGCGCGTCGCCGACACGCTGGAGGACTCGGAGCAGGCGATCGAGTGGCTGCACCGCGCCGCCGGCGCGGACGACGCGCATGCGCAGGGCCTGCTGCGCTCGCTGGTCCTGCCGCTGGAAGGGGACGACGCGCGGGCCGAGGCGGCGATCGCGCTTGTGCGCCGTGACGACCCGTGGCTGGCGGTCCGCATGCGGCTCGCACGCCGCTTCGGGCTGACCAAGCTCGAGGCGCTGTGCGTCGATCCGGCCGACGGCCTGCGCCCGTGGGGCCTCGTGGTCGGCCGGAACCCGTTCATCGCGCAGATCCGCCTGTCGGCGCCGCGCGCGATCCCGGCGCTCGGCGAGGCCGCGATGGACGCGGCGCGCACAGCGGCGTCGTTCTTCGGTCAGGCGAGCCGCGACGCGCAGGCGTTCGAGGGCGACCTGCGGCGCCGCTCGCTGCGCCAGCGCCGCGCCTTCGAGTGCCACGGGCTGGACGAGTCGATGTTCTTCGCCAACGCGACCTCGATGACGCTGGAGGCGCTGCGCCTCGGGCCGAAGTGGGCGTTCCGCGTCAAGCGCCCGCTGCAGCTCGCGCTCGCCGCCTGACGCCACGACGGGCCCGGCGATCACCGATACTGACGCCCCGTGAAAACCCTCTGACCCCGCGCTGCGCGGGGCCGCGCCCATGCGCATCCTGATCGTCGAGGACGAACCGAAGACCGCCGCCTACGTGCGCAAGGGCCTGAGCGAGCACGCCTACGTGGTCGACGTGGCGGACAACGGGATCGAGGGCCTGCACCTCGCCACCTCCGGCCAGTACGACCTGATCCTGCTCGACGTGATGCTGCCGGGCGCGGACGGCTGGACGGTGCTGGAGGCGCTGCGCCGCCAGCGCCAGACGCCGGTGCTGTTCCTGAGTGCGCGCGACGAGGTGGCCGACCGCGTCAAGGGCCTGGAGCTCGGCGCCGACGACTACCTCGTCAAGCCCTTCGCGTTCTCCGAGCTGCTGGCGCGCATCCGCACGCTGCTGCGGCGCGGCGCGGCGCAGGTCGAGCAGCACGCGCGCGTCGCCGATCTGGCGCTGGACCGCGTGCGCCGCCGCGTCACCCGCGCGGGCACGCGCATCGACCTCACCGCCAAGGAGTACGCGCTGCTCGACTACTTCGTCCGCCATGCGGGCGAGGTCGTCTCGCGCACCTTGATCGCCGAGCACGTGTGGGACATGAACTTCGACAGCGACACCAACGTGGTCGACGTGGCCGTGCGGCGCCTGCGCGCCAAGCTGGACGATCCCTTCGCGACCAAGCTGATCCACACGATCCGCGGCGTGGGCTACGTGTTCGACCCGCGCGAGGCGGCCGACGCGCGTGACGCGCGCGATCCGCTCGACGGGGCGCCTTGAAGCTCCACTGCCTGCGCAGCCTGAAGCGATCGCTGACGGCGCAGATCAGCCTGTCGATCGCGACGATCTCGATCGTGCTGGTGGCCGGCAGCGGCCTGCTGATCAACCGCCTGGCGACGCGCGAGCTGCGCGAGGGCAACGAGCTGATCATGTTCGCCAACCTGGCCATGCTGCGCGAGGACCTGACCGACGCGCGCTTCGACCTGACGCAGACGCCGCAGCGCCTGGTCCGCCGCATCGACCTGCAGCTCGGCCACCTGCACATGGCGCTGCTCGACGCCGACCGCCGCGTCATCGCCGCGTCCGAGCAGTTCGAGATCCCGCTGGCGGCGCTGCCCCGCAGCCCGATGGCGGTCGACGACCTGCCGGCCGGGATCGAGCACGCGGACGTGCGGGCGCTGAGCAAGGTGCTGGGCCCGCTGACCACGGTGTGGACCTCGCCCGACCACCGCAGCTTCCGGCTGCTGTTCGCGCGCATCCCGGTGCCGGCCGGCTCGCTCGCCGGCGACGGCACGCGCACGCTGCTCGTCGTGTTCGCGTACGAGCTCACGCAGACGCGGGAGATCGTGAAGAACGAGCTGCAGATCTTCGTCGGCACGCTGCTGATCGGCGCGCTCGCCGCCGGCGCGCTCGGCGTGTGGATCGCGCGCCGCATCGTGGCCGGGCCGAAGCGGCTGGCGGCCGCCGCCAACCGCATCAGCGAACGACCGATGAGCGAGCGGCTGTCGGTGGCCGACACGCCGACCGAGCTGGTCGAATCGACCCACGCGTTCAACCGCATGCTCGACCGGCTGGAGGCGTCGTTCCGGCGCCTGTCGGAGTTTTCGTCCGACCTGGCGCACGACCTGCGCACGCCGATCAACAACCTGCTCGGCGAGGCCCAGGTCACGCTCGCCAAGCCGCGCCACGCCGACGAGTACCGCGCGGTGCTGGAATCGGCGGTGGAGGATTACGAGCGCATCTCGCGGCTGATCGAGAACATGCTGTTCCTGGCCCGCGCCGACGACCCGCATGCCGCCACCCAGCGCCGCTGGATCGACCTGCAGCCGGTGCTGGAGCGGGGCCGCGGCTACTTCGAGATGCTGGCCGAGGAGCGCGGCGTGGCGCTCGAGCTGCTCATGCACGGCGACGAGCCCGCGTTCCAGCAGATCTGGGCCGACGAGACGATGCTGGTGCGCGCGCTCGGCAACCTGATGTCGAACGCGTTGCGCTACGCGCCGCGCGGCAGCGCCGTCGTCGTCGAGACCACCGCGCACGACGGCGGCGGCTGCACGCTCGAGGTCTCCAACGCCGGCCCGCCGATCGCGGACGCGCACCTGGAGCGCGTGTTCGAGCGCAGTTTCCGCGTCGACGAGTCGCGCTCCGGCTCGGCGGGCGGGTCGGCCGGGCTGGGGCTGGCGATCGTCAAGTCGATCATGGACCTGCACGGCGGCAGCGCCAGCGTGATCAGCGGTGCGGGGCGCCACACCTCGTTCAGGCTGTGGTTCCCGGGGCCGCCGCGCGAGGCCTAGGCCGACGGCGCGCGGGGCAGGGTCACCGTGAAGCGCGTGATCGTGCCCGTCGAGGTGGCCTCGATGCGCCCGCCGTGCGCCACCGCGACCTGCTGTGCGATGTACAGGCCCAGCCCCAGGCCGTCGTGATCGTCCCGTCCCGCGCGGTTGAGGGGCTCGAACAGCGACGAGATGTATTCGGGCGCGATCTGGACGCCCTGGTTCGTCACGCTGAAGACGACGGCCTCCGGTCCGCCTTCGAGGTGCACCTGGATCGGCGCGTCGGCGCCGTACTTGATCGCGTTCGACAGCAGGTTGCCGAGCACCTGGTGGATCCGGTTGCTGTCCCAGTCGCCCCGGGCGTCGCCGCTCGCGGCCCATTCGATCACGGCGTCGGGGAAGGCGGATCGGATCAGCTCCAGTTCGTCCATGCAGACGGCCTGGAGATCGCAGGGGATGCGCCGGATCTGCAGCCCCACGCCCAGCTGCGTGCGGCTGAAGTCCACGAGTTCGTCCAGCAGGGCGCGCATGCGCGCCCCGCTGCGGAGCAGTCGCGCGCTGACCGCCGAAAGCTCGGCGCCAGTGTTCATGCGGGTCACGAGCTTGGCTGTCAGCAGGATCGCGTTCAGCGGATTGCGCATGTCGTGCCCGAGCATGCCCAGCAGGAGATTGCGGCTGCGCTCGACCTCGGTGTTGAAGGACCCGATCGACTCGGCGAGGGCCTGGTCGATGGCCTCGTTGAAGCGCAGCATGTCCTCGAAGTCGGTGGACTGGATCTCGGCCTGGGCCGCCCAGAGCCGCAGCACGCTCGCGCGCAGCGCGCGGTACTCGGCGGCCATCTGGTTGATGTCGAAGCCGTCCTGGGCGCGCAGCAGCGCATGCACCTGCGCGGCGGTGTTCGGAAGCGTGGGGTCGACCGGCGCCTGGCCTTTCGCCTTGGCCGACTGCTCCGCAGGGGTCTGCTGCTCGGACAGGTCCTTCGCGATCGCCTCCAGGAGCTGCCCCGCGTGGTCCCGCAGGCCCAGGCGGCTCATGCTGTTCGCCGCGGGCAGCAGGGTGGCTGCGAACTGCTCCCACTCGCGCAGGATGGCTTCGGTGGAAGTGAGGATGAAATCGCTCAGTCTCATGATCGCGTTCCTGTCGGAAGTCTCGATGAGACGGAGCGTGGATGGTAGTCGGCTACGGGCGGGGCGGCGCCTTCCTTTTTCGCGGCTCCAGGCCGTCGCGGAAGATCGAGAACAGGTGGTCCGCCATGGCGTCGGCGCCGAGTTCCCCGTCGGCGCGGAACCACGAGGTCATCCAGTGGAGTGAGCCGAACAGGCTGAACGCCGCGATCTTGGGATCGCAGGGCGCGATCGAGCCGTCGTCGATGCCGTCGGTGATCATGCGGCGCACGGCCTGGTCGATGCGGCGGAAGGCGGGCGCCACCTGCGAGCGGCTGTCAGGATCGAGCGGCGTGGTCCCCGACAGCACCAGGCACTTGCCGAAGTCGCCGGTGAGCACCTGCACGTAGCTGCCGACGAAGATGCGGAGCTTCTCCAGCCCGTTGCTGCCCGTCTCCTCGGCCACCGTGATGGCGGGTTCGATCTGGCCCATCGCGTGGTGCAGGATCTGCAGAAGGATGTCGTCCTTGCTCTTGACGTAGTAGTACAGGCTCGGCTTGGTCACGTTCAGCAGCGTCGCCAGGTCGTTCAGCGAGGTGGCGTAGAAGCCGCGCTCGTTGAACAGCTTCGCCGCGGTGCGCAGGATCGCCAGCCGCTTCAGCGCGGACTGCTCCTCCTTGTTCTGCACCTCGTAGCCCCAGCGTGCCGGCGCAGCGGGCCGCGCCGCTTTCAGGGGCGCGCTGGCGGGGCGGGTGGGGCGCGCGGGTCGGGCGGTCTTGGTCGTCATGCCCGCATTCTAGGTACTCGGGAAACTACTGTACGTTTTCCGTTGGACAAAGTTACCGACCGGTAAGTATTATTGCCCCGTACTTTGAAAACAGGGCGATGCGATGAAGCACAAGGCGATGGTGGCGGGTGTCGGGATGGTCCAGTTCGCCAAGCCCGGCGCGAGCGATCCCTACGACGTGATGGGCGCGGCCGCGGCCCGGCAGGCGCTGGCGGACGCCGGTGTCGGCTACGAACTCGTGCAGCAGGTCTACGCCGGCTACGTCTACGGCGACTCCACCTGCGGGCAGAAGGCGATGTACGGGGTCGGCATGTCGGGCGTGCCGATCGTCAACGTCAACAACAACTGCTCTACCGGCTCGACGGCGCTGTTCCTGGCGCGTCAGGCCATCGAGAGCGGCGCCGCCGAGTGCGTGCTGGCGGTCGGCTTCGAGCAGATGCAGCGCGGCGCGCTCGGCTCGGCCTGGCCCGACCGGCCCACGCCGTTCGTCGACTTCGACGCGCTCACCGCCGAACTGGTGGGCGACGTGGACGTGCCGTTCGCGCTCAAGTATTTCGGCGGGGCCGGCCAGAGCCACATGCGCCAGTACGGCACGCCGCTGGCCACCTTCGCGAAGATCCGCGCCAAGGCGAGCCGGCACGCCGCCAACAACCCGCTCGCGCTGCTGCGCACCGTGCTGACCGAGGACGAGGTGCTGCAGTCGCCCGCGATCTGGCCCGGCGTGATGACCCGCCTGATGGCCTGCCCGCCGACCTGCGGCGCGGCCGCCGCGCTGCTGGTCTCGCCCGAGTTCGCGCGCCGCCACGGGCTGCGCGCCGACGTGGCGATCGCCGCACAGGCGATGACGACCGACACACCCGTCAGCCTGGAATCGCGGGACATGATGGACGTGGTCGGCCGCGACATGGCGCGCCGCTGCGCGGCCCAGGTCTACGAGGCGGCCGGCATCGGCCCGGAAGACGTGAAGGTGGTCGAGCTGCACGACTGCTTCGCGCAGAACGAGCTGCTGAGCTACGAGGCGCTCGGCCTGTGCCCGCCTGGCGGTGCCGAGAAGTTCGTCGACGACGGCGACAACACGTACGGCGGCCGCGTCGTCACCAACCCGTCCGGCGGCCTGCTCTCCAAGGGCCACCCGCTGGGTGCAACGGGCCTCGCGCAGTGCTACGAGCTGACGCACCAGCTCCGCGGTACGGCGGACGCGCGCCAGGTGCCCGGCGCCAGGGTGGCGCTGCAGCACAACCTCGGTCTTGGCGGTGCCTGCGTCGTCACGATGTACCAGGCGGCCTGAGGATGATCGACCGCCAGCACATCGGCCGCATGTTCGCGGCCAGCCACGCCGAGGTGGAGAAGGGGCGCCTGCGCTTCTTCGCGAAGGCGATCGGCGAGACCGACCCGGTCTACACCGACGAGGCCGCGGCGCGTGCGGCCGGCCATTCCTCGCTGCCGGTGCCGCCCACCTTCCTGTTCAGCCTCGAGATGGAGAAGGCGGAGCCGTTCGCCTGGATGGACGAGATCGGCATGGACCTCACGCGCATCCTGCACGGCGAGCAGAGCTTCACCTACCACCGCATGGCCTGCGCCGGCGACACGCTGACCTTCGAGTCCCGCGTCGCGGACATCTACGACAAGAAGAACGGCGCGCTGACCTTCGTGGTGCGTGAGGTGAAGGTCACCGACCAGCGCGGCGCGCACGTGGCCGACCTGCGCAGCAGCATCGCGCACCGCAACACCTGATTCCATGAACGCACGACTTTCCCCTGCGGCACTCAATGCCCCGTCGTTCGACGCCATCAGCGTCGGCGATGCGCTGCCGCCGCTCGCCTTGCCGCCGATCACCCGCACCACGCTCGCGCTGTTCGCCGGCGCGTCGGGCGACCACAACCCGATCCACATCGACATCGACGTCGCGCGCCGCGCCGGCATGCCGGACGTGTTCGCGCAGGGCATGTTGTCTGCCGCGTACCTGGGCCGCCTGCTGACGGGCTGGGTGCCGCAGCGCTGCCTGCGCCAGCTCAACCTGCGCTTCACCGGCATCACCCACCTGGGCCACCGGCTCACGTGCACTGGCCACGTGGCCGAGAAGGCCGAGCGCGACGGCGAGCGGCAGGTGCGCGTCGAGATCGCGACCACCACCCAATACGGCGACAAAAAGATCATCGGCGACGCCTGGATCGCGCTCGATGCACCCGGAGATCACGCGCGATGACCAAGTTGCAAGGCAAGGTGGCGATGGTCACCGGTTCGGGTCGCGGCATCGGCCGCGCCATCGCGCTCAAGCTGGCCGGGGAGGGCGCGCGCGTCGTCGTCAACGACGTGGACGCCGAGCCGGCGGAGCAGGTCGCGCAGGAGATCCGCGCGCTGGGCGGCGAGGCCGCGGTGTGCGTCGGCAGCGTCACCGCGCCCGATTTCGCCGAGCGCTTCGTCAAGACCGCGGTCGACACCTACGGCGGCATCGACATCATCGTCAACAACGCCGGCTACACCTGGGACGCGGTGATCCAGAAGATGACCGACGAGCAGTGGTACGCGATCCTCGACTGCCACCTGACCGCGCCGTTCCGCATCCTGCGCGCCGCGCAGCCGGTGATCCGCGCGCTGAACAAGGCCGAGGCAGCCGAGGGCCGGGCGGTGTTCCGCAAGGTCGTCAACATCTCGTCGATCGCAGGCCTGGGCGGCAACGCGGGCCAGGCCAACTACGCGGTGGCCAAGGCCGGCATCACGGGGCTGACCAAGACGCTGTCGAAGGAGTGGGGCCGCATGCTGGTCAACGTCAACACGGTGGCCTACGGTTTCATCCGCACCCGGCTCACCGAGGCGACCGAGGCGGACACTTCCGTGACCATCGAGGGCCGCGACATCAAGGTCGGCATCAACCCCGGCCTGCTGAAGACGATCGAGTCGGGCGTTCCGCTCGGCCGCGGCGGCACGCCGGAGGAGGCTGCGGGCGCGGTCTACCTGTTCTGCATCCCCGAATCGAACTACATCTCCGGCCAGACGATCGTCTGCGGGGGTGGGTTCACGATGGGCTGAGGCCGCGACCGCGATGGACACCACCACCACGACCCGCCCGGCCTGGATGAGCGAGGGCCACGAGCTGCTGGCCGACACGGCGCGCCGCTTCGTGCGCGAGGCCATCGACCCGAACGACGCGCGCTGGCGCGCCCAGCACCGGGTCGACAAGGCCGCGTGGCAACGGGCCGGCGAGCTCGGCCTGCTGCTGACCGACGTGCCGGGCGCCTACGGCGGCATGGACGGCGACTTCGGTCACGAGGTGGCCATCTACCGCGCGCTGGCCGAGTCGCCGGAGATGGGCTTCGCGGCCGGGCGCATGGTCCACGCCATCGTCGCGCACTACGTGCTCGCCTGCGGCACCGAGGCGCAGAAGACGCACTGGCTGCCGAAGATGGCCGCGGGCGACTGCATCGGGGCGATCGCGATGACCGAGCCCGGCGCCGGCTCCGATCTGAAGGGCATCCGCACGACCGCGGTGCTCGACGGCGACCACTACGTCGTCAACGGTTCCAAGACCTACATCTCCAACGCGCTGAACATGGGGCTGCTGGTGCTGGTCGCGAAGACCGATCCGGCGGCCGGCTCCAAGGGCGTCTCTCTCTTGCTGATGGACCCGCACGCGACGCCCGGCTTCCGCTGCGGCCCCGTCCTCGACAAGATCGGCATGCACGCGCAGGACACCTGCGAGCTGTTCTTCGACGACTGCCGCGTGCCGGCTGCCAACCTGCTGGGCGGCACCGAGGGCCGCGGCATGTACCAGCTGATGGACCAGCTGCCCTACGAGCGCGCGCTGATCGGCGTGTACTCGGCGGCGCTGATGGCGCGCGCCGTCGCGCTCACGGTCGAGTGGTGCAAGCAGCGCCAGGTCTTCGGCAAGCCGCTGATCGAACTGCAGAACACCCGCTTCCAGCTGGCCGAGGCGAGCACGCGGGCCGAAGTGGCGCGGGTGTTCGTCGACGACGTGATCCGGCGCCAGATCGACGGCACGCTCGATGGCACCACCGCGTCGATGGCCAAGTGGTGGGTCACGCAGACCCACGGCGAGGTGGTCGACGCGTGCCTGCAGCTGTTCGGCGGCGCCGGCTACATGAACGAGGTCCCGATCGCGCGGATGTACGCCGATGCCCGCGTGATGCGGATCTTCGGCGGCACCAACGAGATCATGAAAGAGCTGATCGCTCGCACGCTGTGATGACGATGCCCACGCTGCAAGCCTCGCCTCACGCCACCGCCGCACCGGCTGAAACCGCCCATGTGCTCGAGGCACGCTCGGTCACGCTGCGCTTCGGCGGCGTCACGGCGCTCGAGGACGTCTCGATCGGCGTGCGCCCCGGCGAACTGGTAGCGCTGATCGGCCCGAACGGCGCCGGCAAGAGCTCGTTCCTGAACGTGCTCTCGGGCTTCTATCACCCGCAGGCCGGCGCCGTGCACTACGTCGGGCAGGACGTGACGCGCTGGCCGGTGCACCGCATCGCCGCGGCCGGCGTGGCGCGCACCTTTCAGGGCACGCACCTCCTGGCCCACATGAGCGTGCTCGACAACATCCTGATCGGCCGCTATGCGCACATGCGCACCACGCTGCTGGAGGCCTTCGCGTGGTGGCCGTTCGCGCAGCGCGAAGAGGTGGCGCACCGCGCGGTCGCCGAGGAGATCATCGATTTCCTGGAGATCGAGCACATCCGCCACCAGCCGGTCGGCACGCTGGGCTACGGCATGCGCAAGCGCGTCGACCTGGGCCGTGCGCTGGCGATGGAGCCGAAGGTGCTGCTGCTCGACGAACCGATGGCCGGCATGAACGCCGAGGAGAAGGAAGACCTGGCCCGCTTCATCCTCGACATCCGCGAGTTCAAGCAGACGCCGGTGGTGCTGGTCGAGCACGACATGGGCGTGGTGATGGACATCGCCGACCGCGTCGCGGTGCTGAACTTCGGCCGCAAGATCGCCGACGGCACGCCCGCCGAAGTGCAGCGCGATGCCGGCGTGATCGCGGCCTACCTCGGGAGCAGCCAGTGAGCGCGCGCGATGCCTTCACGCTGTCGGCCGACAGCCCGCAGACCGCGCCGCAATGGCTGGTGCACAACGCCCGCGAACGCGCCCGGCTGGTCGGCCACCGCTACAAGTGCCGCGGCATCTGGCAGGAGTTCAGCTGGGCGCAGATCCACGCGCGCACCGAGCAGATCGCGTTCGGCCTGCTCGCGCTCGGCGTGAAGGGTGGCGACACCGTGATGCTGATCGGCGAGAACCGGCCCGAGATCTTCTGGGCCGAGTGGGCCGCGATGGCGATCGGCGCCAAGACCGTGACGCTGTACCCCGATGCGTCGGAGCAGGAGCTGCGCTACATCGCCGCCGATTCGCAGGCCGTCTGCATCTTCGCGGACGACCAGGAGCAGGTCGACAAGGCGCTGCCCGTCGCCGCGGCGCTGGACGGCCTCGCGCACGTCGTGTTCTGGGAGCCGGGCGGCATGCAGGGCTACCGCGATCCGGCGCTGCGCAGCCTCGACCAGCTGATCGCCGCGGGCGCACCGCTGCGCGCCGCCGAGCCGGGCCGCGTGGCCGCGAGCATCGCCGCCGGCCGGGCCGACGACATCGCGCTGCTGGCCTACACCTCGGGCACCACCGGCCACCCCAAGGGCGTGATCACCACGCACCGGGCGCTGCTCGGCTGCGCGGAGCAGTTCCAGAAGGCGCTGCAGGTCGAGCCGCACGGCGAGTACCTGTCGTACGTGCCGCTGTCGTGGATCACCGAGCAGTGGGTCGGCGTGATGGTGGGCATGATGCTGCCGCTGCGCGTCAACTTCGCCGAGCGGCCCGACCAGGTGCAGGAGGCGATCCGCGAGCTGGCGGTCGACGTGCTGTTCCTCGGCCCGCGCCAGTGGGAGAGCCTGGCGGCCGGCGTCCACACCCGCATGATCGACGCCGGCCCGGTGCGCCAGGCGATGGTGAAGTGGGGCCTGGGCATCGGCCGCGCCGTGCACGTGGCGCGCATCGAGGGTCGCGAGCCGCCGCGCTGGCCGCGCCTGCTGCTGCCGCTCGCCGAGACGCTGGTGCTCGGGCCGCTGCGCGACCAGCTCGGCCTGAAGCGCGTGCGCGTCGCGATGACCGGCGGCGCCGCCACCGCGCCCGACGTGGTGCGCCTGTTCGCCGCGATGGGCGTGCGCATGCGCAACATCTACGGCTGCAGCGAGTACGGGCTCGTCTCCGCGCACGTGGGCGACAGCTACGACCCGGAATCGGTGGGCACGCCCTGCGTCGACGCGACGCACATGGCCGGCCCGCTCGAGTACCGCATCACCGACGAAGGCGAGCTCCAGCTGCGCGCCGGCCTGGGCTTCGCCGGCTACTGGAACCGCCCCGACAAGACGGCCGAGAAGTTCGACGGCGAGTGGTTCCGCACC
Organism: Pseudomonadota bacterium; assembly: GCA_040384825.1. GTDB lineage: Bacteria > Pseudomonadota > Gammaproteobacteria > Burkholderiales > Burkholderiaceae_C > LMDS01. The sequence goes on from JAZKIO010000065.1 coordinate 11,264, forward strand.
GGCGACGCGGTGAGCCGCACGCCCGCCGGCGCGCTCGTCTACTACGACCGCCTCGAGCACATGAGCGCGCTGACCACCGGCGAGCGCTATCCCAAGCAGTACATCGAGATCCGCCTGCGCTTCTCGCCGTACATCAAGGAGGTGCTGGTGATCGGCGACGGCCGCCACGGCTTCGTCACGGCGCTGGTCAACATCGACGACGTGGTGTTCGCGCGCTGGGCCGAGCAGCGCAACCTGGGCTTCACGACCTTCACCGACCTGTCGCAGAAGCCCGAGGTGCTGGCGCAGATCGCGCTCGAGATCGCGCAGGTCAACGCGCGCCTGCCGGGCAACGCGAAGGTCCGGCGCTTCGCCAACCTGCCCAAGCCGCTGGACGCCGACGAGGGCGAGCTGACCCGCACCCGCAAGTTGAAGCGCGAGTTCATCGAGGAGCGCTACCGCGCGCTGGTCGACGGGCTGTACACGGGACTCTCGACCGTGGACGTCGCGATCCCCGTGAAGTACCAGGACGGCCGCAGCGGCGTGCTGGCCGCGAGCGTGCGCATCGGCGATGTCGAGGCCGAGGTGCTGGAGATGCAGCCATGAACGACTTCCTGAACTACGTGCTGAACGGCGTCCTGCTCGGCCAGCTCTACGCCTTACTGGCGCTGGGTTTCGTGGTGATCTACCGCGCCAGCAAGGTCTTCAACTTCGCGCAGGGCGAGCTGATGCTGGTCGGCGCGTTCACGGTCTGGACGCTGACGCTCGGCCTGGGCCTGCCCACGCCGATCGCGCTGGTGCTGGCCTTCTTCAGCGCGATCGCGTTCGGCTACCTCATCGAGCGGCTGTTCTTCACGCGGCTGATCGGCGAATCGGTGTTCTCGATGGTGATGGTCACGGTCGGTCTGGTGATCCTGATCCGCGGGCTGATCCTGGTCGTCTGGGGCTCGACCGAGCGCCAGTTCCCGGCGCTGCTGCCGGTCGCACCGATCATCGCCGGCGACTTCATCTTCCCGACCTCGCTGGTGATGGGCGCCGGCTTCACCGCCGTGCTGGCGATCTGCCTCTGGTGGTTCTTCAACCGCTCGCGCTTCGGCCTGACGCTCACCGCGGTGGCCGAGGACCCGCAGACCGCCATCGCGATGGGCATCTCGGTCAAGCGCGCGACCACGCTGGCGTGGATGCTGGGCGCCGTCATCAGCACCGTCGGCGCGATCGTGTACCTGAACGGCCGCACGCTCAGCCTCGTCTCGGCCGAGATCGGGCTGGCGGCGCTGCCGGTGGCACTGTTCGCGGGGCTGGAGTCGATCCTCGGCCTGCTGCTGGCCGGCGCCATCATGGGCATCCTGCAGACGCTCGTCGCGGCCTATGTCGATCCGCTCATCGGCGGCGCGGCGTCGAGCATCGTGCCGTACGTGTTCATGCTGCTGATGCTGTTCGTCCGCCCGACCGGCCTGTTCGGCTGGCGCAGCATCGAAAGAGTCTGATGGACCCGTCCGGCATCTTCTTCACCCGCTACGCGGCCGACCGGTCGCTGGTGCGCACCCGGTGGCAGCTGGCGGCGCTGCTCGCGTTCCTGGCGCTGCTGCTCGTGCTGCCCGCGTTCGTCGGCGGGCGCTGGGTCAACATCTGCTACTCGATGTTCATCACCGCCATCGCCGTGATGGGGCTGCAGATTTGCACCGGCTACGCCGGCCAGATCAACCTCGGCCAATCGGCCTTCATGGGCGTGGGCGCGTTCGGCTGCGCGATCGCGATCGGCTACTGGCACTGGCCGGTGCTGCCGGCGATCCTGTTCGGCGGGTTCTCGGCGGCGGCGTTCGGCGGGCTGTTCGGGCTCTCGGCCGCGCGCATCAAGGGCTTCTACCTCGCGCTGACGACGCTGGCCGCGCAGGCGCTGTTCCAGTTCCTGATCCTCAACCTGCCGGCGGCGTGGTTCGGCGGCGCGGGCGGCGTGCACATCGAGAACGTGGCGATCCTCGGCATCAGCCTCGAAAACGACGTGGCGCTCTACTACCTGACGCTGGCGGCGCTGATCGTGATGCTGGCCGGTGCGTTCGGCATCGTGCGCTCGCGCCACGGCCGGGCCTTCGAGGCGGTGCGCGACGACGACGTGGCCGCCGGGATGATGGGCATCGACGTGCTCGTGGCGAAAATGCGCGCGTTCCTCGTCGGCGCGTTCTACGGCGGCATCGCGGGCGCCCTGTGGGTCGTCGCGCTGCGACATGTCTCGGTCGAGCAGTTCACGCTGTTCAACTCGATCTGGCTGATCGCGATGATGATCGTCGGCGGCCTCGGCTCGATCGTCGGGGCGCTCGTCGGCACCGTGCTGATCCAGCTGGCGCGCGAGGGCGTCGTCACGCTCGGCCCGGCGCTCATCACCGTGCTGCCTTCCATCGGGCAGGACTTCGTGTTCGCGGGCATGAACGTGCTGCTCGGCGGCATCGTGATCCTGTTCCTGCTCTTCGAGCCGAAGGGCTTGATGCACCGCATCGCCATCCTCAAGGGCGCCTTCCGGCGCTGGCCTTTCCCGTACTGAGACTGCGCTCGCTCGCAGCAACCCCCAGGAGACACACCATGATCACGAGACGACAGGCCACGCTGGCCCTCGCCGGCGCCGCGACCCTCCCGACGACGCGCGCGCTCGCCGCGCCGCCGAAGACGACGACCTACCTGGTGCCGTCGCTGTCCGACTTCTCCGGGCCGTTCGCCTCGGTGATGCCGCTGTTCGCGGGCGGCCGCGAGGCCGTCGGCAAATGGTGGAACACCGAGGTCGGCAGCAAAATCGGCGTGCAGCTCGACATCAAGGCCTACGACACCCGCTACGACACCGCGCAGACCGCGAGCCTGTGGCCCGGCATCCTGGCGGCCAAGCCGCTGATCGGCTTCGCGCTCGGCGGGCCGGACACCGCCGCGCTGCAGCAGCGCCTGCCCAACGACAAGGTGGTGATGATCCTCGGCTCGGCGAGCAACGGCTTCGCGTGGCGGCCCAACCAGTGGGTGCTGTCGACGCGCCCGACCTTCGTGCACGAGCTCAGCGGCTTCGTCGACTGGTTCCAGAAGACCAAGGCCAGCGGCACGCGGCCGGTGAAGATCGCGATGGTCACGACCGAGGCCTCGCCCACGTTCGCGGACATCGGCCGCGGCATGGTGGCCTGGGCCAAGGCCAACCCGAAGACCGTCGACCTGCTCGAGGTGATCTACGCCGAGCCGGCACCGGCCGACCTCACGCTGCAGACTCGCCGCGTCGTCAACGCCGGCGCCGAGGCGATCCTGGCACCGGCCTCGCCGCAGCAGGCGGTGGCCGTCAAGCGCGCGATGACGGCGCTCGGCAAGAACGTGCCGATCGTCTACAGCATGCACAACTCGCCGACCTTCCTGGCCAAGGCGATGGGCGGCATCGAGACGGCGGAGGGCGACTACGAGGCGCAGTCGGGCGTGATCACCTCGGCCGACCCGACCGAGGCGAAGAAGTTCTTCGACATGCTGACCGAAAAGTACGGCCTGAAGACCGGCTGGTCGTCGATCGTAGGCGCGGGCATCGGCCAGGCGCTGCTGATCTGCCGCGCGGTCGAGGTTGCCGCCAAAAAGCACGGCGCCGACAAGCTGAGCGGCGAGATCATGCACCAGACGCTGATGGAGAACACCTTCACCGCGAAGGACCTGTTCGGCTTCGCGAACGACATCAGCTACTCGATCTCGGCGCCGTTCCCGGTGTTCAGCCCGAAGGTCAACATCGGCCAGGTCAAGGGCGGCAAGATGACGACGGTGGCGACGGGCGTGGCGATCCCTAAGCTCGAGCGCTGGTAGCCCGCGCATGGCGCCGGCGTCCATCCTCGCGGTCGAGAACATCGAGGTCCTGTACTCGGAGGTGATCCTCGCGCTCAAGGGCGTGAACCTGCGCGTCGCGCCCGGCCAGTGCACCGTGCTGCTCGGGCCGAACGGCGCCGGCAAGAGCACCACGCTGAAGGCCATCTCCGGCATCCTGCCAGTGGAAGACGGCGCGATCTCCGCCGGCTCGGTGCGGCTCGACGACGAGCCCGTCACCGGCAGCAACGCGCAGCACATGGTGCGGCGCGGCGTGATCCACGTCGTCGAGGGCCGCAAGGTGCTGCGGCACCTGACGGTGGAGCAGAACCTGCTGATCGGCGGCCACTCGCTGCCCGGCGCGGCGCGCGTGCGCGAGCGGCTGGCGAGCATCTACGAGACGATCCCGCGGCTGGCCGACCTGCGCCAGCGCACCTCCGGCTACCTGTCCGGCGGCGAGCAGCAACAGCTGCTGATCGGCAGGGCGCTGATGAGCGAGCCGCGGCTGATGCTGATCGACGAGCCCTCGCTCGGCCTCGCGCCGCTGATGATCGAGGAGATCTTCCGCCTGCTCGCCACGCTCAAGGCGCAGGGCATGTCGCTGCTGATCGTCGAGCAGAACGCGCAGGCGGCGCTGGCGCTCGCCGACCACGGCTACGTGATGGAAGGCGGCCGCGTCGTGCTGGAGGCGCCGGCCGAGCAGCTGCGCGGCAACGAGGACATCCGCGAGTTCTACCTCGGCATGGGCGAGGCCGGCGAGCGCAAGAGCTACCGCAACGTCAAGCACTACCGCCGGCGCAAGCGCTGGCTCGGCTGATCGATCGCCAGGAAAGGGCGCCCCATGGATACCACCGACGACTGCGTCTCGTGGCGCATCGAGGACGGCATCGCGTTCCTCGTGCTGAACCGGCCCGACCACGCCAATGCGATCGGCCTGACGATGGCGCGCGCGCTGGCGAACGCGATCGACTCGGTGCTGGCGGCGCGACCGCGCGTCATCGTGCTGCAGGGTCGCGGCCGGGTGTTCTGCGCCGGCGGCGACATCGCCGAGTTCACGGCAGCCGCGGATCGCCTCGGCGACCTCGTCGACGCGATCCTCGACGTGCTGCACCCGGCGTTCCTGCGCCTGTGCCACGCGCCGGTGCCGGTCATCGCCGAGGTCGGCGGGCCGATCGGTGGCGCGGGCGTCGGCTGGGCGCTGGCCGCCGATGTGGTGCTCGCCAGTCCGGCGATGAAGTTGCGGACCGGCTACGCTGCGCTCGGGCTGTCACCGGACCTGGGCAGCTCCTGGTTCCTGGCGCGGCGCGCCGGCCCGGTGCGCGCGCAGCGCCTGCTGATGCTCAGCGAACCGGTCGATGCACAGCGCTGCCAGGAGTGGGGCCTGGTCGACGAGCTGCACGCGCCGGATGCGCTCGCCGCGGCGACGCTGCAGCTCGCGCGTCGGTTGGCGGCATCGTCGCAAGCGTCCATCGCAGCCATCAAGGCGCTGTGCCGCGGCGCCGGGGCGGACGGTCTCGAAGCGCATCTCGCCCGCGAGCACGCGCTGCTGAGGGCGTGCGCGACCGGCGCCGACGGCCGCGAGGGCGTGGCCGCCTTCACGCAGCGCCGCACGCCAGAATTCGACCGTCTTCCCGAGCCCACTCCCTGACCATGTACAGCCAACTCGACAACCCCCGCGCGTGGATCCTGCCGGCCGCGCTGGCGGAGATCGCCGGCCGCACGCCCGACCGCCCGTGGCTCGCCGACAGCGAGGGCGGCACGCTCACCTTCGGCGAGGCGCTGACACACAGCCGCCGCGCCGCCGGCTGGTTCCAGCGGCTCGGCGTCGCACGCGACGAGCGCGTCGGCGTGTTCCTGTTCAACGGCTGCGACTTTGTCACCGCGTGGCTCGGGCTCGGCCACCTGGCCGCGACCGCGGTGCTGTTCAACACCGAGCTGCGCGCCAGCTTTCTGCGGCACCAGATCGCCGACTCGGCGGTGCGCTGCCTGGTGATCGACGCCGAGCTCGTCGGCGCGCTGGCCGAGATCGCCGGCGAGCTGCCCGCGCTGCGCAAGGTCGTGGTGGTGGGCGAGGGCGGCGCGGTTGCCGCGCTGCCCGGCATCGAGCTCGTGCGCTGGCCCGACTGGCGGCAGGTGCCCGACTGGAGCGGCCCCGGCCCCGCGGCCGAGGACATCGCCTGCATCATGTACACCTCGGGCACCAGCGGGCCGAGCAAGGGCGTGCTGATGCCGCACGCGCACTGCGCGCTCTACGGCATCGGCGCGATCGAGTGCCTGCAGCTCGGCCCGGACGACCGCTATTACATCTGCCTGCCGCTGTTCCACGCCAACGGCCTGCTGATGCAGCTCGGCGCGTCGCTGCTCGCCGGCATCCCCGCCTTCGTGCGGCGCCGCTTCAGCGCGCGCGAGTGGTTCGCCGACATCCGCGCGCAGCGCGCCACCGTGACCAACCTGCTCGGCGCGATCGCCGGCTTCGTGCTCGCGCAACCCGTCGCGCCGAACGAGCGCGACCACGCGTTGCGTGCCGTGCTCTCTGCCCCCAACCTGCCGCAGCACGAGGCGCAGCTGCGCGAGCGCTTCGGCGTGCGCGACGTGATCTCCGGCTACGGCATGACGGAGGTCAACATCCCGATCTGGGGCCGGCTCGGGCACTCGGTGCCCGGCGCGGCCGGTTGGACGCACGAGCGGCATTTCGACGTGCGCATCGCCGACGTGGACACGGACGTGGAAGTGCCGCGCGGCGAGATGGGCGAGATCCAGGTTCGCCCGAAGAAGCCGTTCGGCTTCATGGCCGCCTACCTGAACGCGCCGGAGAAGACCGTCGAGGCCTGGCGCAACCTGTGGTTCCACACCGGCGACGCAGGCACGATGCAGACCGACGGGCTGGTGAGCTTCGTCGACCGCATCAAGGACTGCATCCGGCGCCGCGGCGAGAACATCTCGCCGGCCGAAGTCGAGAACGTCGTCGCGTCGTTGCCGGGCATCGCGGAGGTCGTGGCCTACGCCGTCCCGTCCGACATGCCGGGCGGCGAGGACGAGATCATGCTGGCGCTCGTTCCCGAGCCCGGCCGCACGCTGGACGGCGCCGCGATCCTGCAGGCTGCGGCCGGCCAGCTGCCACGGTTCTCGAAGCCGCGTTACGTGAAGATCGTCCCGGAGCTGCCCAAGACCGCGACCGGCAAGGTGCAGCGCGCGGTGCTGCGCCGGCTCGGCGTCGAGGGTGCATTCGATATCGAGGCGTAGGCGTCGCCCGATGGAGGCACTTCGCGCCACGTGACGCAAAGTGCCCGTCGTTGCAGGCGATCTCGTTCCCCATCGGTGCCATAACTGCATCGGGCGGGCATGGCCCTGCACACGAGACGCGCAACCGAGGGGATTCATGGATAACGGGGTCGTCAGTCAATTGCGTGAGGGAGAGGACGGTGAGCTGATCGAGACCCGCCCGGACGGCAAGGAGCAGCGCTACCACCCGCGTTCCTACAGCGTGACCTTCTCGGCCTGCGAACTGCGCGTGGGCCAAGCCTTTCCCTGCTCCGCTCGAGAAGACGTCGGCACGCCGCTCCTGACATACTTTGCCGAAGGTAAGGCCCGCCTGATCGGCGACGACAGCCTGTCCGTCATCGGGGAACCCCGCCACAGAACCAGGAAGGTCTCGCTGAGCATCGGCGTGGACGACCGCCCGCTCCAGAGCGAGGATGCCGCCGGGCTGATGTTCCAAAGTGCCTGCGGTCGGGCGGCGCTGGGCTTCAACCGGGCGGACCGTGAGTCGAGCAGCGTGGACGAGTGGTACCTGTCGATCCGCTTGCACACGCTGTCCATGCAGCAGCTCATCGACGCGGTACTGGCAGGCAAGGTCGAAGGCGTCACGGTGGAAGTGAAGCTGCAGCCGCTGTACTGCACCTCTTCTCCGTCCATGCCACGGGACGACGAGGACTTGTATGTGCGGCCCGTTGCATGCAACAACTTGCCCGGCTTCGCCCAACCCGCCGATGGCGTTCTCGTCGGGCTGCGACTGGACTACGCCGCAGTCAAGCTTCCGGATGGGGAGGAGGATGTCCCGTGGCTGGAGGAGCCGCCCGAACCGGCGCCCGAGGTCGACCCGCTGCCGCCCGCGCTGTATCACGTGGTAGCGCGGATCGAGGCGCTGCGCGAGACGCTGATGTGGAGCGGCGGGTTGATCGTCGCCCTGCTGGCCATCATTGCTTTCAAGGGCTGAGCGCGCGGCGGCAAGCGCGCGGTCTGGCCTTGTCAGGGCCTCCCTACCGCACCCGCCCGCGCCGCCCGCGCCACAACTTGCGCACGAGCGGCACGGCGCACATCAGCGACAGCGAGGCGCCGAGCGCCAGCGGCAGCATCGAGTCGCTCACCGCGGTGCCCCACGCGCCGGTGAACGTGGCGAGCATGCCCGCGGCGTAGGTTCTCAGTTCGCGACCTGCTTTCATCGGATGTCTCCTGGGGTCGGACCGGTCGACGGCCCGTGTAGGACGTCCCCGCGGTGCGCAAGGCGCGTCGTCTTGCTGTGTGTCGCCACGGGGTGGCCGACCATTCGTGACCGTCGAATCGGCGGCCGGAATCGCTCATGCGAATTCCGTACCACTCATTCACTCCAGGAGAACTGCAATGGCCGACCGTCCTCTGATGACCGGACTCTTCCCCGACCGCGACAGCGCGGAGCTGGGCTACAACGCGCTGACCGAGCGCGGCTACTCGAAGGACGACGTGAACGTCGCGATGTCGGACGACACGCGCAAGACGCACTTCGTCGCGGCCGGCACCGAGACCGAGCTGGGCAACAAGGCCGCTGAAGGCGCGGGCGTGGGTGGCGCGATCGGCGGCACCATCGGCGCGATCGCGGCGGCTGTCGCGGCGGTCGGCACGACCATCGCACTGCCGGGCCTGGGCCTGGTGATCGCCGGTCCGCTGGCTGCGGCCATCGCCGGTGCCGGCGCCGGTGCGGCCACCGGCGGCCTGGTCGGCGCGCTGGTCGGCTGGAACATCCCCGAGGAGCGCGTCAAGCGCTACGAGGAAGGCCTGAAGCAGGGCGGCATCCTGATGGGCGTGCGCCCGCGCAACGACGAGGACGCCGACTACCTGCACCAGACCTGGACGAGCAGCCGCGCCCAGGACGTCTACCGTCCGTGATCGCGAGGTCCCCATGCGAACCGCTCTGACGCTCCTGCCGGCAATGGTCCTCACCCTGGCCGCTTGCGGCAAGGCCGCCGATCCGTCGCCGACCTTGCCGGCGACGACGTCGTCCGCGCCCACCGTGTCGGTCGGCGCCGTCCCGGCGTCGTCACCGGCCTCGGACCCCTCGGTTCCGTCGGCGGCGAGCGTGGTGTCCACGCCCGGCTCGGCGGCGAGCCCCTCGCCGGAGACGGCGTCGACGCCGGCTTCTGCGGCCAGCGTGCCGCCGGAGGCCGCCGCGATGCCGGCATCGTCGGCCAGCATGCCTTAGCGCAGGGCGCATGCCGGCGGTGCACGGCACCGCCGGCATCGCACTGGCTTCAGTGCTTGTCGGCGACCAGGCGCGCGATCGCCTGGCCCATCTCGGTCGTCGAGGCCGCGCCGCCCAGGTCGGGCGTGTGGGGGCCGTCGATCAGCACGGTCTCGATCGCCTTGACGATCGCGTCGTGCGCGGCGCGCGCGCCGAGGAAATCGAGCATCAGCGCGGCCGACCAGATCATCGCGACCGGGTTGGCGATGTTCTTGCCGTAGATGTCGGGTGCCGAGCCGTGCACCGGCTCGAACAGCGACGGGAAGTTGCGCTCCGGGTTCAGGTTGGCCGAGGGCGCCAGGCCGATCGTGCCGGTGCAGGCCGGGCCCAGGTCGGAGAGGATGTCGCCGAACAGGTTGGAGGCGACCACCACGTCGAAGCGCGTGGGCTGCAGCACGAAGCGCGCCGAGAGGATGTCGATGTGCTGCTTGTCGACCGTCACGCCAGGGTAGCCGGCGGCCATGGCGTCGGCGCGGCCGTCCCACCACGGCATGCTGATCGCGATGCCGTTCGACTTGGTCGCGACGGTCAGGTGCTTGCGCGGGCGCGACTGGGCCAGCTCGAATGCGTACTTCAGCACCCGGTCGGTGCCGTGGCGCGAGTAGACCGATTCCTGGATGACGATCTCGCGCTCGGTGCCGGCGTACATCACGCCGCCGAGGTTGGTGTATTCGCCCTCGGTGTTCTCGCGCACGACGAAGAAGTCGATGTCGCCGGCCTTGCGGCCCGCGAGCGGGCAGGGCACGCCCTCGAACAGGCGCACCGGGCGCAGGTTGATGTACTGGTCGAACTCGCGGCGGAACTTGAGCAGCGAGCCCCACAGCGAGACGTGGTCGGGCACCGTGGCGGGCCAGCCGACCGCGCCGAAGTAGATCGCGTCCATGCCCTCGAGCTGGGACTTCCAGTCGTCCGGCATCATCTGGCCGTGCTGCGCGTAGTAGTCGCAGCTGGCCCATTCGATCTCGGTGAACGCGAGGTCGAGGTCGAAGCGCTTGGCCGCGGCCGCGAGCGTGCGCAGGCCCTCGGGCATCACTTCCTTGCCGATCCCGTCTCCGGGAATCACGGCGATCTTGAATGGCTGGGTCATCGGTCGGGCCTCGGGTGGTGGACTGGGTGGTCGGATGGGCGAATGCTAGTCGCTCGTCCGGGCGGGCCGGCGCGTTAAGCTGGCGCCGATGCCGACCGACGGAGCACCGCACATGACCCCAACCCACCTCGACGTCGTCGAGATCAAGGCCTTCGTCCCCGCCAGGGACTTCGAGCGGTCGATGGCGTTCTACGCGGCGCTCGGCTTCACGCGCGCGTCCGTCGACGACGGCATCGCGTACTTCCGCTGCGGCGACGCCAGCTTCTTGCTGCAGGACTTCTTCGTGGCCGAGCACGCCGCCAACTTCCAGATGCACCTGCAGGTCGAGGACGTCGACGCGTGGCATGCCGTCGCCAAGCGGGTCGCGACGCAGTTCGACGTGCGGATCGGCGAGCCGGAGGACCGACCGTGGGCGATGCGCGATTTCGTGCTGTTCGACCCGAGCGGCGTGCTGTGGCGCGTGGCGCAGAACATCCCGCGCAAGCCGGCGACATGATCGAGAGCAGCCCACGACGTCGCCCGATGACCGCCGCGCTGCGCGTGCTCGCCGTCGCGTGGGCGGCGCCGTGTTCGCTGATCGGCCTGGTTATGGGCGGCGTCGCCTTGATGCTCGGCGGGCGCGCGCGCCGTGTCGAGGGCGTGCTGGAGTTCGCGCTGCCCACACAGCGCCCGCTCGGCCGGGCACTGGCCGCGCGCCTGCCGTTCGGCGCGATCACCTTCGGCCACGTCGTGTTCGGTATCGATCCGCTGCAACTGGAACTGCTGCGTGCGCACGAACGGGTCCACGTGCGGCAGTACGAAGTGCTGGGCCCGCTGTTCCTGATCGCGTACCCGCTGGCCAGCGTCGTCGCCGCAGCGCGCGGCCGGCCGGCGTACCGAGGCAACTGGTTCGAGGTGCAGGCGCGGCGCGTGGCAGGTGCGCGAAACAATGCAAGTTCTCTCCCTTGATCAACGAATCATGACCATGCAGATCCGCGCCATCCGCCCCACCGAGATCGAAGCGGCCCGTCAGCTTTTGGAGGCCGCCCAATGGGGCCAGCGAGTCAGTGATCCCGAGGTCTTCGCGCGACTTGTCGAACATTCGCAGATCGCGCTGGTGGCGGTCGAGGGCGATCAGGTCGTCGGATTCCTGCGCGCCATCACCGACGGCATCTTCAACGGCTACATCTCGATGGTCGTGGTCGACGAACACCACCGCGGGCGCGGGATCGGATCGGCCCTGATGCGAGGCGCCATGGGTGGGAACACGGCGATGACCTGGGTGCTGCGGGCCGGACGCACGGGCGTGTCGGCGTTCTACGAGAAGCTCGGCTTCGCGGTGTCCGAGGTCGCGATGGAACGACCCGGGCAGCGCGGCTGAACCTCGACCACCGTGCCACCGCGCTCACAGGAACCCTCGTCCATGAATCCGACCCCGATGCTCGTGTTGTCCGCTGCGATCCTCCTCGCCGGCGCCACCGCCCACGCCGCGCCCGGCGACCTGCAGAAGATGTCATGGCTCGCCGGCTGCTGGCAGAGCCAGGATGCGGAGCCGGGGTCGGTCGAGCACTGGACGCCGATCGGCGGCGCGACGATGCTGGGCCTGAGCCGCACCGTCCGGCAGGGCCAGACGGTGGCGTTCGAGTTCATGCAGCTGCGTGAGCTGCCGGACGGCCGGCTGGCCTTCATCGCGCAACCTTCGGGCCGCAGTCCGACGACGTTCCCGGCGCTGCGCGTGAGCGACACGGAGGTCACGTTCGAGAACACGTCGCACGACTTTCCGCAGCGCGTGATTTACGCGCGCGATGGCCACGCGCGGCTGCGCGCGCGCATCGAGGGGCAGCGCAACGGCACGCTGCGCGCGATCGATTTCCCGATGCTGCGGGTCGGGTGCGATGCGCCCGTCGCTTCCGCACCGCCTTCCGCCCCGGCGCCCTCGCCCGCCTCCGCAGCCAGTGCGCCGAAGTAATTTGCCCATGACGACCGACCCGGTGCTGGTGCTGAACTGCGGCTCGTCGAGCATCAAGTTCGCGTTGTTCGACACGGCCGACGGCGTCGCGCGCGAGCCGTTCTGGAAGGGCCAGGTCGACAACGTGATGAGCGGCGCCGCGCGCCTGCGGGAGACCGGCGTCGACGCGGTCGATCTCGTGCTCGAGCGCGAGCGGCCTTTCCTCGATGCGCTGCGCCACATCCGCGCGCGCGTGCTGGCCCGGCTCGGCGGCCGGCCGCTGCAGGCGGTGGCGCACCGGGTGGTGCACGGCGGCGCGAAGTACCGCGCGCCGGTGCGGGTCGACCATGCCGTGCTGGCCGACCTGCGCAGCTACATCCCGCTCGCGCCCTTGCACCAGCCGTTCGCGCTGGAGGCGATCGAGGCGCTGCTCGACGTGAACCCGGCGCTGCCGCAGGTCGCGTGCTTCGACACCGCCTTCCACCAGCACATGCCGATGGTCGAGCGCATGCTGCCGCTGCCGCACGCGGCCTGGGAGCGCGGCCTGCGCCGCTACGGCTTCCACGGCCTGTCGTACGAGTACATGGCGGTGGCGCTGCCCGAGCGGCACGGCGATGCGGCGCGCGGGCGTGCGATCGTCGCGCACCTGGGCAGCGGTGCGAGCCTGTGCGCGATGCAGGGCCTGGAGAGCGTGGCGACGACGATGGGCTTCTCGGCGCTCGACGGGCTGATGATGGGCACGCGCAGCGGCTCGCTCGATCCCGGCGTGCTGCTCTACCTGCTCGAGGTGGACGGCGTCTCGCCGAAGGCGCTGGGCCAGATGCTGTACCACGAGGCCGGGCTGCTCGGCGTCTCGGGCCGCTCGGCCGATCCGCGCGAGCTGTTCGCGCACGAGGCCGACGATCCGCAGGTGCAGGCCGCGCTCGCGCTCTATGTGCGCCGCGTGGTTCGTGAGATCGGCGCGCTGACGGCGGTGCTCGGCGGGCTGGACATGCTGGTCTTCACCGCCGGCATCGGCGAGCACAGCGATGCGATGCGCGCGCGCATCGCCGCGGGCCTGGGCTTCCTCGACATCCGGCTCGACGCGGCCGCCAACGCCGCACACGCGCCGACGATCTCCGCGCCGGGCAGCCGCGTCCTCGTGGCCGTGGAGCCGACGAACGAGGAGTGGATCGCGGCGCGTCACGCGCTCGAGGTGGTCCCGCCGTCGCCGTGAGCGCCTAGGCGCTGCCGGCGTCGCTCCAGCGCCAGTCGCGGATCTCGGGCAGGTCGTCGCCATGCTCGGCGATGTAAGCCTTGTGCCGCGCGATCGTCGCGCGGTGGTACTCGACGGCCGCCGGCACCTGCGCGGCCAGGCGCGGCACGCGCCGGATCACGTCGAGCGCCAGGCTGTAGCGGTCGAGGTCGTTGAGCACGACCATGTCGAACGGCGTGGTCGTCGTGCCTTCCTCGCGGTAGCCGTGCACATGGAGGTTGGCGTGGTTGTGGCGCCGGTACGCGAGCTTGTGGACCAGCGACGGGTAGCCGTGGAACGCGAAGACCACCGGCTTGTCGCGCGTGAACAGCGCGTCGAACGCGTCGTCGCTCAGGCCGTGCGGGTGGTCGCCGGGCGGCTGCAGCACCATCAGGTCGACGACGTTGACGACGCGCACCCGCAGGTCGGGCACCTGCGCGCGCAGCACGGTGACGGCGGCGAGCGCCTCGACGGTCGGCACGTCGCCCGCGCAGGCGATCACGGCGTCCGGCTCGCTGCTGTCGTCGCGTTCGGTCCCGGCCCAGTGCCAGATGCTCGCCCCGGCGGCGCAGTGCGCGGCGGCGGCATCGATGTCCAGCCACTGCCACTCGGGCTGCTTGCCGGCGACGATCACGTTGACATAGTGGCGGCTGCGCAGGCAGTGGTCCGCCACCGAGAGCAGGCAGTTCGCATCGGGCGGCAGGTAGATGCGCACCACGTCGGCCTTCTTGTTGGCCACGTGGTCCATGAAGCCCGGGTCCTGGTGCGAGAAGCCGTTGTGGTCCTGGCGCCAGACGTGCGAGCTGAGCAGGTAGTTCAGCGACGGGATCGGCTGGCGCCATGCGACCTGGCTGCTCACCTTCAGCCACTTGGCGTGCTGGTTCAGCATCGAGTCGATGATGTGGATGAAGGCCTCGTAGCACGAGAAGATGCCGTGCCGCCCGGTCAGCAGGTAGCCCTCTATCCAGCCCTGGCACAGGTGCTCGCTCAGCACCTCCATCACGCGGCCGTCGTGGCGCAGGTTGGTGTCGGTGCCGGCCAGCTCGGCCATCCACGCCTTGGGCGTCACCTCGTACACCGGATCGAGCCGGTTGGACGCCGTCTCGTCGGGCCCGAAGACGCGGAAGTTCGCGCTCGCCAGGTTGGCCGCCATCACGTCCCGCACGAAGCGGCCGAGCACGCGCGTCGCCTCGGCGCGCACGCTGCCCGGCGCGGCCAGCGCGACGGCATGCGCGCGGAAGTCCGGCATCACGAGCGGCGTGCAGACGGCGCCGCCGTTGGCGTGCGGGTTGCTGCCCATTCGCTGCACGCCCTCGGGCGCGAGCGCGGCCAGTTCGGGCACGCGCGTGCCGTCGGCGTCGAACAGTTCCTCGGGGCGGTAGCTGCGCAGCCAGTCGCTCAGCTGCGCGAGGTGCGCGTCGGATTTCAGGTCGCCGAGCGGCACCTGGTGCGAGCGCCAGGTGCCCTCGACGGGCAGGCCGTCGACCGTCTTCGGCCCGGTCCAGCCCTTGGGCGTGACGAGCACGATCATCGGCCAGCGTGGCAGCGCGGGCGGCGCGTCCGGCGTGGCGCGGCGCGCCTCCGCCTGGATCTGCACGATGCGCGCGTGCGCCGTGTCCAGCGCCGCGGCGAGGGCGCGGTGCAACAGCGCCGGGTCGTCGCCCTCGACGAACAGCGGCTCGTGGCCGTAGCCCGTCATCAGCGCCGTCAGGGCCTCGCGGCCGATGCGCGCCAGCACCGTCGGGTTGGCGATCTTGTAGCCGTTGAGGTGCAGGATCGGCAGCACCGCGCCGTCGCGCGCCGGGTCGATGAACTTGTTGGCGTGCCAGCTGCCGGCGAGCGGGCCGGTCTCGGCCTCGCCGTCGCCGACGATGCACGCGACGATCAGGTTCGGGTTGTCGAAGGCCGCACCGTACGCATGGGCCAGCGAGTAGCCGAGCTCGCCGCCCTCGTGGATCGAGCCGGGCGTCTCCGGTGCCACGTGGCTCGGGATGCCGCCGGGCCACGAGAACTGGCGGAACAGCTTCAGCATGCCCGCGCGGTCGCGCGCGATGGTCGGGTAGTGCTCGGTGTACGAGCCCTCCAGGTACGTGTTGGCGACGATGCCCGGCCCGCCGTGGCCCGGGCCGACCACCAGGAGCATGTTGAGCCCCTGCGCCTTGATCAGGCGGTTCAGGTGCACGTAGATCAGATTCAGCCCCGGCGTCGTGCCCCAGTGCCCCAGCAGGCGCGGCTTGACGTCGGCGTGCGTGAGCGGCGTGTCCAGCAGCGGGTTCGCCTGCAGGTAGATCTGGCCGACCGACAGGTAGTTGGCTGCGCGCCACCAGGCGTCCATCCGGCGGAACAGTTCATCGTCGCTGTGGTTCATGTGTCGACTCCCGATCGAACGCCCATCAGCGATCCAGTATGCGACGCCGCTTCGTCGCGCGGCACCGGCAATCGATCAAGACCTTGCGCCTTGACAAACCGCGGTGCGACACCACTTGGCAACGATGGAATCCGACCGCCTGAACATCGCCTGCGCGCACTGCCTGGCCACCAACCGCGTGCCGGCCGACCGGCTGGCCGACGACCCGGTCTGCGGCCGCTGCGGCAAGGAGCTGCTAGACGGCCGCCCCGTCACGCTGACCGATGCGAACTTCGAGCGCTTCACCCAGCGCACCGAGCTGCCCGTGCTGGTCGACTTCTGGGCGCCGTGGTGCGGCCCCTGCGTCGGCATGGCGCCGCACTTCGATCAGGCCGCGCGCCAGCTGAAAGGCCATGCGGTGCTCGCGAAGGTCGACAGTGACGACAATCCCGCCACGTCGGGCCGCTTCGGCATCCGCAGCATCCCGACGCTGGTGCGGCTCCAGGGCGGCCGCGAGACCTCGCGCCGCACCGGCGCGCTGCAGGCCGCCCAGATCGTCGCGCTGGTACGCTGACCCCCGGCTTCATCGTTGTAAGGAAAACCATCCATGCCCGACTACCGCAAGACCCCCGAGGCGATCGCCGCGCTGACGCCCGAGCAGTTCCGCGTCACGCAGCAGAACGCCACCGAGCGCCCCGGCACCGGCGAGTACCTCGACAACCACGAGCCCGGCATCTATGTCGACATCGTCTCCGGCGAGCCGCTGTTCGCCTCGAGCGACAAGTTCGAGTCCGGCTGCGGCTGGCCGAGCTTCACCAAGCCGATCGTGCCGGCCCACGTCAACGAGCTGCGCGACACCGCCTACGGCATGGTGCGCACCGAGGTGCGTTCGGCGCACGGCGACAGCCACCTCGGCCATGTGTTCCCCGATGGCCCGGCCGACCGCGGCGGGCTGCGCTACTGCATCAATTCGGCCTCGTTGCGCTTCGTGCCGCGCGACGAGATGGAAGCCGCGGGCTACGGTGAGTTCATCGATCAGGTGGAGGAGGTGAAATGACGCAGGAACGTGCTGTTCTGGCAGGCGGGTGCTTCTGGGGCATGCAGGATCTGATCCGCCGCTACAAGGGCGTGATCTCCACGCGTGTCGGCTACTCGGGCGGCGACGTGCCGAACGCCACCTATCGGAACCACGGAACGCATGCCGAGGCGATCGAGATCGTGTTCGATCCGGCGCAGCTCAGCTTCCGCCAGCTGCTCGAGTTCTTCTTCCAGATCCACGACCCGACCACGCCCAACCGGCAGGGCAACGACCGCGGGATGAGCTACCGCTCGGCGATCTTCTACACCAGCGACGAGCAGAAGCGCGTCGCGCTCGACACCATCGCCGATGTCGAGGCCTCGGGCCTGTGGCCGGGCAAGGTCGTGACCGAGCTGGCCCCTGCCGGCCCGTTCTGGGAGGCCGAGCCCGAGCACCAGGACTACCTGGAGCGCGTGCCGAACGGCTACACCTGCCACTTCATCCGGCCCGACTGGAAGCTGCCCGTTCGGGCGCGCTGACGCGCATTTCTCGCCCCTCCGGAAGGGGCGCCTTCCTACACACGGAAGGTCCCGCCCTGCACGAGACTGGACTCCAACAGGAGCGAAGTCCATGCATCTTTCCTTCTTGCCGAAGCCGCCGCCGCCCGACGCCGGCTGGCTGCGCCACTTCACGCTGCACCTGCTGAGACTGGCGCCCAAGCTCGACACCGAGACGGCCATGGCGTTCGCGCCGCACGCCTTCGACGCGATGTTCCTGCTGCCGCCGGGCGAGGCCGCCGAGATCTGGGACGAGACCATGACCAGCCGCATCGTCAGCTGGCGCAGCCTGCATTGAGATGGTCGCCTTCCATGCCGCGCTCACGACGATGCCCGCGATGGTCCCACCCGTCCTCGCCGGCCCGGTCGTCTTCCACGATTCGCGCGGCAGCGCCCGGGTGGCGGGGCACGACACCGCCACCAAGCTGAACATCGCCCGCGGGCTGGCCCGGCTGCTCGGGCTCGAGCTCGCGGTCGACAGCGACGCGCGCTGCGTGCTGGCGCCGTGGCTGGTGGTGCCGTCGGATACGCTCACCAGCGTCGCGGAAGCGCGGCGCCTGGGCATCGACGGCGGGTCGCGCCTGTTCGGCGGCGTCGTGCCGCACGCGTTCGTCGCCACCAAGGTGATCAGCCACCCGCTGCTGCACGCGGGCGCCGCTGCGCCGCCCGGCTGGTGCGCAGCATTCGGCGAGCGCGTGCGCGACGTCGTGCTGCCGGGCTGGACGGCGTTCTCGCTGGCCGACGCGGTGCAGGCCGGCGACGCGCTGCTCGGCGCGGGCGCGGTGCGCGTCAAGTTGCCCGACGGCGTGGGCGGGGCAGGGCAGCAGGTGGTGCGCGACGGCGCCGCGCTGCGCGCGTGCCTCGAGGGCATCGGCGCGGGGCCGATCGCGGCCGGCGGCATCGTGCTCGAACGCAACCTCGCCGATGTCGTCACGCACAGCGTGGGGCAGGTGCAGGTCGGGCCGCACGTCGCGAGCTATGTCGGCACCCAGCGCCTGGTGCGCAACCACCACGGCAACGAGGTCTACGGCGGCTCGGACCTGCAGGTGGTGCGCGGCGATTTCGAGGTGCTGGCCGCGCAGCCCTTCACCGAGGCGCAGCGCGAGGCGATCGCGCAGGCGCTGGTGTTCCACCGCGCGGCGCTGGCCTGCTTCGACGGCCTGCTGGCCACGCGCAGCAACTACGACGTGGCGCAGGGCGTCGACGAAACGGGCGCACGCTGCATGGGCGTGCTCGAGCAGTCCTGGCGCATCGGCGGCGCCTCGGGCGCCGAACTGCTGGCGCTCCAGGCCTTCGCCGACGACCCGGCGCTGCAGCGCGTGCGCGCGTCGACCCACGAGGTCTACGGCGACATGCCGGCCTTGCCGGCCGGTGCGTTCGTCAGCTTCGACGGCCTGGACGACGCCGGCACCGGCCGGCTCCTCAAGTACGCGGTGGCGGCAGGCGATGACGAGCTCTCATGACGAAGGCGTCGACATCCGTGTCGACGACGAGGCGATCTCCGGCACGTTCGTCACGCCCGGCACGCTCATACCGGGCGTGCTGTTCGTGCACGGCTGGGGCGGCAGCCAGCAGCAGTACCTGGCGCGGGCGCGCGAGGTCGCGGCGCTCGGCTGCGTCTGCCTGACCTTCGACCTGCGCGGCCATGCGCAGACGCGCGGCCAGTACGAGACGGTGACGCGCGAGCAGAACCTGCGCGACGTGCTCGCCGCGTACGACACGCTGATCTCGCGCCGCCATGTGGACCCGGCCAGCATCGCGGTGATCGGCAGCAGCTACGGCGGTTACCTGGGCTCGGTGCTGACCTCGATGCGGCAGATCAAGTGGCTCGCGCTGCGAGCGCCCGCGCTCTACATCGATTCCGACTGGGACAGCCCCAAGCTGCACCTGCATCGCCAGCAGGACCTGAAGGGCTACCGCGGCAGCGTCGTCCCGGCGACCGACAACCGTGCGCTGCGCGCCTGCCGCGAGTTCGGCGGGGACGTGCTGCTGATCGAATCCGAGCACGACAACATCATTCCGCAGGCCGTGCTGACGAGCTACCGCGAGGCCTGCACCCACGCGCGCTCGCTCACCTACCGCTGCCTGCAGGGTGCCGACCACGGGCTGACTGCCGATGCCGACCAGCGCGCCTACACACAGCTGCTGGTGTCGTGGCTGAGCGAGATGGTGTCGAGTGCGCGCGCCTCGCTGGCGGCCTCGCGCGGGCGCGAGAGCGGGGCGGACGCCGCCCGGCCGGAAACGCCGCCGCGCGCCGACTAGCGCCGCGTCGTTCGCGCGCCGTTCAGGCTCAGGAGTTGTCGAGCGCGGGCGCCTGCGACAGGTCGGCGTCCACGTTCATCAGCACGCTGGCGAGTTCGAGCGTCTTCCACAGGTGCGCGGGCATCTGCAGGATCGCGTCCGGCGTGCGCGCGCTCGCCACCCAGGCGCGGATCTCGGCGTGCTGCGGCGCGGTCAGCAGGGCGCGGTGGCGCATTTCGTCGAGGGTGTTCATGGCGGAGGACTCAGGCGGCTGCGGGGGCGGGCGCCGCGCGCAACTCGACGAGCCGCGCGTTCGCCTGCTTCTTGCCGAGCTTGCGCAGGGCCGCGATGGCCGCGAGGTGCGACGCGCGGGGCCGCGCCGTGCCGGCTTCCCAGTTGTAGACCGACTGGCCGGAGGCGCCGACCAGCAGCCCGCAATCGGCCGCCGACAGCGCCAGCCGCTTGCGCTGCGAGGCCAGGCCCTTGGCGCTGAACCGGGTCGGCTTGCCGGGCGCCTCTCGGGCCGGCGGCGTGGCCTTGCCGAGGGCGCGCGCCAGTCCCTTGACCTCGCGCTCCAGCTCCTGCGCACGCCGCTTCAGGGCGGCGATCTCGGCGCGGTAGGCCGCGGAGGCCTTCTTGAGCGCGGCCAGTTCGTTGCGGATCTCCTTGCGGGCCACGCGAACGATTTCATCTTTGAAGACGGAGGCGATATTTGGCATCTGGGGATTGTGCAATGAAGCGGACCACTGTAAGTGTTCCAACTTCATCAAATGTGCACTGCCCGCTACAGCGCCGCCAGGATCCCGGTCGAGGTGGCCTCGGCGGCGAGTTTTCCCTCGGCGTTGTAGAGCGCGGCTTCCATGAACGCGATGCGCTTGCCGCGCCGGATCACCCGGCCCTCGACCGTGCCCTCCCCGGGGCCGACCTTCTCGTAGAAGCTCACCTTGATCTCCAGGCTGAACACCGTCTGCGCATGCTCGGTGTCGTAGATCACCGCATGCGCCATCGCGGCGTCGAGCCAGGCGGTGATGAAGCCGCCCTGCGCGATGGTGCCGTTGGTGTGGCAATACTCGCGCCGCACCGTGAAGCCGGCGCTGACCACCTTGCGGGCCGCGTCCCAGCCGGTCACGTGGAAGTTGCCCATCGACTCGTACAAAGCCTGGCCGGAGCGGATGCGCGCATCCAGGTCGTCGTCCATTCGGTTCGCCTCGCTGAAGAAGTGAGGCCATTCTCGGTCACCCCGCGGATCGGGCGGACCCGGCGTCTTCGCCACAATACGGCGCGGCCCCCGGGCCGCCTCGCTCTCACCCCATCATCGAACGGAGACCCACCCCGCATGTTCTCGCACATCATGATCGGCACCAACGACCTGGACCGGGCCAAGGCGTTCTACGACGCGTTGCTCGGCACGCTGGGCGTGCCGCCCGGCTTCGTCGACCGGCACCGCATCTTCTGGCGCTCGCCGACCGGCGTGTTCGCGGTCAGCCGCGCGATCAACGGCGAGCCGGCCACCGCGGCCAACGGCGGCACGGTCGGCTTCGCGTGCGAGTCGCCCGAGCAGGTCGAGCGCTGGCACGCGACCGGGCTGGCCGCCGGCGCCACCGCCTGCGAAGAGCCGCCCGGCGTCCGCGAAGGCGGCAGCCGGCTCTACCTGGCCTACCTGCGCGATCCGGACGGCAACAAGATCTGCGCGATGCACCGGATGCCCAAGGCCTGACGGGCCAGGCTTCGCGCACGGCGCGGCTCAGGCGGGCAGATCGACTGCGGTCGTGTCCGCCCCGCAGCGCCACCAGCGCGGCAGCAGCTTGCGCACCTCGGGGCGGCGGTAGCGGTCGTCGATCAGCAGCACGCTGCCTTCGTCGGTCGGCGTGCGGATCACGCGGCCGGCAGCCTGGATCACCTTGCGCAAGCCGGGCAGCAGGTACACGTAGTCGAACCCGGCGCCGAACTCGGCCTGCATGGTGCGCCGCATCTGCTCGTTGACCGGGTTGAACTGCGGGAGCCCGAGCGTCGCGATGAAGGCGCCGATCAGGCGCGTGCCGGGCAGGTCGATGCCCTCGCCGAACGAGCCGCCCAGCACCGCGAAGCCGACGCCGCGGCCACCCTCGACGAAACGCGCCAGGAAGGCGCTGCGGTCGGCGGCCGACATCGCGCGCGTCTGCCGCCAGGCCGGCACCTCGGGATGGCGCGCGACGAAGGCGTCGAACGTGCGCTCCAGGTAGTCCAGGCTGCTGAAGAACGCGAGGTAGTTGCCCGGCCGGGCGCCGAAGCGCGTGCCGATCAGCGCGGCGATCGGGCCGACGGACGCCTGGCGCGCCGCGTAGCGGGTGGAGATCGCATCGACGATCTCGACCGAGAGCTGCTCGGCGCGATACGGCGGCTCGATGGTCAGCCAGGCGGTGTCCTCGGGCAGGCCGAGCACGTCGGCGTAGAAGCGGTGCGGCGACAGCGTGGCCGAGAACAGCACCGCCGCATGCGCCGCCGCGAAGCGCGCCTTGAGGAACGGCGCTGGCACGACGTTGCGCAGGCACAGCACCGCATCGCTGCGGCCGGCGGGGGCCGACGGCGACGTCGTCAGATCGACGATCGAGTGGGTGCCGAAGCTCTCGGCCAGCTTCACCAGGCGCAGCGCGTCGAAATACAGCGCCATCGTCTCGGGCGGGAGCGCCGCGCCGGTGGCGGTGTGCTCGCCGATCGCCGCGGTGGCCTGGCGCAGCGCGCCGAGCAGCGCCTCGGGCAGGCGCGGCAGCACGCGGTAGTCGTCATCGACTGTCGCGCCGGCCGGCGCATCCGCCGGCCACGCGCGGCGCACGCGGCGCAGCGCGGTGGCGAGCGGTGCGGGGGCCACCCGCACCGCGGCCCGCAGCGCCGCCAGCGACAGCGTGGCGCTGTACATCGAGCGCGCGCGGTCGAGCAGGTTGTGCGCCTCGTCGACCAGCAGCGCGACGCGCCACCGATTTGCCAGCGTCAGGCCGTGGAGCAGCGCCGAGGCGTCGAAGAAGTAGTGGTAGTCCGCGACCACCACGTCCGCCCAGCGCGCCAGTTCCTGCGACAGGTAGTAGGGGCAGACGCGGTGTGCGGCGGCCACCTCGCGCACCGTGTCGCGTGACCAGCGCGGCGTGGCGACGGCCGCGTCGCGCGCGGCCGGCAGGCGGTCGTAGAAGCCCTGCGCCAGCGGGCACGAGTCGCCGTGGCAGGCAAGGTCGGGGTGCTCGCAGGCGGTGTCCCGGGCGACGAGTTGCAGCACGCGGATCGCGCGCGGGGGTGGTGACGCGGGCGCGGCGTCGCCCTCGCGCGCAGCGGGCCGATCGAGCCGGTCGAGCGCGGCAATCGCCGGTGCGTGGCCCGAGCCCTTGGCGCTCAGGAAGAACACGCGGTCCAGCTGCTGGTCGGGCAGGGCCTTCAGGGCACCGAAGACCGTGGCGATGGTCTTGCCGATGCCGGTGGGCGCCTCGGCCAGCAGGCTGCGGCCGCGGCGTGCCGCCACGAAGCCGTGCTCGGCCAGCGCGCGCTGGCCGCTGCGGTAGCCGGCATGCGGAAAGGCGAGGCTGCGCAGGTGCGCGTCACGCGCCGCACGGTGGCGCAGCTCGCGCTGCGACCAGTCGATGAAGCGCTCGCACAGCGCCTCGAACACCGCGCGCAGATCGTCCGCGGTGCGGCGCTCGCTCAGCACCGTCTCGGCCTGCGTGACGACATCGAAGTAGACGAGCGACAGCGTCAGCTCGCTGAGCGACTCCTGCGCGCTGACCAGCCAGCCGTAGACCCGCGCCTGCGCCCAGTGCAGCGCGCGGTGGTTGGCGGGAATCGCGGCCGCGTCGCCCTTGTGCGTCTTGACCTCCTCGAGCACGCCGCGCTGCGCGTCGTAGCCGTCGGCCCGGCCGCGCACGGTCAGGGTCTTGTAGGTGCCGCTGAGTGCGACTTCGCTGCGGTGCGAGTCCGGCCGCCGGGACGCGACGACGCGGTGGCCGGCGACGCCCTCCTGCGCGGTCGGCGAGGGCGTGAAA
Organism: Pseudomonadota bacterium; assembly: GCA_040384825.1. Taxonomy (GTDB): domain Bacteria; phylum Pseudomonadota; class Gammaproteobacteria; order Burkholderiales; family Burkholderiaceae_C; genus LMDS01. The sequence continues at coordinate 34,959 of JAZKIO010000065.1, forward strand.
CGCAGGTCGAGATCGCCGTGCTTGGCCGCGAACTCGCAGAGTTCGCGCACGCGGATCGTGTAGTGGGAGGTGCTGTCGTGAGTGGGCATGTCGGACCGCGCGGGTCCGGCATGCTACTGTGGATTCGTACAGTCGTTAATTTGGGCTCAGTAGCGCACGCGGCGCGCCGGCCGCATGATCGCCATCAGCACCGCGCCCACGCCGGCGGCGGCCAGCAGCGCCTGAATCGGCTTCTCGTGCGTGTACTGGATCAGCGAGTCGAGTGGCGCCGACGCGTTGTTCAGTGCCGGCGACAGCTTGCCGCGCACGCTCTCGACCTTGTCGGACACCGAATCGAGCGCGGCCGTCGTGGCGGCCTTGGTGGCATCGACGGCGCGGGTCGCGGACGTGGCCGCCTTGTCGACGAGGTTGGCCGCGGTGTTGGACGAGGCGGGCGTGGTTTCGATCATGATCTCGGCTCCTGAAGGTTGACAGCCTCGACCTTAGGCAATCCCCCCGCGGTGGTGCAGCGGACAAGCGATGGCGTCGTCGTAGTACGCGTCCTACCGTCTGGCCGTGCGCGGTCAGTGGCGAATCCGGCGCCCGCTCTCGGCGATCCACTGGCGCGCCACCTTGCTCGGGTTGTCGTGTCGGCGCGCCGCCCAGCGTTCGCCGGCCACCGTGCGAGCCAGCTTGTTCGAGACCCCGGGTTCCGCATAGACCATCACCTCGTTGGCGAAGAATGCGATCCACTCGTTCTTGGTCATGCGTCGGCGTCTCCTTCGGGCGCCATCGTAGCCACGCGACCCGCGACGATGTGTCGGACGCCGACTCTCGCCGCTGGAGGAAATCGGCACGTCGTTCTGCGACCAATGGCAGGCGTCCTTTCACCTCGCCGGACTGCAAGCCCTTGATATCTGTCAGAATTCGATTGATACTTCTGACAACCCAGGAATCACCGTGTCCCACCTCGCCCAGCAAGTCCTCGAGCACGCCGCTTCGATGCCGGAAGGCGCGAGCCTGTCCGCCAAGGCCCTGCTGCACCTGGGCAACCGGGCTGCGGTGGACCAGGCGCTGTCGCGCCTGGCGCGCAGCGGCGAACTGCTGCGCGCGGGGCGGGGTGTCTACGTCCTGCCGGTGAAGGGCAGGTTCGGCGCGCGGGCACCGGAAGTCGCCAAGGTGGTCCGGGAATGGGCCAGTCAGCGCGGCGAAACCGTCGTCGGCAACGGCGCGGCTGCAGCGAATGCGCTCGGTCTGACGACTCAGGTGCCGGCGCGGCAGGTCTTTCTGACCTCGGGCCGCAGTCGCAAACTCAAACTCGGCGCACAGACGGTCGAGTTGAAGCATGCCCCGCCGTGGCAACTGCTCTACCCCGGGCAGGCCGCAGGCGAAGTCATCCGCTCGCTGGCCTGGGTCGGGCCATCGGGCTCCGAAGCGGCGCTCGGCCAGCTCAGGAAAAGGCTGCCCGCGTCGGAACTGCTGGCCGTCGCCAATGCCCGTGCGCGCCTGCCCACCTGGCTTGCGAGCCAGGTCAGCAGCCTGGTGACCCGTGCCTGAATACTTCGCCTTGCCGCGCGAGGATCAACGCGAGGCGCTGCTGTTTGCGGCAGAGCGCTCGGGTCGCCCCCTGCACTTGCTCGAGAAGGACGTTTGGGTCGTCTGGGCTCTGCACCACTTGTTCTCCGGGCCCCACGCACAGCACCTGGTGTTCAAGGGCGGAACATCGCTCTCCAAGGCCTACAGCGTGATCAAGCGCTTCTCGGAGGATGTGGACCTCACCTACGACATTCGCGCGATCGCTCCGGACCTGATCGAGAAGGCCGACTCCCTCTGGCCCACGTCTCGCAGCCAGGAGAAGAAGTGGAGCCAGGCGATCCGGCAGCGCCTTGCCGATCTCGTCGGCGGCACGCTGGCGTCTGATCTGGCCAAGGCGCTCGACGAGCAGGGGCTGCCGGCGAACGCCCGCGCAGACGGTGAGCAGCTTTTCATCGACTACGAGGCGTTCGGCCAGGGCACGGGCTATGTCCGGCCCTCGGTCCTGCTGGAGTTCGGCGCGCGATCGACGGGCGAGCCCAACGAGCTGAGACCGGTCACGTGCGACGCCGCGCCGCACCTTCCGGACGTGAGCTTTCCGTCGGCCACGCCGCAGGTCATGCGCCCCGAGCGCACGTTCTGGGAGAAGGCCACGGCGATCCACGTCTTCTGTGTCCAAGGCAGCTTTCGAGGAGGAGGCCGCTACGCGCGCCACTGGCACGACGTGACGCGACTCGATGCCGCCGGCTTCGCCGAAAGCGCAGCGAAAGACCGCGCGTTGGCGCACGCCGTCGCAGAGCACAAGAGCATCTTCTTCGCCGAATCGACGCCGGACGGCGCGCCGATCGACTACCGCGCCGCCGTCACCGGCGCGCTGGACTTGGCACCCAGCGGCGATGCGCGGAAGACGCTGGCCGACGACTACCAGCGCATGGTTGGGGATGGCCTCCTCTTGAGCGACGCCGAGTCCTTCGACGTTCTGCTGCAGCGTTGCCAGGCGATTGCGCTCAAGGTGAATCAGGCGGTGGTCGGGGCCGCATGACGCTCGGCCCGCGCATCCAGAACGGCAGCGGGGTACCACCTTGAGAATCGCCACCTGGAACATCAACCACATCGAGACGCGCCTGCCGCTGCTGCTCGCCTGGCTGGACGCGACCCGGCCCGACGTGGTCGCGCTGCAGGAGCTCAAGGTCACGACTGCGCGCTTTCCGCGGGCCGCTCTCGAGGCCGCGGGCTACGGCGCGCTCGTGGTCGGGCAGGCGCCGTGGAACGGTGTGGCGCTGCTCGCGCGCGACGCCGAGCCGGTGCCGGTGCGGCGCGCACTGCCGGGCGACCCGCAGGACAAGCAGGCGCGTTACCTCGAGGCGGCCGTCGACGGCGTGATCGTGAGCTCGCTCTACCTGCCGAACGGCAACCCGTTTCCCGGCCCCAAATTCGACTACAAGCTCGCGTGGTTCGAGCGGCTGATCGCCCACGCGGACGAGCTGTGGCGCAGCGGGCACCCGGTGGTGCTGGCCGGCGACTTCAACGTCGTGCCGAGCGACGGCGTGGCCGACATCTACTCGCCCGCGAGCTGGCGCGACAACGCCCTGCTGCAGCCCGCGGCGCGCCGGGCCTGGCAGAGACTCCTGAAACAGGGCTGGAGCGATCCGCTCGGCGCACCGCACGCCGGGCCACCGCACTACACGTTCTGGGATTACCGGCGCAACCGCTGGGCGCGCAACGCCGGGTTGCGCATCGACCACCTGCTGACCAGCCGCGACGTGCAGTCACGAATCGTCGGCTGCGGCGTGGATGCCGCGATGCGCGGCATGGAAGGCGCCAGCGACCATGCGCCGGCGTGGATCGATCTGGACACGCCGCGCGGCGTGTCCCCTTAGGCCGAGCGGCGATCAGACGCCGCTGGCTGGACGCGTCGTGCGCGGTGCCTTCGTCTTCTTCTCGTCGCGGCGCTCCTTCATCTTCTCGGCGCCCGAGGCCGGGCGCTCGGCCGCCTTCGCATCCGCCGCATTGAGGCTGCCGCTCGGCCCGCTGCCGCTGTTCGCGCTGGTGCCGGGCTTGCCCACTTCCTTGGGATTGGCGGCGCCAGGCGTGGCGGGCGATTGGGCCGAGGCGAGCGCGGTGGCGAGGCACAGGGCCGCGGCCGTGATGAATCGATGCTGGTTCATGTCGATGTCTCCTGCTGGTGTTTGTCGAGAGGGGTGAATCGGTGCGTCCGGCCCGCTCAGTCCTTGAGGTCGGCCGGCACCTTGCCACCGTTGGCGGCGACCTTGTTCATCACCTGGCGATGCAGCCAGATGTTCATCGTTGCGGAGTCGTTCATGTCGCCGCTGTAGTGCAGCTCCTGCGCGAGTTCCTTGCGCGCGGCGAGCGAACTGTCCAGGCCGAGCAGCTTCATCAGGTCGACGATCGAGGTCTTCCAGTTCAGCTTCTCGCCGGCCTTCTGCGCCATGCCGTCGAGCATCTGCTCGACGTCCACTTCGGCCATCGGCTTGACGGCCGGTGTGGCGGGCGCGGCGGTCGGGGCCGCGGTGGCGGTGGTCGTGGGGGGTGCGGTGCCTGCGCTCGGCGGCGTGGCCGGCGTGCCGGCGGTGTCGGCGCTGGTGCGCGAGGGGAAGATCTTCGCGAGGATGTTGCTGAGAATACCCATGGTGACTCCTGGTCGAATGCGGGAGTCCCCATGTTCCTCACCTCGCGGCGCGGTGCGGGGCAGACGCCCGCCCGCGCGCTTGTAGGAGCGGCCGCCGCGTCAGCGGCAGACCAGTACCGGCACGTTCGAGTGCGTGGTGACGCGCTGGGTCTGGCTGCCCATCAGCACGCGGCCCAGGCCGCGGCGGCCGTGCGAGGCCATCACGATCAGGTCGCATGCATGCTCGCGTGCGGTGTCGATGATCGACTGGTCGACCTCTTCGCTGACGGTGCGCAGCGTGGCGCAGGGCACGCCCATCTCGTCGGCGGTCTTGCGCACGAAGGCGAGGTGGCGGTCGGCCGCGGCGCGGCTGTCGCGGTCGAACTCCTCGCGCGTTTCCTCCAGCATGTCGGGCCGGTAGGTGAGCACGTGGAAGTGCGGCGTGACATGCAGGCCGGTGACGCGGGCGCCGAGCGCGTGCGCCAGCTCGATGCCTTTCATCACCGCGCTTTCGGACAGCGGTGAACCATCGGTCGGAACCAGGATGTGCTTGAACATGAGAGCCTCCGTGGACGTTGCGGGCCGCTTCACGGTAGCGCTCGCGCCGCGACGCAACTTGCGCCAGGTCAAGGTGTGTCGATGCGGATCCCGATGCCGGCGCGGACCGGTGTTGACCTGGCGCAAGCGCGCGCGAGGACCCCGTACCCACACTCGCACCAGCCGGGCCCGTCGGGCCGGGGAGAGCACGGCATGTACGAGACCATCCTGGTGGCGATCGACGGCAGCGACGCTGCCGGGCGCGCGCTGGACGAAGCGATCGCCCTGGCGCGTGCGCTGGGGTCGGCCTTGCGCATCGTCTACGTGGCGGACGCGCGCGTGCCCGACGAATCGCTGACCTATGCACCGCCGGCGCAACTGGCCGAGGACTTCCGCGTCGACACCGAGGCGGTGCTGCCGCGCGCCGTGGAGCGTGCCCGGGTACAGGGGTTGGCGGCGGACGGAACGGTGCGGCGCGACCCGGCGCATCGCGTGGCGGTCCAGGTGCTCGACGAGGCACGCCGGACCGGTGCCGCGCTGATCGTGATGGGCACGCACGGCCGCGGCGGACTGGTTCGCGTGGCGCTCGGCAGCGACGCCGAGGCCGTGCTGCGCGAGGCGCCGGTGCCGGTGCTGCTGGTGCGCACTGGCGCGGCCACGGGCATGGTGTGAGCCGTGCCTCGACCCCTCACTTCTGAACGAAAGACCGCCATGCCGACTCCGTTCCGGTTCGACCCGAACCTCCTGCGTGACCTGCTCAACGGCCGCCTGCACGAACTGCGGGCCGAGGTGCACGCGGCGCACCTCGCGCGGCAGGCGCCCGATGCGCCCGACCCGCGTGAAGTCGGCGACCGCAAGGACGAGGCGGCCCGGCATCAGCTCGACGACCTGGGCGATGCGCAGGAGCGGCGCGATCTCGACGAGCTCGCCAGCGTCGTCGCCGCGCTGCAGCGGCTCGACGCCGGCACCTACGGCGGCTGCACCGACTGCGGCGAGCCGATTCCCGCAGAGCGGTTGCAGGTCCAGCCCGCGGCGTCGCGTTGCGCCGCGTGCCAGGCCGCGCACGAAGGCGCGGCGCTGCGTTAGCGCCAGGCCGGCGCGGGCCCGTCGGGCCGCACCGGCCGCGCTCAGCCGACGCTGCGCAGCAGCAGCGCCTGCAGCGCGAACTTGCGCTCCTCGGCGCCGCCGCCGAGCATTGCGGTGACCTGCGAGACCGGGTGCGCCGGGTCGTCGAGACCGCCGAGGATCGGGATGCCGGCGACTGCGCTCAGCCGCTCACGCAAGCCCGGCGCGATCGCCGGGCACAACACGGCGCTGTACAGCCGGCCCAGCATGTGGGCCGTCAATTCGATGGTGTGCGGATCGCTGCGTTCGCTGAGGTGCGGGCGGATGTGCGCGACCCGCGCCCCGAGTTCGGTGGCGGCGTGGTCGATGATCGCGATCTCGAGCCGGTCGTCCTCGTCCGCCGCGCACAGGACCGCGAAGATCCTGCCCTTCAGCGACGGGCGCGCCGCGCCGTCGAGCTGCGCGGCCTGCAGCGCACGCGCGGCCGCCAGCAGGGGCGCGAGCGCGCCGGCTGCTAGCGGGTCGGCCACGGTCAGGTGCGCAGGGACGGGGGACATGGTGATCGACAGCGGTGGGACGGCGTTCATGCGTCGGTCGGAGCCTATCGGGGCCGGCGCCAGGGTCTTTGACGCGGGTCAAGGTTCGCCGCGCAATCGACCGCCGGACACGCCGCCGATACAGAGCATTTACACACCGTTGCCCACCGACTCGTGCGGTTCTCACGGCGTTGGCGCGGCCTGTCCAGAATTCATCGCACACCAGAACGAATGAACCGAGGACACGCCATGCTTCACGCCACGCTCGCCGCCCCCAGCGCTCCCGCCCACCTGCCGCGCGCCGCGCTCGCCCGCGCCGCCGAAGCCGCGGAGCTCGCGACCCGGCGCGACGACGAGGCCGGCCGGCGCATGATCGCTGCGCTCGCGCAACTGAGCAGCGCACTCGCGCCGCAACGCCGCGTCGTCCATGTCGGCGACGTGATCTACCAGGCCGGCGAGCGCTTCGGCAACCTCTACGTGCTGAACGCCGGCTTCATCAAGATCGTCAACCTCACGTCCGACGGCCGCGAGCAGGTCGTCGGGTTGAAGTTCCGCGGCGACTGGCTGGGCTTCGACGGCATCGCCACCGGCCAGTACTCGTGCGACGCGGTCGCGATGGACACCGGCGAGGTCTGGACGATCCGCTACGACGCGCTGCTGGCCGCCTGCCTGCAGCAACCTGCGCTGCTCACCGTGCTGCACGAGGCGATGAGCCGCGAGATCGCCCAGGACCGCAACTCGCTGATGTCCGTCTGCACGCTGCCGGCCGATGCGCGCGTGGCCGAGTTCCTGCACTACTGGGCCGGCTCTCTGGCCCGCCGCGGCCTGCGCGCCGACCAGATCACGCTGCGCATGACGCGCGCCGAGATCGGCAACTACCTGGGCATGACGCTCGAGACCGTGAGCCGCGCGCTCTCGAAGCTGGCGCGCGGGCAGGTGATCGCGTTCCCCGAGAAGGGCCGCCGCGACATCCGCATCCCCGACCTGCGCGCGCTGGCCGCCTTCGTGCAGCAGTCGATCGCGCCCGAGGCCGCGCCGCTGCTGCAGTGAACGCGAGGTAGACGCTCAGTCGCCGGCCGCCTGACGCGCGCCGAGCGCGGCGCCGATCGCGCGCGCCAGTTCCTCGCGCGAGCAGGGCTTGCGCAGCAGCTCCCAGCTGGCGGGCGAGGCGCTGTCCGCCTCCAGCAGCTCGGCCGAGAAGCCGGACATCAACAGCACCGCCAGGTTCGGCCACGCCTGCTGGGCCCGCGCCGCCAGTTCGGTGCCGCGCATCCCGGTGCCCAGCGCGATGTCGCTGAGCAGCAGGTCGATGCCGCCGCCCGCCGGCAGGGCCGTCAGCGCCTCCTCGGCGCTCGCGGTCGCGACCACCTCGCACCTCAGCTTCTCGAGGAAGGTGCGGATGATCGCGCGCACCTCCTCGTCGTCCTCGACCAGCAGCACGCGCAGGCCGGGTGGCACCGCGTGCCCGGTGTCCGACGGCGCGGTCGGCACGGCGGCCGGCGCGTGCGGCTTCGGGATGTACAGCGTCAGCGTGGTGCCCGCGCCGGGCGCGCTGTCGATCGTGATGCCGCCGTTCGATTGCTTGACGAAGCCGTAGACCGTGCTCAGGCCGAGCCCGGTGCCGCGGCCGACGTCCTTGGTCGTGAAGAAGGGCTCGAAGGCGCGCTCCTTCACGTCGTCCGTCATCCCGGTGCCGGTGTCCGAGATCGCGATCGCGACGAACTCGTGCTGCATCGCCGGATCGTCGAGCTCGGCGCGCACGTCGGCCGGCAGCGGCGTGCAGGCGGCGGCGCGGAAGCGCAGCGTGCCGCCGTCGGGCATCGCGTCGCGCGCGTTGATCGCGATGTTGAGCAGCGCCGATTCGAGCTGCGAGGGATCGGCCAGCACGGTGGGCTCGTCCGGCGGCAGCTCGACCTCGATGCGGATGCGCTGGTCCAGCGTGCGCCGCAGCATGTCCGCGAGCGACTGCAACATCGCGCCGACGTCGATCGGCGCCGGCTGCAGCACCTGGCGCCGCGAGAACGCGAGCAGCTCGCCGGTCAGGTCGGCGCCGCGCCGGCTCGCGCGCGCCGCCGCCGCGACCAGCTGCTTGCGGTAGGCGTCGTCGGCGTCGGCCGGCAGCTCGTCGAGCACCTGCAGGTTGCCCTGGATCACGGTCAGCAGGTTGTTGAAGTCGTGGGCGATGCCGCCGGTCAGCTGGCCGACGCTCTCGAGCCGCTGCGCGTGGTTCAGCGCCTCCTCGGACTGCGCGCGCTGCAGGCTGGTGGCGAGCAGGCTGGCCATCGACTCGAGGAAGCGCAGCTCGTCATCGCCGAACGCACGCACCGTGCGCGAGCGCACCGTCAGCGCGCCGATCGTGCGGCCGCGGTCGGAGATCGGCACCGCCAGCGCGCTGCGCAGGCCGGCGGCGATGAACGCGGGCGGGACGGCGAAGCGCTCCTCGCTGCGGTAGTCCGGCACGCGCAGCGGCTGGCGCATCGACAGCACCAGGCCGGGCGACGAATCCGGCAGGTAGGGGATGCGCGTGCCGACCTCCTCGCCGGGCACGGCGCCCACGCCGCTGGCCACGCGCAGGCCGGTGCGGTCGGGCTCGAGCAGGAACACGCGCGCGACGTCGACCTCGAGCGCGGCGGCCGAGATCGCGGGCACCTGATCGAGCACCACCTGCGGGTCGCGCGCGTCGACCGCCAGCCGGCCGAGGCTGGCGAGGTGCTCGCTGTAGCGGGCCCGCTGCAGCGCCTGCCTGACGCGCGGGTAGGCGCCGATGCCGCGGATCGACGCGACGACCAGCGGCAGCCCGTGGTCCTGCATGGGGCTCAGCGCGATCTCGACCATCACCTCGCTGCCGTCCTTGCGCTTGGCGACCAGCTCCATCTGCGTGCCCATCGGCCGCGCCCGCGGCGCACGGGCGTAGCCCTGGCGGTACTCGGCATGGCGCGGGCGGATCGCATCGGGCACGAGCGCGTCGACGCCCAGGCCGATCAGCTCGTCCGCGGCGTAGCCGAGCAGCTGCATCGCCGACGGGTTGGCCATCACGATCGTGCCGGCGTGGTCGATCAGCAGCATCGCGTCCGGGTAGGCGAAGAACAGCGAGCGGAAGACCGTCCGCTCGTCGAGGCTGTCGGGCAGTGCGGAGGCCGGCGCGGGGCGGTCGGGCTCGGTCATGCGCGTCACGCCGTCGTCACCGGCGCGACCAGGATGTAGCCGGCGCCGCGCACCGACTTGATGATCTTCGGGTTGTCGGCGTCGTCGCCGAGCTTCCTGCGCAGGCGGCCAACCTGCACGTCGATCGTGCGGTCGAACGGGCCGGCCTCGCGCCGGTGCGTCTGCTCGAGCAGGTGGTCGCGCGAGAGCACGCGGCCGGGCTCGCGCGCGAACGCGCAGAGCAGGTCGAACTCGCCGGTGGTCAGCACCACCTCGGCACCTTGCGGATCGAGCAGCTGGCGGGCGTCGAGATCGAGCGCCCAGCCGGCGAACTGCAGCAGGTTCGCGGTCGGCGTGGTCGGCGCCGCGGCCGGCGTCGCGCTCTCGGCGGGCGCCATGCGCCGCAGCACCGCCTTGATGCGGGCCGCGAGCTCGCGCAGGTCGAACGGCTTGGTGACGTAGTCGTCCGCGCCCATCTCGAGGCCGACGACCTTGTCGACCGCGTCGCCGCGGCCGGTGATGATGACCAGGCCACAGCGCCAGTGCTCGCGCAGCTGGCGCGCGATCGAGAAGCCGTCCTCGCCGGGCAGGCCCAGGTCGAGCAGCACCAGTGCCGGGGGATCGGCCGGCATCAGCGCGGCCAGCGCGCGGCCGTCGTGCAACTGGGTGATGCGATAGCCGTGGCCCTGCAGGTAGTGGGCCAGCAGCTGGGTGATCTCGACCTCGTCGTCGAGGATGGCGATGTGGACGGCGCTCATGGGGTTCTCGGTGGAGAACGGGACAACGCGGGCGAGCGTACCAGCATTGACAGCCGTCAAAGGCCGCGCGCGGGCCGCGCCCGACACTGCGGCGATCCATGGAAGCTCACCCCGCCGACCCCGCCGCCGGGCTCACCGAAGCCGAAGCCGCGCAGCGCCTGGCGCACCACGGGCCCAACCGGTTGCCGCCGCCGCAGCACCGTTCGCCGTGGGTCGTCGCGCGGTCGGTCGCGCTGCAGCCGATGATCCTGCTGCTGCTCGCGTGCAGCGTGCTCTACGCGCTGCTGGGCAACGCCTTCGACAGCGTCGCGCTCGGCCTGTCGGTGATCGGCGTCGGCGCGATCTCGGTCTACCAGGAGTTGCGCACGCAGCGCGTGCTGGAGGCGCTGCGCGACCTGTCGAGCCCGCGCAGCACGGTGGTGCGGGACGGGCAGATCCGCCGCATCCCGAGCCAGAAGCTGGTGCCCGGCGACCGGCTCGTGGTGCAGGAGGGCGACCGGCTGGCCTGCGATTCGCGGCTGGTCGTCGCGCACACGCTGCAGGTCGACGAATCGCTGCTGACCGGTGAATCGGCGCCGGTGCTGAAGGACGCCGCGGGCGCCGATCCGGCGGCCGGCGGGCTGAAGGCCGGCACGCTGGTGGTGCAGGGCGACGGCATCGCGATCGTCACCGAGACCGGCGCGCGCACGGCGCTCGGCCAGATCGGCGGAACGCTGGCCGGGCTCGTGCCGCGCCCCAGCCGCCTGCACGGCGAGCTGACCCGGCTGGTGCGCGGCGTCGCGCTGATCGCGCTGCTGACCTGCGTGATCGCCGCGACGGTGTTCGCATGGCACGACCGGTCCTGGACCGCCGGCCTGCTCGTCGGGCTGACGCTGGCGATGTCCATCGTGCCCGAGGAGTTCGCGGTCGTCTGGACCGTGATGCTCGCGATCGGCGCGTGGCGGCTCGCGCAGGTGCGCGTGCTGACGCGCCAGCCGCAGGCGATCGAGACGCTCGGCACCACCACCGTGCTGTGCGTCGACAAGACCGGCACGCTGACCTGCAACCGCATGGACGTGGCCGGGCTGCACGACGGGGTCGACACGGGGCGCGGCGCGACCGACCCGGCGAGCTTCGAGTCGTTCGAGTCCCTGCTGCGCGCCGCCGCGCTCGCCAGCGTGAAGGAGGGCATCGAGCCGATGGACCAGGCGATCTTCCGCCTGGTGAAGGGCGACCCCCTCGCGACGCTGGACGGCCTGGCGCAGCGCGAGGGCGTCGCGCCGGGGCGGCCGTTCATGCGCCAGGCGTGGCGGCTCGGCGATGGCGAGCGGCTGCTGGTCGCGATGAAGGGCGCGCCCGAGGCCGTGCTGGCGCGCTGCAACGACGCCCCGGAGCGGCTGCAGGGCCTGGCCGCGCAGGCGCAGGCCTGGGGCACGCAGGGCCTGCGCGTCATCGCGGTCGCGCGGCAGCACGTGATGGTCGGCGCGTCGTTGCCGGAACACGGCTACGAGGCGATCGGCCTGATCGCGTTCGAGGACCCGCTGCGCGACGACGTCGGGCCGGCGCTGCAGGCCTGCCGCAGCGCCGGCGTGCGCGTCGTGATGATCACCGGCGACGCGCCCGCCACGGCGCTGGCCATCGCCCGCCAGGCCGGCCTTGTGCCGGCGGGCGCTGGCGATTCGGGCAGCGTCGTCACCGGCGCGCAGCTCGACGCGTTGAACCAGGCGCAACTCGAGGCCACGATCGGCCGCATCGCCGTGTTCGCGCGGGTCACGCCGATGCAGAAGCTGCGCATCGTGCAGGCGCTGCAGCGCCGCGGCGAGGTCGTCGCGATGACCGGCGACGGCGTCAACGACGGCCCCGCGCTGCGCGCCGCCGACGTCGGCGTGGCGATGGGCCAGCGCGGCACCGACGTGGCGCGCGAGGCCGCGGCGATCGTGCTGATGGACGACCGCTTCGCGTCGCTGGTCGACGCGGTGCGCGCCGGGCGCCGCATCTTCGCCAACCTGCAGAAGGCGGTGGGCTACCTGTTCGCGGTGCACGTGCCGATCGTCGGCCTGGCGTTGCTGCCGCTGTTCGGCGGGCCGGTGCTGCTGCTGCCGATCCATGTGGTGTTGCTCGAGCTGATCATCGACCCCGCGTGCTCGCTGGTGTTCGAGGCCGAGCCGCTGCAGGCCGACGGCATGACCGTGCCGCCGCGCCGCGCCGATGCGCCGCTGTTCAGCCGGCGGGCGGTCACGCGGGCGCTGGCGGTCGGCGGCGTGGCGCTCGGCGCGGTCGTGCTGGTGCAAGGGCTGGGGCACGCGGCGGGCTGGGACGACCCCGAGCTGCGCCTGGCCGCGCTGGCAACGATCGTCGCCGGCAACGTCGCGATGCTGCAGTGGTTCCGCACCGGCCTGCGCACGCGCCGCGTCGCCAACGGCGCGTTCGACGCGCTGGTGCTCGCCATCTGCGTGGCCGTGTTCGTCGTGCTGCAGGTCGGACCGCTCAGCGCGGCGTTCGGCCTGCCGGCGGACCTGGACGGGCGCTGGACAGCCGCCGTGCTGGCGTTGCCGGCGGCCTGGGCGCTGTGGCGGCTGGCGCGCGGCACCGGCCGGCGCCGCGCCGCCTGAGCAGACGCCGCGAGCAGGCGGCGCGAGAACGTCAACGCCAGATCGTCAGCGCCAGAACGTCAGCCCAGCCACTGCTGCACGGCCGCGAGCGCGGCCTGCACCAGCGCCATGACGACGCCCCAGACGACCGCGATCGAGGCCACGCCGGTGGCGGTGCCCGCGAGCACCCAGGCGCCGTCGCGCCCGATCACGCCGACCGCGATCAGGCTGATCGCCCAGGCCGGCAGCATGTTGCCGAGCGGGATCGGCAGCATGATCAGCAGCGCCAGCACCGCGCACAGCGCGGCCGCCAGGTGCACCGCCGGCGGCGACACGAACAGGCCCAGGCGCGGCGAGAGCCAGCCGCGGGTGCGCGTGATCCACGGCGTCGCGCGCGCCAGCAGCGTCGCGAAATCGTGCCGCGCGAGCGATCGGCGGGCGATGAAGCGGGGCAGCCACGCGGCGCGGCCGAGCGTCCATTCGAGCGTCAGCAGCAGCAGCGGCAGGCCGAGCACGGTGGAGGTGCCGGGCGGCGCCGGGATGACGTTGGGCAGCGCGAACACCAGCACCGGCGCCACGATCGCCCCCTGCGCGCCGCCGGCGCCGAAGATGTCGCTCACCGACACGCGCTCGCGCTGCGGATCCTCGGCCAGTGCGGCGAGCTGGCGCAGGAAGGTCGATTCGCGGGTCACTCGTTCATCCATCGCCGCAGCCTACACGCCCCGAGGGCGGCGCCCGGTGCGGCGGACGCGCCATTGATGCGCGTCAAGGGCGGCGCCGGCGCGCCTGCCTATCGTGGCCCGGTCGATCCTGACACCGGAGGCCGCATGCGACTCACCTTCCTCGGCGCCACCGGCACCGTGACCGGTTCCAAATACCTGCTCGAACACGACGGGCGCCTCGTGCTGGTCGACGCCGGCCTGTACCAGGGCCTGAAGCAGCTGCGGCTGCGCAACTGGGACGGCTTCCCGGTCGATCCGGCGCAGCTCGATGCCGTCGTGCTGACCCACGCCCACCTCGACCACAGCGGGTTCCTGCCGCGGCTGGTGCAGCGCGGCTTTCGCGGGCAGGTGCATTGCACCGCGCCGACCGGCCAGCTGTGCGGGCTGCTGCTGCCCGATTCCGGCCGGCTGCTCGAGGAGGAGGCGGAGTACGCCAACCGGCACGGCTTTTCGAAGCACCACCCCGCGCTGCCGCTCTATACCGAGCAGGACGCGCGCGACGCGCTGGGCCGCATCGCGCCGGTCGCGCTCGACACCGCGTTCGAGCCGATCCCCGGGGTGCGCATGCTGCTGCGGCGCGCCGGGCACCTGCTCGGGGCCGCCAGCGTGCGGGTCGAGTGGTCGGGTGGCTCGCTGCTGTTCTCGGGCGACCTGGGCCGCAGCGACGACCTGCTGATGCGCCCGCCCGAACTGCCCGACGCGGCCGACACGGTGATCGTCGAATCGACCTACGGCGACCGCACGCACGCGGCGGTCGACCCGCTCGCCGAGCTGGCCGCGGTCGTCAACCGCACGGCGGCGCGCGGCGGCGTGGTCGTGATCCCGTCGTTCGCGATCGGCCGTGCGCAGGCGCTGATGTACTGCCTGGATCTGCTGCGCGCGCAGCGCCGCATCCCGGACCTGCCCGCGTTCCTGAACAGCCCGATGGCGGCCGACGCGACGCGCATCTACCGCGCCCATCCGGCCGAACACCGGCTGACGCCCGAGCAGTGCGAGTCGATCGGTCGCGCGATCCGCATCGTCAGCAGCGTCGAGGAATCGAAGCGCCTGAACGAGATGCGCTACCCGGCGATCATCATCTCGGCCAGCGGCATGGCCTCGGGCGGGCGCGTGCTGCACCACCTGAAGGCCTTCGCGCCCGACCACCGCAACAGCATCGTGTTCGCCGGTTACCAGGCGGCCGGCACGCGTGGCGCGGCCATCGTCGGCGGGGCGCCCTCGGTCAAGATCCACGGCCAGCACGTGCCGGTGCGCGCCGAGGTCGCGATGCTCGATTCGATGTCGGCCCACGCCGACCGCACCGAGCTGCTGGCGTGGATCGGCGCGCTGCCGGCGGCACCGAAGCGCGTGTTCGTGACGCACGGCGAGCCGGTCGCGGCGGATTCGCTGCGCCAGGCGATCGAGGAGCAGCACCGCTGGCCGTGTTCGGTGCCGGAGTACCGCGACACGATCGAGCTGTGAGCGCGGCGCGCGTCGGTGCGCTTCAGTGCGCCATCAGCACCGGCAGCGTCATCGAGCGCAGCACCGTGCGCGAGGCGCCGCCCAGCACCAGCTCGCGCGCGCGGCTGTGGCCGTAGCAGCCCATCACCAGCAGGTCCGCGCCCACGTCGGCGGCGAGCGAGAGCAGCGCGTCGCCCGCGCTGCCCGCGGCGAGTGACGGCCGGTGGCGCACCGGACCGCCCACGTCGTGCGCGCGCAGGTAGGCCTCGAGCGCCGCGGCGTGCGCCGGCTCGGTGCCGGGCTCGTCGGCGAGCACGAGGTGGATCTGCGCCGCGCGCTGCAGCAGCGGCAGCGCGGCGCTGACGGCGCGGGCCGATTCGCGCGTCGACTTCCAGGCCACCAGCACCGAGCCGCCGACCGGCTCGCGCATGTCGACGAAGGGCAGGATCAGCGCCGGGCGCCCGCTCGCGACCAGCACCGAGGGCACGAAGTCGGCCGACACGCCGGTGGTCAGCGGGTCGGAGGGATCGAACTGGCCGAGCACCATCAGGTCGTGCCACAGCGCCTGCGTCGCGAAGCCGGGGATCAGCGGCTCGACACCGAGCTCGCGCCAGTCCACCGCGCCGGGGTCGGTAGCCAGCGCCTGGTCGAAGCGCTGGCGGGCGGCGTCGCGGTGGTCGATGTCCAGCTGCTGCAGCGTGGCGAGCAGATCGGCCGGGCCCTGGGCCATCACGTACGGGGCGCTCAGGGCGCTGGGCAGGCTGGCGTACAGCGCGGTGACGCGCGCCCCGTGGCGCGCCGCGAGCGCGCGGGCCAGCAGCAGCCGACGCATGCAGCCGGGCGACGGATCCAGGTGCACGAGAAGCGAACGCAGCGTGCTCATGGCGTGGCCCCTGCGAGCGGGCGGATGCGTGGCGACATGGCGGTCTCCTGTGAGGACGACCTCACGATAGGGGCCGGCCCGGCGCCCCGGCTTGACGGCGCGCAAGCCTTGCGCGCGCCGCCGCCGTCTACGCGCCGAGGACGAGCGCGCGCAGGTAGCCGATCTCGATCACCACGTGCAGGCCCAGCCCGATGCTGAACGCCCCGACGAGTGCCGACAGCGACCGGTGCAGCCCCGCCCACGGCGTCGCCGAGAGCCGCAACGGCATCGCGATCAGGACCGAGAGCGCGCCCATGCCCAGCACCGAGCCGATGCCGAACACCGCGATGTAGCCCAGGCCCAGCGACACCGACGGCAGCCCCTGCAGGCTCAGCATCACCAGCGCCGCCGAGCCCGCCAGGCCGTGCATCGCACCGACGGCGAGCGCCCGCAGCGGCCACGTCGCGCGGTGCGCGCTGGCGGGAAGCGCGCGCGCCCCGGCACGGCGCTCGACGAGCACGCGCCGCAGCAGGTCGGCGCCCAGCAGCACCAGCATCACGCCGACCGCGGTCTCGAGCGCCTGCTCGGTCGAGGGCGAGATCGAGTGCCCGAGCACGAACACCACGCCGCCGAACAGCAGCAGCGTCAGCGTGTGGCCCACACCCCAGGCCGCGCCCTGGCGCAGCGTCTGGGCGAGCGAGGCCTGGCGCGCGGCGAGCGTGGCGACGGCGGCGAGGTGGTCGGCCTCGGTCGCGTGCTTCATGCCGAGCAGCAGGCCGAGCGCCAGGATCGACAGCGTCGTCGTCATCGCAGGTCGGGGGTGGCGGGCTCGCGCATGCGCGCAACCCTATCAGACGCGGCCGGCGCCTCGGCCGCGGGCCGGGCCGCGTGCTGTAATCGCGACGCGACGTCACCAGGAGAACCCCGGCATGAAGGACCGGTTCGAGCAGATCTACGCCAACAACGAGTGGCGCCACGGGTCGGGCGAGGGTTCGTTCCCGATCAACAACGTCGGCTACGTCGACATGCTGCAGCGCTTCATGCGCGAGCACCGCATCCGCACGGTGATCGACCTCGGCTGCGGCGACTGGCAGTTCTCGAAGGACATCGACTGGGGCGAGGCGAGCTACCACGGCTACGACCTGGTGGCCTCGGTCGTCGCGCGCAACGTCGAGCGCTTCGCGACCGACTCGATCCGGTTCACCCAGTACGGGGGCGACCTGGCCGAGTTGCCGGCGGCCGACCTGCTGATCGCCAAGGACGTGCTGCAGCACTGGTCCAACGGCTCGATCGAGCGCTTCCTGCGGATCCTGCCGCGCTACCGCTACGCGCTCATCACCAACTGCGTGAACCCGACGGGTGACACGGTCAACCGCGAGACCGAGGACGGCGGCTTCCGCTACCTGGACATCCGCCTCGCGCCGTTCTTCGTCCGGGCCGAGGAGATCTACCAGTTCCGCCAGCACCGCGGGCTGCTGAAGAAGCTGTTGCGGCGCCCGCAGTGGCTCAAGCGCTCGCTGCTGATCGAGAACCCGCCCGCCGCCTGAGCGCGGGCGGGGTCAGTCCAGCAGCACCAGCTTGCCGTCGCGCTCCGCGCTCTCGACCTCGGTCGTCGGCACGACCAACGATTTCTCGCCGGCACGGCCCCACACCAGATCGACCAGGTCGTCCTCCAGCTCCTCGATCAGGCAGGGGCCGGCGGGAATGGTCTGGCGCTGGCCGTCCTGGGCCAGCAGGGTCAGCGAGCCCGTCACGCGGGCGGAGTGGGTGTGGTGCAGCATGGTCGTCGGCCTCGATGGATGTCCACCGAGGGTAGGCAGCGGGCGAGGGGCTGTCCCGCGGAGATCGCCCACGCCGGCCGTAGGACTGCGCCTGCAGGCGGCGGCGTCCGACGCGTTCCGGCAATGAATGGCAACATCGAGGCCCCCTGGCCGACCCGACCCTCGATGACCGATCTCAGCGCGTTCCCCATCGCCGCCAAATGGCCGGCCTCGCACCCCGACCGCCTGCAGCTTTACTCGCTGCCCACGCCGAACGGCGTCAAGGTGTCGATCATGCTCGAGGAGATCGGGCTGCCGTACGAGGCGCACCGGGTCTCGTTCGAGACGCAGGACCAGATGTCCGCGGCGTTCCTCTCGCTGAACCCGAACAACAAGATCCCCGCGATCCTGGACCCGGACGGTCCGGGCGGGCGCCCGCTGGCGCTGTTCGAGTCGGGCGCGATACTGCTCTACCTCGCCGAGAAGAGCGGCCGCCTGCTGCCGGCCGATGCGGCCGCGCGCTACGAGACCATCCAGTGGCTGATGTTCCAGATGGGCGGCATCGGGCCGATGTTCGGGCAGCTCGGCTTCTTCACCAAGTTCGCCGGCAAGGACTTCGAGGACAAGCGTCCGCGCGATCGCTACGTCGCCGAATCGGCGCGCCTGCTGGGCGTGCTCGACCGCCGCCTGGAGGGCCGCCACTGGGTGATGGGTGACGCCTATTCGATCGCCGACATCGCGATCTTCCCTTGGGTCCGCAACCTGATCGCCTCGTACGGCGCCGGTGAGCTGGTGGGCATCGACCGCTTCGCCCACGTCACCCGCGTGCTCGCCGCGTTCGTCGCGCGAGACGCCGTGCAGCGCGGCCTGACCGTCCCGGCCCCGCCGAAGGCCTGAACGCACTCCATCCTCAGGACCACCGCCGATGAGCATCCCGACCACCCGCCTGGGCCGCACCGGCCTGACCGTCTCGCGCCTCGCGCTGGGCACCATGACCTTCGGCCTGCAGACCGACGAGGCGGTGTCGCACCGCATCCTCGACACCGCGGCCGCCGCCGGCATCGATTTCCTCGACACGGCCGACGTCTACCCGCTCGGCGGCACGCTGGAGACCGCCGGCCGCACCGAGGAGATCGTCGGCCGCTGGCTGCGCGCGCAGGGGCCGGGCGGTCGCGGGCGCTTCATCGTCGCGACCAAGGCGGTCGGCGCGATGGGCCCGAACGCGTGGGACCAGGGCGCCTCGCGCAAGCACCTGCTGGCCGCGATCGACGCCTCGCTGGCGCGCCTGCAGACCGACCACGTCGACCTGTACCAGCTCCATTCGGACGACCGCCACACGCCGCTCGACGAGACGCTGGAAGCGCTCGACGTGATCGTGCGCTCGGGCCGCGCGCGCTACGTCGGCGTCTCCAACTTCCTGGCCTACCGGCTGGCGCTCGCGCTCGGCCGGTCCGAGGTGCTGAAGCTGACCAGGTTCGTCTCGGTGCAGCCGCGCTACAGCCTGCTGTTCCGCGAGATCGAGCGCGAGCTCCTGCCGCTGGCCGAGGAAGCCGGCCTCGGCGTGATCCCCTACAACCCGCTGGCCGGCGGCCTGCTCACCGGCAAGTACCGCGGTACCGATGCGGCGCGCGCCGAGAACACCCGCTTCACGCTCGGCACTGCCGCCACCATGTACCAGGACCGCTACTGGAACGAGCGCAGCTTCGCGACCGTCGCGCAATTGCACCAACTCGCCGACGAGGCCGGCGTGCCGCTCGCGACGCTCGCGGTCGCGTGGGTCATGGCGAACCCGACGATCACCGCGCCGCTGCTCGGTGCGAGCAGCCCCGAGCAGCTGGAAGCCACCATCGCCGCGGCCGAGTACCAGATTCCGGCGGACCTGAAGAAGCGGCTCGACGAGGTGACGGCCGAGTACCGCAAGGGCGACGCACCGCGCTGAGCGGCGCCGAGCATCGGGTCAGGCGGCAGGCGCGACGATCGCGCCCTGGATGCCGTGGCGCGCCAGCGCCCGCGCGACGAAGCCGCTCGCCTTCGCCGATTCCACGAAGGCCCGCAGGCTCGCCTGCGCCGCGGCACCGCGTTCGACCGGCAGCCCCATCGCCTGTTCGATCACCATGAAGCGGCCGGGCAGCAGGCGCAGGCCGCCGAGGCGCTGTGCATCGGCCTGCAGCTGCTGCTTGACGCCGGCCGCCACGTCCGCGTTCTGCGCCAGGAACGTGTCGACGACAAGCGGCGAGGTCGGCGCGCGCAGGATCTCGGCGGCCTTCAGCGTGCGGCCCAGGTGCAGGTCGTAGACGCTCGCGCGGCCGACCATCACGCGCGTGCCGGCCCGGTCGACCTGCTCGTTGGCGGTCAGCGGCGACGCGTTGCGCACCAGGTAGGCCCCTTCGATCAGCACGTACGGGGCGGTGAACAGGATGCCGTCGCTGCGCAGCGGGTCGATCGCGAAGAAGCCGATGTCGAGCTGCCCCGCGCGCACGGCTTCGACCGAATTGCCGGCGGAATCGAACACCGTGAGCTCCGCCTCGACCCCGAGCCGCTCGGCCAGCGCACGCGCCAGGTCGACCGACACGCCGACCGCCTGCCCGGTGGCCGCGTCGCGCCGCGCGAGGATCGGGTTGCCGAGGTTGATCGACGCGCGCAGCCGGCCGGTGGGCGCCAGCAGCGCCGCGTCCGCGCGGCGCGACGTGGCGCAGGCCGGGAGGCCGAGCGCTGCCGCGCCGGCCAGGGCGCCCAGCAGCGTGCGGCGCGTGCCGGCCGCGGCGCGGGGTTGGTCGAAGAGAGTCATGCCCGTTCCTTTCGTCGCTCGTCGTTCGATGTTGCCACGCGCGGTTTCTGGGGATGGAGCGAGGTCGGCGCGCGCGCTCCAATCGCGCTCGATGGCCAGCACCCCGATCTTCATCAGCTACCGCCGCGACGACACCGCCGGCTACGCGCGCGCCCTGTGCGATGCGCTCGCCGCGCGCTTCGGCGCCGATCGCGTGTTCATGGACGTGGAGGACATCGTCGCCGGCCACCCGTTCGCCGACGTGCTGCGCCGCGCCGTCGACGGCGCGGCCGTGACGCTGGTGCTGATCGGCCCGCGCTGGCGCGGCGAGCGCCCCGGACAGGCCGCGCGCATCGACGACTTGCACGACTTCGTCCGGCTGGAGGTGGCGGCGGCGCTGGCCGGCGGCGGGCGGGTGATCCCGCTGCTGATCGACGGCACGCCCATGCCCACCCACGCGCAACTGCCGCCCGACCTGCAGGCGCTGGCCGAACGCAACGCGCTCGAACTCGGCAACGCGCGCTTCGGCGCCGATCTGGAGCGGCTGGTCGCAGCGCTGCGCGACGAGGTGCCGGGGGCGACGCCCCCCGCGTCGCGCCGAATCGGCGTCGCCCTGCTGGCGCTGGCGGCGGTCGTGCTGGTGGCCGGCGCGGCGCTCTGGCTGCGGAGTGCGCGCGGCGGCGCCGGATCGCCGCCGCCCGCGGCGAGCGCCGCAGCCGCGTCGCGCCCAGCCATCGACGGCGAATGGGAGGCGCAGGTCCGCTACGACTGGCCGAACGCCGACTACGTCGAGCGCTTCTCGTTCGGCGGCGAGGGCGATTCGCTGCACGGCAGCGCCTCGTTCCTGCGCGTGCCGCGTGGCGTGCTCGAAGGCAGTGTCGCGGCCGACGGGCTGCGCTTTTTCACCCGCACCGCCGACATGTCGGGCGGCGCCGGGCTCGTGCACCGCTACCGCGCCCGCCTGGTCGGCGACGAACTGCGCTTCACGCTGCAGACCGAGGGCGGCACGTCGGCGCATGGTCCGGTCGAGTTCGTCGCGCGCCGCGCGCCGCCGGCGTCTGCCACGGGCGCGGGCGAGAAGCGCAACCGGATCGGTCGCTAGTCGCGCGCCTCCGCGCAGGCCGGCGCGGCGGCGGCGGGGCGCGGCTCGGTCAGCGCGATCTCGGGTTGGGCCCAGGGGCCGCCAACCTTGATGGACCGGTCGAGCGCGAGCAGCGCGGTGCCCTTGCGCTGCGGCGTCAGCAGCAGGTCGAAGGCGCGCTGCCCGAGGTCGATGCTGCCGCCGCCGGTGACCGCGACGCGCTCGGTCTCGAAGCCGAGGCGCCGCAGGCGGGCGCGGCCGTTCTCGATGTCGAGGGCGACGCGCGCGCATTGCACCGCGACCCGCGCCGGATCGGCGAACCAGCTGCGCAGCAGCGCGCCGCCATCGAGCGCGAGCCGCGCGTCGAGTTGCCGCGACACGCTGCCGCCCTGCAGCCCGGCGGTGAGCGAGCCCGACAGCGATCGCGTGAGCGCCACCACCGAATCGCCGCGCGCCCGCAGCACCGCATGCGCGTCGAGCGCGCCCTGCAGCGCGCCGCGCGTCTTGCCGCTGCCGATCGCCAGGCGCTCGGCGCGCACGCCGGCGAGGCGCGCGTCGAGCGCCACGGTGCGCGGCGTCGCGGTGGTGTCGAGCTGCAGCGAGCCGGTCATTCGCCCGCCGGCCGCGCGCAGTTCGAACGGCGCCAGCGCGAGCCGGCCGCGGCGCCATTGCGCCTGCAGCGCGAGGCTGTCCAGCCAGGGCATCGAGGCGCGGGTCACGCGGGCGGCATTCCAGGCGATGTCGGCGTCGAACGGCCGCTGTGGCCGGGCGGCCCGCGGCGGCAGCGCGGCCAGGGCGGCCTCGATCTCGTCGAGCATCAGGCGGGCGCTGTGCAGGTCGGCGCGCCACATCGGCACGCCGCCATCGGCCTCGCGCATGTCCAGCTGCAGTTCGCCGCGTGCGTCGCTGCGGCCGATCCGCGCCTGCAGCGCGGTGACGCGGCTCGCATCGCCGGCCTTGGCCAGGTGCGCGCTGCCCTTGATCGGCAGCGCCGGCCAGGGCAGGCCCGGCAGCAGCGGGCGCAGCAGGTCGGGGCGCGGCATGTCGAGCTGCAGATCGAGGTCCAGCGCGACGAGGTCGCGCACGTCGGTCGCGCTACCGCCGAGTTGCGCGCGCGCGTTCGCGGCGCGGACCTCGCCGCGCAGCGCGAACGGCTGGCCGGTGTCGGCCAGGGTCTGGATCGCGCTCACCTCGGCCTCGCCGTCGAAGCGCGCGTCGCCACGCCGGCCCTCGAAGCGCAGGCGCTTGACGAGGGGCAGGGCGGGCACGGCCGCGAGCGTCGCGGCCGTCGGCAGCGGCGTGAAGTGCGTGTCGACCTCGAACGCGGCGCCGTGGTCGGCGAAGCGGATGCTGCTGCGGGTCGCGTCGAGCGAGAGCACGCGGATGCGGCCGGGGCCGCGGTCGAGCGGGCGCGTGAGCCGCCAGTTGCGCAGCTCGTCGGCGCTGCGCTCGAGATCGATGCGTGCGTCGACCAGCACCGCGCGCGTCACCGTGATGCGCGGTCCCCTGACGCTGTGCCAGGCGAACTCGAAGCGCAGCAAGCCGGCGTCGACCATCGGCCGCTTGTCGGCCCACGGTGCGTTGTCGACGCGCAGGCCGCGGAACTCGACCAGCGGGTCCCACGCCGGCGTCAGCCCCAGACGCAGGTGGTCGAAGGTCACGTTCCGGCCGGAGCGTTCGTGCACGTAGTCCTGGATCAGCGGGCGGAACCATGTCCAGTCGAACACCGCGACCAGCACGGCGACGAAGGCGACCGCGACGGCGAGCACGCGCCAGCGCCGCCGGGCACGCGGTCTCGGCGGCGGTGGCGGCGCGGCCGCCGGCAGGATCGGGTCGGTGGTCGTGGGCACGGTGCCGCGATGTTGCGGCGCCGGTCGCGGGAACGCCCGCGGCCGAGGGCGCGCGCCCCTGTAGGAGGAAAACGCGCTAGGGCGCGGCGCGCGGTGGCTGCGCCGCGGCCCGCAGCGCGAGCCCGTCGATCACCACGTCGACCCAGGCCTCGAACGCCCGGTGCAGCGGCCGGGCGCTGCCGCCCTGCCAGCGCAGGATGAACGCATTGCCGCGCAGCGCGGGCAGGTGGCGCGCCAGGGCCGGGTGGCCGGCCGGCGCGAGCGCGTCGACGCGCGCGCGGTGCGCGTCTGCCCACGCCTCGCCGCCCTCGGCCGGCGCGGCGGCGAGTTCGAGCGTGACGAAGCCGCACATCGCCGCGACGACGATGTTGAACGCATCGACCAGCGCCGGGCCGTCGAAGCCGGCCTCCTCGAGCGCGGCGACAATGTGGTCGAGCAGCGGCAGGTCCAGCGCGCCGTTGCTCAGCAGCTGGCTGCCGACCACCGGGGCCAGGCGCGGGTGGCGCCGCAGCGCGGTGCGGAACCGGCGCAGCAGCGCGCGCAGCCGCTGGGGCCACGGCCCGCCCGGCAGGCGCTTGCCGACGCCGCGCAGCGCCAGCTCGACGGCGCCGGCGATCAGCGCGTCCCGGTTCGGCACGTGCCAGTAGATGGCGGTCGGGTAGACGCCCAGCTGCTGCGCGAGGCCGCGCAGGTTGAAGGCCGCCACACCGTCGCGATCGATCAGCGCCAGCGCGGCGGCGAGGATGCGCTCGCGGTCGAGCGCCTCGCCGCTCACGACAGCAGCGCGCGGTGGCTGTCCGCGAAGCCGGCGAAGGCGTCGACGAAGCCGTCGAGCTGCGCGTCGGACAGCGGCAGCGACAGCGCGATCAGGCCGCGCCGCGCGAGGTAGAAGCCGTGCTCGATCAGGTGGAAGAAGAGCAGGTCGCGCACGCGCGGGTCGGCCTGCTGCAGGTCGCCCGCGTGGCGCGGCGGCGTGCGGCCCGGGTGCAGGTTCATCAGCGAGCCGAGGCCGGTGCACTGCATGTCGAGCTGGCGCTCGCGGCAGACGGCGTTCAGCCGCTCGCGCAGCGCGTCGCCGCGCGCGTTCAGCGCCAGCGCGGCCTCGGCGGTGTAGAGGCGGCCGAGGCCGGCGGCGCCCGCCGCCATCGTCAGCACGTTGTTGTTGAAGGTGCCGGCATGGGCCAGCGCATCCGGCCGGCGCGGATCGAACTGCGCCATCACGTCGGCGCGCCCGCCGAACGCGCCGAACGACATGCCGCCGCCGATGTACTTGCCGAGCGTCGTCAGGTCGGGGGCGATGCCGAGCTGGGCCTGGCGCCCGCCGGGCGCGAGCCGCGAGGTCATCACCTCGTCGAACACCAGCAGCGCGCCGGCCGCGCGGGCGCGCTCGCGCAGCAGCTGCAGGAACGCCGGATCGCCGGGAATGCAGCCGCCCGCGCCCTGCATCGGCTCGACGAGCACGGCGGCGATCTCCGGGCCGTGCGCGTCGAACAGCTGCGCCGCGCCGGCCGCGTCGTTGTAGGTGCCGATCAGCCAGTCGTGAGGCACGTTGACCGGCGCGTGGCCGTGCGCGAAGGTCAGCACGCCGCCGTGGTAGCCGCCGCGGAACACCAGCACCTTGCGGCGGCCGGTGAAGGCGATCGCTGCCGCCAGCGCCATCAGGTTGGCCTCGGTGCCGGAGTTGGTGAAGCGCACCCGCTCGATCGACGCGAAGCGCGCGCACACCAGCTCGGCCAGCCGCGCCTCGAGCAGGTTGTGGCCGGACAGGTTGATGCCGTCGTCGAGTGCCGCGTCGATCGCGGCGCGGATCACCGGGTTCGAGTGGCCGTACAGCCCGGCGGTGAACTCGCCGAGCAGGTCGACGTATTCGTGGCCGTCGGCGTCCCAGAGCCTGCAGTCCTGGCCGCGCGCGATCGCCAGCGGGAAGGGCGCATAGAACAGCACGCTGCGGGTGTTGCCGCCGGCGAGCGTGCGCTGCGCGGTGTCGAACTGCGCCCGGCTCGCGGGGTGGCGGGCCTGGTAGCGCTCGATGTGCGCGGCGAGGGCGCGGTCGATGGCGGCGGAGTCGGGCATGGCGGTTCCTGCGGCGGCGAAGGAAATCATTGTACGGTGTACAAGAAATCGATGCGACGGCGGGGCGGGCGCACCGTCTGTCCGCCCGGCGCTTGAAGCGAAACTGCGCCGGGTGTATATCTGCATCAGGACGCGGCCTGCGCGTCCGCCCACCGCATGAACCACCCGCTGCCGCTGGCCTCGCCCGCCCGTCCCGCACCCGACTGGCGCGCCGGTGCGTTCGCCGGTTTCGCAGGCGCGACGATGCTGATGGCGGCCGAACTGGCCTGGACCAGCGCCACCGACCCGGCCGGGCCGTGGCGGACGGTGCAGCTGGTCGCCGCCCTCGTGCTCGGCGCCGAGGTGGCGGCGCCCGGCGTGCCGGCCGCATTCGATCCACTCGTCGCCGGCGCCGCGCTGCTGGTCCACTTCGGGCTCGGCCTGGTGTTCGGCCTGTTGCTGGCGTGGGTCGAGACGCGCGCCTTCCTGCAGCAGGAGTGGTCGAACGCGCTGTGGGTCGGGCTGATCTTCGGCGGCGCGCTCTACGTGATCGACTTCCACGCGATGGTGGTGTTGTTCCCGTGGATCGGCGAGCTGCGCGGCCTGCCCGCGCTGGCGGCGCAGCTGGGCTTCGGCGTGGTCACCGCGCTGCTGTACCGGCAGCTCGCGCGCGACCCCGACTCATTGCGGCGCTGAGCGCGCCGCCGGTCTTCGCTCAGGCCGGCGCGCCGCCCGGCGCGAGCTTGAACACCGCGACGGTGTCGACCAGCCGCTGCGCCTGAGTGCGCAGGCTCTCGGCCGCTGCGGCGCTTTCCTCGACCAGCGCGGCGTTCTGCTGCGTCGCCTGGTCCATCTGCGAGACGGCCTGGCCGATCTGCGCCACGCCGCCGCTCTGCTCGGTGCTGGCCGCGCTGATCTCGGCCATGATGTCGGTGACGCGCTTGATCGAGGCCACGACCTCGGTCATCGTCTCGCCGGCCCGGTCGACCAGCGCCGTGCCCTGCTCGACGCGTTCGACGCTCGCCGAGATCAGCGCCTTGATTTCCTTGGCCGCATCGGCGCTGCGCTGCGCGAGGCTGCGCACCTCGGAGGCCACGACCGCGAAGCCGCGGCCTTGTTCGCCGGCGCGCGCCGCCTCGACCGCGGCGTTCAGCGCCAGGATGTTGGTCTGGAACGCGATCCCGTCGATCACGCCGATGATGTCGGCGACCTTCTTCGAGCTGTCGTTGATGCCCTTCATGGTCTCGACCACCTGGCCGACGACCTCGCCGCCCTGGATCGCCACGGTCGAGGCGCCGCGCGCCAGCTGGTTGGCCTGGCTGGCGTTGTCGGCGTTCTGGCGCACGGTGGCGCCGAGCTGCTCCATCGACGCGGCCGTCTGCTGCAGCGCCGAGGCCTGCTGCTCGGTGCGGCCGGACAGGTCGTTGTTGCCTTGCGAGATCTGCGCCGATGCGGTCGCCACGCCTTCGGCATTGCCGCGCACGTCGCCGACGATGTGCGCCAGGCGCGTCTTCATCTCGTGCAGCGCGGCGAGCAGCAGGCCGGTCTCGTTGCGGCCGTCGGCCCGGAAGTTCATCGACAGGTCACCGCCGGCCACGCCGCGGGCGACCGTGACGGCCTCCTCGAGCGGCCGCGTCACCGAGCGGATGATCCACACCGCCATCAGCAGCGCCATCACGGCGGCGCTGCCGAGCAGCACGGCGATCGTCGTGCGCGCCTGGCGCACGACCTGGTCGACCTCGCCGGCGGACTCGACCATCAGCGTGTCCTGCAGCTTGATCAGGTCTTCGAGCCGGTCCATGTAGGCGACCTGCTTCGGGCGCAGTTCGAGCAGCAGCGCGGTCTTGGCCTCCTCGGTGCGGCCGGCCTTCAGCAGCTCGATCACCTTGTCGCGCGGCTTGCGGTACTCGGCGCGCGCCGTGTTCAGGCGTGCCAGGGCCTGCTTGCCGGCATCGCTGGTGATCGACTTGGTCAGCTTCTCGAGGTTCGCGTTGGTGCGCTTGGAGCTGCCGTCGATGACGTCGTACTGGGCCTTGATGTCGTCCGGGTCGGAGACGACGAACAGGTTGCGCAGCGCCTGCGACACGTCGTTGTTGACGGCCTTGATCTCGCCGGCGACGCGCAGCTTCGGGTAGCGGTCTTCCATCACCTGGCCGAACTCGGTGTGGATCGTGCCGAGGTAGTGGATGGACGCGGCGCCCAGCAGCGCCATCAGGGCAGCCAGGGCCGAAAAGCCCATGATCAGGCGGGTGCGAATCTTCAGGTCGGCGAGGTTCATCGAGGGCGAGGCAGGGGAGTTGACGGTTGTTGACGGTCTGTTTCGGCGTTCGCAGCGGAGACTTGAGGGCGCCGTCTCATCCCGCCACAGGCTCCGGGCGATACACTGGCCGATAGATCGCCCAGCGGACGTGCACATGGACTCGAGCCTCATCACCGTCGACCCAGAGATTCACAGTGGAACCCCGGTGTTCTCCGGGACGAGGGTGCCCATCAAGACGCTCTTCGATCACCTCGAAGCCGGCGACTCGCTCGAGGTGTTCCTCGAAGATTTCCCGTCGGTCAGCCGGCGACTGGCAGTGGGCGTCCTGGAGCAGGCCCGAGCCGCGCTGACAGCCGATGCGCATCCTGCTTGACGAGGATCTGCCGCGCCGTCTCGGTCCGCTGCTGCTCGGCCACGAGGTGACGACCGTGCAGCGCAACGGCTGGTCCGGTATCAAGAACGGTAAGTTGCTCGCGCTGGCCGGAACGAGTTTCGATGCGTTCCTGACCATGGACGGAAATCTCGAATACCAGCAGAACCTGGCTGCGCTGCCTATCGCGGTGCTGGTGGTGGAAGCCAGGAGCAACCGCCTCCAGCACCTCGAAGCGCTTGTTCCCGCGATCCTTCGCGAGCTGAATCACATTCAGCCCCGAACGCTGCGACGCGTTGCTGCCTGACGGGACTTACCGCTCCACCGTCTTGTTCCACCGCGCGTTCCACTCCGGCCGCGAGGCGTTGATCGCGTCCCAGTCGAGCGTGATCACGGTCTTCATGTAGCCCTTGAAGCGCTCGACCGTGGCGTTGGCGTTCACGTTCGCGGTCGTGGTCTTCTGGTTCGACGGGATCTGGTTGCCGAACTCCAGTGCCGCGGCCTGGGCCTGCGGGGTCAGCAGGAACTCGGCGAGCTTCTGCGCCATCACGGGGTTGCTGTTGTTCGCGACCACGCACTCGGCCACCATCAGCAGCACCGAGCCTTCCTTGGGCTGGGCGTACTCCATCGGCACGCCGCGGCCTTTCTGCGTCGCGACGGCCGTCGGCGTGTACGGGAAGATCGCGGCCTCGCCGGTCTGCACCATCTCGGAGAGCTTGGCCGAACTCGGGATGTACTCCAGCACGTTCGGGCCGATCGTCGAGCCCCACTTGGCGAAGCCGGGGTCGACGTTGTTGTCCTTGCCGCCCTGGATGCGGTTGAACATCAGGAAGCCGTGCAGCCCGAAGGTGCTGGCCGGCATCGACTGGAACACCACCTTGCCCTTGAACTTCGGGTCGGCCAGGTCCATCCACGAGGTCGGCGCGGCCCACTTCTTCTCGTCGAACATCTTCTTGTTGTAGGCGATGCCGGTCATGCCGACGTTGACGCCGGCCGACATGCCGCCGGCCATGCGCGCGGCCGGGTACAGGTCCTTCAGCACCGGCGAGTCGTCGAGCTTGCTGCACAGACCCATCTTGACGGCGCGCACCATCACGCCGTCGTCGAGGAACATCACGTTGACGGGCGGCCGCTCCCTGCTGGCCTGCACCTTGGCGAGGATGTCGCTCGAGGTGCCCGGCACGACGACGACCTTGACGCCGTGGATCTTCTCGAAGGCGGGGAACACGTACTTGGTGTACGAGCGCTCCATGTCGCCGCCGTTCATGCCGATGTAGATCGTCTTGTTGTCCTGCGCGTGCGTGGTC
This sequence comes from Pseudomonadota bacterium, assembly GCA_040384825.1. Classification (GTDB taxonomy): domain Bacteria; phylum Pseudomonadota; class Gammaproteobacteria; order Burkholderiales; family Burkholderiaceae_C; genus LMDS01. The sequence continues at coordinate 64,181 of JAZKIO010000065.1, forward strand.
GTCGCGACGCCGGTGGCGGCGAGCAGCAGCGCAGCGGCGAGGGGTTTGAGGGTGAGGGTCATGTCAGCGCTCCTTGCGGTGTCGTGGTGAAAGCGGGTGATGAAAAGCGGGCGAGCGAGAACGCGTCGAGGGCGATCGGCGGCTCGCCGCGGTGGACGAGTTCGGCGAGCACTTCGCCGACGGCGGGCCCGGTCTGGAAGCCGGCGCCGCAGAAGCCGAACGCGTGGACCAGGTTCGGCACGCGCAAGCTCGGCGAGATGACGGGCTGGTGATCCGGCAGCGAGCCCTCGACACCGCTCCAGAAGCGGATCACGTGCGCATGCGCGAGCGCGGGGAACAGATCGCCCATGCGCTGGCACAACTCGCCGATCGCCTTCGCGGTGGGCACCGCGTACAGCCCACCGCTGGCCGCGCCGCGGCTGCCGCCCATCACGCAGTTGCCGCGCGCCGTCTGGCGGCCGTAGATGCCACCGCCCTCGACGCCGACGTTGACGTCGATAAAGCGCGGCACCGGCTCGGTCACGCACATGCCGGGGTGGATGGCGGTCAGCGGCGCGGTGTCGCCGAAGCGCTCGGCGACCGCCAGCGACCACGCGCCGGCGCAATTCAGCAGCGTGGTGGATCGGACCTCGACCGTGCGCCCGTCACCGACGACGAAGCCGCTGCCGGTGTGCGCGATCTCGGTGACCGCGCAGTGCTCGATCACCCGCGCGCCGGCCGCCTGTGCGGCGCGCGCGAAGGCCGGCGAGACGAGGCGCGGGTTGGCGTGCCCGTCATCGGCGCAGATCGAGCCGCCGACCGCCTGGTCGCCGACCCACGGGTTGGCGCGGCGGAACGATGCGCCGCTGCTCAGTTCGAGCGCGAGGCCGTGCTCGCGCACCGTCGCGGCATAGGCTTCGAGCGCGGCCAGGTCGGCCGGCGAGCGGGCGAGTTTCAGGTGGCCGGAGCGCACGTATTCGCCGTCGATGCCGATGTGCTGGCGCAGGTTCTCCCAGATGCGCCGCGCGCGCAGCGCCAGCGGCAGCTGCGAGACCGGCCGCCCCTGCACCCGCACGCCGCCATAGTTGACGCCGCTCGCCGCCGCGCCGCACAGGCCGCGTTCCAGCAGCACGACCGACAGCCCGAGCCGGCGCAGGAACAGCGCCGCCGAGCTGCCGACGATGCCGCCGCCGATGATCGCGACGTCGCACCTGATCTTCTCCCTCGCCCCTCCGGGGAGAGGGCCGGGGTGAGGGGCGGGCGCACGCGACGAGGCCAGCGCGGCGCCGCGACCCTCACCCCAGCCCTCTCCCGGGGGGAGAGGGGGAAGAGCGTCAGTCATCGCGTTCCTCCACGGGAACGACGTCGGCGGCCACCGCATCGCGCAGCAGGTGGATGGGCAGCGGCTTGACGGGCGCCTGGCTGCGCAGCCGGCCCACGTCCGCCAGCGCGCAACCCGCCGCATCGGCCAGCAGCCGCGACGCGGCCGGCGCGCACATGCGGCCCTGGCAGCGGCCCATGCCGATGCGGGTCAGCGCCTTGAGCCGGTTGATCTCGCGCGTGCCGGTCTCGCGCACGCAGGCGCGCAGCTCGCCGGCGGTGATCTCCTCGCAGCGGCAGACGATCAGGTCGTCGGGCGCGTCGGCCGCCCAGCGCGGGGGCAGCGCGAAGGCGGTCTCCATGCCCTCGCGGAAGGTGAGGTGCGCCGCGCGCACCTGGTCCAGAGCGGCGGAATCGCCAGCCGCCGGCTGCGTGTCCATGTCTTCCAGCGCCGCCAGTGCGGCCTGCGCGCCCGACAGCTCGGCCGCATCCGCGCCGAGCACCGCCGCGCCATCGCCGGCGAGATAGACGCCGCGCACGCTGCTGCGGCCGGCCGCGTCGCGGGTCGGCAGCCAGGCCTGGTCGAGCGCGTCGAACGCGAACGTGCAGCCGGCCAGGTCGGCGAGTTGCGTCTCGGAACGCAGCCCGTGCCCGACGCCGATCGCGTCGCACGGCGTCAAGTGCTCGGCACCGCCGCGCCGCCAACGCAGCGCCGTCACGCGCTTGTCGCCCTCCGCTCGCAGCAGCGTGACGCCGCCGTGCACGGGCACGCCCGCCAGCCGCAGCCGCGCGATGAAGTACGCGCCCTTGGCCGTCACCGACGAGCGCGCCAGCATCTTCGGCAGCGCCCGCAGCTTGGCGGTGAAGGGCGCCGTGTCGAGCACCGCCGCCACCTGCCCGCCGTGGCTCGCGTACTGCCATGCGACGAGGTAGAGCAGCGGCCCGGTGCCGGCGAACACCACGCGCGGGCCGATCAGGGAGCCCTGGAACTTCAGCGCGACCTGCGCCGCGCCGAGCGTGACCACGCCCGGCAGCGTCCAGCCCGGAAACGGCAGCACGCGGTCCGTCGCGCCGGTGGCGAGGATCAGCGCGTCGAACGGCACGGCCGCGCTGCGACCGGCGTGCAGCGTCTGCAGCACCCCGGGCTCCAACTGCCAGACGAGCGTGTTCGGCCGGTAGTCGATCCGCGGCAGCAGCGCCCCGAAACCATCCAGCACCGCGCTCGCCTTGTCGGCCTCGAACCCGTACAGGTCGGAGCGCGCGCGCTGGAACTCGGCCGGCGGCTGCCGGTAGATCTGTCCGCCGAACCGCTGCGCCTCGTCGATCACGATCGGGCGATGCCCAGCCGCCACCAGCCGCTCGGCGGCGCGCATGCCCGCCGGGCCCGCGCCGACGATGACAAAACGATTCGTCATTTTCGAAACGCCAGAACGGTCGAAGCGCAGGCGTGTCCGGTCAGGCGGCGGCGTGCGTGGGAGGCGCCGAGAAGCGCAGGGCTCGTGGCTGCGCGCGCGGCGCGCTCGTCATCTGACCCGGCGCCGCATGTCTGAGCGAAGTGAGCGCAGCGAACGCAGCGAGTTGGGCGACGCAGCCACGAGCCCGAGCATCGCAGGGCAGTCGGTGCGAAGCGCCGACCGCCTCCGTCGCACGCCGCCGCCTGACCGGACACGCCTGCGCCGCGCCAACCACAGCAAGTCACCGCCGAACCCCCGACACCAACCGCATCCCGTCATCGATCAAGGTCGTGCAGGCCCGCAAACGTTGACCGTCTTCGGTCAGCACCCAGCAATCCTGGCAAGCCCCCATCAGGCAGAACCCCGCGCGCGGCGCACCACTCGCCTCCGACTCACGCAACCGAGCACCCAAGGTCAGCACGGCGGTCAACACGGTGTCGCCCCGATACGCGACGCAAGCGCGACCGTCGAGCACGAACTCGACCTCGACGCGCTCCGCCAGTGGCAGCCGCTGCAGCAGGGCGCTCAATGCTGCCCCACCAGGATGCGGTCCAGCCCGTACAAGCGGTCCAGCACGATCATCACCAGCGCCGTCAATCCGACCATCAGCGCCGAGACCGCGGCCATCATCGGATCGATCGATTCGGTCGCGATCATGTACATGCGCACCGGCAGCGTCACCGTCTGCGGCGAGGTGATGAAGATCGACATCGTCACTTCGTCGAAGCTGTTGATGAACGCGAGCATCCAGCCGCCGGTGATGCCGGGCAGCATCAGCGGCAGCGTGATTCGGCGGAACACCGTGAGGTGGCTCGCGCCGAGCGACAACGCTGCCTGTTCGGCGCTGCGGTCCAGCCCGGCCAGCGCCGCGACCACCAGCCGCAGCGCATACGGCGTGACGATCACCACGTGCGCGAGCGTCAGCCACAGCGCCGAGCCGCGTGCGCCAAACAGCGCGAACAGCCGCAGCATCGCGACGCCCAGCACCAGGTGCGGCACGATCAGCGGCGACAGCAGCAAGCCGTTCAGCGCGTTGCGCCCCGGAAAGTCGTGTCGCGCGATCGCGATGCCGGCCGGCACGGCGAACAGCACCGCGACCGTGGCCGCCGCGGTCGCGACGCCCAGGCTGTTCCAGAACGACTGCATCAGATCGGAGTGCTCGAACGCGGCGCGGAACCAGCGCAGCGAGTAGTCGCTCGCGGAGAGCCCCCACGGGATCGACAGCGTGTTCTCCGGCGTGAACGCGACCAGGCAGACGATCACCAGCGGCGCGAGCATGAACACCGTGACGACGGTGTGGAAGAGCAGGGCGATCGGGCCGGTCTTGTTCATCGCTCAGCCCATTCTTTTCTTGTAGGCGCCCTCGAGGACCGCGTTGTAGCTGAGCATGACCGCGAGGTTGATCAGCAGCAGCGCCAGCGCCACCGCGGCGCCGAGCGGCCAGTTCAGCTCGTGCAGGTACTCGTCGTAGATGACCGTCGCGACCATCTTCAGCCGGCGCCCGCCGAGCAGCCCGGGGATCGCCAGCGCACTCGCGCTCAACCCGAACACGATCAGGCTGCCCGACAGCACGCCCGGGGTGATCTGCGGCAGCACGATCCGGCGCATCACCGTGAACTGCGACGCGTTCAGCGACAGCGCTGCGTTCTCGACCATCGGGTCGAGCTTCTGCAGCGAGGTCCAGACGGGGATCACCATGAACGGCAGCATCACGTGGACCAGCGCCACGACCACCGCGGTCGGCGTGTAGAGCATCCGCACGCGGCCGATGCCGAGCCACTCGAAGACCTGGTTGACGATGCCGTTCGGCCCCAGCAGCAGGCTCCAGCCGAAGGCGCGCACCACCACCGAGACCAGCAGCGGCGCCAGGATCACGAGCAGGAAGATCGAGCGCCACGGGCTCGCCATGCGGCTCAGGATGTAGGCCTCCGGCGCGCCGACGAGCACGCAGATCAGCGTCGTCAGCGCCGCGATCCAGCCGGTGCGGAAGAAGATCTCGTAGTAGTACGAATCGCCGAGCACGTGCGCGTAGGCGGCGAGCGTGAAGCCGCCGATCGCGCCGCGTTCGGCGTCGTAGACCTGGAACGACAGCAGCGCCGTCAGGACCAGCGGCAGCAGCACCATCAGGCTGAACAGCGCCAGCGACGGCAAGCTCAGCAGATACGGCGTCCAGCGCGATTTCATGCCGCCGCCTTCACGGCGCTCGGCGCCACGAGCCGCGCCACATCCCGCGCCCAGGCGAGATGCACGATCGCGTGCTCGGGCAGCGGCGCGCTGCCGTCGTTCGCGCAGCTCACCTCCAGCTCGCCGAGCCCGGTGCTGACGCGGTAGAGCCACTGGCTGCCGAGGAAAAAGCGCTCCTCGATCCGCGCCTCGACCGTGCCGTCGGCCTCGGCCGTGAAGAACAGTTTCTCGGGCCGCAGGCAGACCGTCACGGCGGCGCCGCTCGCGAACTCGCCGCCGTCGACCTCGACCCGCTGCCCCTGTGCCAGCACCACCTCGGTGCCGCTCGCCCCGCGCGCCACGGTGCCGGGCAGCAGGTTGGTCTTGCCGACGAAGCCGGAAATGAACTCGGTCTTCGGGTGCTCGTAGAGGCGGTAGGGCGCGTCGATCTGCGTCGCCCGGCCGGCTTCCATCACGACGACGCGGTCGCTGATCGACAGCGCCTCGGCCTGGTCGTGCGTGACCATGATCGTCGTCGTGCCCACCTTGCGCTGGATGCGGCGCAACTCGAACTGCATCTCCTCGCGCAGCTTGGCGTCGAGGTTGGACAACGGCTCGTCGAGCAGCAACACCGGCGGCGCGATCACCAGCGCGCGGGCGATCGCGACTCGCTGCCGCTGCCCGCCCGAGAGCTCGCGCGGGTAGCGGCCGGCGTGGCCGTCCAGGTGCACGAGCTTCAGCATCTCGGCGATTCGCGCGTCGCGCTCGTGCTTCGGCGTCTTGCGCATCTCCAGGCCGAAGCTGACGTTCTCGGCGACCGTCATGTGGGGGAAGAGGGCGTAGCTCTGGAACACGATGCCGAGGCCGCGCTGGTTGACCGGCAGGTTGGTGATGTCGCGCCCGTCGAGCTGCATGCGGCCGCGCGTGACCGGGATCAAGCCGGCAATCGCCTGCAGCGTGGTCGTCTTGCCGCAGCCCGAGGGGCCGAGCAGCGAGATGAACTCGCCGCGTTCGACGCTCAGGTTCATGTCGATCAGCGCGCCGAAGTCACCGTAGAACTTCGAGACGCCTTCGAGGATGAGAAACGACATGGCGGGCTCCCGGGGGCGGTTCAGTGTCGTACGCGCCCAATCGGTGCGTTATCGAGGAAAACCCGATACGCAGAACAAGAAGCGTGCCTGTTCCGTTGGTCGGAAAAAATGATTACGATGAACCGCATGAAAACCGATAAACGAAACGTCTCGATTGAGGACAAGGCCGTGTCCAGCCTCCACCGCGCCGTCGGCATCCTGCGCGCGCTGGCGGCGAATGCCGAATCCGGCATGCGTGTCACCGAGCTGTGCGCGCAACTGGAGCAGACCCAGGCCACCACCCACCGCCTGCTGCAGCAGCTGATCGACGAAGGCCTGGTCGAACAGGGCGTGCCCGGCAAGCGCTACCGGCTGGCGATCGACTTCTTCGCGCTGGCAGCGCGCGCCGGCGATGTCGGCGGGCTGCGCGCGTTGTGCCGGCCGGCGCTGCTGCGCCTCGGTGCGGCGCTGGGCGACAGCGTGTTCCTGCTGGTGCGCAGCGGCTTCGACGCCGTCTGTCTCGACCGCTGGGAAGGCCCGTTCCCGATCCGCTCCTTCACCGGCGACATCGGCGGGCGCGTGCCGCTCGGCGTCGGCCAGGGCGCGCTGACCATCCTGGCGCACTTGCCGCCGGCCGAGCAGGACGAGGTGATGCGCTACAACGTGCCGCGCATCCGCCACATGGGCGCGCTCGACGAGGTGTTCCTGCGCACCGAGAGCGCGAAGGTGCGCGCGCAGGGCTACTCGAACATCAACTCCGGGCTGATCGAGGGCATGGCCGGCGCGGCGGTGCCGGTGTTCGACTGCAACGACCGGGTGGTGGCCGCGCTGAGCGTCGGCACGTTGACCAACCGCTTGAACGAGGAGCGGCTGCCGGTCGTGATCGAGCTGCTGCAGCGCGAAGCGCGGGCGCTGTCGGCGCAGATCAACCCGTTCGATGCGGCGCTGCGCCGGCCGTCGGACAGCCTGCGCCTGGGCAGCGGCCCGAGCCGCGCCGGCTGATCGCGCACATCGCGCCGATGGCGCGGATCGCGCAACTCTCGGCGAAGGCGTGTCAGGCGCCGGCCACGCGGCCGAGCCATTCGCGCAGCACGTGGCGCACGTCGGTCAGCCCCTTCGTCGAGGGCAGCCAGTTCAGCACGGGCAGTTCGGTGCCGCGCGCCAGGCCCATCGGCGCGGGCTCGATGCGGATCTCCGGCCCGGCCGCGGCGCGGAAGGCGCGCAGCGCGCGCGGCATATGCCAGCCGTGCGTCACCAGCACGATGTGGCGGATGCCGGCCGGGCGCAGCAGCGCGACGGTGCGGCCCGCGTTCTCGCGGGTGTCGCGCGACTGGTCCTCGACCCACTTGAGCGGGCGGGCGAACTCCCCGGCGGCGATGGCTGCGGCAATGCGCGCCTCCGGCATCGCATCGGGCTGGGCCCAGCCTACGCCGCCGCTGAACGCGACCGGCAGGCCCGTCTGCCGGCCGAGCCAGACGCCGTAGCGCAGGCGTTCGAGCGAGTAGTGGGACAGGTTGGCGGTGCCGTACTCGGGTGCGAGCGGCTCGAGCCCCCCGCCGAGCACGACGATGGCGGTCGCCGGGTTCGCGCTCGCGCGCAGCGCCTGCACCCGCGGCGCGCTCAACGCCGAGGGCGGCTGCAGCAGCACCGGCGACAACCACTGCGCCACGCCGACGCAGCCGCTCGACCAGGTCAGCGCCGCGCCGCCCAGCACCACCGACCATCCCAGGCCGCGCCGCGCCAGGATCAGCCGCGCACCGATCAGCATCAGCAGCAGGAACGGCACCGGCGGCAGCAGCAGCGCGGTGACGACCGGCTTCCAGGCGTTGAGGTCGAGCAGGGCGAAGAGGCTGTTCACGGCGGGGCGGCGGTCGGGGCGTGCGGCGGCCCGGGATTGTGCAGCAGGGCTTACGTGCAACGGGCCGCACACCGCTGGTTGCGATGTCGGGCTTGCCGACGCACGCGCGAGCGCGACACACTCATTCGGTCACGTTCGCCGCGCCGGCGATGCGCTAGCGGGGTCGGCAGCGCGTCCAGGGCGGGCGGGCTGTGACACGATGGCGCCCTCGGCCCGCGGCCGGTGACGCAGGAGGTGGATGGTGGTGGTCTGGGTGAGGCGCTTGGCGTGGGTCGTGGGAGCGCTGCTGCTGGCGGTGGGCGTGTGGCTGGCGGTGCCGCCGCTGCTGAAGTGGCAGCTGCCGTTGCGCGCGAGCGAGGCGCTCGGCCGGCCGGTGACGGTGGGGGACGTCCGCTTCCAGCCGTTCAAGCTCGAACTCGCGCTCGCCGATCTGGCCGTCGGCGGCCCGGCGGCGGGCGCCGAGCCATTGCTCCGGATCGGGAACGTGCGCGCGAACGTGTCGGCGTCGTCGCTGTTCCGGCTCGCGCCGGTGATCGAGGCGCTCGATGTCGACGGCGTGCGTCTGCGCGTCGCGCGCACGTCCGACGGGCACTACGACGTCGACGATCTCATCGCACGTTTCACGCCCAAGGCGGACGCGAAGCCCGACGCCGAGCCCGCCCGCTTCGCGCTCTACAACCTGCAGGTGCGCGACGCGCAATTGCGCTTCGACGACCGGCCGGTGCAGCGCGTCCACACCGTCGATGCGCTGCAGCTGACGCTGCCGTTCCTGTCGAACCTGCCGGCGCAGGTCGAGATCAAGGTCGAGCCACGGCTCGCGTTCAAGCTCAACGGCACGCCGTTCGACAGCGGCGCGCAGGCGACGCCGTTCGCGCAGACCAAGACCGGCGACCTCAAGCTCGCGATGACCGATCTGGATCTCGCGCCGTACCTGCCCTATCTGCCGGCGTCGCTGCCGGTGCGCGTCACGCAGGGGCGGGTGTCGGCCGACATGGCGCTCGATTTCGCGGTGCCGCCCGGTGCCGCGCCCCGCCTCACGCTGAAGGGCACGGTCGGCGCGCGCGACCTGGCGTTCACCGACACCGGCGGCGCGCCGCTCGCGGCGTGGCAGCAACTGAACCTGCGGCTGCGTGACGTGCAGCCGCTGGCGCGGAAGGTCGGGCTCGAGAGCCTGAAGATCGACGGCCTGCAGGTCCACGCCACGCGCGACGCGGCCGGCCGCATCAACCTGCTGCGCCTGGCGGCACCGGCCGGCGCGGCGGCGTCTGCACCGGCAGTCGCGGTGGCCGCCTCGCCGGCCTCGGCGGCATCGACCACGGCGCGGCGCGCCGAAGCGCCCGCCGCGTGGCAGGCCGGCCTCGAAGCGCTCGAGCTCGCCGATGCGCGCATCCTCTGGACCGATGCCGCCGTGCAACCGGCGGCCGGCCTGCAACTCGACGGGCTGGCACTCTCCGCGAAGCAGTTGCGCTGGCCGCTGGACAAGCCGGTGAACGTGTCGCTCAAGGGCGCGCTGCGCAGCACGCCGGCCACCACCGCGCGCGCGCCGGCGGCCGCCGCCAGCGCCACGCCCACGGTCGCCGAGTTCACGGCCGAGGGCCCGGTCACCGACCGCGAGGCGACGCTCGACCTGTCGATCTCGCGCCTCTCGCTCGGCACGTTCGCGCCCTACCTGGCGCAGGCGCTGGTGCCCAGCGTCTCGGGCCAGCTCGCCACGCAGGCCCGGCTCGAATGGTCGGGCGCGGCCGATGCGCCGCGCCTGCAGGTGAGCGTCGACCGCCTTGCGCTCGACGACCTCAAGGTGCGCGAGGCGCGCCCGGCCCGCAACAGCCCCGACGCCCTCGCGCTGAAGCAGCTCGCGCTCGGCGGCGTGCAGGTCGACCTGCTGGCCCGCACCGTGGTGCTCGGCAGCGTCAAGGTGTTGCAGCCGGTCATCGCCGTGACGCGCGACAAGGACGGGCGCCTGAACGTGGAGCGCTGGGCGGTGAGCGAGCCCGAGGGCGCCCGGCCCGCTGCCGCGGCCGCCCGACCCGTGGCGACGACCGCGCCCTGGCGCGTCCGCATGAAGGACTTCGTGCTCGACGGCGGGCAGCTGCGCTTCGCCGACGAGGTGGTGCGCCGCGGCGCGGCCGAGCCGGTGCGCGCGGAGGTCGGCGGCCTGCGCGCGGCGGTGCAGAACTTCGAGTGGCAGGGCGAGCGCGCGGTGCCGCCCGCGGCCGTGCAGCTGAGTGGCCGGGTCGGCGGCGTCACGCGCGATCGCCAGCGGGCCAACGGCACGTTCGACTACAAGGGACGCGTCGGCCTGCAGCCGCTGCTGGCGAACGGCAACCTGCGGCTCGAGCGCCTGCCGGCACAGCTGTTCAGGCCGTACTTCGCGGATCTGGCGCAACTCACGCTGCAGCGCGCCGAGCTCGGCTACACCGGTCGGTTCGACGTGCGGCAGCTCGCCGCCGGGCTCGACGTGAACGCGGCCGGCGATGTGCTGCTCGGCGACGTGCTGATCTCCACCTTGCCCGAGAAAGGCGCTGCCGCCAGCGTCGAGGGCGGCGAGGAACTGCTGAGCTGGCAGTCGTTCGCGCTGAAGGGCGTGAGGGTCGCGCTGAAGCCGGGCGGGCGGCCGCAGATCGAGATCGGCGAGGCGGCGCTCAGCGATTTCTATTCGCGCCTGGTGATCACCGAGCAGGGCCGGTTCAACCTGCAGGACGTCGCGACCGGCGACGCCCCCGAGCCCGTGCCCTTGGGCGGCGTGGCGCCCGTGGCACCGCCCGCGTCCGCCGTGGCCGCGTCGGCGCCACCGGGCGCGACGCAGGCCGAGCGGCCGGACGGCGAGCTGCCGGTCGACATCCGCCTCGGCGGCACGACGCTGACCAACGGCCGCGTCGATTTCACCGACCGCTTCGTGCGCCCCAACTACAGCGCCGCGCTGACCGAGCTGAACGGCACGCTGGGCGCGTTCAGCTCCGGCAGCCGCGAGATGGCGACCGTCGCGCTGCGCGGCCGCGCGGCCGGCACCGCGCTGCTGGAGATCGGCGGCCAGGTGAACCCGACCGTCAAGCCGCTCGCGCTCGACATCCGCGCCAAGGCGAGCGACCTGGAGCTGGCGCCGCTCTCGCCCTACGCGGGCAAGTACGTCGGCTACGCGATCGAGCGCGGCAAGCTGACGATGGACGTGGCCTACAAGATCGACGCCGACGGCAAGCTCGACGCGCGCAACCAGGTCGTGCTCAACCAGCTGACCTTCGGCGAGAAGATCGAATCGAAGGACGCGACCAAGCTGCCGGTGCTGCTCGCCGTCGCGCTGCTGAAGGACCGCCACGGCGTGATCGACCTCGACCTGCCGGTCAGCGGCAGCGTCAACGACCCGCAGTTCCGCATCGGCCCGCTCATCTGGAAGGTGATCGGCAATTTGCTGGCGAAGGCGATCACCTCGCCGTTCGCGCTGCTCGGTGGTGGCGGCGGTGGCGACGACCTGAGCCTGGTCGAGTTCCGGCCCGGCACCGCGCAGATCACCGGCGGCGGCGCGGGCGTGCTCGACAAGGTCGCGAAGGCGCTGACCGACCGGCCGAGTCTCAAGATGACGGTGACCGGCGCGGCCGATCCGAATGCCGAGCGCGACGCGTTCCAGGCCGCGACGCTCGAGGCGCGCCTGGTCACGCAGCAGCGTCGCGAAGGCCTGCGCAGCGGTGCGGCGCCTGCGGCCGTCGTCTCGGCCAGCGGTTCAGCCAGCGCGGCGGCGAGCGGTGTGCCGAGCGCGCCGGTGGTGCTTGCCGCCGACGAGCGGGCGCGGCTGCTGAAGGAGGTCTACAAGGACACCGACCTGCCGAACAAGCCGCGCAACCTGGTCGGCTTCGCGAAGGACATCCCCGGCCCGGAGATGGAAGCGCTGCTCAAGGCGCGCGCGCCGGTCACTGCCGAGGCGATGCGCGAGCTGGCGCTGCAGCGTGGCATCGCGGTGCGCGATGCGCTGATCGCCAAGGGCCTGCCGAGCGAGCGCCTGTTCCTGGCGGCGCCGAAGCTGCGCGTGTCGGGCGAGGACGACGCCAAGTGGACGCCGCGCGTGCAGCTCTCGCTCGCGGTCGAGTGAGCTGGCGCTCGGCGGCGGCGGGTCAGGGCGCGAGGCGCTCGCGCACCCAGGCGCCATCGGCGAGCCGGTAGCGCAGGCGATCGTGCAGGCGCGAGCGCCGGCCCTGCCAGAACTCGAAGGTGTCGGGCACCAGCCGGTAGCCGCCCCAGTGCGGCGGGCGCGGCGGGTTCATCAGGTAGCGGGCGCTGACCTTCGCCGCGTTCGCGACCAGCACCGCGCGCGACTCGATCACCGTGCTCTGCGGCGAGGCCCACGCGCCGATGCGCGAATCGAGCGGGCGGGTCGCGTAGTAGGCGTCCGATTCGGCGTCGGTCGTCTTCTCGACCCGGCCCTCGATCCGCACCACGCGTTCGAGCTCGACCCAGTGGAACTGCAGCGCCGCGAACGGGTGCGCCGCCAGCTCGCGTCCCTTGCGGCTCTCGTAGTTGGTGTACCAGGCGATGCCGCGCGCGTCGACGCCCTTGATCAGCACGATGCGGCTCGACGGGCGGCCGTCCGCGCCGACGGTGGCCAGCGTCATCGCGTTGGGCTCGGGCAGCTTCGCGTCGATGGCTTGCTGCAGCCACCGCTCGAACTGTGCGGTCGGGTCCGGCAGCGACGCCGATTCGTCGAGCTCGGCCCGTTCGTAGCTCTTGCGCAGGTTGGCGATGTCGTCCATCCGGCGAGTATAGGAAGTGGCTACCGACGGCCGGTCGGACAGCACGTGTCGTGACGCGCGTACGGGGTAGGCCTTAGGTAAAGGCACCACTTCCTGAAACGGGTGTTGGCTCCCATTCTTGGACCATCGACAACCGGAGAACGTGAGATTCGTCCGGTTACACACGCTAACGTACAACACACGGGGAGGATGCGATGGGCGGGCGGCCTGCGGTGATCGTTCTGGCGGCCGGGAAGGGGTCTCGCTTCCTCGGCGCCGAGCACAAGCTGTCGCAGCATCTCGATGCGTCGACGGTGCTCGGCTGCACGCTGGCGAACGCGATCGCCAGCCACCTGCAGGTCGTTGTCGTCACGACCGAGGCGCTGGCCGATGCGGCACGACGCAGCGTCGCGGCGCGTGATGTGGTCGTGCTGCCGGCGGTCGGCGCGCCGGGGCAGGCGCAACTCGGCATGGGCTACTCGATCCGCTGCGGCGTGGCCGCGCGGCCCGATGCCGACGGCTGGCTGATCCTGCCGGGCGACATGCCGCGCGTGCAGCCGCTGACGCTGCAGGCCGTGGCCCGCGAGCTCGAGCACCACGCGGTGGCCTATGCGCAGTACAAGGGGCGGCGCGGGCATCCGGTGGGCTTCTCGCCGGAGCTGTATTCGGAGCTCAGCGAGTTGGGCGGCGACGAGGGCGCGCGCCGCCTGATCGCGCGCTATCCGGCGGTCGGCGTCGAGGTGGACGATCCGGGCGTGCTGGTCGATGTCGACACGCTGGCCGATCTGGACGAAGTGCGGCGTGCCGGCGTCGCCGTGGCGGCCGCGGCGCCGCGCTGGTGACCTGCCGGTGACGCGCCGCGAGGCGCGTCAGGCCAGGTGGTGATGCCGCGCCAGCGCGACCAGCCGTTCGATGTCCCGATCGTGGATGCCGCAGTGGCGCAATGAGCGCGAGGTCTCGAGCAGGTAATCGAGCGTGCTGCCGAAGCGGCCGGTCGCGCCGCGCAGCACCTCGAGCATCTGCGCGTCCGACAGCGGCCCGGTGTGCGCCGGGCTGCGCCGGCTCAGCGTGAACGCCAGCGCCTTCACCGGCCCCTGCGCGGTGCGGCAGGCGAGCCACTTCGGGTCGTAGACGCCGGTCGGCATCTCGCGCGCCCACAGGCGCTCCAGTTCGGTCGCGGCGCGCGCCCGGTCGATGCGGTAGGCCATGCCGCGGCAGGAGCCGCCGGCCACCAGCGCGAACACCAGCCCGGGGCACTCCGGCGTGCCGCGGTTGACGCGCGAGCGCATCTGCAGCGCGCGGTGCCAGCCGTGCACGACGGCGGCGCGCTGCTCGTCGGCGTCGAACTCGGGCCGCCAGATCAGCGAGGCGTAGCCGAACACCCAGAGGTCGTGTTCGCCGCCCCAGGCCTGCAGGGCCTGCGCCAGCATCGGTTGCGGGTCGCGCAGGTGCAGGGCAGCGAACGGTGACGTCATGGCGCGACTCTAGAATGGAAACCGTCCCAGCAGGAGAGACCCGTGAACGATCAGAACGACGAAGCTCAGAATTACGCACTCATGGTGCTCGCGGGTGTGATTGCCCTGGTGATCGCCGGCGTGCTGATGCTCGCCGCGCGCGCCGGCGGCAGCGGGGCCGCCCAGGGCCCGAGCGCGACGACCACGGCGGTGGCCGCGGCGATCGCCGGCGAGCCCGAGGGGCGCGTCTACTTCGCGGTCGGCTCCGACGCGCTGCCGGCCGATGCCACCGAGACGCTGGTCAGGGTCGCCGACGCGGCCCGCGCGCAGGCCGGCAGGGTCGTGCTCATCTCCGGCTTCCACGACGCCAGCGGCGACGCCGCCACCAACGCCGAGTTGGCGAAGAAGCGCGCCCTCGCGGTGCGCCATGCGCTCGAGGCGAACGGCGTCGCCCCCGACCGCCTCGTGATGGACAAGCCGATGCTCACCGGCGGCGGTGCCGACGCGCGCGAGGCCCGCCGCGTCGACCTGCGGCTGCGCTGAGGCACGGCTCTTGCCTCGTGCGGGGCGGGTGTTCCGCACCGAATGATTTGACGATGTAACTTGGTTACTCGAAAATCGATGGTGTGGTTACGAAGGAGCCCGCCATGAAGCCAGCCGTCACCGAAGTCACCGCCCGCATCCGCGAGCGCAGCGCTGCCAGCCGCAGCGCCTACCTGGCCCGCGTCGATGCCGCGATCCAGCGTCCGCGCGGTGCCGACCGCATGGGCTGCGCCAACGTGGCGCATGCGTTCGCCGCATTGCCGGCCAACGACAAGCTGCGCATCGTCGCCGAGCGCGCGCCGAACCTCGCGGTTGTCACCTCGTACAACGACATGCTCTCGGCGCACCAGCCGTACGAGGGCTTCCCGGCGCTGATCCGGGACGAGGCGCGCCAACTCGGCGCCACGGTGCAGGTCGCCGGCGGCGTGCCGGCCATGTGCGACGGCGTCACGCAGGGCCTGCCCGGCATGGAGCTGAGCCTGTTCTCGCGCGACACGATCGCGATGGGCACCGCCGTGGCGCTGACCCACGACGTGTTCGACGGCGCGCTGCTGCTCGGCGTGTGCGACAAGATCGTCCCCGGGCTGCTGATCGGCGCGCTGCACTTCGGCCATCTGCCGTGCGTGTTCGTGCCGGCCGGGCCGATGAGCACCGGGCTGTCGAACACCGCCAAGTCCAAGGTCCGCGAGCAGTACGCGCAGGGCCTGGTCGGTCGCGACGAACTGCTGCAGGCCGAATCCGCGGCGTACCACGGGGCCGGCACCTGCACGTTCTACGGCACCGCCAACAGCAACCAGATGCTGCTCGAGGCCATGGGCCTGCACGTGCCCGGCGCCGCGTTCGTGCACCCGCACGCGGAGCTGCGCGAGGCGCTGACGCGCGAGTCGGTGCGCACGCTGCTCGGCATCACGAAGGGGGCCGGCTTCATGCCGATCGGCCGGCTGGTCGACGAGCGCGTGATCGTCAACGCGATGGTCGCGCTGCTCGCGACCGGCGGCTCCACCAACCACCTGATCCATTGGGTCGCGGTCGCGCGCGCCGCGGGCATCCGGATCGACTGGACCGACTTCGCCGACCTGTCGCGCGCGACGCCGCTGCTGGCGCGCGTGTACCCGAACGGCGTGGCCGACGTGAACCAGTTCCAGACCGCGGGCGGCCCCGGTTTCGTGATCCGCGAGCTGATCGACAGCGGCGCGATGCACGGCGACGTGGCCACCGTCGCGCCGGGCGGCCTGCGCGCGTACGGCAAGGTGCCGGCGCAGGCCGCCGAGGCCGGGCGGCTGACCTGGGCCGACCTGCCCGCGGCGCCGATCGACGACGCGATCGTCCGCACAGCCGCCGCGCCGTTCGGCGACGAGGGCGGCCTCAAGCTGCTGACCGGCAATCTCGGCCGCGCGGTCATCAAGGTCTCGGCCGTGCCCGAGGACCGCCACATCGTCGAGGCGCCGGCTATCGTCTTCGAGACCCAGGAAGAACTGCTCGCCGCCTTCAAGGCCGGCACGCTGGAGCGCGATTTCGTCGCGGTCGTGCGCTTCCAGGGCCCCGCCGCCTGCGGCATGCCCGAGCTGCACAAGCTCACGCCACCGCTAGGCGTGCTGCAGGGCCGCGGCTTCAAGGTCGCGCTGGTCACCGACGGGCGCATGAGCGGTGCCTCGGGCAAGGTGCCTGCGGCCATCCACGTGAGCCCCGAGGTGATGCACGGCGGCCCGCTCGGCAGGGTGCGCGATGGCGACCTGATCCGACTCGACGCCGTCGCGGGCACGCTCGCAGCACTGGTCGACGACGCCACCTGGGCCGCGCGCGAACCGGCCGTTCTCACCGACGCGCAGGCGCAGGTCAACGGCCACGGGCTGGGCCGTGAACTCTTCGCCGGCATGCGGCGCAACGTGTTGAGCGCCGAGCAGGGCGCCTGCACCTGGCTCTGACAACGAACCTCATTCACACCATGAACAACACGCTCGATCTCGTCGCGTACGGCCCGGTGATCCCGGTCATCGTCATCAACCAGCTGGAAGACGCGGTGCCGATGGCGCAGGCGCTCGTCGACGGCGGCGTGCGCGTGCTCGAGGTGACGCTGCGCACGCCGATCGCGCTGCAGTGCATGGAGGCCATCGCGAAGGCGGTGCCCGGCGCGATCCTCGGCGCCGGCACCGTGCGCAGCGCGGCCGACGCGCAGGCCGCGAAGGACGCCGGCTGCACCTTCGCCGTCAGCCCCGGCTACACCTCGACCATCGGCAACGCCTGCCGCGAGATCGGCATGCCGCTGCTGCCCGGCACCGCCACCGGCAGCGAGGTGATGCAGGCCAATGCCGACGGCTACTTCTTCCTGAAGTTCTTCCCGGCCATGCAGGCCGGCGGCATCGCGATGCTCAAGGCGCTGGCCGGGCCGTTCACCGACGTGGTGTTCTGCCCGACCGGCGGCATCACGCTCGCGACCGCGCCGGACTTTCTCGCGCTGCCCAACGTCAAGGTCTGCGGCGGTTCGTGGCTGACGCCCGCCGACGCCGTCGCGGCGAAGGACTGGGCGCGCATCACGACGCTCGCGCGCGAGGCGAGCGCGCTGCGCCGTTGAACGCGCTCGCTACGGCCGAATCAGCGAAGCGACGGCGCGGGCACCCGGCGATTCTTCGCGCGCCAGGTGCTCGATCAGGCTGCGTCGATCGGCCTCGGTGCGCTGCTGCGACATGAAGCGCTTGCACACCAGGTCGTCGATCTCGATCGTGAAGCCGATCAAGCGGCGTGCGCTCTCTTCGATGAACGCCGGTTCCGCGTCGTCGATCGACCACGGCGCTTCGCGGCCGGCCTCCTGCTGATCCGTCATGGCCGCCAGGTGGGCGTGCAGCCAGGCGGGATCGTCGACGAACCTCAGTCGACCCCGCGCCTGCACGGCGATGTAGTTCCAGCTCGGCGCATTGCGTCGGCTGCGTTGGCCGTTGATGTACCAGCTCGGCGAGATGTAGGCGTTCGGGCTCTGGAAGACGGCGACCGCGGCGGCGCCGTCTTCGGCGCTGCGCCGCATCGAGTGGGTTCTGGCGACGTGGCCCGCCAGCCGCCACGTGTCGCCCGAGGCCTGCAGTTCGAGCGGGAGCAGGTTGGACTCCAGCCCCGTCGCGCCGCAGACAGTCAGCGTCGCGAGCGGGTAGGCCCGGATCAGCCGGCGCAGTTCGGCTGCATCGTGCTCGGCGAAGAGCGGCTGGATATGCACCGGCGTGCGCGACCCGGAACCGGACTCAGGCCGGTTGCACCACGGGCCCCGCCCGGCCCTGAAGCCGGATCATCAGCACCGCCGCCGCCGCCAGCAGGCAGGCCGCGCCCGCCGCGAACAGCGCCGGGTTGTAGGTGAGGAGCAGCGTGCGCGTCAGGCCGGCGCCGTAGGCGGCGGTGGCGGCGCCGAGCTGGTGCGCGGCGAAGACCCATCCGAAGATCATGCCGGCCTTCTCCTTGCCGAACTCCTGCGCGGCGAGCTTGACGGTCGGGGGCACGGTCGCGATCCAGTCGAGCCCGTAGAACATCGCGAAGATCGACAGGCCGTAGAACGTGAACTCCGAGAACGGCAGCCAGAACAGCGACAGCCCGCGCAGCCCGTAGTACCAGAACAGCAGCTTGCGGTTGTCGTAGCGGTCGGAGAGGTAGCCCGACACGGTGGTGCCGATCAGGTCGAACGCACCCATCATCGCCAGCACCGAGGCGGCCGGCACGGCGGTCATGCCGTTGTCCCCGCACAGCGAGATGAAGTGCGTCTGCAGCAGGCCGTTGGTCGACAGACCGCAGATGAAGAACGTGCCCGCCAGGATCCAGAAGGTGCGGTTGCGCGAGGCCTCGGCCAGCACCTGGAACGGGCCCATGAAGTTGAGGGTCGTCGCGCGCGGTGGCGCTGCCTCCAGCGGCCCACCGGCCGGCTCGCCATAGGCGCGCAGGCCGAGGCTGCCGGGATGGTCGCGCATGAACAGCGTGGCCAGCACCGCGATCACGACGCAGGCGAAGAAGACCGGGATCACGGCGTAGCGCCAGCCCATGGTCTCGATCATCCAGGCCGCGACGGGCAGGAAGATCAGCTGGCCGGTGGCGGTGCTGGCCGCGAACAGGCCGACCACCAGCCCGCGGTTGGTCGTGAACCAGCGGTTCGCGACCATCGCGCCGAGCACCAGCGCCGTGAGGCCGGTGCCGCAGCCGAGCACCAGGCCCCAAAGCAGGAACAGGTGCCACAGCTGCGTGATCTGCGTGGCCAGCACCATCGCGATGGCGATGAACGTCGCCGCGGTGACCATGATCGTGCGCAGCCCGAAGCGCCCGATGAACACCGCCGCGAACGGCCCGAGCAGGCCGAACAGCGCGAAGCGCACCGCGAACACCGACGACAGCTCGTCGGTCGTCCAGCCGAACTCCTTGCTCAGGGGCTGCAGCATCGCGCCGGGCAGGCCGAGGGCCGCCGAGGTCGTCAGCATCGCCAGGAAGGTGACGGCGGCGATCACCCACGCATAGTGGATGCCGCGGCGGTCGAGGGAGCCCGAGAGGTGTTGGGAGAGCATCAGAGGTTCGGGCGTTCGATCAGTTCGATCTTGTAGCCGTCCGGGTCGGTGATGAAGGCGATGACGGTGGTGCCGCCCTTCACGGGCCCGGCCTCGCGCGTGACGTTGCCGCCGCCGTGGCGGATCTTCTCGCAGGCGGCCGCGACATCGGGCACGCCGATCGCGATGTGCCCGTAGGCGCTGCCCAGGTCGTAGCTCGAGACGCCGTGGTTGTAGGTCAGCTCGAGCTCGGCGTGGTCCGGGTTCTTGCCGTAACCCACGAACGCGAGCGAGTAGTTCTGCGACGGGTTATCGGACTGGCGCAGCAGCGTCATGCCCATGATGTTCGTGTAGAAGTCGATCGACCTTTGCAGATCGCCGACCCGCAGCATGGTGTGGAGGAATCTCATGACAGCACCCCGCTCGCCGAATACGTCGATCGACCCTCCAGGAGGGTCGGGCCTTGCTTGGGGCGGCCCGGCGCGGCGGCCCGTTGAATTGCCGAACTCGAATTGATCATGGGGCGTCGAAGATGAAGCAGGTGGTGGACGCGTGAGCGTACAGCTTGCCGTCCGGACCGACCAGCCGGCCCTCGGCGGTGGCCATGCGGTTGCCGAGGTGGATCACGTTGCCGATCGCGCGCACCAGGCCGAGTTTCTCGGTCACCGGGCGCACGTAATTGACCTTCAGCTCCGCCGTGGTGTAGGCCTTGCCGGCGGGCAGCGACACGTGCACCGCGCAGCCGACGCAGGAGTCGAGCAGGGTCGCGATCCAGCCGCCGTGCACGGTGCCCAGCGGGTTGTAGTGGCGCAGTTGCGGGCGGCCCTGGAAGACGGCGCGCATCGGCGCGCACTCGACGAGGATGAAATCGTTGGTGTCGTTGATCGGCGGGTAGGGCAGTTCGCCGGAGAGCAGCTTCTCGAAGACCTGCATGCCGCTGAGGCCGGCCACCTGATCGGGCCGCGAGACGCCGCTCTTGAACATCGTCTTGCGGCGCTGCGCCTCGTCGGCTTCCCATTGCGCCAGGACGGCGGACGGTTCGGTGCTGGAATTCATGGGACGATGGTCGGTATCGGTTGCAGGTGCAATGATTGTAGCTACAATCTTCAGATCATGTCCACCCGACTCCGCTCCGCTGCTTCGACTGGCCTCGCCGGCCTCGCCGGCCTCGCCGGCCCCTCCGGCTGCAGCAGCTTCAAGCTGCGCCAGTTGTCGCGCCGCGTCAGCCAGCACTTCGACCAGATCGTCGGCGCGGCCGGGCTCAAGACCACGCAGTATTCGCTGCTCTCGCACATCGTCCGGCTCGGCCCGGTGCGGCCGGGCGAACTGGCCGCGGCGATGGAGATGGACGCGTCGACGCTGACGCGCAACCTGCAGCCGCTGGTCGCGGTCGGCTGGGCGGAGGTCGGCCCCGGCGACGACGGGCGCAGCCGCTTCGTGACCGCCACCGAGGCCGGCCGCGACAAACGCGTCGAGGCGCAGCGCGAATGGAAGCGCGCGCAGATGGCCTTCAACGAGCAGGTCGGCGCCGACCGCGTTGCGCGCCTGCATGCGGTGATCGACGAGTGCCTGGCGGCGATGCACGAGCCACCGGACGAGTGACCTACGCCTTTCGCGTGGCGTCGCGCCCCGGTTCGACGTCGTCGCCGTAAGTGGCCTTCCAGCGCGCCATGATGGGCTCGTACGCATCCAGCCGCTGACCGGGCAGGCCGTCGTCGTGGTGCCAGGCGCCGATGCGCGTCTCGATCGCGAAGTGCGAGGTGGGTCGGAACGCGCCGGGCTCGTCCAGGCTGCCGACCGACAGGTCCATGCGCTGCGAATCGTTGTAGTCGAAGCTCAGCGGCGTGCCGCAGCGCGCGCAGAAGCCGCGCTGCGCGAACGGCGACGAGGCATAGTGCGCAGGCACGCCTTGCGTCCACTCCACCTCGTCCTTGCGCAGGTTGATGAACGCCGCGCGGGTGTTGCCGAACGCGAGCTGGCACATCCGGCAGTGGCAGTAGTAGCCCTCGCGGTGCGTCGGCCGCGCGCGGTAGCGCACCGCGCCGCACAGGCAGCCTCCTTCAACCGGGGGCAGGGGGGTGGAGTCGTTCATGTCGGAACTCCTTCTCGGGATGGCTCAAGGCGCGACGGTGTAGTTCAGCGTCATGCGTCCGCCGTCGATGTAGACGATCTCGCCGGTGATGTAGCTCGACGCGCTGCTGGTCAGGAACGCGCAGGCGTCGGCGATCTCGGCCGGCTCGCCGAGGCGCTTCATCGGGGTGCGGCTCATGATGCGGGCCTTGGCCTCTTCGCTGCCGAGGACGGCCTTCTGCGCCAGCTCGGTCGCGATCGTGCCGGGCGCGACGGCGTTGACGCGGATGCCGTGGTCCGCCAGCGCCAGCGCCATCACGCGGGTCAGCTGATTCACGCCGCCCTTGCTGGCGTTGTAGCTGGCGATGCTCGGGATCGCCATGATCCCGTTGACCGAGCTCATGTTGACGATCGTGCCGGGTGTCTTCGCGGCGACCATCGCCTTCGCGACCGCCTGGCCGATCAGGAACGAGCCCTTCAGGTTGATGTCCAGCACCGCGTCCCAGTCGGCCTCGGTGATGTCGAGGAAATCGGCGGCCTTAAAGATGCCGGCGTTGCTGATCAGCGCATCGACGCGGTCGAACGCCTGCAGCGTCGTCGCCAACGCGGCATCGACCTCGCTCTTGAGCGCGACGTTGCAGTGCACGTAGACCGCTCGGCGGCCCTGCGCGACGAGGCTGTCGGCGAGCGCCCGACCGCGTGCGTCGTCGACGTCCCAGAGCGCCACGGCGGCGCCGTCCTGCGACAGCCGCTCGGCGCACGCAGCGCCGATGCCCTGCGCCGCGCCGGTGACGATCGCGACGCGATCCTCGAGGTGGAAGTGGACGGGCGTGGTCATGCAGTCACTCCTTCAGGCTTCTTCTCGCGGGGCTTGCGGTTCAGCCACACGGCGATGCCCTGGGCGTTCAACACGTTGTCCATCGCGAGCAGCTCGCGCACCCGGTCTTCGGCGAGCGTGCTGCCGTGCGCGCGCAGGCTGGCGAGGTGGATGGCGCCGAGGCCGTCCATCAGCGCCTGGTGACGCTGCTCATCGTCCGGCAGCGCCAGCGCCAGCGCGACCATCTCGTCCAGCTGCGCCAACAGCAGGCGCGCGAGCCGCGGCACGTCGGTCACCGGGCCGTAGTGGGTCAGGTACATGCGCTCGGGCCGGTAGGCGAGCATGCGTTCGATCGAGGCGCGCAGCGCGTCAGGCTCGAACTGCACCGGGGTCGTCGTCGGCATGATCCACGCGCCGTCGGCCGTGTCGAACTCGCGGTACGACAGCCCGAAGGTGTCGCCGGTGAAGAAGCCGCGGCTGCGCTCGTCCCAGATGCAGTGGTGGTGGCGGGCGTGGCCGGGCGTGTCGAGGAACTTCAGCGGCCGGCCGGCGAAGTCGAGCACCATGTCGTCGGCGGTGCGTAGCACGCGCGCTGCCGGCACGCCGACCACGTCGCCATAGGTGCGCGCCACCTCCTCGGCGCCGTAGACGGCGCGCGCGCCGTCCATCAACCGGCTCGGTTCGATCAGGTGCGGCGCGCCGATCGGGTGCACCACCAGCTGCGCGCGTGGCAGCTGCTGCATCAGCAGGCCCGCGCCGCCGGCGTGGTCGAGGTGCACGTGGGTCGGGATCACGTAGTCGACAGCGTCGGGCCCCAGCCCGGCCGCACCGAGCGCGGCCAGCAGGCGCGGCACGGAATCGTTGATGCCGGTGTCGATGAAGGCGGCGTGGCCGTTCTCGACGATCAGGTAGGCCGCGTCGAACACCGGGCGGTGGAAGCCGGTGTCGATCACGTGGATGCCGTGCTCGATCGAACGCACGAAGGGAAGGGCAGTGGTGGACGTCATGCGGCGATTCTATGGAGGCCACACCGCGAACCCGGCCGGCCGCGCCGGGTCAGAATGACAAGGCCTTTCGAATGCGGAGACGACGATGAAACGAAGCGCTTTCCTGTCCCGCCGGACAGCCTGGGCCGGCCTGCTGGCGGTCGGCGCGGTACTTGCCGGCTGCGGCACGATCGCGCCCGGCGGCCTGCCACCCGGCACGCCGATCGCGCAGGCCCGCGGCGCGGTGTTCGCCCCGACCGGCGAGTACGCGCTGCCCGACGGCGGCACGCGGCTCGAGTTCGCGCAGGGCTCGTTCGGCAAGCAGACCTACATGCTCGACTTCGACCGCGGCGGCCGGCTGGTCTCGTCACAGCAGGTGCTGACCGAGCTCAACCTGGCGACGATCACGCCCGGCATGACGGCCGACCAGGTGCGCATGCGTTTCGGTCGCCCGGCCTGGGTGTTCGGCGTCAACTACCCGCGCGGCCAGGTCTGGAACTACCGTTTCGACGGCGGCGACTGCGTCTGGTACCAGGTCTCGATCGCCGACACCGATCGGCGCGTGGTCGATGCCAACATCGGCACCGACCCGGCTTGCGACGGCCCCAACAGCCGGGACTGACGCGATGACGATCACGCTGTATGGCATCCCGAATTGCGACACGGTCAAGAAGGCCCGCGCGTGGCTGGCCGCGAACGGCCGCGACGCCGCCTTCCACGACTTCAAGAAGGCCGGCGTGCCGCCGCAGCGCCTCGACGCCTGGCTGCAAGCCGCCGGCTGGGAGCGCGTGCTCAACCGCAAGGGCACGGCCTGGCGCGGGCTCGACGAGTCGGTGCGCGATGGGGTCGTCGACGCCGCGAGCGCCAGGCCCGTGATGCTCGCGAACGCGAGCGTGATCAAGCGCCCGATCGTCGAGTGGCCGGACGGCGCGATCACCGTCGGCTTCGACGCCGACGACTGGGCGCGCCGCTAACGCATCACGCCGCCAGCAGCTGCCGCAGCACGAACGGCAGGATGCCGCCGTGCTTGTAGTAGTCCACCTCGATGGGAGTGTCGATCCGCAGGATCAGCGGCACCTTGCGCGCGACGCCGTCGGCGTGGATCACCAGCGTGGCCTGCTGCTGCGGCGCGATCTCGTCGGCGAGCTGGATGTCGAAGCGCTCGTCGCCGCGGATGCCGAGCGATTCCCATGAGTCGTTGCCGATGAACTGCAGCGGCAGCACGCCCATGCCGACCAGGTTGCTGCGGTGGATGCGCTCGAAGCTGCGCGCGATCACGGCCTTGACGCCGAGCAGCTGCGAACCCTTGGCGGCCCAGTCGCGGCTCGAGCCGGTGCCGTATTCCTCGCCGGCGAAGATGACGGTCGGCGTGCCTTCGGCGATGTACTTCATCGCCGCGTCGTAGATGAACATCTTCTCGCCGGAGGGCTGGAACAGCGTCACGCCGCCTTCCTCGCGTGAGCCGTCGGCGGCCGGCGGGATCATCAGGTTCTTGATGCGCACGTTGGCGAAGGTGCCGCGCATCATCACGTCGTGGTTGCCGCGGCGCGAGCCGTAGGAGTTGAAATCGGCCTTGCTCACGCCGTGCGCCTTGAGCCAGATGCCGGCCGGTGACGACTCCTTGATCGAGCCGGCGGGCGAGATGTGGTCGGTGGTGATCGAGTCGCCGAACAGCGCCATCGCGCGCGCGCCCCGCACGCCCGAGACGAGCTGCTTCGGCTCCATCGTGAAGTCGTCGAAGAACGGCGGCTTGGCGATGTAGGTCGAGCCCGGCCAGTCGTAGACCTGGCCTTTCACGCCCTTGATCTTTTCCCACAAGGCGCCGGGTTCCTTGGCGACCTTGTCGTAGTTCGCCTTGAACGCCTTGCCGTTCATCGCGTACTTCATCAGCGCATGCACTTCCTCGCTGCTCGGCCAGATGTCGCCGAGGTAGATGTCGCGCCCGCCCTTGCCTTGGCCGAGCGGCTCGGTCATCGGGTCTTTCAGCACCGTGCCGGCGATCGCGTAGGCGACGACCAGCGGCGGGCTGGCGAGGAAGTTCGCCTTCAGGTTCGGGTGGATGCGCGCTTCGAAGTTGCGGTTGCCTGAGAGCACGGCAGCGCAGATCAGGTCGTTCTTGCTGATTGCCTCGTTGAACTCGGGCCGCAGGTCGCCGGCGTTGCCGATGCAGGTGGTGCAGCCGTACGCGGCCACGCTGAAACCGAGCTTCTCGAGGTAGGGCAGCAGGCCGGCCTTCTCCAGATACTCCGTGACGATGCGCGAGCCCGGTGCCAGCGAGGTCTTGATGTGCGGCTGCACCTTCAGCCCGGCCTCGACCGCCTTCTTCGCGAGCAGGCCGGCGGCCAGCAGCACGCTCGGGTTGGAGGTGTTGGTGCAGGAGGTGATCGCGGCGATCAGCACGTCGCCGTTGCCGAGCGACATGTCGCCGACCGCGGGCTGCTTCGACGCCGCCTCCGATTGCGCGGCCGCCAGCGTCGGCTTGTTGCCGACCATCTCGACGACCTGGCGCGGCGCGCCCGGCGGCTCGGAAAGCTTCTCGTGCGGCACCTTCTCGGCCGCGTCCTCCGCGCGCACCACGTGGCGGGTCAGCAGGTGTGCGGCCGGCTGGTTGAAGCCGTTCTCGGCCGGCGGCTTGCTGAACAGCGAGGTGAACTGCGCCTTGACGTGGCCGAGTTCGATCCGGTCTTGCGGCCGCTTCGGGCCGGCCAGGCTGGGTGCGACCGTGCCGAGATCGAGCGTGACGACGCGGGTGTAGTCGACCGCGCCGGCGCGCGGCGCGCCGAACAGGCCCTGCGCACGGAAATAGGCCTCGAAGGCCTCGATCTCGGCGGTGGTGCGGCCGGTGCCGCGGAAGTACTCGATCGTCTTTTCGTCGACCGGGAAGAAGCCCATCGTCGCGCCGTACTCGGGCGCCATGTTGCCGATCGTCGCGCGGTCCGGCAGCGCGAGGCTGCTGGTGCCCTCGCCGAAGAACTCGACGAACTTGCCGACCACCTTCTCGCGCCGCAGGATCTCGGTGACCGTGAGAACCAGGTCGGTCGCGGTCACGCCCTCGCGCAGGCGCCCGGTGAACTCGAAGCCGACCACGTCCGGCGTCAGGAAGTACACCGGCTGGCCGAGCATGCCGGCCTCGGCCTCGATGCCGCCCACGCCCCAGCCGACCACGCCGATGCCGTTGATCATCGTCGTGTGGCTGTCGGTGCCGACCAGCGAGTCGGGGTAGTAGACGCCGTCGGCCGTCTTGTGCACGCCGCGCGCCAGATACTCGAGGTTCACCTGGTGGACGATGCCGAAGCCGGGCGGCACGACGCCGAAGGTGTCGAAGGCCTGCATGCCCCACTTCATGAACTGGTAGCGCTCCTGGTTCCGCTGGAACTCGAGCTTCATGTTCAGGTCGAGCGAGTTCTTCTTGCCGTAGTGGTCGATCATGATCGAGTGGTCGACCACCAGGTCGACCGGCACCAGCGGCTCGATCGTCTTCGGGTTCTTGCCCATCGCCGCGGCCACGTTGCGCATTGCGGCCAGGTCGGCCAGCAGCGGCACGCCGGTGAAATCCTGCAGCACGACGCGGGCGACGACGAACGGAATCTCGTTGGTGCGCTCGGCGTTCGGCTGCCAGTTGGCGAGCTCGGCGACGTGCTCCGGCGTCACCTTCACGCCGTCGCAGTTGCGCAGCACCGATTCGAGCACGATGCGGATCGACACCGGCAGGCGGCTGACGTTCGGGAACTGCTTCGCGAGGGCCGGCAGCGAATAGAGCTGGCCCTCCCGGCCCGAGGCGGTGCGGAACGGCTTGCGGGTGGCCGCGAAGGCATGCGCAGGGCGCCGGGTCGCCCTGGCGGGGGCTGCGGATTTTGGGGTCTTGGGCATGGCGGGAAACCTCGTCGAAAGCGCCGGCACGGCTCGGAAATCCATTGTGTCAGCAGACGATGAAGCCCGCGCGACAGCCCGCGCGCGGCCTTGCGCCGGACGCGCGCTCTCAGCGCTGCGGCACGAGCTCGTCGATCTGCGCCAGCACGCGGTCGAGCTCGGCCGCGACGTGTTCCATCTCGCCGAGCGCCGGCCTGGCCCGGCGCGCCGCCAGCGCGGTGTGCAGCGCCTGCGCCGCCGCGAGCAGCGCGTGCGCGCCGAGCGTGCCGGCCAGGCCCTTCATGTCGTGCGAGCGGCGCAGCGCATCGCCCCAGCGCTGCTCGTCGAGCGCCGCGCCGACCTCGGCGACGAACCCCGATTCGTTGGCGCGGAAGCCCTCGAGCAAACGCCGGTAAAGATCGTCGTTGCCCATGCAGAACGCGCGGCCGGCGACCGTGTCGATCGCCGCGCCGCCGGACGCCGCGCCCGCCGGGAGGGCCACGGGCTCGGCCTCCAGCGGCGGTGCACCGGGCGCCGAGATCCACTGCGCCATCGTGCGCAGCATCGATTCGACATGGATCGGCTTGGTGATGTGCGCGTTCATGCCGCTGGCCAGCGCGCGGTCGCGGTCCTCGGTGAGTGCGCTGGCGGTCATCGCGATCACCGGCAGCCGCTGCCACTCGGGGCGGGCGCGCAGCTCGCGGGTGGCGGTGTAGCCGTCCATCACCGGCATCTGGCAGTCCATCAGCACGCCGTCGAACGGGCCCTCGGTGGCGAGCTTGTCGAGCGCCTCGCGACCGTCCTTCGCGACGACGACCTCGATGCCAGCGCGCCGCAGCAGCTCGCACGCCAGCTGCTGGTTCAGCGGGTGGTCCTCGGCCAGCAGCACGCGCGCGCCGGCCAGGCGCTGGCGCACGGCGAGCGAGAGCGGCGGGTTGCCCGTCGCGCGCCGCGCCGTCACCGGCGGCGGCTCCTGGCGGCGCGCCTGCACCAGCGAATCGTGCAGGCTGGAGGGCGTGACCGGCTTGTGCAGCACGCCGGCCAGCGGCAGGCCGGCGCAGGCGCGCACGGCGTCGTCGCGCGCGAAGGCGGTCACCAGCAGGATGCACGGGTGGAGCTGCGGATGGCGCTCCAGGATGCGGCGCGCGCATTCCACGCCGTCCATGTCCGGCATCTTCCAGTCGATCAGGAACCAGGTGTAGCCCGCGGGCTCGGCACCGAGCAGTTCGAGCGCTTCCGCGCCGCTCTGCGCCCGGTCGACGATCACGCCGAGCGCCTCCAGCATGCCGCCGAGCACGTCGAGCGCGGCGGCGCTGTCGTCGACCAGCAGCGCGCGGCGGCCGCGCAGCTCGTTGGCCATCCAGGCGCGGGCCGGCGCGCGCGGCGCGCTGCGGCCGAAGCGGGCGCTGAAGTGGAAGGTCGAGCCCACCCCCGGCGTGCTTTCCACCCACAGGCGCCCGCCCATGCGCTCGATCAGCTGGCGGCTGATCACCAGGCCCAGGCCGGTGCCGCCGAAGCGGCGCGTGGTCGAGCTGTCCGCCTGCACGAAGGGCTGGAACAGGCGCGAGATCTCTTCCTCGCTGAGGCCCACGCCGGTGTCCTTCACCCAGCCGTGCAGCTCGATCGCATCGGCGTCCTGGTGCGTGATTTCCATGCCGACCGTCACGTCGCCGGCGTCGGTGAACTTGATCGCGTTGCTGCCCAGGTTGACGAGCACCTGGCGCAGCCGCGTCGGGTCGCCGATCAGGCGGCGGGGCAGGTCGGGCGCGGCGGTGAAGAGCAGCTCCAGGCCCTTCTCGTCGGCCTTGAGGCCGAGCACGTCGGCCATCTCGCCGACCACCGATTCGAGCTCGAAATCGATCCGCTCGAGCACCATCTGCCCGGCCTCGATCTTGGACACGTCGAGGATGTCGTTGAGGATCTGCAGCAGGTTGCGCGCCGAGTGGTGGGCCTTCTCGACGTAGTCGCGCTGCTTGTCGGGCAGGCCGTCGTCGAGCGCGAGGTGCGTCATGCCGATGATGGCGTTCATCGGCGTGCGAAGCTCGTGCGACATGTTGGCCAGGAAGCTCGACTTGGTCTGGCTCGCGGCCTCGGCCGCGGCGCGCGCGCGCTCGGTCGCGGCCAGCATCTGCTTGCGCTCGGTGATGTCCTGGATCACCGCGCAGAACTCCGGCGTGCCGGCCCATTCGAGCGCGATCACGTTGACGTCGGCGTCGAACTCGGTGCCGTCCAGGCGGCGGAAGCGCCACTCGAAGCTGTGCACGCGGTCGCCGCGCATGGTGTGGCTGCGCAGGTCGGCCAGCGCGCGGGTGCGGCTGGGGCGGCCGTCGGCCTGCTCGTCGGCCGACAAGCCGGGGAACCAGGGCACGCGGCCGATCAGCCGCTGCGCATCGGTGGCACCGAACAGCTTGAGCGCCGCCGGGTTGCAGTGGGTGATGCCGCGTTGCGGGTCGAAGAAGAGGTAGCTGGTCGGCGCGTGCTCGAACAGCGCGGCGAAGCGCAGTTCGGTCTCGCGCCGGGTGGTCACGTCGAGCCAGTAGCCGTTGTAGACGGTGCTGCCGTCGGGTTCGGTGCGCGGCGCGCTGTCCGCCAGGATCCAGCGCCCGCCGCGCGCCGGGTCGGGATGGCCCGGCACGCGGAACTCCTGCGGCTGGGTCGGCGGCGCGTCGCCGCTGCCCGCCAGCCGCCACGGCAGCACCGGGTCGCTCTCGATCGCCTCGGCCGGCACGCCGAACAGCTCCTGCGCGCCGCGGCCGATGAACGCGAACCGCGGCGCACCCCGGGCCGGCCGGGTGTAGCGGAACACGGTGAGCGGCAGGGTCCGCGCCAGTTCGACGATGTCGCGCCGCGCCCGCAGCGCGGCATCGACCGACTGCATGCGGCGCCAGCTCAGCCAGATCAGCAGGCAGCCGATGACCCACAGCAGCACGCCGCCGGTCCAGGCGCTGCGCGTCAGCGGGATCTCCTGGTCCAGCGGTTCGAGCACCCAGACCTTCAGCGGCGCCAGGTCGCCGAGCGCGGAGGACAGGGTCAGGTGGCGCGTGTCGCCAATCCGGGTGTAGAGCGCGCCGTGCGGGCTGTCGGCGAGGCGGCCCTGGGTCCAGTCGAGCGGCGCGGGGACGCGCTGGTAGACCTCCTGCCAGAGCGCGTCGTCGCGGTTCTGGCCGCCGGGCACGCGCTTGAGCATCAGGTCGTTGTGGTTGGACAGCACGACCACGCCGTTCACGTCGGTCACGAACACGCGCGCGCCGTCGGTGTCGGCGAGCAGGCGGTTCAGGCGATCGGTGTCCTGCTTGACCAGCGCCACGCCGACGGGCTGGCCGTCGTTCAGCACCCGGCTCGAAAAGTACAGCCCCGGCACGCCGCTCGCGCGACCGAGCAGGAACTGCACCGCCGTGCCGCTGGCCATCGCCTCGACGAAATACTCGCGGTTCGCGAAGTTGCCCTGGATCGACGCGCGTGCGCTGCGCGCGCTGGCGTTGATCGCGACGAGCGTGCCCGTGCGGTCGATGAACGCGGCCAGGGGGATGCCGAAGTCCGACGCCAGGCGGTCCAGCGTCTGTTGGATCTCGACCTGTTCGGCCGCGCTGTTGGCGGCGTGCGAGCCGGCGACGAAGGCCGGCACGAGCCGACGGTGCGACAGATCGAGCGGGAGCGCGGCCAGCTGGCGGAACGTGATCGCGAGCGTGTCCTTGACGCCCGTCAGTCGGACTGCGGCGGTGGCCGCCGAGCGTTCACGATGCTCGCCCAGGCGATCCTGCAGCCACCAGTACGACATCGCGGCGATCGCCAGCGTCCACGCCCCGGTCAGGATCCAGAGATCCCGCGGCCGGCGTGGCCGCCGCTCCGATGCAGACTCATCGTCGTCTTTTGTCACCCCACTCCTCGCAGCCCGCCCCAGCGTTTTGCCCGGGAAACATTCGGTTTACATTTCTACCAGAAATGCCGAGTGCGGGACCGCGTGGCCTAGGGGGTTTCGTGCGGCAAATAGCGTACGGACAACACCCCGGCGATGGATCGGAGCGAATCGAGCACCGCCTCGGCGACCGGGCTGTCCACGTCGACCAGCGTGTACGCCATGTCGCCGCGCGACTTGTTCACCATGTTGTGGATGTTCAGGCCGGCGCTGGCCATCGCGGTGGAGATCTGGCCGAGCATGTTGGGCACGTTGGCGTTGGCGATCGCGACCCGGTAGGCCGACTCGCGGGCCATGTCGACCTGCGGGAAGTTGACTGCATTGACCACGTTGCCGTGCTCGAGGAAATCGCGCAGCTGGTCCACGACCATGATCGCGCAGTTCTCCTCGGCCTCGGCCGTCGACGCGCCGAGGTGCGGCAACGCGAGCACCTGCGGGTGGGCGTGCGCGGCGGCACTCGGGAAATCGCAGGCGTACCAGGCCAGGCGGCGCGCATCGAGCGCGGCCAGCACCGCCGCTTCGTTCACGACGCCTTCGCGCGAGAAGTTCAGCAGCGTGGCGCCGGCGCGCATCAGGCCGAGGTTGTCGGCGTCGACGAGGTGGCGGGTCGCCTCGATCAGCGGCACGTGCAGCGTCACGAAGTCGGCGTTCTTCAGCACGTCGGCCACGCTCGCGGCCTTGCGCACCTGCGCGGGCAGGCTCCACGCCGCGTCCACCGTGATGTGCGGGTCGAAGCCGTACACCTCCATGCCGAGCTTGATCGCCGCATCGGCGACGAGACAGCCGACCTTGCCGAGGCCGACGATGCCCAGCGTGTGCCCCGCCAGCTCGAAGCCGGCGAACGCCTTCTTGCCGTCCTCGACGGTCTTGTCGAGCTGCGGCGAGGCGGTGTCCAGCCCGGCGACGAAGCGCAGCGCCGGCGCCAGGTTGCGCGCCGTCATCAGCATCGCGGCGAGCACCAGCTCCTTGACGGCGTTGGCGTTCGCGCCCGGCGCGTTGAACACCGGCACGCCGCGCTCGCTCATCGCCTTGACGGGGATGTTGTTGGTGCCGGCGCCGGCCCGCGCGATCGCGACGACGCTGGAGGCGATCGATGTCTGGTGCAGGTCGGCGGAGCGGACCAGCAGCGCGTCGGGCGCCGTCACGTCCTTGCCGACCGTGTAGCGCTCGGCCGGCAGGCGCTTCAGCCCGTTGGCCGAGACCTGGTTCAGCACCAGCACCTTGAAGGTCGACGGGTCAGCCATGGCTGGCCTCGAACTCCTTCATGTAGGCCACCAGCGCCCGCACGCCCTCGATCGGCATCGCGTTGTAAATCGACGCGCGCATGCCGCCGACCGCGCGGTGGCCCTTGAGCTGCAGCATGCCGCGCGCCTCGGCGCCCTTGAGGAACGCGGCGTCCAGCGCCTCGTCCTTCAGCTTGAACGGCACGTTCATCAGCGAGCGATCGGCGCGCTGGATCGGGCTGCTGTAGAAGGACGTGGCGTCGAGGAAGTCGTACAGCACCGCCGCCTTCTTGCGGTTGTGCGCCTCCATCGCGGTGAGCCCGCCGCGCTCCT
This sequence comes from Pseudomonadota bacterium, assembly GCA_040384825.1. GTDB lineage: Bacteria > Pseudomonadota > Gammaproteobacteria > Burkholderiales > Burkholderiaceae_C > LMDS01. The sequence continues at coordinate 96,442 of JAZKIO010000065.1, forward strand.
TGATCCACTTGAACACCAGGCCGGCGATGTAGATCGCGTAGGTCGGCGGGGTGTTCAGCATCGAGTCGTTGGCGGCCTGCTCGGCGTAGTTGAAGGCCGAAGGCGTGATCGGCAGCGCGCCGCCGAGCAGGTCCTCGCGCACGATCACGATCGTCAGGCCGGCCGGGCCGATGTTCTTCTGCGCGCCGCCGTAGAGCAGGCCGAACTTCGACACGTCGAGCGGGCGCGACATGATGTTGGACGACACGTCGGCGATCAGCGGCACGTCGCCCACGTCGGGGGTGAAGTGGTATTCGACGCCGCCGATCGTCTCGTTCGCGCAGATGTGCACGTAGGCGGCGTTCGGGTCGAGCTTCCAGGTGTCGCGCGGGGGCACGCGGTCGAACTTGGTGGCCTCGGAGCTGGCGACGACGTTGATCTTCGCGTACTTGCCCGCTTCCTTGATCGACTTCTTCGACCACTCGCCGGTGTTGACGTAATCGGCGCTGGCCCGGCCGCGCAGCATGTTCATCGGCACGATCGCGTTCTCGCCGATGGCGCCGCCCTGCATGAACAGCACCTTGTAGTTGGCCGGCACCGCGAGCAGTTCGCGCAGCAGCGCCTCGCACTCGGCGTGGATAGCGATGAACTCCTTGCCGCGGTGGCTCATCTCCATCACCGACATGCCCGAGCCGTGCCAGTCGAGCATCTCGTCGGC
>JAZKIO010000066.1:0-83962 GCA_040384825.1 Pseudomonadota bacterium
GCGGTCACGCTGATCATGTACCGCATGCTGTTCGCGCTGCCGCTGTTCATGCTGCTCGCGTGGTGGGCCGGCCGCGGCAAGCCGGCGCTCGAGAAGCGCGACTGGATGGCCGTGGTCGGCCTGGGCTTCACCGGCTACTACCTCGCGAGCTTTCTCGACTTCGCGGGCCTGGCCTACATCAGCGCCAGTTTCGAGCGCCTGATCCTGTACCTCAACCCGACCCTCGTGCTGGCGATGGGCGTGGTGATCTTCAAGCGCAAAGTCACGGGCCGGCAACTGATGGCGCTGGGCGTCAGCTACTGCGGCGTCCTGCTGGTGTTCGGGCATGAACTCACCTCGCTCGGCGCCGACGCGGCACTCGGCGCCGGGCTGGTGTTCGCGAGCGCGGTGAGTTACGCGATCTACCTCACCTTCAGCGGCGAGGAAGTCAAGCGCCTCGGCGCGTTGCGCCTGACAGGTTGGGCGACCACGGTCGCCTGCCTGTTCTGCATTGCGCAGTTCCTGGTGCTGCGCCCACTCGGCGCGCTGGCGGTGGCGCCCGAGGTGATCTGGCTGTCGGTGCTGAACGCGACGCTGTGCACCTTCGCACCGGTGTTGATGGTGATGATGGCGATCGAGCGCATCGGTGCGACGATGGCGGCGCAGACCGGCATGATCGGGCCGCTGTCGACGATCCTGATGGGCGTCGTCATACTCGGCGAGCCGTTCACGCTGTGGATCGCGGCCGGCACGTTGTTGGTTCTCGCGGGCATCTGGCTGCTCGCCAAGGCAAGATAAGGAAACAAGTCAATGGATCTCGGCATCGGTGGCAAGTGGGCGCTCGTCTGTGCGGCCAGCAAGGGCTTGGGCAAGGGTTGCGCGAGCGCGCTGGTCCGCGAAGGCGTGAACGTGGTGATCACCGCGCGCGGCGCCGAAGCGCTCGAGGCGACAGCCGCGGAGCTGCGCGCGCTGCGAGGCGGCGAGGTGCGCACGGTGGCCGGCGACATCACGACGGACGAAGGGCGCGCCGCCGCCCTGGCCGCGTGCCCGCAGGTCGACATCCTGATCAACAACGCCGGCGGCCCGCCGCCCGGCGACTTCCGCGACTGGGGCCGCGACGACTGGATCAAGGCACTCGATGCCAACATGCTGACGCCGATCGAGCTGATCAAGGCGACGGTCGACGGCATGGCCGCGCGTGGCTTCGGCCGCGTCGTCAACATCACCTCGGGCGCCGTCAAGGCGCCGATCGGCACGCTCGGCCTGAGCAACGGCGCGCGATCGGGCCTGACCGGCTTCGTCGCCGGCCTGGCGCGCAGCCCGATCGCGGCCCGCGGCGTCACGATCAACGGCCTGCTGCCCGGCGCGTTCGACACGCTGCGCCTGCGCACCACGATGCAGGCCGCAGCGAGCAAGGCCGGTCAGTCGCTGGACGACGTGATGCGCAAACGCGCATTGGCCGTCCCCGCACAACGTTTCGGCACCGCGGAAGAATTCGGCGCCGTCTGCGCGTTCATCTGCAGCGTGCAGGCGGGGTACCTTACGGGGCAGAACGTGTTGCTGGATGGCGGGGCGTATCCGGGGACGTTCTGACTTCGTGACGCCATGCGCGGTTCGACCGAAAAGTGATCCTTGCTCGGCCTAGATGGTGACGAGTCAGTTCACAATCTTAGGAGGAGGATCCTCCGAATGAATCCCGCTTCCCCTGCTAAGCCGCCGACCGAAGACAACAGCTTTGAGTTCGAGCTCACTGACTTTGCGGACGCTCGGACGGCACTTGACAATGCATCGATTGCTCTCGCCGCGGAGGCGGCAAGGCCCGCTGAACCGACAGATTGGGCGAAGCGACGCCGCGCTCGCACTCCGACGGACCGAGCGTTAACCGGCTCGACCATTGGATGGTTGCTTACGTTGCCAACAGAGGTTCGACCCGTGTGCCTCAGTGAGCAAATGCCGCGATTGGCAAATCAGATTGCTGATTCTTGGCTCCAACGGAGTCGTTGTCTGGCGGCATTGGAAGTTCTGCTCTCGGATAATCGCGGCAATCGCAAGGGGCTGCCCTACCAGCTGCGTCATGAGGTGACGCAGCTGTTGGCGTACTGCAGAACGCTGCCTCTGAATTGAGGCGGCGCGGACCCTGTAGGAGCAAACAGGATCCGCGAGCAAACGATCAACGGTTCGAGTTATCGATTCGCCATGTTTGACGGGTGCGGATCGGCGGCACCGGCGGCTTCGGTTCGTCAGGCTTGAACGCTGAATTGTCTTTGCCGCTACCGATAAGGAACGGAACCTTCACGTCGACGCCGTTGACGTTCACCGTCACGATGCCGCCCACAGGTGATGGCAGCATCCCACCGCCGGTCACGAGCGTAGGTTTGTCAGGCACGCTGCAGAACAGCGGAAACTTGTACGCGTAAGCTTCCCCCAGATCAGCAGAGCAAGTGGCACTGCCGGCGGGCTTGGGCCGATTGGTACCGAAGTACGTCGCACCAGCAATAGTGAATGGCGCGTTGATCGACTTTTCGCCATTTGTTGCGAGGTTGATGTAGCAACCATTGGTCGGGGCGATGGTGGAACTCGGCGGCACCAATGACATATCGGAGTTGTTTACACTGGCTACCAAGGCCAGATCAGCAATCGTAAAGTGGCCGGTCGCCGGCGCGCCCAACGTATCACGGATGAGCACGAACTTGTCCGTCGATGAATTAAGCAGCGGCTTCTCACGGTCACCGGTGCCCACCAAGACAGCGACGAAGTTCTTGGTTACTACCACGTCAGGCGGGAAGAAGACCTTGCCGCCCAGCGATGCGATCTTCTTTGCAGCCACCCCGGTCCAGGTCGTGGACAACGTTTTGTCGCCCGTCGGAAAGTCAATGCGGTACAGGTTACCTCGCACATCTGCAACGTAGGCGCGATCCGGTTGACCGTCGCCCGTCACGTCTACAACCGTCACGTCCGAGGGCACAGAGTATTCCGTCACCAACTCGGCGATTCGCGCGCCTGTCAAACCATTGATGATGTAGATCGCCTTGCCGCTACCGTCGTCCGTGGCGCTCGAACTGTTCGTGTCTTCAAGCGGATCGTAGCCCGCGCCCATGATCACGATCGGCGCCTTCGCTTCGGAAGAGTTGAAGACCACTGGCTTGGGCATTGACCACGTCTGCGCCAGCTTCACATAGCTGCCCGTGCCTCCCTGGATCCGCCACTTGAGTAAAGGCGTGGTCTTCGATTTGACGTCGAATGCATACACGCTTCGGCCGCCACGGCGCATCGTGGGGTAAATGATCGCTTCCGTGATAGAGCTTCCGCCGGCGGCGTAGCGCGCATAGACGCCTATCGGGCCGTCCATGCCGTAGCTCTTAGGCGCTTTCGCTACCGCTGGTGATACGACAGTGGGCACGGGAACGGTAGCCCCGGAACTGTCCGTCTCGGGAAGGTGCAAGAGCGAGTTGGCATTGCGCAGCCGCGTTATCAGCGGATAGCTTTCCGGCGGAATGAAGGACCAAATTTCCTGACCGGCTGTCGTTCCCGTCTTGTTGCCGTTCACCGCCCGAAGGAAGCCATCGTTCGCGCCGTAGTAGACCATGACGTCGCCATCGCCGTAGTTCAGCGCAACCGGCCTGGAATGCAGTACGTCCCCGTGGATACTATGTCGCGCACCCGTGCTTCCCAGAGCCGTCGTGACTCCACTCAGGGAGTAGGAGCCGTTGAATTGCTCCATGCCGTCGCCCGCCGTGACGTTGTTTTCGCCTTTGATCCAACTCACCTCCGCAGCGGTAAATCCGCTGGTCGTATCGAACGGAACCAAACTTGTCCCGGACAGCATCTGTACGTTTCGCGTGGACGCACCCTGCAGGTACTTCTTTCGCAGTTGCTGCGCCGCGCCTCCTTTTTCGACGATCGATCCGTCGGGAAAATCGCTCGCTGACAGAGGCGTCCCAGACGGCATTGCGGCGAAGAACACGCTGTCTTCAGTCCAAAAGCTTTTCGCGGTGCTCGTGAAAAAACCCGCGCCGACAGCGCTTTTGTCATCCTTGCCGACGAGATCCAGCACGCCCTCGACCATGCCAAATTGGTACTGTTTCAGGTTGCCTACCCAGCGCGGACTTGCGTTGCCATCAGGACGAAACATGCCAACAAAGATTTGATTGAGGAACGTCCCCTGCGTCGTTGTAGACACCGGCAGCGTCGTGGCAGAAAAGACGCTGTCGACGGATGCGATATTCAAGAAGATGTCCTTGAACGCGTCGACCAACCCAACAAGATCGCCGCCGACTTCCAAGTAGGCCGAAGGGCCGATCCCGCCGACCGCGGCCATCGACTTCAACAACTTGGCTTGGTCGGGACTGGGCTTGTCTTTGTACGTGTTGACCGTGTACGTCATCACGCGTTGGACTCCGGCCTCGCTGCTCACGTCGGTGTTCGCTAGAAAGTACGTCCATTCGTCAGCATATCGACTGGTATCGGAAGTCAATGCGGACAGCGTTGGCGGCGTGTAGTTCAGATTTGACGTACCGAAGATCGTTGGCCCGCCGTTATTCGCCTCTGCATTCGGATAGGTGTTGCCGACGAGCACGACATAGTTGTTTCCACAAGAGTTGGCGGCAGTGATCGGACTTCTATAAGTCGTCTTGGCGGCCGACGTGAACGCATTCACATCGTCGAGTGTATTAACGTTGGAGAACCGAATCGGGCCATACCCGGTCGCGCCAATCGGGCTGCCGCCGTTTGGAGCAGGCGTCGACGCCAGGGTGGGATTCGTGTGCCCTCCAAAGTACTTGAAAATTTCGTACAGCGGGGCACCGTAGTTGGCGTTCGATGGTGCCTTGAACGTTGGATTGGTGATCTTGCTGTCGATGTTGTCCAGGTCATCGATCAGCGCCTTGCAACTGCTTCCGGCTGTAGTTGCGGTACCGACCAAAGGCTGAACAGCGAAGCGCATGAACCCCGTGGCATGGCCGTTGTTCAAGGTCGAGCCGGTGTCGCCAATCATCGAGACACCCATGTTGATCTTGAGCGCGGCGCTGGTCCCGGAACAAACGAGTGCGTTAAGCACCAGCTTCATCGCTCTCAGCTGGACCTGGCCTTGAGTAAGCTCGATGTTGTCTTTGTTCTTGGCGTAGTTTGCCGTGTCCCAGGGGCGGTATTTTCCGGTGGTGCCTGCGTAATAGATCGTATCGATCAAATTTTGGCAAGCTAGTCGTGCGGGATCCGATATACCCAAACTGCTGCACTTGGCCCACGAGTCGTGTGCGTTCCAGTTTTGGTTATTGCCGGACCAATTCGAAGTGTTGTCTAGAAGGAAAACAACGTTCGGCCCGCTGCCCGCTGCCGGTGAAGGACCGTAAATGTCGATGTCAGCCGTCCAGCCAGTGGCTGCCGGGAAAATGAGCGCGATGGCGGCTGCTACCTTCTTGAGACGGCCTGCATGAGGCCGAAAACTGTAATGACTCATGCGGGAACTCCTGAAGTAGCCGAATTGTTTCTGAGATCTGGAATGAGGCGATTAATTGCAGACCGGCACTGCCGTAGTCAGCACCCGGACTCCAACACCTTGTACGACATCGACGCTGGTCCGCGTCACAGCGTCCGCCGCGCGCACCGTGATAGTCCATTCGGTGTTGGAGCAGAGCGATGGCGATTGAGTAACGGTGGTGCTGGCTCCGCCGCTCGTCTCTATCTCCAGACCGGGACTCGAACTCCCGCTCGTTCCGAAGCAGCCCAGATCTGCCGCGAGCGTGGGATCGAGATCGATCGACGGAATAGGTTCTGCGCGCAGGCAGCGAGGTCCGGCTCGCGCAACGCCGTCGACCGTCACGACCGGAAGATTGGTAGCGATGTCATTGACGCCGTCTCCATTGATATCGACCTGAAACGGGGCCGCGTTGACTTGCTGGGTCACCACAACGGTTTTGGTCGCGAAGTCTGCAGAGCTCAAAAGCCGGTCGAGGGCATCGTTGGCGGCGGTGATCGCCTCTGACCGCCACTGCATATTTCCGATCGCCTGCACGCTGGTCAGCGAGCCGCGGAACGAGGCCGCCGCCATGATCGCGAAGATCAGCAGCAGAATCATGGCGACCAGCAAGGTCGAGCCACGCTGGTTGTGGCCAGCACGGGGCGCTTTCATCACTCTCTCCTCATTCCGACATTGACCAGGCGCACGGTGGACGTCATCAACGTGCGCTTCAGGCGATCTGCGGCGGGCGTGACCGTCACGTTCGGCCCGAGAACGTAGGTTCTTGAATCGACAAATCCGGCAGTTGGCGCCGTGCTTCTCGTCAGCAGGTGGACTCGAGCTGCAACCACGTTCTGCCAGACATTGGGTGCGGTCCCATTGATCACACCGGAACCCAACGTGCTGAAGCTGTCTGGGCGACCGTCGATGTTGGTGTCGAGCCCATACTCGACCTGGAGGTTCTCTACCCCCTCTGCAATGGACACCGTGCGAAGCGCGCCGTCGATCATCTCAACCCGCTTCAAAGTGGGAATGCCGTCATTGGCAGCGCAATCGTTGCAGCTCGCAATGTAGTAAGTACGCTGTGTGAGGCGACGCACGCGGTCGTTGACCGTGGCGCAATCGGGGCGCCTGAGGTTGAAGGTCGCTCCCGGCGAAGCGGCGGGTATCGCTGCCGCAATCAGACGCTGGGTATCCAGCCCGCAACGGGCTACCTGAAGATAAAGGTTGGTGGTATTGCCGCCCGCGAATGTCATGTCGGCGCCGGTATCGGCGCGCCGAATGACCAGAGCTTCGGTTCCCGCCAACCGATTGCTCAGGCAGGCGACGGTGGCCGCTGCCGCGATGCCCTGGATTGGAACGGGAATCTGCACCGGTGACACCGCGGTGTTCCAACCTTGGGCGGTCAGTGCCGTCGCGCAAGGATCCGGCGATTGGTACGCGGCCGCGATCGGCAGGGTGTTCGGATTGAACTCACCGAAGTACCCGGCGTGAGCGATGTCTTCCGACATCGCGTCAAGAGAGAAGCGAGCGCCTTCGAGTTGACGCGTCATACGCTCCAGCTCTGACTGGTTGCCGGTGTTGCGAGAGAACAGGACGGTCAGAGCGAGCAGGATCACCATGCCGACCGCGAGTGCTACCAGAATCTCGACCAGCGTGAAGCCCCGCGGGCGAGCCACCGAAAATCGGCGAGGACACATGGTGCGTCTCATAGCGTAAGCGTGGCGATACGAACTTGCGATCGAATGGTGCGACGCAGGGAGTCATCGCCAAATGCGTTCTGTGCGCAGAGATCAGCCGAGGGCACCCCGGCGCTCAGTGAACCCCATGCGACAGTCACCACGAAAACGGGATTGAGCGCACTGGGTCGAGTGACGCAGCCGCGATAGCCCAGATGCGCAGCATTGGCGCCCGCAGGCGCATCGTTCGCGCCAGCGAGAAGGTTGCCCCATTCGCAGAGGTCACGAGCCGGCCCGGCAACTGACGTGGAGCAGTCAACCACCGCAGCGCCTTGAATGGCGCCTGTCACGAAACCCGCCGCGTTTGCCTTGTTGTTCTCGATGCGCGCCGTCATGTCCTGGAGAAGCGCTGCGGCTCGGGCTCGTTGCGTCGCGTCGACACTCAGCGCCGTCGCCTTCGCCGCGAACCCGGCGAGGCCCAACAGTCCGAAAGCCGTGATCATCAGCGTGACGAGAATCTCGATCATCGAAAAGCCACGTTCTATCGAGCGGGGCCGCAAGGTGCGCATTGGGCTCATGAGCAAGTACCAGGGATGGAGCGCGCCGAACCTGTCGGCGTAATCACCACGCAACGAGACGTCACGCCACTGATGGAAGAGCTGATCGACCACTTCAGATTGCCAGCCGCCGTGTCGTCGGAGAGGCGTCCATTGGGACGGAATGTGACGCCGGCAACGGGCGCACCGCTCACACTCAGGGACGATACGAGTGCCGAACGGGTACGCACCGTCACCCCATTGGCGACGATCTGCCAGCCATTTGACCAACTTCCGCTGAGCGGAACGACCGTTGCAGTCTGGTTCTGCTTGACGGCTTCCGACCGTGCGAGGCTCAGATCGCCGATCAAGTCGAACGCCGCCGACTTGGAGTTCATCGTTCCGATGAACGAGCGGAAACTTGGGGCGGCAATGCCCGCGACCACGGCGAGAATCGTGACGACCACCATCAACTCAATGAGCGTGAAACCGCGCCCCTTTCGGCGCGCCAATCGTCGCTTGTCCGGTCCGCTGCTCACCAGCATGATCCTGTTCCCGTCGCCGACTTCACGCCGCGCTGGTCGATAGACAGCACAGCACACTTGTCGGCACTCTGCGAGCCAATCGGGGTGCCTTGAACCGTAAACGATGGCGGAGATGCCGTGTTGTCCGTAGCGGGCGAAAATGTGATCGTGTAAAAGGAGGACACATTCGCGGGAATGGTCATGCCCAGACCATTCGCAGAAGGCGCGCCAGTGATGCTGACCGCGTACGCACGGCGATCCAACAGGAAATGCTGCTGCCGAGCGACGACATCCGACATGAACGCTTGTGCGTCCGCTCTGTGTGACCGGCGCACGTAATCTTGGTAGTTCGGCATCGCAATCGCCGCCAGGATGGCGATGATCGCAATCGTGATCATCAGCTCGATCAGCGTGAAGCCTTTGCGCGATGAAGGTCGGGCTGAAATACTCATGGCCGAATTGTGAATCGGGACGCACCTTTGAGGCGCCTTTGTTGCCGCCGTTCGTCGGCCACAGCAAAGCGCTTGTCCGGCGGGCGCTCCGCGAGTGTGAGTTATTACCGGTCCGGCGGTCGTCACGCAGGCATCGGACCCCCGCAACGCCAGCACTCCTCGAACGGCCCGTCGATCGTCTCGCCGCACCCGGGACACGCCCAGCGCCGATGCGGCGGATGCTGCAGTTGCTCCAGCAGCCGCTTCGCCCCGTCGAACTGCGCCTCATCCACCACCCACAACTCGGGCAGCGTCTGATCCGGCGGCACCTCGCCGGCGATGCTGCTGGCGTACTGGCGTTGCACCGTCGTCGGCACGCCGGCGTGGGTCAGCAGGTCGGCCCAGAGCGTGGCCAGGGCGAGGTTGGGGGCGGTCGTCAGGCGCTTCATGGCCGGACGAGTGTCCCGCATTCCGGCAGGGACAACTTCGCTGATATATGATGATAGTCATATTCACAGCTTCGATCTCGCCATGCCCATGACGCCCGAGCCGACCCGCAAGCAACGCACCCACGAACGGATCGTCGATGTCGCGGCGACGGCGATCCGTCGGAGCGGCTATGCGGGCGTCGGCGTGGCCGACGTGATGAAGGAGGCCGGCCTGACCCACGGTGGCTTCTACGCGCACTTCGATTCGCGCGATCAGATGCTGGCCGAGGCGATCGAGCACGCGGGCACGAAGTCCATGGAGCGCATGCGCAAGGTGACAGAGCGCGCCGGGCCCGACGATGCCTTGCGCGCGTTCGTCGAGGCCTACCTCTCCGACGCCCATGTGTCCACGCCCGAGGACGGTTGCACGCTCGCCGCCCTGGGGACCGAGACGCCGCGCCAGGCACCCGCGGTGCGGCAGGTGTGCGCGCGCCGCCTGAAGGACATGGTCGATCTGGTCGAGCGCCAGCTGCCCGCGTGGGGCGCGCCGGGCCAGCACGACAAGGCGCTCGCGATCCTCAGCTGCATGGTCGGCGCGATGGTTCTCGCGCGTGCCAGCGGTGACGAGCGGGTGTCCAAAGACGTGCGGCGGGCCGCCAAGGCGCTGATCGAGCGCGCCGTGGACTGATCGCCCCACCGCCTGAGAAGTTGTTCGTCCACAAGTATGACGATCGTCATATTCAGATCCCTTTTCTTCTCCTCAACGAAAGACATCCCATGAAGCTCCAGAACGCTGTCGTCCTCGTCACCGGCGCCAATCGCGGCCTCGGCCAGGCTTTCGTCGATGCGCTTCGCGCCGCGGGTGTGCGCAAGGTCTACGCGGGCGCACGCGATCCGTCGAGCATCACGCTCGCTGGCGTCGTGCCGATCCGCCTCGATGTGACGAACGCGGACGACATCGCCGCCGCCGTGCGCGCCTGCCCCGACCTGACGCTGCTGATCAACAACGCCGGCATCTCGCGCGGCTCGTCGCTGCTCGCGGACGGCAGTGCCGCGGCGGCCCGTGCGGAGTTCGAGACCAACTTCTTCGGGCCGCTGGCCCTGAGCCAGGCCTTCGCGCCGGTGCTGCAGGCCAACGGCGGCGGCGCGATCGTCAACGTGCTGTCGGTGCTGAGCTGGCTGAGCATCCCAGGCGTGGCGACCTACAGCGCCTCGAAATCGGCCGCCTGGTCGCTGACGAACGGGCTGCGCAACGAACTTCGTGCGCAGGGCACGCGCGTCGTCGGCGTGCACGTCGGCTACATGGACACCGACATGACCAAGGGCCTCGATGCGCCGAAGGCCAGCCCGCACGACGTCGTCGCGCAGGTCCTTGCCGCGCTCGAATCGGGGGCCGACGAGGTGCTGGCCGACGACCTGAGCCGCCAGGTGCGGCAGGGCCTCGCGGCGGCGCGCGGCGTGTACCTCGGCGAGCCGGTCGCGTCCTGATGACCGCCTCGCCGGCGGCACTCGTTCCACCCGTCGCCCCGGCGGCGATGGACCCGCGCACCCGGCTTCTGCTGGAGGGGCCGATCGCGCGCACCCTCCTGCGCCTGGGCGCACCGAACATGCTGGTGATGGTCGCGCAGGCGTCGGCGGGCCTGATCGAGACCTACTTCGTCGGCCAGCTCGGCACCGATGCGCTGACCGGCATGGCGCTGGTCTTCCCGCTCGTGATGCTGATGCAGATGACCTCGGCCGGCGCGATGGGCGGCGGCATCGCCTCGGCCGTGGCGCGTGCGCTCGGCGCGGGCCGCCGCGACGTCGCCAACGCGCTCGTCGGCCACGCGCTGATGATCGGCACCGGCTTCGGCCTGGCCTTCACGCTGGTGCTCCATGTCTGGGGCGAGGCGCTGTATGCGCGCATGGGCGGCAGCGGTGCATCGCTCGCGGCGGCGCTGGTGTACTCCAACTGGGTCTTCGCCGGCGCGGTGCTGGTGTGGCTGTTCAATTCGATGGCGGCGTTGATCCGCGGCACCGGCAACATGCGCGTGCCGGCCAACGTGACGATCGTCGGCACGGTCCTGCTGGTGCCGATGTCGCAGGTGCTCATCTTCGGCATCGGCGGCTGGAAGGGCCTGGGCATCGCCGGCGGTGCGCTGGCCCTGCTGAGCTATTACGCGCTCGGCTGCATCGCGCTCGGCTGGTACCTCCTCTCGCGGCACAGCCTGCTCGAGCCGAGCTGGGCCGGTTTTCGCCCGCGCGGCGCGCTGTTCGCCGACATCCTGAAGGTCGGCCTGGTCGGCGCGATCTCGACGGTCGCGACCAACCTCGCGATCGCGATCGCCACCGCGCAGGCCGGGCAGTTCGGCCCGGCCGCCATCGCCGGCTACGGCACGGCGTCGCGGCTCGAGTACCTGCTGGTGCCGCTGGTGTTCGGTTTCGGCGGGCCGCTGGTCGCGATGGTCGGCACCTGCATCGGCGCGGGCCAGCGCGAGCGAGCACTGCGCGCGGCGTGGATCGGCGCCGGGCTGTCGTTCGCACTGACCGAGCTGATCGGCCTGGCCGCTGCGGTGTGGCCGCGGGCCTGGCTGTCGCTGTTCGGCAGCGACCCGGCGATGATCGAGGCCGGCACCACCTACCTGCGCATCGTCGGCCCGGTCTACGGCTTCTTCGGGCTGGCGCTGTCGCTGTATTTCGCGTCGCAGGGCGCGGGGCGGCTGATGTGGCCGGTGTGGGGCAACTTCGCGCGCCTGCTCGTCGCCGGCATCGGCGGCTGGCTGGCGCTGCGGGCGGGCGCCGGGCTCACGGGCGTGTTCGTCGCGCAGGCGGCGGCGCTGGTGGTCTACGGGCTGATCAACGCGACGGCCATCTGGGCCGGTGGCTGGTTCGGGCCGCTGCGCTGGCCGTCGGCGCGACGCACTGCGCTGCAGTCGGGCTAGGTGCCGAGGCAGCTGCCGTTCAGCGGCGCGCGAGCCGCCGGCGCGGCCGGGACGGGCCGGCGCGCGAGCACCCAGTCGCAGAACGCCTGCGCCGCCACCGACAGGCCGCGGTCGCGCCGCCGCACGAGATAGATCCTGCGCCTGAGCCCGGGCCACGAGAGCGGCACGACAGCCAGGTCCGGCGAGCGGAACTGGTAGAGCGTCAGCGCCGGCACGATGCTGATCCCCAGGCCGGCGCGCACCATGCCCGCGACGGTCGCGAGCTGATCGACCTCGAGCACCGGGGCGAAGCCGTGCGGATGCGTGGCCGCGTCGAGGTACTGGCGCACGCTCGACGTGCGCGAGAGGTGGATGAACGGCTCACCTGCCAGTGCCTTCGGGCGCGGGTTCCGCTGGGTCGAGAGGGGGTTCGTGCGCAGGCACACCAGATGGAAGTCGTCGCTGCAGAACAGCTCGGCGCGCAGCTCGGGTGTGTCGGCGCGCGTGGCGGCGAGCGCGAAGTCGGCCGTTCCGGCGCGTACGCGGTCGATGCACGGTTCGGACAGGACGTCCGCCACCTCCAGCCCGATGCCCGGGTGCGCGGCCCGAAACCCGGCCAGCACGCCGGGCAGCCAGTCTGCCGCGAGTGACGGCAGCAAGGCGATCGAGACCCTGCCGACGCGCTGCGCCGCGCGGTCCCGCATGCCCGTCTCGGCCGCGTCGACCTCGTCCAGGATGCGCCGCGTCGAGCGCTCGAAGGCCTCGCCTTCGGCCGTCAGTGCCACGTGTCGCGTCGTGCGGTCGAACAGGCGCACCCCGACGTCGTCCTCGAGCTGACGGATCAGTGCGCTGAACGCCGGTTGCGACAGGTGGCAGGCCGCTGCGGCCCGCGTGAAGTTGCGCGAGTCGGCGAGCGTGAGGAAGGCGCGCAGCTGGCGGGTCGACAGATTCATCGGTGCGTTCGATCAATCGATCTGGAATTTCGATTTCACAGAATAGCGCACCGTGCCTACAGTGCCTCATGCCTTCACTTCAGCGCCACGACGCGCCAGCCCTCCGATGATTGCCAGGACGCCCCTGCGCGTGGGCTGTGCGGCCGGCTTCTCCGGCGACCGCACCGATGCGGCCGCGCCGGTGGTCGACGCGCTGATCGCGGCGGGCGGTCCCGCCGTGCTGATCTTCGAGACGCTCGCCGAGCGCACGCTCGCGCTGGCGCAGATCGCGCGGCGCGCCGATCCGGCCGCCGGCTACGAGCCCCTGCTCGACGACATGCTGGCGCCGGTGCTCGCGCGCTGCCTCGCGAACGGGGTGCGCATCGTCAGCAATTTCGGCGCGGCCAACCCTGTCGGCGCGGCGCTTCGCATCCTGGCGCTGGCGCGCGAACTCGGCGTGCGCGCGCCGCGCATCGCGGTCGTCGAGGGCGACGACCTGGGCGGTGCGGCGCACCGTGCACTGCTGGCCCGGACGCTCGGCCCGGCCGGCGCGGCGCTGCAGATCGTCTGCGCCAACGCCTACCTCGGCGCCGACGCGATCGCCGACGCCTTGCTGGACGGCGCCGAGATCGTGGTCTGCGGCCGGGTCGCCGATCCGTCGTTGGTGGTCGGCCCGGCGCTCGCCCACTTCGGCTGGGCGCGCGACGACTGGGACCGCATCGCCCGCGCCACGATGGCGGGTCACCTGCTCGAATGCGGCGCGCAGGTCAGCGGCGGCTATTACGCCGATCCCGGCTTCAAGGACGTGCCGGACCTCGCTTGCCTTGGCTACCCAATCGCCGAGATCGACGCCGAAGGCGATTGCGTGATCACCAAGCCACCCGGCACCGGCGGGCGCATCGACGCTCACACGGTGAAGGAGCAGCTGCTGTACGAACTGCACGATCCCTGTGCCTACCTCACACCGGACGTGGTGGCCGACATCGGCGCCGCCGAGGTCGTCGACCTGGGGGGCGACCGGGTGCGCTTGCGTGGCGTGCGCGGCCATGCGCGGCCGCCCGAACTGAAGGTCAACGTCTGCCACGAGACCGGCTGGTTCGCCGAAGGCGAGATTTCGTACGCGGGGGCACGTGCCGAGGCCCGCGCGCGGCTCGCGGCCGAGGTGCTGCAGCAGCGCCTGCACGAGATCGGCCCGTTGCGGGTCGACCTGCTGGGTGTGTCCAGCGTGTTCGGCGACGACGGCGGGCGCTGGCTCTCGCAGCAGCCGGTCGGCGACGCGCGCGACGTGCGGCTGCGCGTCGCGATCAACCAGCCCACGCGCCGCAGCGCGGAGCGCCTGGTGCGCGAGGTGAACGCGTTGTACTGCTGCGGCCCGGCGGGCGGCGGCGGTGTGCGCACCGTGCTGCGGCCACGGCTCGGCACCGTCTCGTGCCTGGTGCCGCGCTCGCAGGTGCCGGCGCGCCACCGCTTCGTGACGGGAGACGCGGCATGAGCGATGCCGTGACCGTGCCGCTGTACCGCGCCGCCCACGGGCGGACCGGCGACAAGGGCAACCGTTCGAGCATCAGCGTGATCGCCTGGCATCCGGCGCTGTGGTCGGCGCTGGTCGACCAGGTGACCGAGGAGGCGGTCGGTCGCCAGTTCGCGCATCGACGCCCGAGCCGCGTGGCGCGCTACCTGTGCCCCACGCTGCACGCGATGAACTTCGTGCTCGACGACGTGCTCGACGGCGGCGTCAACGACGCGCTCAACCTCGACAGCCACGGCAAGGCGCTCTCGTTCCTGTTGCTCGAGCTGCCGATCCGGCTGCCGCATGCGCTCGTCGGGCACCTCGTCGGCCCCGGATGACCTTTCCCGTTCCTTCAAGACCCACCGGAGACAAACCCATGCCCAAGCCCATCGCGCCCCGCCGCCGCCCGTCGCTTTCCCGCGTCGCCTTCGTCGGCGCGTTCGTTGCCCTGGCCGCGCTGCCGGCAGCGGCGCAGACGTATCCGACCAAGCCGGTCACCTTCGTCGTCCCGTTCGCGGCCGGCAGCGCCACCGACCAGCTCGCACGCGCGCTCGGCCAATCGGTCGGCGAGCAGACGAAGCAGGCGGTCGTCATCGACAACAAGGCCGGCGCCAGCGGCATGCTGGCCGCGCAGGCGGTCGCGCGCAGTGCCGCGGACGGCTACAGCGTGCTGATCACCACCAACACCACGCAAGCGGCCAACGAGCACCTCTACAAGAAGCTGCCCTACGACCCGGTCAAGGATTTCGCGCCCGTCACCGGGTTGGGCAAGGGCGGTCAGGTGCTGGTCGTCAACGTCGCGTCGCCGTACCGCAGCGTCGCCGA
Organism: Pseudomonadota bacterium; assembly: GCA_040384825.1. GTDB lineage: Bacteria > Pseudomonadota > Gammaproteobacteria > Burkholderiales > Burkholderiaceae_C > LMDS01. Next base: position 15,200 of record JAZKIO010000066.1, read on the forward strand.
TCTGCTCGCGGCTGCGCGCAAGACGCCGGGCAAGCTGAGTTTCGGCAGCGGCAGTTCGTCGAGCCGCGTGGCAGGCGAGATGCTGAAGCAGCTGAGTGGCACCGACATCCTCCACGTGCCGTACAAGAGCAACCCGCTGGCCATCACCGATCTGCTGGGCGGGCAGATCGACCTGATGATCACCGACACCTCGACCGGCCTGCCGCAGGTCAAGGCGGGCAAGCTGCGCGCGCTCGGCTATTCGACGCAGAAGCGCAGCAGCCAGCTGCCCGACGTGCCGACCATCGACGAGGCCGGCGTCAAGGGCTACGACATGGGCTACTGGTTCGCGGCCTACGTGCCCGCCGGCACCCCGGCGCCCGTGGTGGCGCGGCTGCACGAGCTACTGGTCAACGCGGTGAAGGCCGCGCCGGCCAAGGCCTTCTTCGACACGAGCGGTTCAGAGGCCTGGACCACCACGCCCGACGAGCTGGCGCGCTTCCAGGCCACCGATGCGCAGAAGTGGGGCAAGGTCATCAAGGCCGCCGGCATCGAGGCCGAATAGCAGGGCGGCGCCGGCAGGAACGGGGCGATGCTGGCACCATAGCGGTCCGATTCAGGAGACCTCGCATGACCCAGAACCAGAACCTCACCGTCCGCATCGAGAAGCAGGGCGGGCCCGACGAGATGCGTCTCGTCGACATGCCGGTCGGCGAACCGGGCGCCGGCGAGATCCGCATCCGCCATCACGCCTGCGGACTCAACTTCATCGACGTGTACCAGCGCTCCGGCGTGTATCAGCTGGCCACGCCGCTTTCGCTCGGCATGGAGGCGGCCGGGGAGGTCGAGGCCGTCGGCGAAGGTGTCACCCACCTGAAGGCCGGCGACCGCGCCGCCTACGCCAGCAACCCGCCGGGCGCGTACTGCACGCTGCGCGTGATGCCGGCGCGCAATGTCGTCAAGCTGCCCGACGCGATCTCGTTCGAGACCGGCGCCGCGATGATGCTGAAGGGCCTGACCGCGCAGTACCTGCTGCGCAAGACGCTGCCGCAGGGCGGCCTGCAGGCCGGCGATTTCGTGCTCTTCCATGCGGCTGCGGGCGGCGTCGGGCTGATCGCCTGCCAGTGGGCCAAGGCGTTGGGCCTGCAGCTGATCGGCACGGCGGGGTCGGACGAGAAATGCGCGCTGGCCAAGGCGAACGGCGCGGCCCACGTCATCAACTACCGCACCGAGGATTTCGCGGCGCGGGTCAAGGAGATCACCGGCGGGCAGGGCGTGAAGGTGGTGTACGACTCGGTGGGCAAGGACACCTGGGACCAATCGCTCGACTGCCTGCGACCGTTCGGCCTGATGGCCAGCTTCGGCAACGCCTCGGGCGTGGTGCCGCCGTTCGCACCCGGCATGCTTGGCGCGAAGGGCTCGCTCTACGTGACGCGGCAGACGCTGTTCACCCACATCGCGACGCGCGAGGCCACGCAGGCGATGGCCGACGAGCTGTTCGCGGTCGTCACCGGCGGGCAGGTCAAGATCCACATCGAGCAGCGCTATCCGCTGGCCGACGTGGTCCGCGCGCACCGCGACCTGGAAGCGCGCAAGACCACCGGCTGCAGCATCCTGATGCCCTGACCGCGTGCGGCACGGGCCGCCGCGGCCGAGGGGCACACTATTTGGCGCGCCGCACCCGCAGCAGCTCGTCCAGGATCAGCAGCGCCGCGCCGACCGTGATCGCGCTGTCCGCCACGTTGAACGACGGGAACGCCGCGCCGCGCCAGTGGAGCTGGATGAAGTCGACCACCGAGCCGTGCAGCATGCGGTCGATCACGTTGCCGATCGCGCCGCCGAGGATCAGCGCGAGCGCCCAGCTGAACAACCGCTGACCGCCGTGCCGCGCCAGCATCCAGACGATGAAGCAGGACGCGACGACCGCCAGGCCGATGAACAGCCAGCGCTGCCAGCCCGACGACGCGTGCAGGAACGAGAACGCGGCGCCGGTATTGCGCCAGTGCACGATGTTGAACCAGGCCGTGATGGTCTGGCTGTCGCCGATCGCCATCGTGCGCAGGATCATCGCCTTGGTGATCTGGTCGAGCAGGACCACGATCGCGGCGATGCCGAGCCACGGCAGCATCGAGTGGGCGGACGGGCGCGCGGCGGCCATCAGGCGATCGTCCGGGTTTCGCCGGCGCCGAACAGGTTGCTGACGCAGCGGCCGCAGATCGTCGGGTGCGCGGCATCGGCGCCCACGTCGTCGCGGTAGTGCCAGCAGCGATCGCACTTGGTCGAGGTCGACGGGGTGACCGCCACGTTCAGCTCGGTGGCGCTCGTGAGCACCGCCTTCGAGGTGATCGTGACGAAGCGCAGGTCCTCGCCCAGCGACGCGAGGAGCGCGTGGTCGGCCTCGTTCGCACCGATCGCCAGGTTGGCCTGCAGCGACGAGCCGAGCTGACCCGCAGTGCGCACCGCCTCGATCTCCTTGTTCGCCACATCGCGGATCGCGCGGATGCGCGCCCACTTGGCCAGCAGCGCGTCGTCGGCCCAGCCGGCGGTGTCGCTGTAGGTCTCGACGAAGATCGACACCGACCGACCCGGCGCGAACACCTTCCATGCCTCCTCGGCCGTGAAGCTGAGGAACGGCGCCATCCAGCGCAGCATCGCGTGGGTGATGTGCCAGAGCGCGGTCTGCGCCGAGCGGCGCGCGGCGCTCTTCGGCGCGGTGGTGTACAGGCGATCCTTCAGCACGTCGAGGTAGAACGCGCCGAGGTCCTCGCTGCAGAAGACCTGCAGCTTCGCGACCACGGGGTGGAACTCGTAGACCTCGTAGTGCGCCAGCACCTCGCCCTGGAACTGCGCCGCGCGCGCGAGCGCCCAGCGGTCGATCTCGAGCATCTGGTCGAGCGGCACCGCGTCCGTCGCCGCGTCGAAATCGCTGGTGTTCGCGAGCAGGAAGCGCAGCGTGTTGCGGATGCGGCGGTACGAGTCGACCACGCGGTCGAGGATCTTCTCGTCGATGCCCAGGTCGCCCGAGTAGTCGGTCGCCGCGCACCACAGGCGGATGATCTCGGCGCCGCGCTTTTGCACCGAGTCCTGCAGCGAGATGAAGTTGCCCAGGCTCTTGCTCATCTTGCGGCCCGAGCCGTCGACCGTGAAGCCGTGGGTCAGCAGGCCGCGGTAGGGCGCGTGGTCCTCGATCGCACAGGCGATCAGCAGGGACGAGTGGAACCAGCCGCGGTGCTGGTCGTGGCCTTCGAGGTAGAGGTCGGCTTCCGGGCCTTCCTCGCTCGTCACGCCCGGGTGGCTGCCGCGCAGCACGTGGAAGAAAGTGGAGCCCGAGTCGAACCAGACATCGAGGATGTCGTTGCTCTTGATGTACTGCTCGCCCTCGGCGCCGAGCACGTCCACAGCGCTCAACTTGGACCACGCTTCCACGCCGCCCTGCGCCACGATCCCCGCGGCGCGGTCGATCAGCGCCAGCGTGTCGGGGTGCAGCTCGCCGCTTTCCTTGTGCAGGAACAGCGGCAGCGGCACGCCCCAGTTGCGCTGGCGGCTGATGCACCAGTCGGGCCGGTTGGCGATCATGTCGTGCAGGCGCGCCTGGCCGTTCTCCGGGTAGAAGCTCGTCTGCTCGATCGCGGCGAGCGCGGTCTGTCGCAATGTCTTCGTCGGCGTCTCGGTCTGGAACACGCCGGCCGTGCCGGGGCCGGCCTCGTCCATGCGCACGAACCATTGCGCCGCGGCCCGGTAGATCACCGGCGTCTTGTGGCGCCAGCAGTGCGGGTAGCTGTGGGTCAGCGTCGAGGTGGCGAACAAGCGGCCGGCGTCGCGCAGCGCATCGGCCACCAGCGGCGCGGCCTTCCAGATGTTCAGGCCGCCGAACAGCGGCAGGCCGGCCTCGTAGCGGCCGTCGCCCTGCACCGGGTTCAGGATGTCGTCGAGCGCGAGGCCGTGCGCGCGGCAGGAGTTGAAGTCCTCGATGCCATAGGCGGGCGACGAGTGGACGATGCCGGTGCCGTCGTCGGCGGTCGCGTACTCGGCCGCGTAGACCGGGGCGACGCGGTCGTAGCCGGGGTCGACGTGCGCGAGCGGGTGACGGAAGGTCAGGCCCTCCAGCTTGGCGCCGCTGGTCGTGGCGAGCACCGTGCCTTCGAGCTCGTAGCGCGCCAAGCACTTGGTCACCAGCGCGCTGGCGAGCACGAGCAGTCCGCGCGGCGTGTCGACCAGCGAGTACTCGATCGCCGGGCCGACGTTCAGCGCCTGGTTCGCCGGGATCGTCCACGCGGTCGTGGTCCAGATGACCGCGAAGGCGTCCTTCGTCAAGATCGGCAGGCCGAACGCGGCGGCGAGCTTGTCCGGCTCGGCGGCGAGGAAGCCCACATCCACCGTCTGCGATTTCTTGTCGGCGTACTCGATCTCGAACTCGGCCAGAGAGGAGTGGCAGTCGAAGCACCAGTACACCGGCTTGAGCCCGCGGTAAACGAAGCCGCGCTCGATGATCTTCTTCAGCACGCGGATCTCGTTGGCCTCGTTGCCGAAGTCCATCGTGCGGTACGGGTGCTCCCAGTCTCCGAGCACACCGACGCGCTTGAAGTCCGCCATCTGCTGCGCGATCTGCTCGCCGGCGTAGGCGCGGCTCTTGGCCTGCACGTCGGCGCGTTCCAGGTTGCGGCCGAAGGTCTTCTCGATCTGGTTCTCGATCGGCAGGCCGTGGCAGTCCCAGCCCGGCGTGTAGCGCGCGTCCATGCCCTTCAACTGGCGCGCCTTGACGATCATGTCCTTCAGGATCTTGTTCGCGGCGTGGCCGACATGCAGCGTGCCGTTGGCATACGGCGGGCCGTCGTGCAGCACGAATCGGGGCCGGCCGACGCGGGCGTCGCGCAGGCGCTGGTAGATGCCCTGATCCGTCCATTCCTTCACCCAGCCCGGCTCGCGCTTGGGCAGGTCGCCGCGCATCGGGAACGGCGTGTCCGGCAGGTTGAGCGTCGATCGGTAATCGGTCTTCGCGGCGGTGTCGTTGGGCGAGGTGGACATGGTGACGCTCGATGGGTGCGGCTCGGTGCCCGCGGCGGGCAGCGAATCAGAGTTGAAGCCCGCGGCTGCGGCGGGCGCGATTCGAGAGATGGCGGGCAGGGGGCCCGTCAAATAATTCGGTCGCGGCTGGTCTGGCGGTGTTCGGCGGCGTGGGCGAGCGCGTGCGCGGCGAGCCAGTCGCGCGCGTCCGCCACGTCCTTCGCGATCGCGGCGGTCAGCGCCGGCAGCCCGTCGTAGCGGGCCTCGTCGCGAAGTTTGTGCAGCAGTTCCACGCGCACGAGTTTACCGTAGCCCCCCTCGGCGCCGAGCGCGGCGGGCCAATCGAGCACGTAGGTCTCGAGCACCACGCGGCCGCTGTCCTCGACGGTCGGCCGCTTGCCCAGGCTCGCGACGCCGCCCAGCGGCCGGTCGCTCAGGCCGTGGACCTGCACGGCGAAGATGCCGAGCGCGGCGGGCTTCGGGTGGCTGAAGCGCAGGTTGAGCGTGCGGAAGCCGTCGCTGCCGCCCGGTGCACTCGCGCCCAGGCTGCGCCCGAGCTTGCGGCCGTGCACCACGTGGCCGCTGATGCTGTACGGCCGGCCGAGCAGCGCCGCGACCTGCGCCATGTCGCCGGCGGCCAGCGCCTCGCGCACCGCGGAACTCGAGACGCGCAGGCCGCGCACCTCGTAGCTGTTCATTCGTGCCACGTCGAAGCCGGCCTGCTGGCCGGCCGCGTCGAGCATCGCGTAATCGCCGGCGCGTCTGGCGCCGAAGCGGAAATCGTCGCCGACCAGCACGTACTTCGTGCCCAGGCCGCGGACCAGCACGTCGTCGATGAAGGCCTGCGGCGACTGCGCGGCGAAGCGCTGGTCGAACCGCAGCACGACGGTCTGGTCGATGCCGCAGCGCACCAGTTCGCTGAGCTTGTCGCGCAGCGTGGCGATGCGCGCCGGCGCCAGCTCGGGCTTGCCGGCGACCGCGGCGAAGTAGTCGCGCGGGTGCGGCTCGAAGGTCATCACGCAGGCCGGCAGCCCGCGGTGCTCGGCTTCGGACTTGAGCAGCGCCAGCATCGCCTGGTGGCCGCGGTGCACGCCGTCGAAGTTGCCGATCGTGAGCGCGCAGGCGGGCGCGATGCCAGGGTGATGGAAGCCGCGGAACACTTGCATCGCGGCATTATCGATGCGGGCTAGCTCTCGGCCGGCTCCGCCTTGGCCTGCTTCAGATGCCGATAGATCAACCCGCGCGATACGCCCAGCTTGCGTGCCGTCTTGGAGACGTTGCCCTCGCAGGCCCGCAGCGTCTGCACGATCAGGTGGCGGTCGTTGTCGCGCAGGGTGGCGGCGGCCGGTTCGGCGCTGGCCACCGCGGGTGCCTCCGCGCGTTGCGGCGCCTGCAACTGGAACAGCGGCCCCGCGCCGTCGCGGGCCTGCATGCGCGCGGCGAGCCACACGCTCAAGCCGTTCGGCAACCGGTGCGGCGCGGCGTTGGGCGCTCGTGTGAGCAGCGCCAGCCGGTTCAGCGTGAGGCCGAACACGTCGTCGATGTGCAGCCCGCTGTCGCCCTGCGCCACGCCGAGCAGGCGGGCCGCGACGTTGTTGAGCCAGGCGATGCGGCCGTCGGGGTCGAGCCCGGCCAGGCCCTCCATCGGCGTGCCGAGCAGGGCCGGCGAAGTCTGCAGGTGCACGACGATGTGCTCGCGCGATTGCGCGCGCAGCAGCTGGTTCTCGATCGTCGTGGCGTAGAGCGCGACGACCGCCGCGGCGTCGAAGCCGAAGGGCCGGCCTTCGGTCGTCACGTCGAGCACGGCCGCCAGCCGGCCGTTCACGTCGCGGATCGGTGCGGCGGCGCAGTGCAGCGAATGCAGGTTGCCAAAGAAGTGCTCGCCGCCGAGCACCTGGCAGGGCTGGCCGGTGCGCAGCGTGACGCCGGGCGCGCCGGTGCCGATGTGCGCTTCGTCGAGGCTGACGCCGACGCGCCGCGCCAGCGGCAGCAGCACCTCGCCCTGGCCCGCCGCCGAGCGGGTCGCATGCACGACGACGCCGTGCGGATCGGTCAGGATCGCGGTGCAGGCGGTGCCGGCGAGCGTGTTCTCGAGCTGCACCAGGTCGCCGGCCGCGGCCTGCAGCAGCATCTGGCTGCGCGTCAACGCCGTGTGGATGCGGCTCGGCGTCACCGGGTTGAACGCGATGCGCTCGACCGGGTCGCGGTGCTCGTGCACGCAGCGCGACCACGACTGGATCACGCTCTCGCTCACCAGCCCCGACGGGCGCACGCCGTCCTCGAAGTAGCGCTGGCGCGCCAGCGCGAGGCGTTGCTGCGGGGTCGAGAAGAAGGGTTGCGGCGGCAGCGGGCCGGCGTTCGATCTGTGGTTCAAGCGCATTCTCCGATTCGTTCCGATCCGGGTCGCCGCGCAGTGTGGCAGAACCGGGCGCCGGCGAGCGGGCGCCTCACCCGCGGACTAACCCCCGGGAACGGCGTTCCCCGGGCTCGCCACGGGCAGCTCGCGCAGCATCGTGAACTTGGCGATGCCGTGCGGGAAGCCGCGCACCGCCAGCGCCGTTTCGTAACCCAGCTTTCGGTACAGCGAAGGCGCCTGGAAGCTGAAGGTCTCGAGGTAGAAGCGGTGGCAGCCGCGGGCCTGCGCGTGGGTCTCGAACGCCCGCACCAGGCGCGCGCCGAGGCCGCGCCGGCGCTCGGCGTCGGCGACCCACAGCTGCTGCATCTCGGCGCAGTCGCCCCAGGTGCGGCCGACCGCGCCGCCGATCACACGGCCCCGCGCGTCGCGGGCGATGCAGGCGAGCGGGCGCACCTCGTGCAGCGGCGCCGCGGCCTCGTTGGCGGCGCCCAGGCCGGCGTCGACGATGGCGCCGGCATCTTCCGGCACGTCGTCGTGCAGGGTGAGCGCGATATCGCGGTCGGGGGTCACGGGTGGCGCGCTAGTCGTTGCGTTTGGCGGGCCCGGGCCCGGGTTCGTCGCGCGGCGTGAGCCAGCGCGGCACCATTGCGAGGATCACCAGCGCGAGCAGCGTGCTGATCACCGCGGTGGTTTCGCGCCCGAGGCCGCAGGCGATGCCGATCGCCGCCGTCATCCAGACGCCGGCCGCGGTGGTCAGGCCCTGGACGTCTTCCTCGCGGTGCTGCTTGATGATCGCCCCGGCACCGAGGAAGCCGATGCCGGCCACGACGCCCTGGATCACGCGGCTCATGTCCCCGATCTCCATGCCGCCCTGCTGGGGCACCAGCACGAACAGCGCCGAGCCCAGCGCCACCAGCATGTGGGTGCGGATGCCGGCGGCCTTGCCCATCTGCTCGCGCTGGTAGCCGAGCACGCCGCCGAGCAGCGCGGCCAGCAGCAGGCGCACCACGATGCGCGTGAGCTGGCCGACGTCCGGCACGTCGGAGAATTCCGCGCGCAGCGTCTCGAGGATCTGGTCGGTCAGGGACACGGACACGAACATGGAGGATTCCTTGCGCGGTGGCACCGCGATCGGGCTGCATCGTCGCACCGTGGCGCGTTGCAGGCAAACGCGGGGAAATCCGCGGAACACCCGGGATCGGGCCAGCGCCTAAACTCGCGCGTCCATGCGCATCGAAACCATCCGCCACCGCTTGCGCGAGCACGGCGCCCAGGCCTGCCACGAGCACCGCGTGCTGCGCCTGTGGGCGATGGCGCTGCCGCAGCACGGTGGCAAGCGCAAGCCCGAGGACTTCCTGCCGCTCACCGTCCGCGCGCTGCTGCCGGGGCTGATCGACGAGCTGGCCGGCCTCGCGCGGCTGCGCTCGTTGCACCCGGCCGCGGACGGCTCGTCGCGCCTGCTGGTCGAGCTGGCCGACGGCCAGGCCGTCGAGAGCGTGCTGCTGCCGCGCGGCGGCCTGTGCGTGTCGACGCAGCTCGGCTGCGCGGTCGGCTGCGTGTTCTGCATGACCGGGCGCGAGGGCCTGATCCGCCAGCTCGGCAGCGCGGAGATCGTCGCGCAGGTCGCGCTGGCACGCGCGATGCAACCGGTGAAGAAGGTCGTGTTCATGGGCATGGGCGAGCCCGCGCACAACCTCGACAACGTGGTCGAGGCGATCGAGCTGCTCGGCCGCGAGGGCGGCATCGGCCACAAGAACCTGGTGTTCTCGACGGTCGGCGACCGGCGCGTGTTCGAGGCGCTGCCGCGGCTGCAGGTGCGGCCGGCGCTGGCGCTCTCGCTGCACTCGACAGACGCCGCGCTGCGCGCCCGCCTGCTGCCGCGCGCCCCGCAGATCGCGCCGGCCGAGCTGGTCGAGTTCGGCGAGCACTACGCCCGCGCCACCGGCTACCCGATCCAGTACCAATGGACGCTGCTGGCCGGCATCAACGACACCGACGCCGAGATCGACGGCATCGTCGACCTGCTGCGCGGCAAATACGCCTTGCTGAACATGATCCCCTACAACACCGTCGATGGTCTCGATTTCCAGCGCCCCGCGCCCGAGCGTGCCGCCGCGATCGCCCGCACGCTGCATGCGCGCGGCGTGCTGACCAAGCTGCGCCAGTCGGCCGGGCAGGACGTGGAGGGCGGCTGCGGCCAGCTGCGCGCCCGCGCGCTGGCGCCGGTCACGTTCCACGCGCGTCGCGCGGAGGTGCCGGCATGACGCCGTCGCCGTTCACGCCCGACAAGGAGCAGATCGCCGCGCTCGATCCGTTCGAGCGGCTGCCGCTGGAGCGCATCGAGCTGATCGCCACCGGCGCGCAGGCCGAGCGCGCGGTGGCCGACCTGGCCGGCGTCACGATGCTCGGCTTCGACACCGAATCGAAGCCCACGTTCGCGAAGGGCGAGGTCTCCGACGGTCCGCACATCGTGCAGCTCGCGACGCTCGACAAAGCCTGGATCTTCCAGCTCCACGACACGGCGTGCCGCGCCGCGCTGTGCGCGCTGCTGGCGTCGCACACCGGCAGCAAGGTCGGCTTCGGCCTGGGCGACGACATGCGCCGCATCCGCGGCAAGCTCGGCGTCGAGGCGCTCGGCGTCGTCGACCTGAACCACCTGTTCCGGGCCCAGGGCTACCGCAAGGACATCGGCGTGAAGACCGCGGTGGCGCTGCTGTTCGGCAAACGCTTCCTGAAGTCGGGCAAGGCCAGCACCTCGAACTGGGCCGCGCGCCAGCTCAGCGAGAGCCAGCTGCTGTACGCCGCCAACGATGCCTGGGCCGCGGCGCGCGTCTACGACGCGATGAACCGCTGACCTTGCGGTACGCTCGCGCGCTTGACTGCGACCCAGGAGACACGACGATGAAAGACTTCCCCGCCCGCGAAAAGCTCGACCTGACCGAGAAGGTGGCGCGTTACCTGGTCCTCGCCGGCACGCTCGACAAGAACTCCGCACCCGACGACTACGACATGGCCAACGAGCTGAGCCTCGAACTCGCGATGGTGCTGCCGAGCCCGATCTACCGCGCGATGGTCGAGGCCGCCACGCACCCGGACGGCAAGATCAATCCGGGCGTCGTCGCGGTCATGATGCGCGAGCACCTGCTCGCGAGCGACGAACCGGCGCTGCACCCCGAGCAGGTCGCGTTCCACACCCCCGGCGTCACCACCAAGCCGCGCAGCAAGGCGCACTGACCGCGCGCCGTCGCCGCGCACACACAGGAGGGCGAGCGATGTGCCGCAGCATCAAGACCCTGTACAACTTCGAGCCGCCGGTCACGCCGGACGAGATCCGTGCCGCCTCGCTCCAGTTCGTGCGCAAGCTCAGCGGCTTCAACAAGCCGTCCAGGGTGAACGAGGCCGCGTTCGGCCGCGCGGTCGACGAGATCGCCGCGGTGGCAGCGGAACTGCTCGCCTCGCTGGAGACCCGGGCCGCGCCGCGCCACCGTGACGATCTGTCGGCGGCGCGCATGTCGCGCCCCGGCGAGCCGGCCTGAAGCCGGCCGCCCACACGCCGCTCCTCGGCCGCTGACTCTGGCCGCCGACTGTCCGATCACTCGGCCAACAGGTCGGGCAGGCCGATCGCGCGGCCGACCTGCGGATCTACCGGCGCGATCCAGGTGGTGCCGGTGGCGGCGCTCCAGCGTTCCAGCTCGCCGCTGCCGTGTGCGCGTTCGATGACGCGGTCCGCGGCGGCCCGCACGCCGGGCGCGTCGTCCCGCGCGACCAGGCCGATGTTGATGCGCAGCGGATGGACATACGCGGTGCGCCGCAGCGTGCTCGCCGGGTGCGCGAGCCGCCAGGCGTCGTAGCGGTCGAGCGGCGCCAGCGTGGCGTCGATGCGGCCGGCCTCGAGGGCCTCGAGCGCGTCCTCGTTGCGCGACAGGCCGACGATCTGCGGCCGCAGCCGCGCGTTGCGGTACAGCGAGACAGCGGTGCCGGCCATCGTGCCGGCGACCACGCCGATGCGCGCGTCGCCGGGCTGCGCCAGGGTGGCGCTCTCGCGCGCGGCCTCGCGCACCAGCAGCCCGAGCGCGACCGCGTGGTAGGCCCGGCTCGGCACCAGCGTGCCCAGCGGCACCCACGGGCGCAGCGGCCGGCGCTTCGCGCCCGGGTGATCGGGCACGCGCGAGGTCGGGCGCGTGGGAGGACCGAGCTCGCTGGCGAGCAGGGGAAAGCCGCTGGCCAGATCGCAGACGCGCGACGAGAGCAGCGCGTTGACCTCGTGCGAGAGCGTGCTCTCGCCCTCGAACTTGGACTCGAACGGCACCAGCTTCAGCGGCCGGCCGAGTTCGTCGGCGATCGCCTGGGCGACGCGCACGTCGAGCCCGCGCAGCTCGCTGCCCACGGTGTACGACAGCGGCGGGTTGTTCTCGGCCATGCAGACCGTCAGCGGTTCGGCCGCTCGTGCGGTACCGGCGGCGCCCAGCAGCACCGCGGTCCACCATGCCGAGCGCAGGCGCGTCATGGCCCCTTGCCCCCGCGGCTGCCGACGTAGGCCCACAGCAGGTCGATCTGCTGTGGCGTGAGCGCGTCCTTGAACGACGGCATGTTGCCCTTGCCGTTCGTCACCGAGGTCTGGAAGCGCTCGACGTCGTCGGTCGGGAAGCGGCGCAGGTCGTAGACCGTGGTGCCGGAGTTCACCATGTTGCGGCCGTGGCACTGGGCGCAGGTGCGGTGGTACTGCTCGCGGCCCTTGTCGATGTCCTCGGGCTGGAAGTGCGCCTGCGCGAAGGCGGCCGGGGCCAGGCCGGCGCCGGCTGCCAGCACGCCGGCCCGCAGCACGGGCCGCACGGGAAAGGCGAGCCGTCTCCTCATCGGATCGCGAAGGTCCAGAGCGAGCCGCCGGCCGGCGTCTGCGACATGCGCTCGTCGCCGAGCAGCGCCCACACGCCGCCGCCGCCCGAGACGATCGACACGTACTGCTTGCCGTCCTTCTCCCAGGTGACGGGCAGGCCGATGATCCCGGAGCCGGTCTGGAACTGCCAGAGTTTCTTGCCGGACTCCGCGTCGACCGCGATCACCTCGCCGGTGGCCGCGCCGGTGAACACCAGGCCGCCGGCCGTCGACAGCGTGCCGGCCATGCTCGGCTGGCCCGGCCAGGCCATCTGCCACTTGCTCTTGCCGGTCATGGGGTCGATCGCGCTCAGGTAGCCGTGCGGCTGGTCCTTGGGCATGTTGACGCCGCGGAAGTTGACGCCGAGGTACCACTCGCCTTGCTTGTACTCGGGCTTGTTGAGCTGGTAGGGCCAGCTGATGTTGAGCGTGTTCGCGTAGGCCAGGCGTGTCGCCGGGTTCCACGACATCGGCTGCCAGTTCTTGCCGCCGAGAACCGAGGGGAAGATCTCGACGTCCTCGCCGGCCCGCACCCGCTTGAACGCCGCGGACTCGACCGGCCGGCCGGTGGCCAGATCGACCTTGTCGGCCCAGTTGACCTTGACGTACGGGTTCGCCGCGAGCAGCTTGCCGTTGGCGCGGTCGAGCACGTAGAAGAAGCCGTTGCGGTTGGCCTGCGCGAGCACCTTGCGCTTGGTGCCGCCGATGTCCATGTCGACCAGCATGCCGACCTCGGTGGCGTCGTAGTCGAACGGGTCGTTGGGCGAGAACTGGTAGTGCCACACGAGCTCGCCGGTCTTCGGGCGGAACGCCAGCACCGAGCAGACGTAGAGGTTGTCGCCCTTGCGCGCCTCGGCGTTCCACGGGCCGCCGTTGCCGGTGCCCCAGTAGACGAGGTCGAGCTCGGGGTCGTAGGCGCCGGTCAGCCAGGTCGGCGCGCCGCCCTTCATGGCGGTGTCGCCGGGCCAGGTGTCGCCGCCTTTCTCGCCGGCCGCGGCGGTGGTGTAGAGCTTCCAGAGTTCCTTGCCGGTCTCGAGATCCCAGCCGGTGATGAAGCCGCGCGTGCCGTACTCGCCGCCGGCGATGCCGGTGATCAGCGTGCCGCCGGTCACCAGCGGGGCCGAGGTCATGGCATGGCCCAGCTTGTAATCGGCCGCCTTCGACTTCCACAGCTGCTTGCCGGTCTTGGCGTCGTAGGCGATCACGTGCGAATCGAGCGTCGTACGGTAGACCTTGCCGTCGTAGATCGCGACACCGCGGTTCAGCAGGCCGCAGCAGGCCATCTTGAACACGTCCGACGCGAACTCGAGCTCCTGCTTCCAGATCTGCCGGCCGCTCAGCGCGTCGACCGCGACGGTGCTGGTGTGCGTCGTCACGTACATCACCCCGTTGTGGATGATCGGCTGCGACTCCTGGCCCTGCGGGTTGTTCAGGCTGTAAGTCCAGACCGGCGCGAGCTTCTCGACGTTGCCCTTGTGGATCGCCTTCAGCGGGCTGTAGCGCTGGTTCGCGTAGCCCATGCCGTAAGTGAGCACGTCACCCGTGGTGGCGCCGTCGTCGGCAAGGTCCTTCAGGGTCTGGGCCTGGAGGCCGGCCGTGGCACCCAGCGCGAGCGCGCAGGCGATGGCCACCCGCAGGGTTCGGTTCGTCGTCATGCTGTCTCCTGTTGTTGCTTTGGACGGCGCGCCGGCATGCCTGCTCGATGCGCCGCTGCCGCGACGGTAGGACTCGCCGATCGGCGCCGGTACCTAGGGGCATCCCTGACGGCCGCCGCACGGCCGCGATTTGCCCGCTGCCACCCCAGAGCAGCACCGGGCCACGCGCCGGATTCGCGCCGCGCGCCGCGCGGCGCGCCCTGTACCGAACTGGAACAGCCGATCGGCTCAGGCGTCGAACAGCACCTGCGGCCCCGGCAGCCAGCGCCATTGCCCCGGCGCCAGATCGGCCGGCAGCGCCAGCACGCCGTAGCGGCTGCGGTGCAGCGCGTTCACCGTGTTGCCGGTGGCCGCGACCATGCGCTTGACCTGGTGGTACTTGCCTTCGAGCAGCGTCATGCGCAGCGCGTGCGGCCCGGTCTGCTCGGCGGCGGCGGCGCGCACCGGCAGCGGGTCGTCGTGCAGCACGACGCCGCGCAGCAGCTCATCGACCTGCGCAGGCGTCACGGGGTCGATCGTGCCGATCTCGTAGACCTTGGGCACATGCTTCTTCGGCGAGGTGAGGCGGTGGATCAGCGCGCCGTCGTCGGTCATCAGCAGCAGGCCCGTCGTGTCCTCGTCGAGCCGGCCCACCGGTTGCAGGCCGCGAACGCGCAGCGGCGGCGGCAGCAGGCTCATCACGCTCGGGTGGTGCTTGGGCTTTTGCGAGCACTCGTAGCCGGCCGGCTTGTGCAGCAGCACCAGCGCCTTGGCGTGGTACGGCCAGGGCTCGCCACGCACGGTGAACGTCAGGCCCTCGGGATCGACCTCGAAGAACGGGTCGTCGACCACCTGACCGCCCAGCGTCACGTGGCCGCCGAGGATCAGGCCCTCGCACTCGCGGCGCGCGCCGAAGCCCTGGGAGAACAGCAGTTGCGAGAGTTTCATGCGCGCATTTTCCAGCCTATCGCCACGCGAACTTCGGCTGATCGAAGTGGGCGACGCGGGTCGCGCGCCCGGCGATGCAGACCTCGCGGAACTGGTACAGCACGGCCGCGGTCGGCGCGGCGATCCACTGGCCGGCGACCGGCATCTTGAGCACGGGGCGCGCCGGGTCGTCGGTCGGCTCCAGGATCGGCGCGTCGGCGCGCATGAACTCGTCTATGGGGATGCGGTGAATGCTCTCGACCTCGTCCGGGTTCGGCTGCATCGCGCGCGCCGCGCCGGCCCAGACGACGACCGGCGTGATCACGTAGCCCGAACGGGTCTCGAAGTCGTCGAGCCGGCCGAGCACGGCGTCCGGTCCGAGCCGCAAGGCCACTTCCTCGTCCAGCTCGCGCAGCGCGGCCTGCTCGGGCGACTCCCCGGCGTCGATCCGGCCGCCGGGCAGCGCCCATTGGCCGGCGTGGGCGCGCAACGAGTCGGCACGCCGCGTCAGCACCAGCGCCGCGCGCTCGCTCCACGCTGTCGGGCTCGGCAGGCCGGGCAGGTCGGCGCCGAAGCCCTCGTCTGTGACGGCGACCGCCACGGCCGCGTGGCGGTGCCCGGCCAGGTCGCGCGCCAGCCGGTCGAAGCTGCGCAGCCGCGCGGCGATCGTCTCGCGAAGCGCGTCGTCGGCCATCAGCCGACCAGCTTCGGGAACAGCGGGTGGTCCATCTCGGCGCCGGCCGGCAGTTCATCCGCGAGGCCGGGGAAGGGCGGCGAGGTGACCCACGCGCGCGGCGCGTGACGCACGTCGTCTCCCATGAAGCGAACCGAGAACACGCGCCGGCGGCCGGTGCCCGGCACGCCGGCCGCGGCATGCAGCGCGAGCATGTGGAAGCAGACGAAATCGCCGGGCTGCACGTCCCAGCCGATGATCGGGAACGCGGCTCGATCGGCGTCAATGGCCGGCAGGTCGGCCAGGCTGCCCTCGGGGAACCACTTCGCCTGCTGGTCCATGAAGGTGCGCGGCATCAGCCACGGGCCGAGGTGCGAGCCGGCCACGAATTCGAGCGTCGATTCGCGCGGCACCGGGTCGACCGGGATCCACATGCTCACGGTCTGCGCGCCGTCGATGTTGTAGTACGGCTGGTCCTGGTGCCAGGGCGTGCGCTGGCGCGTGCCGGGCTCCTTGACGAGCAGGTGGTCGTGGTACAGGCGCACCGTGCGCGAGCTCATCAGCCGCTGCGCGAGCAGGCCGAGCGGCGAGCCGACGATGAACTCGCGGTAGGCCGGGATGTGCGGCCAGTTGCAGAAGTCCTCGATGAAGAAGCCCGGGTCGTCCGGCCGGCTCGCGACCTTGGCGCGCGGGCTGGGTGCGGCGAGGTTGGTCTCGATCCCGCGTGTCAGCAGCGCGAGTTCGTCGACGCTCAGCAGGCCGCGGATGCACACCGCACCGTCGCGCCGGAAGGCGGCTACGTCGGCCTCGGTGACGCACGCAGCGACGCGGTCGGCGAAGGTCTCGGATCGGGCGGGTGATGAGGGCGTCATGAGGCCGGATTGTCGCGGAGCCGGCGGACCCCGGTGATCGCGCTGGCATGATGACCGCGACATGGCGGACCCCACATTTTTCTCGACAGCGGCCGACTTCCGTCGATGGCTGGCGTCGCACGCCGCCGCCGCCACCGAGCTGCTGGTCGGCTTCCACAAGGTCGGTTCGGGCCTGCCGAGCATGTCGTGGTCGGAGTCGGTCGATGAGGCCTTGTGCTTCGGCTGGATCGACGGCGTGCGCCGGCGAATCGACGACGCGCGCTATTCGATCCGCTTCACGCCGCGCCAGCCGGGCTCGATCTGGAGCGCGATCAACATCGCGAAGATCGAGCGCCTGCAGGCCGAGGGGCGCATGACCCCGGTCGGCATCGCCGCCTTCGAGCGCCGCATCGATGAGCGCTCGAAAGTCTATTCGTACGAACAGGACGCGCCGGCTGAGCTGTCGCCCGCGGAAGTCCGAGCGTTCAAGCGCAACAGGGCAGCGTGGCGATATTTCGAGAACGCGCCACCCGGCTACCGGCAGCAGATGCTGCACCGCATCTGCAATGCGAAGCGGCTTGAGACGCGGGCGGCCAGGCTGGACAAATTGATCGCGGCCAGCGCCGCGGGGCAGCGGCTCGCGTAGCGGGCATTCTGTCCACCATGCGGGCGGCGGGTTCATTTACCCCGGTAAGGTGATACGATTCCGAAATGCAAAAAGTCCAGACGAAGCTCACGTCTCAAGGCCAGGTCTCGGTGCCCGCCGCAGTGCGCAGCCATCTGCACCTGACACCCGGTTCCACCCTGGTGTGGTCGCTCGAAGGCGACCGAATCGTCGTCGAGCGCGCGAAGCGGCACACGACGGCCGAGGTGCATGCCTCGCTGTTCACCGAGGCTCAGCCCGAGACGCCCAAGACCCTCGAGGAGCTGAAGCAGGGCATTCGCCAGCGCATGCGGCAGCGCCATGCTGGCGGTTGACACGAATGTGCTGGTGCGGCTGCTGGTCCGCGACGATGCGAAGCAAGCCGTCGCGGCCGACCAGGCCGTTGCCAAGGGCGCGTGGGTGTCGCACCTCGTGCTCGCCGAGGCGGTGTGGGTGCTCGACGCCGTCTACGCGCGCACGCCGAAGCAGCTGATCGCCGCGCTCGACCTGCTGCTGGTCCACGAAAGCCTGGTGCTGCAGGACGCCGACGCGGTCGCTGCCGCGTTGGCGCAGTTCCGGGCCAAGCCTGCCCTGGGCTTCTCGGACTGCCTGGTGCTCGAGATCGCGCGCAAGGCGGGGCACCTGCCACTGGCCACGTTCGACAAGGCGCTGGCGCGCGCGGCAGGCGCGCACCGGCTCCTGTGAAGAACTACTTCGCCATCGCCTTGTCCGTCACCGCATGCGTCCATGCCGCGGCGCCCGGGTCCTTCTTGATCACCGGGTCGCTGCCGCCGGCCAGCAGCACCTTGACCGTGCGCTGGTAGGCGGCCGGGTCGAGCACGCCCATCTTCGGCGTGCCGGCGGTGGTGATCAGCTTGGCGACGTTCTCGAGCTGGCGCTTCTGCACCGCGGCGGTCGAGCCGCCGGAGGTGTCGGCGGCGAGCACGATCTTGACGGCCTCGTCCTGGTTCTTGACCGCGTACTCCCAGCCCTTGATCGAGGCCTTCACGAACTTCGCGATCTTGGCGACGTAGGCGGCGTCCTTCAGGTCGGGCTCGCGCGCATACAGGCCGTCCTCGAGCGTCGCGACGCCCTGGTCCTCATACGGGAAGGTCACCAGATCGGCCGGCTTCACACCCGCGTCGATCACCTGCCAGTACTCGTTGTAGATCATGGTCGAGATGCACGCGGCCTGGTTCTGCAGCAGAGGGTCGACGTTGAAGCCCTGCTTGAGCACCTTGACGTCCGGCGACGCGCCGCTGGTCTTCAGGCCGAGCGTGCCCATCCACGAGAGGAACGGGTACTCGTTGCCGCCGAACCAGACGCCCAGCGTCTTGCCCTTGAAGTCCTTCGAGGTGGTGACGCCGCTGGCCTTCTTGCAGGTCAGCATCATCCCGGAGCGGTTGAAGATCTGCGCGACGTTGACCATCGGCACGCCGGCCTCGCGGGCGGCGAGGGCGCTCGGCATCCAGTCGACCGTCAGGTCGGCGCCCTTGGCGGCCAGCACCTGCGCGGGGGCGATGTCCGGGCCACCCGGCTTGATCGTCACGTCGAGACCGGCCTCCTTGTAGAAGCCCTTGGCGGCGGCCACGTAGTAGCCGGCGAACTGCGCCTGCGGCAGCCACTTGAGCTGCACGGTGACCTTGTCGGCAGCGCCGGCGGCACCGGCCATGCCGGCCAGCATCAGGGAGAGCAGAAGTGTCGTCTTGCGCATCGGGAACTCCGGGGGTTGTTGTGCCTTGCGGCGTGGGTGAAACGTGATTGGAACTCAAACATGAGCGCGCATCGAGGGATGCCAGAAGGTCGCACGGCGCTCGATCCAGCCGAGCAGGCCGTAAAGCAAGGAGCCGGCCACCGCCGCCACCAGGATCGCCGCCCACACCAGCCCCATGTTCAGGCGCGCCGCCTCGGTCGAGATGCGGAAGCCCAGGCCGGCCACCGGCGAGCCGAAGAACTCGGCGACGATCGCGCCGATCATCGCCAGCGTGGAGTTGATCTTCAGTGCGTTGAAGACGAACGGCAGCGCCACCGGGACGCGCAGCGAGAACAGCGTGCGCCAGTAGCTCGCGCCGTACGAGCGCATCAGGTCGCGCTCCATGTGGCCCGATTCGGCCAGGCCGGCGAGCGTGTTGACGAGCATCGGGAAGAAGGTCATCACGACGACGACGGCGGCCTTGGAGTGCCAGTCGAACCCGAACCACATCACCATGATCGGCGCGACGCCGATCAGCGGCACCGTGCTCGCCAGCGCCGCAACCGGCAGCAGCCCGCGCTGCAGGAACGGGCTGCGGTCGATCAGCACGCCGACGACGAAGCCGAGCGCGCAGCCGGCCACCAGCCCGATCAGCGCCGAGTGCAGCACGGTCTGCTGGAAATCGCCGGCCAGCACGCCGAAGCCCGCGAGCAGCGAGCGCCAGACCACGCTCGGCGCCGGCAGCAGCACCTGCGGCACGTCGAACGCGCGGGTCAGCAGTTGCCAGAACACGATCACCCAGGCGCCGAACAGCAGCGGCGTGCCGTACTGCGCGATCCAGGCGCCGAACGCGCCGTCGGCGTCCTGCTTGGCGACGCGGCGCACGCTGGTGATGGCGAGCAGCGCGAGGGCGACGGTGTAGCACCAGAAGCCGCTGCGCCAGGCGGCGGCGTCGAGCGCGGCGACCACGTCGGTCGCGATCATGATCAGCGGCGCGAGCGCGGCCACGCCGCTGGCGACCGCGAAGAGCAGCACCGGCGCCGTGCGCTGCGGCGGCCGCAGCACGGCCAGCATCGCGGTGAACAGGCCGCAGCACGCGAACACGAACGGCGCCGCCAGGCTCGGCCAGCGCAGCGTCTCGCCGGTGGTGGTGAGACCGAGCGGCAGCACGAACGACAGGGCGGCGAGCAGCACCGCCGCGCTGGCGACGCGCTGCTCGCGGATCAGCGCGATCATCGCCGGCCTCCCGGCGTCAGCAGGCGTTCGGCGAGCGCGACCGCGCCGGTCAGCGCCAGCCCGAGCAACGCCGACATCACCAGCGCCGACCAGATCTGCACCGTGTTGCCGTAGTACGAGCCGGTCAGCAGCCGCGCGCCCAGGCCGGCCTGCGCGCCGGTCGGCAGCTCGCCGACGATCGCGCCGACCAGCCCTGCCGCGATGCCCACCCGCAACGACGGGAACAGGAAGGGCAGCGACGCCGGCACGCGCAGGGCCCAGAACGTCTGGCTTGGCGACGCGGCATAGGTGTAGAGCAGCTCGGTCTCCATCACGCCGGGCGAGCGCAGGCCCTTGACCAGCGCGACCGCGACCGGGAAGAAGCACAGGTACATCGAGATGATCGCCTTCGGGAAGGTGCCGCTCATCCCCATGCTGCCGAGGATCACGATGATGATCGGCGCGATCGCCAGCACCGGCACCGTCTGCGACGCGATGATCCACGGGAACAGGCTGCGGTCCAGCGTGCGCGAGTGGACGATCGCCACCGCCAGCAGTGCGCCGAGCAGCGTGCCCATCACGAAGCCGAGCAGCGTGGCCGAGCTGGTGACGGCGGCGTGGTACAGCAGGTTGCGGGGCGAATCGAGCGGCCAGTTGACCATCGAGTCGTAAAGATCAGCGACGATCTGGTGCGGCGCCGGCAGCACCGGCCGGTCCATGGACCATGTGAGGCGCAGCAGGTCGACGGCCGTCCAGCCCGGCTGCGACGACAGCGTGCGCTCGATCACCTGCGGCGCGTTCAGCCAGACGGCGAGGGCGTACCAGAGCACCAGCACGATGCCGAGCACCGCGAGCACCGGGCCGACGTGGTACCACAGGGTCGCGCCGCGACTCAAGCTCCCTCTCCTGCTTGCGGGAGAGGGCCGGGGTGAGGGCCGTGGCGAGCGCACCGACCCTCATCCCCCGCCTTCTCCCGCAGGCGGGAGAAGGAGCCCGCTTGGTATTCAGTGCCCGCCATGCCCGTCCTGCAGCGACATGCGCACGCGGTGCGAGATCTCGGCGAACTCGGGCGTGTCGCGGATGTCCAGCGTGCGATCCGCCGGCAGGCCGGACTCGATGACATCGACGATGCGCCCCGGCCGCGGCGACATCACGACGATGCGCGACGACAGGAACACCGCTTCCGGGATCGAGTGGGTGACGAACACGACGGTGCGGCGCTCACGTTCCCACAAACGCAGCAACTGCTCGTTCAAACGATCCCGCGTGATCTCGTCGAGCGCGCCGAACGGCTCGTCCATCATCAGCAGCTTGGGCTCGAAGCCGAGCGCGCGCGCGATCGACACGCGCTGCTGCATGCCGCCCGACAGCTGCCACGGGTACTTGCCCTCGAAGCCTTTCAGGCCGACGCGTTCGAGGTGCGCCATCGCGACCTCGCGCGCCTTCGCCTTGTCGAGCCCGTGGATCTCCAGCGGCAGGCAGCAGTTGCCGAGCACGGTGCGCCACGGGAACAGGGCCGGCGCCTGGAACACATAGCCGTAGGCGCGCGCCAGCCGCGCGTCGCGCGTGCTCATGCCGTTGACGCGCACGACGCCGGAGGTGATCTGTTCCAGGTCGGCGATCACGCGCAGCAGCGTGGTCTTGCCGCAGCCCGACGGGCCGATCAGCGAGATGAACTCGCCTTCCTGGATGTTCAGGCTGACCCGGTCGAGCGCGGTGACGGGCTGTTCCTTGGCGGGGTAGACGACCGAGGCTTCCTGGACATCGACGACGGGGGCGGGCAGGGCAGGCGACAAGTTCGGGCTCGACGGTTCGGTTCGCGGGGGCGGGGGTCAGGCCACGCGCGCCGGGTTGTTCGGGTGCGTGGTCCAGTTGGCGTACTCGCCACTCACCCATTGTCCCGTACGCGCGTCCGTCTGGCCCGGCTGCAGCGCGTGCATCGTGATGCAGGCCGGCACCGGGCAGACCGAGACGCAGAGGTTGCAGCCCACGCACTCGGCCTCGACGACCTCGAAGTGGCGCTTCCCGTCCTTCGTCGCGGTGATCGCCTGGTGCGAGGTGTCCTCGCAGACCACGTGGCAGCGGCCGCACTGGATGCACAGATCCTGGTCGATGCTCGCCTTCTCGATGTGGTTCAGGTTCAGCTGGTTCCAGTCGACGATCGACGGCACGGCCCGCCCGCGGAACGCGTCGATGTTGTGGAAGCCCTTGCTGTCCATGTACTCGGACAGCCCGCTGCACATGTCCTGCACGATCCTGAAGCCGTAGGTCATCGCCGCGGTGCAGACCTGCACGTTGCCGGCGCCGAGCGCGATGAACTCGGCCGCGTCCTTCCAGTTGGTGATGCCGCCGATGCCCGAGATCGGCAGCCGCGCCATCGCCGGCGTGCGCGCGATCTCCGCGACCATGTTTTGCGCGATCGGCTTGACGGCCGGGCCGCAGTAGCCGCCGTGCGAGCCGAAGCCGCCGGTGTTCGGGTAGATCAGCAGCGAGTCGAGGTCGACGCCCATCACCGAGTTGATCGTGTTGATCAGCGACACCGCATCGGCGCCGCCGCGGTGCGCGGCCAGCGCCGGCGGCTTGATGTCGGCCACGTTCGGCGTCAGCTTCACGATCACCGGCAGGCGCGTGTATTCCTTGCACCAGCGCGTGACCATCTCGATGTACTCGGGCACCTGGCCGACCGCCGAGCCCATGCCGCGCTCGCTCATGCCGTGCGGGCAGCCGAAGTTCAGCTCGATGCCGTCGCAGCCGGTGTCTTCGACGCGCGGGAGGATCGCCTTCCACGCCTGTTCCTCGCACGGCACCATGATCGAGACGACGACCGCGCGGTCGGGCCAGTTGCGCTTGACGCGCGCGATCTCGTCGAGGTTGACCTCCAGCGGCCGGTCGGTGATCAGCTCGATGTTGTTGAAGCCGATCAGGTGCCGGTCCTGTGAATACAGCGCCGCGTAGCGCGGCCCGTTGACGTTGACGACCGGCGGGCCGGCCTCGCCGAGCGTCTTCCAGACGACGCCCCCCCAGCCGGCCTCGAACGCGCGCTGGACGTTGTATTCCTTGTCGGTCGGCGGCGCCGAGGCGAGCCAGAACGGGTTGGGGCTGCGGATGCCCGCGAAGGTGGTGCTCAGGTCGGCCATGGTGGGATTCCGATGTTCTGCTTCAGGCCGCAGCCGTCTTGCGCACGCGGGTGAACGGCGCGCCCTGGCGCCGATAGCCGAGCGCCCGGTCGATCGACTGGGCGGCGATCTTGCCGTGCTCGACCGCCTCCACGGTGAGGTCCTTGCCGCCGAAGGTGCAGTCGCCGCCGGCCCAGACCTTCGTCAGCGAAGTGCGGCCTTCCTCGTCGACCTTGATGCGGCCGGCGTGCGTGACGACGGTCTGCAGCGTCGGGTCGGCCAGCACCAGTGTCTGGCCGATCGCCTTCAGCACCGTGTCGGCCTCGATCGTCCACTCCCTGCCGGTCTTCTCGAGCCGGCCGTTGATCTCGCGCACCTCGGAGAAGGTCGCGCTCTGCACGTGGCCGAGCGAGTGCTCGAGCGATTTCAGCACGCTGAAGGTGCGGATCGTCACGCCGTTCAGCTGCGCCCATTCCTGCTCGTGCGCCGAGGCCGGCATGCGCTGCTGGTCGCGGCGGTAGACGATGGTGACCTCCTGCGCACCGAGCTTCTTCGACTGCACCGCGGCGTCGACCGCGGTCATGCCGCCGCCGATGACGATCACGCGGCGGCCGACCGGCACGGCCGCGTAGTCGCTCGTCTGGCGGAGGCCGGCGATGAACGCTACCGCGTCGTCGACGCCGCCGAGCGATTCGTCCGCCAGCCCGAGCGCGTTGACGCCGGACAGGCCCATGCCGAGGAACACCGCGTCGTAGTCGGCCGTGAGCTTCGCGAGCGTCACGCGCTCGCCGAGCGCCTGGCCGTGACGGACCTCGATGCCGCCGATCGAGAGCAGCCAGGCGATCTCCTTCTGCGCGAACTCGTCGGGTGTCTTGTAGGTCGCGAGGCCGTATTCGTTCAGGCCGCCGGGCTTCGGTTTGGCTTCGAAGACCGTGACCTCGTGGCCGAGCATCGCGGCGCGGTGCGCGCAGGCGAGGCCGGCCGGGCCGGCGCCGACGACCGCGATGCGCCGGCCGGTCGGCGTGCCGCGCACGAACATCGGCGCGCCGCCACCGTTCATCACGTGGTCGGTGGCGTGGCGCTGCAGCAGGCCGATCTCGACCGGCTTGTCTTCGTTGGTGTTGCGCACGCAGGCCTGCTCGCACAGCACCTCGGTCGGGCAGACGCGCGCGCACATGCCGCCGAAGACGTTGGCCTCGAGGATGGCCCGCGCGGCGCCGCGCAGGTTGTCCTCGCTGATGCGTCGGATGAAGGACGGGATGTCGATGCCGGTCGGGCAGGCATTGATACAGGGCGCGTCGAAGCAATAGTAGCAACGCTCGGCCTCGATCAGCGCCTGCACCGGCGTGAGCGGCGGGTGGGCATCGCCGAAGTTGTCGGCGTACTGGCAGGCGGCGAGGCGGCCGGGTTTGATGTCGGGCAGGGGCATGGGCGACTCGTGATGGAAGGGATGAGGCGGGGCGATGCCCTCACCCCGGCCCTCTCCCGCGGGGAGAGGGAGAAGAGCGGCTCCCTCTCCCGCTGGCGGGAGAGGGCTGGGGTGAGGGGCGTGACTTCACGCCGCGCGCGCCACGGCGTGCGCCGCGTGCAGCTCGGCCTGCCGCTTCAGCGCGTCGAACACCGGCGCGAACGCCGGCCGCTTCACATACTTGCCGGCGCCGCGCTCGGTGCGCAGTTCGCCGTCGTTCCAGACGATCCTGCCGCGCGAGATCGTGACCTTCGCGGTGCCTTGCACCGTGCGGCCCTCGAACACGTTGTAGCCGACCTTGCTGATGCTGCCGGCGGTCGTGATCGTCTTGGTTGCGGCCGGGTCCCAGACGACGATGTCGGCGTCGCTGCCCGCGGCAATCACGCCCTTGCGCGGGTAGAGGTTGAAGATCTGCGCCGCATTCGTCGATGTCACACGCACGAACTCGTTCGCCGTCAGCCGCCCGGTGTTGACGCCGGCGTCCCACAGCACCGACATGCGGTCTTCCACACCCGCGCAGCCGTTCGGAATCTTCGCGAAGTTGTCCTTGCCCATCGCCTTCTGCTCGCTGCAGAACGCGCAGTGGTCGGTGGCGGTGGTGTGCAGGTGGCCGGCGGCGAGGGCGCCCCACAGGGCATCCTGGTGATGCTTGGCGCGGAACGGCGGGCTCATCACGTGGGCCGCGGCGATGTTCCAGTCGGGGTGGCGATACACCGACTCGTTGATCGTCAAGTGGCCGGCGAGCACCTCGCCGTAGACCCGCTGGCCGTGGCTGCGCGCGCGGATGATCGCCTCGACCGAGTCCTGGCTCGACACGTGCACGATGTACAGCGGCGTGCCCAGCACCTCGGCAATGCGGATCGCGCGCTCGGCCGCCTCGGCCTCGACGGCAGGCGGGCGCGACAGCGGGTGCGCCTCGGGCCCGGTGATGCCTTGGGCGACCAGCCGCTGCTGCATCTGGAACACGAGCTCGCCGTTCTCGGCGTGCACGGTCGGCAGCGCGCCGAGTTCGAGCGCGCGGGTGAAGCTGTTCACCAGCACCTCGTCGTCGGCCATGATCGCGTTCTTGTAGGCCATGAAGTGCTTGAAGCTGTTCACGCCGTGCTCGCGCACCAGGGTGCCCATGTCGTCGTGCACCGACTGGTCCCACCAGGTCACCGCGACGTGGAAGCTGTAGTCGGACGCCGCCTTCTCGGCCCAGCCGTTCCAGTTGCGCCAGGCCTCCATCAGCGGCTGCTTCGGGTCGGGGATCACGAAGTCGATGATCATCGTCGTGCCGCCCGACACGCCGGCCGAGGTGCCGGTGAAGAAGTCGTCCTTCGTCACCGTGCCCATGAAGGGCAGCTCCATGTGGGTGTGCGGGTCGATGCCGCCCGGCATCACGAACGCGCCGCCGGCGTCGACGATCGTCGTGCCCGCGGGCGCCTCGAGGTTC
Organism: Pseudomonadota bacterium; assembly: GCA_040384825.1. GTDB lineage: Bacteria > Pseudomonadota > Gammaproteobacteria > Burkholderiales > Burkholderiaceae_C > LMDS01. Next base: position 41,069 of record JAZKIO010000066.1, read on the forward strand.
GGGCCGACGGCGACGATCGTGCCGTCCTGCGTCAGCACGTCGGCCTTGACGCTGGCGTCGGCATTGATGACGGTGCCGCCGCGGATCAGGATGTTCATGATGGTGTCCCAGTAAAGAGAAAGCTCTACCGCAGAGGAATGGAGGACGCGGAGGTTCGCAGAGGAAGAGTCGAGGATTTACCTCTGCGTACCTCCGCGTCCTCTGTTCCTCTGCGGTGAAAGTCTTGATTGGTGGCTCAAGCCAACGCCTCCGTAGCGCTCGACTTGAACACCTCAGGCAACTCGTTCGCCTTCGCCAGCATCGCCTGGAACAGCACGTTGCCTCCCGCCTCGATCCACTCGGGCTTGGCGTCCTCGATCTCGTTGTGGCTGATGCCGCCGATGCAGGGCACGAAGACCATCGCGGTCGGCGTCACCGTGCTCATGTAGCAGGCGTCATGGCCGGCGCCGGAGACGATCTCGCGGGTCGTGTAGCCCAGCCGCTTCGCGCCGGCGCGGACCATCTCGACGCAGCTCTCGTCGAAGTGCACGCAGTCGTACTGGAAGATCTGCTTCAGGTCGTGCTCGAGCTTTCCCTCGGAAGCGATCTGCGCCACGCCGGCCTTCAGCTCGGCATCCATCTTCAGCAGCTCGGCGTTGTCCGGGCAGCGGAAGTCCACGGTCAGGAACACCTTGCCCGGGATCACGTTGCGCGAGTTCGGGTAGACGTTCAACATGCCCACCGTGCCGACAGCCAGCGGCGCGTGCTTCAGCGCGATCTCGTTGACGAGCTGGATCACTTTGGCGGCGCCGAGCAGCGCGTCCTTGCGCACCGGCATCGGTGTCGGGCCGGCGTGCGAGTCCTGGCCCGTCAGCACCAGCTCGTACCAGCGCTGGCCCTGCGCGTCGGTGACGACGCCGATCGTCTGGCCCTCGTGCTCGAGGATCGGGCCCTGCTCGATGTGGGTCTCGAAGAAGGCATGCACCGGCCGGTTGCCCATCGGCTCGCTGCCGAGATAGCCGATGCGCTTCAGTTCCTCGCCGAGCGTCTTGCCTTCCTGGTCGGTGCGCGAGTGGCCGTACTCCAGCGAGAACACGCCGGCGTAGACGCCCGAGCCGACCATCGCCGGCGCGAAACGCGAGCCTTCTTCGTTCGTCCAGACCGAGGCCTCGACCGGCCGCTCGGTCTCGATGCCGTGGTCGTTCAGCGTGCGGATCACCTCCAGTCCGGCGAGCACGCCATAGACGCCGTCGAAGCGCCCGCCGGTGGGCTGGCTGTCGAGGTGGCTGCCGGTGCCGACCGGCGCGAGGTGGTTGTTCCTGCCCGGCCGGCGCGCAAAGATGTTGCCCATCTGGTCGACCTTGACGGTGCAGCCCGCCTCCTCGCACCACTTGACGAACAGGTCGCGGCCCTGCTTGTCCAGGTCGGTCAACGTCAGGCGGCACACGCCGCCCTTCGGCGTCGCGCCAATCTTGGCCATCTCCATCAGGCTGGCCCACAGGCGGTCGCCGTTGATTCTCAATTGCTCTGTTGCCATCACATGCTCCTGCAAGGGTCGGACGAACCCGAGTTATGCACCGAGAAGCGGCGTGCGTCCACCGCGGTGGTCAGCATGCAACCCCTGTGCCAGTTTGACCATATGGACAAACACGGGGTCGGCGCGGCGGCGATGTGGGAGACTGCCCGGCGTGACGAAGAAGAAGCCCGCCGCCGCACCCAACGTCGTACCCGCGCCGAGCAAGCGCGACGCGGTCCTCGCCGCCGCCCTCGGGCTGTTCTCGCGCTTCGGGCTGCACGGCACGAGCGTCGACCAGGTCGCGGCTCGCGCGGGTGTGTCCAAGAGCAACCTTCTGTACTACTTCGCGAACAAGGAGGAGCTGTACGTCAGCGTGCTGCGCGACCTGCTCGATCTCTGGCTCGCGCCGCTGCGCGAGTTCACCGCCGAGCAGGACCCGCAGCAGGCGATCGCGGACTACATCCGCCGCAAGCTCGTCGTCTCGCGCGACAGCCCCGACGCGTCGCGCCTGTTCTGCCTGGAGATGATCCAGGGCGCGCCGCTGCTGCGCGACGAACTCGACCGCGAGCTGCGCGAGATCGTCGTGCACAAGGCCGCGGTGATCCAGGGCTGGGTGGATGACGGCCGGCTCGCGCCGGTCGACCCGCAGCACCTGATCTTCTCGATCTGGGCGACCACCCAGCACTACGCGGACTTCGCGGTGCAGGTGCAGGCGCTGACCGGCAGGACGCTCGCCGACCCGGCGTTCTTCGAGCAGACGGTGACGAACGTGCAGGCGGTCGTGCTGCGCGGGGTGGCGCCGAGGTAGCCGGTCGCGCTTGACAACGGCGGGGTTCGCGCCAATACTAAACCAAATGGTTAACAAAGAAGCGTCACGCTCAACCCGCGAGCTCGATCTGGTGTTCGCCGCGCTGTCCGACTCGACACGCCGCGGCGTGCTCGCGCAACTCGCGCGGCCGGGGGGCGATGTGGGGTTCAGCGTCAGCGAACTCGCCGAGCCGCACGGCATGTCGCTGCCGGGCTTCATGAAACATCTGGCCGTGCTCGAAGCCGCCGGCCTAATCGCCCGCGCGAAGGAAGGCCGCGTGGTGCGCTGCGCGCTCGACGCCGAGCCGCTGCACGCCGCAGCCACCTGGATCGCCGGCTACGAACGCTTCTGGACCGACCGTCTCGACGCCCTCGGGCGCTATCTCGACCAGCAGGAGGAACCCGCACCATGTCCACCACCACCGCCACCACGCCCACCGCGGCCAGCGTCCGCATCGAGCGCCACTACCGCGCCGCGCCGGACAAAGTCTGGCGCGCCTGGACCGACCCGCAAGCGCTGAGCTGCTGGTTCGGCCCCGGCGACGGCCCGTCGCTCGTGACCGCCGATCTCGACGTGCGCGAAGGCGGCCGCTTCGTGCTCGCGTTCAAGACGCCGGACGGCGAGACGCAGCAGGCCTCCGGCGTCTACCAGACCGTACAACCGGAACGGCTGCTCGTGTTCAGCTGGGCCTGGAAGGGCACGCCCGAGCGCGTCTCGCGAATCAGCATCGCGCTCTCGCCGGCCGGCGACGGCGGCACCGATCTCAGCTTCGTTCACGACCGCTTCTTCGACGATCAATCGCGCGCCAACCACGAGCGCGGCTGGCAGCTGTTCTTCGTCAACCTGGACCGCTTCATGCAGCCGCAGCAGGAGCGCGCGGCATGACGACCACCTACCAAGGCAGCTGCCATTGCGGCCGCGTGAAGTTCAAGGCCGACGGCGAGATCGCCTCGGCGCTGTCCTGCAACTGCTCGATGTGCCAGCGCAAGGGCACGCTGATGTGGTTCGTGCCGCGCGGCGCGCTGCGTCTGCAGACGCCGGAGGAGAACGCGGCCACCTACCTGTTCGGCAAGCACCTGATCCGGCACCGGTTCTGCGCGGTCTGCGGCATCCATCCCTACGGCGAGGCCACGTCGCCCGCCGGCGAGGCGATGGCGGCGATCAACATCCGCTGCCTGGAGGGCATCGACCTGGCGGCCATCCCGGTCACGTCGTTCGACGGTCGATCGATCTGACGCGCGACGCCGCCTTCGGCCTTCAGTACATCAGCTCGAGGGTGCTCAGCTCGTTGTTGGCCGCCGGCCAGGTGCGGCCGACCACGCGTTCGTCGTTGAACACGCCGACGACCGCGCGGCTCGCCGCATCGGCGAGCTTCAGCTTCGACGACGCCACGCCCGCGACGCCTGGCGGCACGCCGGGCGGCGCCTTGCCGTCCAGGCTGATCTGGTCGCGCGGCAGGCCGAAGTAGCCGCGCGGGCGGGTCATGATGACCAGCGCCGCGGCGTCCTTGTCGGCATCGGCGATCCGCTCGGCCCGCAGGTGCACGATGCCCGACGAGCGCGGGAACGGCGTGCGGTAGATGTGCGACGTCGCATACCCCGACGCAGCGAGCACGAACTCGTAGCGCGCCTGCGGGTCGGCCTGGAAGGGCCCCCACTGGCCATCGGCGCCGATGGTCTTGCGGTGCACCGGCATGCTCAGGCGCTCGCCCGTGGCCGCGTTGGTTGCGTAGATCTCGAGCGTCGCGCCGGCGAGCGGCAGGTTGGTCGGCGCTGATCCGAGAGAGCCGCTGACCTTCCCGTCGAGTACCACGCCGGCCTCCGGCGTGATCGCCAGCGAAACCGGCGGCTTGCCGGTGAGGAAGCGGAACATGGCCTCGAAGGCCTTCGGGCCGTAGGCGGTCTCGCGGTGGTCGATGCCGGCGATCACGACGTTCTCGGCACCCTTGAGGGCCGGGCCTTCGGCCGTGACGTTGGTTGGCACGCCGCGCGCGCCGATCCACACGCCGTCGGGCTGCGCGAACTTGTCGTTGTTGTCGGAGCGGATCGTCAGCCACTTCACATCGGGGGTCACCTCGAGGCCGTTCGGGCCCTTGGGCGCGTTCAGCCCGGTCAGGAACGGGCCGGCGCCGTTGAACTCGCCGTTCGGCGCGCGAGTCGGGTCCGCGAACACGCCGTGGTTCGGCGTGCCGCACAGGATCGCGTGCGAGACCTTGCCGGCACCGCTGCCGTTCTGCAGGTAGTTGCGCACCGCGTTGCCGCCGCGCGAGTTGGCGATCAGCACCACCTGCCGTGCGCCGGTGGCGAGCAGCAGCTTGTCCACCTCGGTCGAGAGGAACGCCATGTTCTCGGCGGCCGAGCTGCGGCCCGGCTGCGGCTTGGTGTCGTCGTCGCGCGCGAGCGGGTAGGGGATGTCGATCGCGCGCAGCCGCTCGCGCGGCCAGCCGTTGGACTCGAAGCGCCACAGCGTCGTCGTCCAAAGCGCGGCGCTGTCGCCGTTGCCGTGCACGAACACGATCGGCGGCGGCGCCGCGCTGCCCGGCCCGGTGGCGCAGGCGGCGAGTGCGGCCGACGCGGCCGCGCCGATCAGCAGGGCGCGGCGGTTCAGGATCAGGGTCATCGCGAGGTCTCCGGGGTCGAGTTCATCTTGGGCGGTTCGAGTGCGAGGTCGGAGGCTGCCGGCAGCAGCGGCAGGCCCGGCTCGTCGAGGCGGCGGGCGGCGCGCACCGCGCGCACGATCGCGGTGGCCATCACGTCGGCGGCCAGCGCGCCGAGCAGCGTGACGTGGGCGGCGCGGCCGGCCGCGCCGGTGGCGAGCGCGAAGATCGTGTCGCCATCGGTCATGGTGTGGACCGGGTTGATCGCGCGCGCGAAGCCGTCGTGCGCCATCTGCGCGAGCTTGTTGGCTTGCGCCTTGGTCAGCACCGCGTCGGTCGCGACCACGCCGAGCGTGGTCGCGGCGCCGATCTGCAAGGGCGCGGGCACGTCGCCGCGCTTTAGCGCCTGCATCGTGCCGAGCAGCCCGCTACCGTCCGGCGTGCGGGCGCCGGCGATCGGCTGGCCGGTGGCCGGGTCGACCACGTCGCCGATCGCGTTGACCGCGACGAGCGCCGCGACGGTGATGCCGTCGACCGTGACCGATGCGCTGCCGAGCCCGCCGCGCATCGCGCGGTCGATGCCGAACAGCTTGCCGACCGCGCAGCCGGTGCCGGCGCCGACATTGCCCTGCGCGACCGGCGCGTCGCTGGCGGCTTCGCAGGCGGCGTAGCCGGAAGCGGCGTCGGGCCGGATCGTCGGGTCGCCGATCCACAGGTCGAACAGGATCGCTGCCGGCACGATAGGGACGCGGGCCGGCCCGACCTGCACGCCGTGCCCGCGCTCGTCGAGCCAGCGCATCACGCCACCGGCGGCGTCGAGACCGAAGGCGCTGCCGCCGCCGACCAGGATCGCGTGGACGGTCTCGACGGCGTTCAGCGGCGAGAGCAGGTCGGTCTCGCGCGTGCCGGGCGCCGCGCCGCGCACGTCGACACCGGCGACCGCGCCGTCGGGCGTCAGGATCACGGTGCAGCCGGTCGGGCGGCGCGTGTCGGTGTGGTGGCCGACGCGCAGGCCGCGCACGTCGGTCAGGCTGTCGGCGCGGGGTGGCTGCGTCACTTGCGGCCCGCGGCGAACGCGTTGCGCGCCTTCACGGCCAGGTCGCTGTAGTTGCTGAAGAGGCCGTCGAGGCCCATGTCGAGGAAGCTGCGGTATTCCTCGGCGGCGACCACCGGATCCGCCTTCGCGAAGGTCCAGCCGTGAACCTTCAGGCCCGCGTCGTGCGCTTGGTCGATCCAGTGTTTCGTCAACGGGTACTTGGCGTTCGTGATCGCGACGCCGACCCCGCTCGCGTACGCCGCCACGTCCTTCAACGACAGCATCCGACCGCCCGGCACGGCCATCATCGCGCTGCCGTCCGGCAGCGTGATCGCGTGGCCGAGCTGAACCAGCGGCAGCGACATGCCGAGCGCGCGCTGCTTCGCCTCGAGGCTCTTGACCGTGGCGTCGCTGAACGACTGGATGAACACGCGGTCGGCGGCGCGCGTGAGCTTCTCGCGCTGCAGGCTGGCGAGGAGCCGGTCCTCCATCGCCGCGTCCACCTGCTTGGCCTCGGGGTAGAGGCCGATCGTGCGGCCGGTGGCCGCGCGCTGCGCCTTGGTGAACGCGATCACCTCGTCGAAGGTCGGCACGCGCGGCTCGGGCGAGGCGGGCGTGAAGCCGGGGTGGGTGGCCGCGCCGGTGGTCGTCGGCTTGACGGTCAGGGTGCGGATCTCGGCGAGCGTGAAGTCCGCGACCCGGTAGCCGCCCTGGCCGCCGTCCCCGCGCGGCGCGAACAGCTCGGCCACGTTGGTGGTGCGCAGCAGCGTGGCGTCGTGCATCGCGACGAGCACGCCGTCCTGCGTCATCTGCAGGTCGGGCTCGATGTAGTCGGCGCCCATCCGGATCGCCAGCTCGTAGCCGGCGAGTGTGTGTTCGGGCAGGTAGCCGCTCGCGCCGCGGTGGGCGATGACGAGCGGCTCGGCCGCCTGCGCCAGCGCGCTGCACAGCGCGAGCAGCAGCGCGGCGAGCTTCATCACATCACGCAAAAACGCCTGCGGTGTTCTGCATCCGCGCCGAGACCTCGCCGAGCTGGTGCAGCGAGTCGCCGTAGGTCATCTCCATCACGGTCAGGCGCTTGAAGTAGTGGCCGGCGACGTACTCGTCGGTCACGCCGATGCCGCCGTGCAGCTGAATGCACTGCTGGCCGACGAAGCGCATCGACTGGCCGAGCTGGTACTTGGCCTGCGCGATCGCGCGGCGGCGCGCGGCCGGCGGCTCGTTGAGCTTCAGGCTCGCGAAGTAGCTCATCGAGCGGCCCAGCTCGAGCTGCATCTTCACGTCGGCGATGCGGTGGCGCAGCGCCTGGAAGGTGCCGATCGCGACGCCGAATTGCTTGCGCGTGTTCATGTACTCGACCGTGACCGCGACCAGCTTGTCCATCGCGCCGACGGCCTCGGCGCACAGCGCGGCGATGCCGATGTCGATCGCGTGCTCCAGCGCGTCGAACGCCGCGCCCGCCGGGATCATCTCGATCGCATCGGCGGCGTTCAGCGTCACGTCGGCGGCGCTGGCGCCGTCCTGCGTCGGATAGCCCTTCACGCTCACACCCTTCTCGCCCTTCGAGACGAGGAACAGGGCGATGCCTTCGGGCGCGTCGACGGCGCCGCTGACCCGTGCCGGCACGATGAACGCGCCGGCATGCGCGCCGGCCGGCACCATCGTCTTGGTGCCGGTCAGCTGCCAGGTGCCGCCGACGTTCTTCGCGGTCGTCTCGACGTGCGCCAGGCGGTAGCGTGCCGTGCGCTCCTGATGCGCGAGCACGACCCGTTCCTTGCCTTCGGCGATGCCCTGCAGCCACAGCGCGGCGGACGGCGCCTGGGTTGCGTTCAGCAGGCTGGTCGCGACCAGCGAGACAGCCGCGAACGGCTCCATCACGATGCCGCGGCCCAGCTCTTCCATCACCACCATCGCGTCGACCGGGCCGAAGCCCATGCCGCCGTTCTCTTCCGAGACGTACAGGCCCAGCAGCCCCAGTTCGCCGAGTTCCTTCCAGGCCGCAGGCGAGTAGCCGCCTTCCTTGACGATGCTGCGGCGGCGCTCGAAGGTGTACGCCTTGTCGACCCACTTGCGCACCGTGTCGCGCAGCATCTCCTGGTCGTCGCTGAAGTCGAAGTCCATGTCAGTTTCCTTGTGAGTTCAGCCGAGCACGGTCTGCGCGACGATGTTGCGTTGAACCTCGTTGCTGCCGCCGTAGATCGTGGTCTTGCGCATGTTGAAGTAGGTGCCGGCGAGCGGCGCCACGAACGCGCCGACGCTCATGTCGCCCTGCCAGCCGGCTTCCATCGCTTCGCGCTGGTAGGGGATGGCGGCGGGGCCGGCGGCGAGCATCATCAGCTCGGCATAGCGCTGCTGGATCTCGCTGCCGCGGATCTTCAGCAGGCCGGCCACGTCGAGCGCAGCCTTGCCGCTCTTCTCGGCGCTCAGCACCCGCAGCACCATCATCTCCAACGCGACGACCTCGACCTCGAGCTTGGCGATCTCGTCGCGGAAGCGGGTGTCGGCGTAGACGCCTTCGGCGGTCGCGATGCGCTTCACGCGCTCGAGCTCGCGCTTGGCGCGGTTGACGTCGGCGATGTTGGTGCGCTCGTGCGCCAGCAGGTGCTTGGCGTAGGTCCAGCCCTTGTTCTCCTCGCCGACCAGCTGGTCGGCCGGCACCTCGACGTTGTCGAAGAACACCTCGTTGACCTCGTGTGCGCCGTCCATCGTGATGATCGGCCGCACCGAGACGCCGGGGCTCTTCATGTCGATCAGCAGGAAGCTGATGCCGGTCTGCGGCTTGCCTTCGTTGCTGGTGCGCACCAGGCAGAAGATCCAGTCGCCGTACTGGCCGAGCGTGGTCCAGGTCTTCTGGCCGTTGACGAGGTAGTAGTCGCCCTTGCGCTCGGCGCGGGTCTTGACCGAGGCGAGGTCGGAGCCCGAGCCCGGCTCGCTGTAGCCCTGGCTCCACCACACGTCGCCGCTCATGATGCCGGGCAGGAAGCGCTCCTGCTGGGCCTTGGTGCCGAAGGCCATGATCACCGGCGCCACCATCACCGGGCCGAAGGGCACGACGCGCGGCGCGCCGGCCAGCGCGGTCTCTTCCTCGAACAGGTGCTTCTGGATCGCATTCCAGCCCGGCCCGCCGAATTCCTTGGGCCAGGCCCAGCCGTGCCACCCCTTCTTGCCGAGGATGCGCGCCCAGCGCTGCATGTCTTCCTTGGTCAGGTGGATCGCGTTGTGGACCTTGTGGCTGATGTCCTTGGGCAGGTTCTCGGCGACCCAGCCGCGGATCTCCTCGCGAAAGGCTTGTTCTTCGGGCGTGAAATTCAGGTCCATGGGTCGTCTCCGTCTTCGCTGACCGGTGTGTGTGGCGTGGGAACACGGTTTTTAGCACGACCGTGCGTTTTTCTCCTGTCCCTGCCGTGACAGGGGCGGGCGCTGCCGATAATCGCGCGGCATGAACCCGCCCAGCTTTCGCGCCACGGTTGTAGCACTGGCGGCCGGTCAGCTGGTGTGCTGGGCAGCCCTTTACTACGCCTTTTCCTCGTTCGTGCTGCCGATGCAGCGCGCGTTCGGCTGGAGCAAACCCGAGCTGATGGGCGCGCTGACGCTCGGCCTCGCGGTCTGGGGCGGCGCCACCTACGCGGCCGGTGCCGCGATCGACGCCGGCCGCGGCCGGGCGCTGATGACGTGGGGCGCGGTGCTCGCCGGCATCGGCTTCCTGGTCTGGTCGCAGATCGACAGCCTGCCCGCGCTGTACGCGGCCTGGGCCCTGCTCGGCGCCGCGATGGCGATGACGCTGTACGAGCCGGCGTTCAACATCCTGACCAAGCGCTTCCCGGAGCGCTACCGCGAGGGCATCACCTCGCTGACGCTGGTCGGTGGCTTCGCCAGCACGCTGTCGTTCCCGGCGGTGGCGTGGCTGATCGCACGCTACGACTGGCGCGTCGCGCTGGCGGTGATCGGTGGCGTGCTGCTGGTGCTGGTCGCGCCGCTGCACGCCTGGGCGCTGCGCGGCACACCGGCACGGCCCGTGCGGGCGGCGGCGCACGACCCGGCCAACGCACTCGCCCGGGACGCGACGCTGCACGAGGCGCTGCGCGAGCGCTCGTTCTGGCTGCTGACCGTGACCTTCACGCTCTATTCGTTCGCCGCCGCCGCGATGTGGGCGCACATGATCCCGGCGTTCGCCGCCAAGGGCCGCAGCGAGGCGCAGGCGCTGGCGGTGGTCGTGTGGTTCGGCCCGGCCCAGGTGGCGGGGCGCTTCGCGTACCTGGGCTTCGGCCGCTGGATCTCGCCGCGCCGGCTCGGGCTGCTCGTGCTCGCCGGGTTGCCGGTGTCGATGTTGATCTTCGCGCTCGCCGACCAGACTGCGGCGCTGCTGGTGTTCGCGTTGCTGTTCGGCGTGGCCAACGGCCTGGTGACGATCGTGCGCGGCAGCCTGGTGCCCGAGTTCTTCGGCCGCGAGCATGTCGGCCGGATCAGCGGCGCGATGACCGGCATCTCGCTGCTCGCCCGCGCCAGCGCGCCGCTGGCGACGGCCTGGCTGCTGCTCGCCCTGCCCGGGTATCGGGAACTGCTGCTGGTGCTCGCGGGCGTCGGCGTCGCGGCGGTCGTGGCGTTTTCCCTGGCGCGCGAGCCGGTGCGCTGACCGGGTCAGAATCGTCGGCATGTCCAATCCGTATTTGCACAGAAGGCGCCGTTCGCGCTGCGCCATCGCGCTGCTGACCATTGCGGCGGTTGCGGGCTGCGCCAGCGCGCCGGTCGCGACGCCGGCCGCGCCTGCATCGGCCGCCGCCGTCGACCCGGCCGCGCGCGACGCGGCCGCGCTCGAGCAGCGCTTCACCCGCTGGATCGCCGACACCCGCGTGCGCGCCCGCGCCGCCGGCATCGACGAGGCGACGCTCGAGCGCGCCTTCGCCGACGTGCGCTACCTGCCGCGCGTCGTCGAGCTCGACCGGGCGCAGCCCGAGTTCACCCGCACCGTGTGGAGCTACCTCGACACGGCCGTCTCGGCGCAGCGCGTCGAGCAGGGCCAGCGCAGGCTCGCCGAGATCCGCCCGGTGGCCGACGCCGCGGCCGCGCGCTACGGCGTGCCGGCCAGCCTGGTGGTCGCGATCTGGGGCATCGAGAGCAACTACGGCGCGAACTTCGGCGACATCCCGACCATCGACGCGCTCGCGACGCTGGGCGTCGAGGGCCGCCGCGAGGCCTGGGCACGCAGCGAACTCCTGGCCGCGCTGCGCATCCTGCAGAACGGCGACATCGCGCGCGCGCAGATGATCGGCTCGTGGGCCGGCGCGATGGGGCAGACGCAGTTCCTGCCCTCGGTCTTCCTCGCCCACGCGGTCGATGCCGATGGCGACGGCCGGCGCGACATCTGGGGCAGCATGGCCGACGTGACGGCCTCGACCGCGGCGTTCATCGCCCATTCCGGCTGGCAGCCCGGCCAGCCGTGGGGCACCGAAGTGACGTTGCCGCCCGGCTTCGACCCGGGCCGCGCCGACAGCGCGCTGCGCCTGCCGGCCTCGCAGTGGGCGGCCGAAGGCGTGCGCGCGGCCGACGGCGCGCCGTTGCCCGACCTGACCGACGTCGCGGTCCTGCTGCCGGCCGGCGCGCGCGGGCCGGCGTTCCTGGTCGGTGCGAACTTTCGCGCGATCCTGCGCTACAACAACTCGACCAGCTACGCGCTGGCGGTCGGCCTGCTCGCGCAGCGCATCGCCGGTGGCCCGGCCGTGCAGGCGCCGTGGCCGCGCGAGCTGGCGGCGTTGAGCCGAAGCCAGGTTTCGGCCCTGCAGACGGCATTGAACGAACGGGGATTTCCGGCCGGCACGGTCGACGGCCTGATGGGCCCGGCGACGCAAGGCGCGCTGCGCGGCTGGCAGCGCAGCGCCGGCCTGCCGGCCGACGGCTTTCCGACGCTCGAATTGCTGCAAAAGCTGACCACGCCCTGAGCGGCGGCTGGCGCTGCGCTCAGTAGCGCCGGTTCAGCGTCATCAGGTCGTTCTCGCGCTTCATCTGGAAGCGCGTCAGGAAGCTGTTGCCGAGCAGGATCTGGTCCATGGCGTTCTGCCCCACCAGCGCCTCGACGTTGTAGACCTCCACGTCGCCGATGCGCACCGACGCGAGCATGACCTTGTAGGCCGTCATCGCGCCGTTCGCGGTCTGCGCCACGCCACGCTCGCCGCGGCGGTAGTCGATGCCCAGCCGCTCGGCCTCGGCGGCGCCCATCGAGATGTAGGTCGCGCCGGTGTCGACCACGAAGCGCACGGCCTTGCCGTTGATCGACCCGCTGGCGAAGAAATGGCCGCCGCTGCCGGCCGTCAGCACGATCTGCGAACCCGCGCCTTCGCTGGCCTTGCCGCCGAGGTTGACCTGCGCGCCGCCGAGTGCCAGTTTGACGCGCTTGCCCTGCACCTCGACCACCGCGTCGCTGCCGCTCACGCTGACCAGCCTGACGCCGTTCACGGTGCTGCCCGCCGCCACCGTGCGCGGCGTGCCGTCGATCACCAGCAGCGCCTTGTCGCCGAGGCTGCCGCTCAGCGAGACGGTCTGCGCGTACGCGCCGCTGCAAGCGAGCAGGGCGGCGACGGCGGCAAGCAGCCGCATGGGGTCAATCTCGGAAGTTGGTGAACGACAAGGGCGCGTCGGCGATCTCCTTGCGGATCAGCGCCATCGCGGCCTGCAGGTCGTCGCGCTTGGCGCCCGTCACCCGCACGACGTCGCCCTGGATGGCGGCCTGCACCTTCATCTTGCTCTGCTTGACGAAGTTCTGGATCTTCTTCGCGGTGTCGCTGTCGATGCCGTTCTTCACGACGATCAGCTGCTTGACCTTGTCGCCGCCGATCTTCTCGATCTTGGCGCTGCGGTCGAGGAAGCGGATGTCCACGCTGCGCTTGGTCAGCTTGGCGATCAGCACGTCCATCACCTGGCCGATCTGGAAATCGCTGTCGGCCCAGATCGTCAGCTCCTTCTCCTTCAACTCGACCTTGGCGGACGAGCCCTTGAAGTCGAAGCGGGTGCCGATTTCCTTGCTGGTCTGGTCCACGGCATTGCGGACCTCGACCAGGTTGGGTTCTAGGACGGTGTCGAAGGAGGGCATGGCTGATCGTGGTTGAGTTGGCGGGGCGCTTGAGTGCGGAGCGGGCCGAGCGCCGGGCCGCCCCAAGCCGGCCCGAATCCCCGCGGGGGATCGGCAAGCGTACTCGCTTGCCGAAGGGCTCCATAGGTCAAAATTGTGGCATGCAAATCGAACGGGGCGTGAGCCTCAAACCGTACAACAGCTTCAGCCTGCCGGCCGTCGCCGGCACGCTGGTGCGGATCGCGAGCGATGCCGACGTGCGCCGCGTGGTCGACGACCCGGTGCTCGGCCTCGCGCCCAAGTTCGTGCTCGGCGGCGGCAGCAACATCATCCTGACCCGGGACATGCCGCAGATCGTGCTCAAGGTCGAGGTGCGCGGCATCCGGCTGGTCGAGGAGCGGGCCGATGCCTGGATCGTCGAGGCCGGCGCAGGCGAGAACTGGCACGAACTGGTCGCGCACACGCTCGCCAACGGCTGGCCGGGGCTGGAGAACCTGGCGCTGATCCCCGGCACCGTCGGCGCCTCGCCGGTGCAGAACATCGGCGCCTACGGCGTCGAGCTGAAGGACCGCTTCGAGTCGCTCGACGCGGTCGATCTGCTGACCGGCCGCACCCAGACGCTGCACGCCGACCTGTGCGCCTTCGGCTACCGCGACAGTGTGTTCAAGCGGTCGCTCGCCAACCGCACCGTGATCACGCGGGTGCGCTTCCGGCTGCCGAAGCCGTGGCAACCGGTGCTCGGCTACCTCGACATCGAGCGCCGGATGGCCGAGACCGGCATCCACGCGCCGACGGCGCAACAGGTGTTCGACTGGATCTGCGCGATCCGCCGCGCCAAGCTGCCCGACCCGGCCGTGATCGGCAACGCCGGCAGCTTCTTCAAGAACCCGATCGTGACAATCGAACAGTGCCGCGACATCATCGGCCGCGACCCGGAGATCGTGCACTACCCGCTGCCGGACGGCAGCATCAAGCTGGCGGCGGGCTGGATGATCGACGCCTGCGGCTGGAAGGGCAAGCACGTCGGCCAGGCCGGCGTCTACGAGAAGCAGGCGCTGGTGCTGGTCAACCGCGGCGGCGCGATCGGCTCCGAGGTGATGCTGCTGGCCGGCGCCATCCAGGAGAGCGTGTACGGCCGGTTCGGCATCCGGCTGGAGCCGGAGCCGCTGGTCGTCTGACGCCGCCCGGCGGCTCGGCTCAGAAGGTCACGCGCAGCCCGGCGGACAGGCTCCGGCCCGCCAGCGGCGCGAGCGGGCGCACCGTCGCGATCGTCGTCGCGTTGTAGGCCAGCCGGTCGCCGACGTTGTCCAGCCTGACGAACAGCAGCGCGTCGCTGCCGCCCTGCAGCCCGATCCGGTAGCTGCCCGACAGGTTCACCAGCGTGTAGCCGCCGACCGGCGTGTCGTCGGCCGGCACGCGCGCCTGGCGCGCCACGTTGACGACCTCTGCCTGCCCGGTCCACGGCCCGCTGGTGTAGCGGGTGCCCAGCGTGAGCCGGCGCGGTGCAATCCGCGGCAGCGGCTCGCCGGTGTCGCGGCGGGTGGCACGCACGAGGTCCATGCGCGCGTCGATGTCGAGCGTCGAGGGGCCGGCCCATGCGCGCCAGGTGCCGTCGATCTCGACGCCCGAGAAGCGCGCGCCGACGCCGCGGAACGCATAGACCGGCAGCGCTTCGCCGGCGTCGTTGACGACCGGCGGCTCGTCGGTGCGCAGCAGCGCGATGTAGTTGCCGAAGCGGCTCGCGAACGCGCCGATCCGGACATGGTCGGCGCCGCGCTTCCACTGCAGAGCCAGGTCGAGATGGGTGCCGCGCTCTTTGGCCATGGTGGCATCGCCGCGCTCGTAGGCTGCGGTGGCCACATGCACGCCGTCGGCGTACAGCTCGTAGAAGGTCGGCGCACGCTGCGTCGATGCGAGGTTGGCGGTGAGCTGCCATTGCGGGTCGATGTTCAGCAGCCCGCCGACGGCCACGCTGCCGGTGTCGAACTCGCGCGTCTGCGCCTCGCCGAAGCGCGGCACGGCGGCGTCGACATCACCGTCCGAGCCGACGCGGGTGCGCTCGAGGCGCCCGCCAAAGGTCAGCTTGCCGCGGCCGAGCGCCAGCTCCTCGTGCAGGAAGGCGGCGGTCTGGACGGTGCGGGTGCCCGGCACGAACGCCTCCTCGCCGAGCGCGGAGAAGCGCGCGTTCTCGGTCTGCAGCCCGACCACGCCGGCCAGCTTGACGCCGCCCAGCAGCACCGGCTGGTGCTCGAGCTCGATGCGGGCGTCCGTGCCGCGGTTCTTGAAGGTCGTGGCGATCTCGCCGCTGCCCTCGATCTCGCGGTGCTGGTAGTCGGTCAGGTGGACCTGGCCGCGCACGGCCTTGAACGGGCCGCCCAGGTCGCGCCACTCGCCGGCGAGGCCGAGCTTGTCGCGCTGCAGGCGGATCGTCACGTCGTCCTCGGCCACGATGCCGTAGCGGTTGCGGTAGGTGTCGAGCGAGGCGCCCAGGTAGCCGTGGTCCCAGACCAGCGAGCCGCCGAGCGCGCCGCCCTCGGCCCGGCTGGCCGAGTTGACGATCGTGGTGCGGCGCTCGGTGCCGCCCTCCACCGGCCGGTCGAACGCCGGCACCTCCAGGTCGTCGGTGCGGCGCCAGAAGGCGTCGGCATGCAGCGCGAAGCCGCTGCCGCCGGCCTCCACCAGCGCACCGGCGCCTCGCTGCGACGAGGCGCCACCCAGGCGGAGCTCGGCGGCGCCCGTCGGTGCGCCGAGCGCGGCCCGCGGGATGCGGTTGTCGATCGTGTTGACGACGCCGCCGACCGCGCTGCCGCCGTACAGCAGCGCCGCCGGCCCGCGCAGGACCTCGATGCGTTCGATCACCAGCGGATCGATCGGCACCGCGTGGTCGTTGCTCAGGCTCGACGCGTCGAGCGACGCGCCCGAGTTGGACAGCAGGCGGATGCGGTCGCCGTCCTGCCCGCGGATGATCGGGCGGCTGGCGTTCGGGCCGAAGTAGCTGGCCGACACGCCGGGCAGCCGGTCGAGCGTCTCGCCGAGGGTGCTGCCGCGGCGCAGCACGAGCGCCTCGCCGGACAGCGTGGTGACGGGCACCGTGAGCTCGCTGGCGCCCAGCGGATTGCCGGTGACGGTGACGGCCGGCAGGGTGGGCGGGTTGGTGGCGGTGGTGGCGGTCTGGGCCTGCGCCAGGGCGAACGGGGCGGCGCCCGCGGCGTGCAGCGCGCAGACGATGACGGTCGCGGACGGGCGACGCGAAATGCGTGTCGTGGTCATGGGGATCCTGTGCCGGACGATGGCGTCCGGGGTCGTGAGCGAGAGTCAGCGCGCGTCGACGACGACGCGGCTGCGAGGGCTTGGGCTCAGGACAGGATCGGTGGCGCGCGGGCGCGCACGCCCGGCCGCGGTGCGGCCGGCGCCGCCGCGACCGGCGTCGTGATGGCAGGCGCAAGACGCGCCGCGGAGGCGGGGAAGGTGAAGCCGGCGGCGGCCGCGGCGGCGCCGAGCGCCGCGACGGTCAGGCACTCGTCGCAGTGGTGTGGTGCGGCGCCGTTGCTCGCCTTGGCCTGCGTCGCCTCGACGGCGTGCGAGAGCCAGTGCAGCGCCGCCGTCTGCTGTGCGAACAGGAAGGCCAGCGCCAGCAGCCCGCGCGCGGCGAGGTGCTTGAACGAGAGCCGGGTCGAACGCATCGCCGGATTCTGCCGCGTCAGCGTGGCGGGTCGATGCGCCGGGGCTTCTTCAGCTGCCGCTCTTGCCCAGGCGCAGCAGGTCGGCCGCGCCGCCCGCGGCCAACAGGCCGGTGCCGGCGTAGATGCCGAGCTTCTCGCGGGTGTCGGCGATGTCGAGGTTGCGCATCGTCAGCTGGCCGATGCGGTCCTGCGGCGAGAACGCGCCCTCGACCTTCTCCATGCTCAGCCGCTCCGGCTGATAGGTCAGGTTGGGCGATTCGGTGTTCAGCAGCGAGTAGTCGTTGCCGCGGCGGAGTTCGAGCGTGACCTCGCCGGTGATCGCGCTGGCGATCCAGCGCTGCGCGGTCTCGCGCAGCATGATGGCCTGCGGGTCGAACCAGCGCCCTTGATACAGCAGGCGGCCGAGCTTGAGGCCGTTCATGCGGTACTGCTCGATCGTGTCCTCGTTGTGGATGCCGGTCACGAGCCGCTCGTAGGCGGTGAACAGCAGCGCCAGGCCCGGCGCCTCGTAGATGCCGCGGCTCTTGGCCTCGATGATGCGGTTCTCGATCTGGTCGCTCATGCCCAGGCCGTGGCGGCCGCCGATGCGGTTGGCTTCCAGCATCAGGTCGACGGCGCTGGCGAAGGTCTGGCCGTTCAGCGCGACCGGCACGCCCTCCTCGAAGCGCACGCTGACCTCCTCGCACTTGACCTCCACCTCGTCACGCCAGAACGCCACGCCCATGATCGGGTTGACGATCTTCATGCCACTGCTGAGGTGCTCGAGGTCCTTGGCCTCGTGCGTGGCGCCCAGCATGTTGGAGTCGGTCGAGTAGGCCTTCTCGGCCGACATCTTGTACTTGAAGCCGGCCGCGCTCATGAACGCCGACATCTCCGCGCGACCGCCGAGCTCGTCGATGAACAGCTGGTCGAGCCAGGGCTTGTAGATCTTCAGGCCCGGGTTGGCGAGCAGCCCGTAGCGGTAGAAGCGCTCGATGTCGTTGCCCTTGTAGGTGCTGCCGTCGCCCCAGATGTTGACGTCGTCGTCCTTCATCGCCGCGACCAGCATCGTGCCGGTGACGGCGCGGCCCAGCGGCGTGGTGTTGAAGTAGGTCAGGCCGCCCGTCGAGATGTGGAACGCGCCGCTCTGCAGCGCCGCGATGCCTTCGGCCACCAGTTGCGCGCGGCAGTCGATCAGCCGCGCCGCCTGCGCGCCGTACTCCATCGCCTTGCGCGGGATCTCGTCGTAGTCGGCCTCGTCGGGCTGGCCCAGGTTGGCGGTGTAGGCGTACGGGATCGCGCCCTTGTTGCGCATCCAGTGCAGCGCGGCGCTGGTGTCCAAGCCCCCGGAGAACGCGATGCCGACCTTCTGGCCGATGGGGAGGTGCTGGAGGATGGTGGCCATGGAGCGGTGTTCTTCGGTCTGGAGGAGGGCGGATTTTAGGTGCAAGCCAGCGCGCGGGAGGCGGCGCGCCGGCTTCGGGAGGGAGTGATACCGTCCGGGGCGTGCAAGAACAGACCACCCCCCACCCCCGGCCCGGCGCGGCGCGACCGCTGTCCGACGATCCGGCGCTCGCCGAACGCGCCGCCGACCTGCTGCGCACGCCCGGCGCGTTGCTGAACCTGACGCCGCCCGAGGCCGCGTGCCTCGTCGCGCAGATGCGCCTGATGCACTACGGCCCGGGCGTCACGCTGTTCCGCGAGGGCGACGACGTGCGCCTCGACCACCTGCTGCTGGTGCTGGAGGGCGAGGTGTCGATCGAGGTCGGCGTCGGCGGCGCGCTGGTGCCTGTCGCGATCTCGGTCGTCGGGCCCGGCAGCGTGATCGGCGAGATGGCGCTGCTCGACGGCGCACCGCGCTCGGCGAGCTGCACCACGGTGTCGGCGGTGCGGGCGGCCGCGCTGTCGCGGCAAGGCCTGGAGCGGCTGATCGACCAGCAACCGCGGGTCGCGGTCAAGCTGCTGATCGGCCTGGGCTCGCGCACCGGCGAGCGCCTGCGTGCGCTCGGCGAGCAGCTGCAGATGTATGCCGGCGTGGTCGAGAGCCAGCAGCAGCAGATCGATCGCCTGCGCAGCGGTAGACCGGCAGTCTGACGCCGCCAGGGCGACCGGTTGTCGCGCAGCCGCGGCAACTTCGCATGCGTCGGTGATCCATTTGGCAAATCGGCCCGAACGCGATGGATCGCGGCGGGTGCGCTCGGCATCCTCGTCACGAAGCGGCAGCCGTCAGCCGCTGTCGGAGGAGTCGTATGTCGCGCCGCGGGTCCAGGGGTCAGCCCGTTGCCGGGGGCGCTGCTGGCCGGCGCTGGCTGGCCGCAGGCCTGTGCAGCGTGGCCGCCTGGCTGCCGCTGCACGCGGGTGCCGCCGAGACGGTGGTGATCGCCGCGGAGGACGACTGGGCGCCGTACTCGTCGGCACAACCCGGCCGGGCGGGGCCGCAGGGCTTCGCGGTCGATCTGGTCCGCGAGGCGTTCGCGTCGCAGGGGATCGTCGTGCGGTTCGAGCTCGTGCCGTTCGGGCGCTGCATGTTCCTGGCGCGCACCGGCGCGGCGGCCGGCTGCTTCAATGCCAGCCCGACGGCCGAGAACCAGGACCAGTACCACTGGCACGCCACGCCGATGTTCCGGGAAGACCTGGCGATCTTCGGCCTGGCGACCGACGCGCGCACCGGACTCGGGCTGCAGGACCTGGAGGGCAAGACTGTCGGCCACACCCTCGGCTACATGAACCCGGACGAGTTCACGGCCAACCCGCGCATCCGCCGCCGCAGCGCCAAGTCGGACGCGCTGCTGCTGATGATGCTGGCGGCGGGCCGCGTCGACTACATCCTCATGGACGCGATGCCCGGCGCCTTGCGGATCGCACGGGACCCGTCATTGCGCGGCCGCATCAAGCCGGTCGGCTCGATCTCGACCAACGGCTTCTGGGTCGCGTTCTCCCGCTCGCGGCCGGACGGCCGCCACCTGGCCGACACCTTCGAGCGCGGCCTGGCAGCGCTCAAGGCCAGCGGGCGCTACCAGGCGCTGGACCAGGCGTTCCGGCGCCGGATCGCACCCTAGCGCCGGCATGGAGCGCACCGCGTCGCCACCTGCCGGCCCGCACTCGATCGCCATCCGGATCGCGGCGCTGATCATCGCCACGGGGGCCCTGATCGGCCTGGTGGCGGGCAGCGTCCAGCTGTACACCGCGTACCGCGCCGGGGTGCGCAGCATCGACGAGAGCTTCCGGATGATCGGGGTCAGCCATGTCCCGGCGCTCACGCAGAACGTCTGGACGCTGGACCGCGAGCAGATCGACCGTCAGCTCGAAGGCATCGGCCTGCTGCCGGACATCGTCGGCGCACGGGTCAGCGGCAACCTGCCGTGGCCGGCCGCCGCGCCGCGCCTGCCCGGCGCGCCCGCGCCCGACGCCGGCGCGCGCACGAGCCGCGTCTACGACCTCGTCCACACCGAGGGCGACGGCAGGCGCCAGCTGATCGGCCGGCTGCATGTCGACGCCTCGCTCGCGCCGCTGTACGCGCGGCTGCGCGAGATGGCCTGGCCGATCGTCGTGACCGAGGCGCTGCGCTCGACGATCCTCGTCGCGCTGCTGATCCTGGGCATCCGCCACCTGGTGACGCGCCGGATCCGCCGCATCGCGCAGTTCACCGCCGCACTCTCGCTCGACAACCTCGACACCGCGCTGGTGATGCCCGACCCGGGACGCAGCCGCGGCGACGAGATCGACCGCCTGGCCCGGTCGATCGAGGCGATGCGCCAGACGCTGCGCCACGAGTTCGAGCGGCGCCTGGCGCTCGAGTCCGAATCGCGCGAACTGACGGTGCAGAAGCAGGCCGCCGAACTGGCCAACTCGACCAAGAGCGAGTTCCTGGCCAACATGAGCCACGAGATCCGCACGCCGATGAACGCGATCATCGGCATGTCGAACCTGGCGCTCGACGGCCCGCTCGAGCCGCGCCAGCGCAACTACGTCGAGAAGGTGCTGGCGTCGGCGCAACT
Source organism: Pseudomonadota bacterium (assembly GCA_040384825.1). GTDB lineage: Bacteria > Pseudomonadota > Gammaproteobacteria > Burkholderiales > Burkholderiaceae_C > LMDS01. The sequence goes on from JAZKIO010000066.1 coordinate 61,727, forward strand.
GCTGCTGCGGATCATCAACGACATCCTCGACTACTCGAAGGTCGAGGCCGGCAAGCTCGACCTGGAGTTCATCGAGTTCGATCTCGCCGGCGTGCTCGAGGGCATCGCCGACCTGCTCGGCCTGCGGGTCGACGAGAAGGGCCTCGAACTCGTGTTCCAGCAGGACCTCGACCTGCCGCGCGTCGTGATCGGCGACCCGCTGCGCCTGCGGCAGGTGCTGCTCAACCTGTGCAACAACGCCGTCAAGTTCACCGAGCGCGGCGAGATCGTCGTCAGCGTCGCGCAGCTCGAACGCCAGGCGCGCTCGGCGCTGCTGCGCTTCTCGGTGCGCGACACCGGTCTGGGCATCGCCCCGGCCCAGCTCGCCACGCTGTTTCAGCCCTTCACCCAGGCCGATGGCGGCACCGCGCGGCGCTACGGCGGCACCGGCCTCGGGCTGGCGATCAGCAAGCGCCTGCTGGCGCTGATGGGCTCGCAGATCGAGGTGCAGAGCCGGCCGGGCGAGGGCAGCACCTTCACGTTCGACCTGCGCTTCGAGCTGCCCGAGATCAGCGTGCAGGAGCTCGCGAGCACCCGCTTCTCGACCGGCGACCGCCTGCTCGTCGTCGACGACAACGCCGTGGCCCGCGAGGCGCTGGCCGGCATGGCGCGGCTGCTCGGCTTCGAGGTCGACCAGGTCGACAGCGGTGAGGCCGCGCTGGCGCGGGTCGCGCAGGCCGAGGAGGCGGCGCGGCAGGGCGGCGCCGCGCGGCCGATCGCGATCGTGCTGCTCGACTGGCGCATGCCCGGCATGGACGGGGTCGAGTGCGCGCAGCGGCTGTCGTCCGAGTTCGCGAACCCGCCGTGCGTGCTGATGGTCACGGCCTTCAGCCGCGACGAGGTGATGCGGCAGGTGCGCGAGCGCGACGTCAAGCTCGGCGCCGTGCTGACCAAGCCGGTGACGCCGGTCTCGCTGGTCGAGGCATGCCGGTCCGCGCTCGGCACCGTGCCCGCGCCCGTGCCGGCGCCCGAGCCGGCGCGCGCGTCCGCCAGCCTGGCGGACTACCGGCAGCGCCTTTCCGGCTGCAAGGTGCTGCTCGCCGAGGACGACGAGACCAACCTCGAACTGGCGACCGCGCTGTTGCGGCGCGTCGAGATCGACGTGACCGTTGCGCGCGACGGCGCCGAGGCGCTGGACCGCCTGCGCGAGCACGACGTCGATGCCGTGTTGATGGATTGCCAGATGCCGGGCACCGACGGCTTCGAGGCCACGCGGCTGATCCGGCTCGAGCCGCGCTGGCGCGACCTGCCCGTGATCGCGATGACGGCCAACGTGATGGCCGGCGACCGCGAGGCGGTGCTCGCCGCCGGCATGAACGCGCACATCGCGAAGCCGATCGATTTCGACAACCTCTACGCCACGCTGGCGGCCTGGGTCGGCGGCGCACGCGGCCGCGCGCCCGAGGCGGCTGGCGAGATGCGGATCGATGCCACCCTGAATGGCCTGCGCGGCATCGACGTGCGCGCCGGGCGCGCCCGCACGCTCGGCGACGAGGGGCTCTACCGGCGCATCCTGGTGTTCTTCCGCGACCAGCACCGCGGCTTCGGGGACAGCTTTAGCGCCGCGGCGACGGCCGGCAATCGGCGCCAGCAGCTGCTGCTGACGCACACCTTGCGCGGCAGCGCCGCCGCCATCGGTGCCGACGGCATCGCGCAATCGGCGCTGGTGCTGGAGAACGCGCTGAAGGCCGGCGACGCCGGCGCGCCGCTCGACGCGATGCGGCTCGACCTGGAGCGCGAGCTGGCCGACGTGATCGACGGCCTGGCCGAGATGGCCGCGCCGGCCTGAGGGGCGCGAGCGCGCGCCTCAGTCGTGGATCGACGACAGGAACTGCTTCAGCTCCGGCGTCTGCGGGTTGCCGAAGATCACGTCCGGCGGCCCGATCTCGTGGATGCGGCCGGCGTGCATGAACACCAGCCGGTCCGAGACCTTGCGCGCGAAGCTCATCTCGTGCGTGACCATCAGCAGTGTCATGCCCTCGTCGGCCAATGACTCGACCACGCGCAGCACCTCGCCGACCAGCTCCGGGTCGAGCGCCGAGGTGATCTCGTCGCACAGCAACACGGCCGGCTCCATCGCCAGCGCGCGCGCGATCGCGACGCGCTGCTGCTGGCCGCCGGAGAGCTGATCGGGCTGGGCGTCGAACTTCTCGGCCAGGCCGACGCGGGCGAGCAGCTTCTTCGCCTGCTCGACGGCGGCATCGGCGTGTTTCTTCTTCACCAGCGTCGGCGCCAGCATCACGTTGCGGCCCACGCTCAGGTGCGGGAACAGGTTGAAGCCCTGGAAGATCATGCCGACATGCTGGCGCAGCGTGCGCATCGCGTTGGCGTTGCCGTGCAGCAGCGGGTTGCCGTCGACGCTGAGCGAGCCTTCGTTGAAGACCTCCAGCCCGTTGATGCAACGCAGCAGCGTGCTCTTGCCCGAGCCGCTCTTGCCGATGATGGCGATCACCTCGCCGCGCTTGACCGACAGGTCGATGCCCTTCAGCACCTCGTTCGTGCCGAAACGCTTCTTGAGCCCCTTGATCTCGACGATTCCTGACGACGCTTCAACGGCCACGATTGAGCTTCCTCTCCAACGACTTGCTCCAGGCGGAGATCGGGTAACACAGCGCGAAGTACATCAGCGCCAGACAGGCGTAGACGGTGAACGGGCGGAAGGTGGCGTTGGTGATCATCGTGCCGGCCTTGGTCAGCTCGACGAAGCCGATCACCGAGGCCAGCGCCGTGCCTTTGATCACCTGCACGAGAAAGCCGACCGTCGGCGGCACCGCGACGCGCAGCGCCTGCGGGCCGATCACGTAGCGCAGTTGCTCGCGCAGGTTCAGCGCCAGCGCCGACGACGCCTCCCACTGGCCCTTGTGCACCGCGGCGACGCAGCCGCGCCAGATCTCGGTCAGGAAGGCGCTGGTGTAGAGCGTCAGCGCCAGCGCCGCCGCGACCCACGGCGAGACGTTGATGCCGAACAGCGCCAGCCCGAAATAGGCGAGGAACAGCTGCATCAGCAGCGGCGTGCCCTGGAACAGCTGCACGTAGCCGCCGACCAGCCGCTCGGCGCCGCGCAGCTTGGCGATCCGCGCGATCAGCAGCGCCAGGCCGACCAGCCCGCCGCCGATGAACGCGATCAGCGAGAGCGCCACCGTCCAGCGCGCCGCCAGCAGCAGGTTGCGGAAGATGTCCCAGATCGAGAAATCGACCATGGCTATTTGCCGAAGATGAACCGGGGCCCGGCCCAGTTCAGCAAACGCCGCAGCGCCATCGACAGCGCCAGGTAGATCAGCGTCGCGACGATGAACGCCTCGAACGCGCGGAAGTTGTTCGACTGAATCAGGTTTGCCGCGTACGACAGCTCGGGCGTGGAGATCTGCCCGCACACCGCCGAGCCCAGCATCACGATGATGATCTGGCTCACCAGCGCCGGCCACACCCGCTTGAGCGCCGGCGGCAGCACGACGCGCGTGAACACCTGCATCTCGCTCAGCGCCAGGCTCTGCGCCGCCTCGATCTGGCCCTTCGGCGTGGTCGCGATGCCGGCGCGCACGATCTCGGCCGCGTAAGCGCCCAGGTTCACGACCATCGCCAGCACCGAGGCCAGTTCGGGCGATAGCCGTACGCCGATCCCCGGCAGCCCGAAGAACAGGAAGAACAGCTGCACGATGAACGGCGTGTTGCGGATCAGCTCCACATACGCGCCGACGATCGCCTTCAGCCACGCCGGCCCGTGCAGCCGCGCCCAGGCGCAGGCCACGCCGAGCGAGACGCCGATGCTCGCCGACACCGCGGTGAGGCCGAGCGTCCACAGCACGCCGCGCACGAGCAGCGGCCACTCGGCGAGAACCGCCCAGAAGTCGAAGGTGATCACGGGTGCCGGCGTCGGTGCGTCGCGGGTTCAGCGCCTCACGACGGCAGGTCGCCCAGCGGGCGGCCGAGCCACTTCATCGCCATCTTGTTCAGCTCGCCGGAGGCCTTGGCCGCGGCGATGATCTCGTTGACCTTGGCCTTGAGCTTGTCCTCGCCCTTGGCGATGCCGATGAAGTTCGGCGAGTCCTTCAGCAGCAGCTTGTACTCGGTGCTGACCTGCGGGTTCTTGGCCATGAAGTTGCCGGCCACCGAGGCGCCCACACCCATCAGCTGCACTTGCCCGGCGGCGTAGGCGGAGACGGTGCCGTTCATGTCCTCGAAGCGCTTGATGTCGAGCCCGGCCGGCGCGATCTTGCCGACCTCCTGGTCCTCCATCGCGCCGCGCGTCACGCCGATCGTCTTGCCGGCCAGATCGGCGGGCGTCTTCACGACCACGTTCTTCGGCCCGAAGATGGCCTGGAAGAACGGCGAATAGGCGGCGGTGAAATCGATCACCTTCTCGCGCTCCGGGTTCTTGCCGAGCGTGGAGATCACCAGATCGGCCTTCCGGGTCTGCAGGTAGGGGATGCGGTTGGCGCTGGTCACCGGCACCAGCTCGACCTTGACGCCCAGCTTGGCGGCGATCAGCTCGGCCATGTCGACGTCCAGGCCCTGCGGCTTCAGGTCGGTGCCGACGAAGCCGTACGGCGCGGCGTCGGTCGGGATGGCGATCAAGATCAGCTTCTTGGCCATCACGTCGTCGAGCGCGTTCTGCGCGAACGCGGGCACGGCCACGCCCGAGAGGGTGGCGGTCAGCGCGAGCGCCAGGGTGGCCTGCAGGAAAGTACGGTGTTGCATGTCGGGAGTCTCCACGTCGAACTGGGTTCGAGCGGAGTTAGCAAGGCCCGTGCCGGCGGGCCGCCCGACCGGCTCAGGCGGTGGCGTCGCCGCGCGGCCGCGGCGTCAGCGGTTCGCGCAGCCGCATCAGCGTGCGCTGCAGGATCTTCGCGTCCGAGCTGGCGCGGTGGCGCTGCAGCCGCATCTCGGTGGTGATCTGCTTCTTCACGACGTTCCAGAACGCGGCCTCCTTGTCGGTCAGCAGCGCGCGCAGGTTGTCCAGCTTGAAGGTCGGCGTCATGCCGGCGGCCTCGAACAGCACGCCGAGCCAGGCGTAGTCGTGCGCCCAGCCGTCGCAATACAGCGTCAGGCCGCGCAGACGCTCGTTCAGCTGCGTCGCCACCTCGGTGACCTCGCGGCCATGGCGCTGCACGGTGTGCTGCGTGATGTGGTGGACGCGCTCGGCTTGCGGGTCCCAGTGGGTCCAGGTGGGGGCGGGGCGGATCAGGCTGCAGTAGGTCTGCCCGTCGGCGAGCACGAAGCCGACCTCCACCGGGTAGCTGTCGCGCCCGAAACCCGAGGCTTCGATGTCGAGCACCGCGGGTGCGGTGTCGGCCGGTAGGCTGGCGGGGACGGAGGGGCTGCCGGGCATGCGCAAAGCATAGGCCCGCGTCGCAGGCCCGTCTCGTGAACAAGCACCGCGAACCGGGGTTTACTCCGGCGATGGCGCACCGCGGGTTCACGCGCTTGGATCGCCCCGGTGGCTGCGCTATACCGTCGGCTTGCCGAATCCCAACCCGTCCCGCCCGCCGTGGAGCATTTCGTGAACCCGAACGCAGTACCCGACACCGACCGTCCCCACCACAAGATCTGGCCCAAGCGCCTGCCGCGCGAACTCGCCATTCCCGAGACCACGCTGTGGTTCAACCTCGAGGTGGCCGCCACCCGCTTCCCGAACAAGGCGGCGTACCTGTTCATGGGCCGGCCGCTCGGCTTCGGCGAACTGAAGCGCCAGGCCGAGGCGATCGCCGGCTGGCTGCAGCAGAAGGGCGTGCAGCCCGGCGAGCGCGTCGCGATCTTCATGCAGAACTGCCCGCAGTACGCCGCCGCCTACTACGGCATCCTGCGCGCCAACGCGGTCGTCGTGCCGGTCAACCCGATGAACCGGGCCGAGGAGTTCAAGCACTTCATCACCGACCCGCAGACCCGCGTCGTGATCTGCACCGCCGACCTGGCCGCCATCGTCGCGAGCGCCAATGCCGCGGTGCCCGAGCCCCAGCGCGTCGCCCAGGTGCTGGTGACGCGCTTCACCGATGCGATGCCCGAATCGCTGGACCCCGCCGATGCGCCGCCACCGGCGATGGAAGCCTGGCTGCGCAGCGACCCCGAGCTGCCGCCCGGCTGCACCCGCTGGACCGACGCGCTCGCGCTGCGGCTTGCCCCGGGGCCGCTGACCTCGCAGCCCGACGACCTGGCGCTGCTGCCCTACACCTCGGGCACGACCGGGCTGCCCAAGGGTTGCATGCACACCCACCGCACGCTGATGGCCAACTCGGTCGGCGGCGGCCAGTGGGGGCACTCCAGCCCGGAGACCGTCAGCCTCGCGGTCGTGCCGATGTTCCACATCACCGGGATGATGTACGGCGTGGTCGGCAACATCTACACCGCCAGCACCAGCGTGATCCTGCCGCGCTGGGACCGCGAGCTCGCCGGCCGGCTGATCTCGAAATACAAGGTCACGCACTGGACCTGCATCCCGACGATGATCATCGACCTGTTCGGCAGCCCGAACTACAAGAGCTTCGACCTGACCAGCCTGACCTACCTGAGCGGGGGCGGCGCGGCGATGCCGCAGGCCGTGGCGCAGCGCCTGCTCGACGAGTTCAACCTCACCTTCGCCGAGGGCTACGGTCTGACCGAGACCGCGGCGCCCACCCACGCCAACCCGCCCGAGCGCGCCAAGCTGCAGTGCCTGGGCATCCCGATCTTCGGCGTCGACTCGCGCGTGATCGACCCGGCGACGCTGAAGGAGCTGCCGCCCGGCGAGGTCGGCGAGATCGTCAGCCGCGGGCCGATGGTGTTCAAGGGCTACTGGGGCCACCCCGAGGCGACGAAGGACGCCTTCATCGAGGTCGACGGCCACACCTTCTTCCGCACCGGCGACCTCGGCCGCATGGACGAGGAAGGCTACTTCTTCATGACCGACCGCCTGAAGCGGATGATCAACGCCAGTGGCTACAAGATCTGGCCGGCCGAGGTCGAGATGCTGCTCTACAAGCACCCGGCGGTGCAGGAGGCCTGCATCATCTCGGCCCGCGACGCCTACCGCGGCGAGACCGTCAAGGCGATCGTGGTGTTGCGCGCCGAGGCCAGGGGCCAAACCACCGCCGAGGACATCACCGCCTGGGCGCGCGAGAACATGGCCGCCTACAAGGTGCCCAAGCTCGTCCAGTTCGTCGACGCGCTGCCCAAGTCGGGCTCGGGCAAGGTGATGTGGCGGCTGCTGCAGGACCAGGAGGCCGAAGGCCAGCCGACGGCATGAGCGCCGCCTTGCCCACCCTCCCGTTGCCCGAGGGCATGCGTTCGCGCCAGGTCGACAACCGCCACGGCCTGAACGTCCATGTGCTGGAAGCCGGACACGACGGCGCCGACCGGCCGGTGCTGTTGCTGCTGCACGGCTTCCCGGAGCTGGCGTACAGCTGGCGCAAGGTGATGCTGCCGCTGGCGCGGGCCGGCTTCCACGTCATCGCGCCCGACCAGCGCGGCTACGGCCGCACGACCGGCTGGAACGCGGCGTACGACGGCGATCTCGCGTCGTTCCGGCTTTCGAACCTCGCGACCGATGCGCTCGGGCTGTTGACGGCGCTCGGCGTGCCCTCGGTGGCCGCGGTCATCGGGCACGACTTCGGCTCGCCGGTCGCCGCCTGCTGTGCGCTCGCGCGGCCGGACGTGTTCCGCTCGGTCGCGCTGATGAGCGCGCCGTTCGCCGGGCCGCCGGCGTTCGCGGCCGGGAAATCGCCGCTCACCGACCTGCCGGCGGAACTCGCCCGGCTGCCGCGCCCGCGCCAGCACTACCAGTGGTACTACTCGACCCGCGCCGCCGAGGCCGACATGCTGCGCGCCCCGCAGGGCCTGCACGCCTTCCTGCGCGCCTACTACCATGCCAAGAGCGCCGACGCGGGCGGCGAGGCGCCGACGCGTCTGGCGGGCCCGACGGCGGCCGAGTTCGCGAAGCTGCCGCGCTACTACGTGATGGACCTGCACGAGACCATGGCCGAGGCCGTCGCGCCGAAGATGCCCACACCGGCCGAAATCGCCGCCTGCGGCTGGCTGCCCGACGCCGAACTCGCGGTCTACGCGGCCGAGTTCGCGCGCACAGGGTTGCAGGGCGGACTGCAGTGGTACCGCTGCGCGACCGAGGGCGTCAACGCCGACCTGCAGCTGTTCGCGGGCCGCACGATCGACGTCCCGTCATGCTTCATCGCCGGGCGGGCCGACTGGGGTGCCTGGCAGGCGCCCGGCGCGCTCGAGGCGATGCAGGAGCGCGCGTGCACGCGGTTCCGCGGCGTGCACTGGATCGACGGCGCGGGCCACTGGGTTCAGCAGGAGCAGCCCGAGGCCGTCGCGACCGCGTTGCTGGGCTTCCTGCGCACGGCCTGAAGGCCGAGCGCCGCGAGCGCGTCGCTCGCGGCCGAGCCGATGGCCGGCGCACCGAGCCGGCCGAACAGGTCCTTCGGGTTCCGGCCGGGCGGCACGAGCGCCACGTCCTCGCCGATGCCGCGTTCGAGCGCCAGCGCGTGCACGTAGCGCAGCGCCGAGTAGTCCTCGAGCGCGAAGCCGACCGAATCGAACACCGTCACCTGATCGGCGTGCTCGCGGCCCGCGGCCAGGCCGCCGAGCACGCGCCACAGCTCGGTCACCGGGAAGTCGGCGGGCAGCTGCTGGATGTCGCCCTCGATGCGCGTCTGCGGCTCGTACTCGACGATCACGCGCGCGTCGCGCAGCACGTCGGCATGCAGCTCGGTCTTGCCGGGGCAGTCCCCGCCGACCGCGTTGATGTGCATGCCGGGCTCGATCATGTCGGCGGTCAGGATGGTGGCGCGCGTCTTGTCGGCCGTCACGGTCGTGACGATGTCGGCGCCGCGCACGGCCTCGGCCGTCGAGGCAGCGCGGGTCACGCGCAGCGCGGGGAAGGGCGCGAGGTTGCGGACGAGCTTGTCGGTCGCGGCCGGATCGACATCGAAGGCCCGGATCTCGGTGATGCCGAGCAGCGTGTGGAACGCCAGCGCCTGGAACTCGCCCTGCGCGCCGTTGCCGATCAGCGCCATCGTGCGCGACCCGGGCCGCGCCAGCTGGCGCGCGACCAGCGCCGAGGTGGCAGCCGTGCGCAGCGCGGTCGTCAGCGTCAGCTCGGACAGCAGCAAGGGGTAGCCGGTCTCGACTTCGGCCAGCACGCCGAACGCCATCACCGTGAACAGGCCGCGCGCGGTGTTCTTCGGGTGGCCGTTGACGTACTTGAAGGCAAAGCGCTGCGCGTCGGCGACCGGCATCAGCTCGATCACGCCCACGTCGGAGTGGCAGGCCAGCCGGGCCGACTTGTCGAACTCGTGCCAGCGCCTGTAGTCGGCCTCGATCGCCGCGGCGAGGTCGGTGAGGAAGCGCGGCACGCCGACCTCGCGAACGAGTTCGGTCATGGCGGGTACATCGAGGAATCGGGTCATGGGGGTCTCCGTATTGCGCATGATCCCGGGCTTGTGAGCCAACGAAAAGCCATCAGACTGATCGATATGATGGGCGGGTAGAGCATTTTGTTCACTGCGGGGCAGCAACATGAACAACATCGACGACACCGACCGGGAACTGCTGGCGCTGCTGCGCCAGGACGCGCGCCTGCCCGTGGCGACGCTGGCCGCGAAGCTCAAGGTCGCGCGCGGCACGGTGCAGAACCGCATGAAGCGGCTGGAGCGCGACGGCGTGATCGTCGGCTACACGGTGCGCGTGAAGCCGCAGGCCGAGGCACACCGCATCCGCGCGCTGATGACGATCGTGGTCGAGGGCAACCGCGGCGCGGAGGTGCTGCACGCGCTGCGCGGCCACCCGAACGTGACCGGCCTGCACAGCACCAACGGCCGCTGGGACCTGATCGCCGAGCTGCGCGCCGACACGCTCGAAGCCTTCGATCGCGCGCTGGGCAACATCCGGCTGATCGAGGGCATCGCGAGCACCGAGACGAGCCTCCTTCTGTCGACGCACAAACTGTGACGGTGACGATGGGGTATTCACCCGCGCTGCCTCGGCCGGTTGGGCCTTAGATTGGCCGACGCATGAACATAGCCACCTTCGACCTGCGCCGCCTGCCCGACGCGTTCTACGACGACCCGTTCCCGATCTACCGCGCGCTGCGCGAGCACGCGCCCGTCAAGCGCATGCCGGACGGCAGCGTGTTCCTGACCCGCTACGCCGACATCGTCGCGGTCTACAAGGACCCCAAGACCTTCAGCTCCGACAAGCACGAGGAATTCGGTCCGAAGTACGGGCTCGATTCGGCGCTGTTCGAGCACCATACGACCAGCCTGGTCTTCAACGACCCGCCTCTGCACACGCGCGTGCGCCGCCTGATCGCGGGGGCACTGACGCCGAAGCACATCGCGGCGATGGAGGCCGGGCTGATCACGCTGGTCGACGGGCTGCTCGACGCGATGCAGGCGCGGGCCGAACGCGGCGAGACGGTCGACCTGATCGAGTCGTTCGCCGCGGCGATTCCGGTCGAGATCATCGGCAACCTGCTCGGCGTGCCGCATGCCGAGCGCGGGCCGCTGCGCGACTGGTCGCTCGCGATCCTCGGCGCGCTGGAGCCGGCGTTGACCGACGCGATGCATGCGCGCGGCAATGCGGCCGTCACCGACATGCTGGCCTACCTCGAAGGCCTGGTCGCGCGCCGCGCGCAGGCGCCCGGCGATCCCGAGACCGACGTGCTGACGCGCCTGATCCAGGGCGAGGTGATCGGCGAGGGTGGCGGCACCGAGAAGCTCCTTGCCAAGGAGCTTCTGCACAACTGCATCTTCCTGCTCAACGCCGGGCATGAGACCACGACCAACCTGATCGGCAACGGCCTCAAAAGCCTGCTCGACGCGCCGGACCAGAAGGCGCGGCTGCTGGCCGAACCGGAACTGATCCGCACCGCGGTCGAGGAATTCCTGCGCATCGAGAGCTCCAACCAGCTCGGCAACCGCATCACGACCGTCGCGACCGAGATCGGCGGCGTGGCGCTCGCGCCGCGCACCCAGGTGACGCTGTGCATCGGCGCGGCCAACCGCGATCCGGCGCAGTTCACGAACCCGGACGTGCTCGACATCGCGCGCTCACCCAACCGCCATGTCGCGTTCGGATCGGGCATCCACCAGTGCGTCGGCATGGGCCTCGGGCGGCTCGAGGCGCGCATCGCGATCGGGCGCTTCCTCGCGCGCTTCCCGGCCTACCGGCTGGCCGGCCCGGCCGTGCGCTCGAAGCGGGTGCGTTTTCGCGGCCACCTCGCGCTGCCGGCCGCGCTGCTCGGCTGACCCCTTTTTCGAATCCACCAGGAGAACCCGACGATGAAGACCCGTTCACTGCTCGCCCTGGCGCTGGCCGCCGCATTCGCGCTGCCGGCGGCCGCCCAGATCAGGATCGGCGTGACGCTGTCCACGACCGGCCCGGCCGTCTCGCTCGGCATCCCCGAGAAGAACACGATCGCGCTGCTGCCCAAGACCATGGGCGGCAAGAGCGTCGAGTACATCGTGCTCGACGACGCCAGCGACACGAGCGCCGCGGTCGTCAACACGCGCCGGCTCACGCTGGAAGACAAGGTCGACGCGATCATCGGCTCGACCACCACGCCGAACTCGCTGGCGATGACCGACGCGGTGGCCGAGAGCGGCACGCCGACGATCTCGCTCGCCTCCAGCGCCCGCATCATCGAGCCGATGAGCCCGAAGAAGGCCTGGGTCTTCAAGACGCCGCAGACCGACACGATGATGGTGCTGGCGATCCTCGAGCACGCCGCGAAGCGCGGCATCAAGTCGATGGGCTACATCGGCTTCAGCGACGCATTGGGCGAGGCGTTCTACGCGGAGTTCGAGAAGTTCGCGTCGGTGCGCGGCATCAAGATCGTCGCCAGCGAGCGCTTCGCGCCGCGCGACACCAGCGTGACCTCGCAGGTGCTGAAGCTGGCCGCCGCCAATCCGGAGATGGTCGTCATCGGCGCCTCCGGCACGCCGGCCGTGCTGCCGGCGCGCGCCCTGGTCGAGCGCGGCTACAAGGGCAGCGTGTACTTCAACCACGGCGTGGCGAACAACGATTTCCTGCGCGTCGGCGGCAAGGACATCGAGGGCGCGTTCGTGCCGACCAGCCCGGTCGTCGTCGCCGCGTCGCTGCCGGCCGACCACCCGGCCAAGGTTCAGGCCACCGCCTACGTCAAGGCCTACGAGGCGACCTACGGCGCCGGCAGCGTCTCGGCGTTCGGCGCCTACACCTGGGACGCGGGCCTGCTGCTCGCGAGCGCGATTCCCGTCGCGCTGAAGACCGCGCAGCCGGGCACCAAGGAGTTCCGCGCCGCGCTGCGCGACGCCCTCGAAGGCATCCGCGACCTCAAGGTCTCGAACGGCGTGACCAACATGTCGAAGAACGACCACCTCGGGCTCGATCAACGGGCCCGGGTGGTCGTGAAGGTGGAAGGCGGGAAGTGGAAGCTGGACTGAGCCAGCGCGCCGACTAGTTGGCGAGCACCTGACCGCGGATCTCGCCGCCGGGGTATTGCGCGGTGTGGATGTTGACGTACCACTTGCCGGCCATCAGGTCGGTGAGCTGAGCGGGCGTCAGCGTCGCGCTGCCTTCGGCGGGGCTCGCCGCGCTCGGGAAGGGCACGACCACGCCGGCGTTCGCGCCGGGCATCGCCGGGCCGTGGAAATGCGCCATCGTTGCCGGGCCGGTCAGCCCGGTATAGGTGACGCGCCACTTCAGCACGCTGCTCGCCTTGTCGAACGTGGCCTCCAGCGTTCCGGTGCCCGGGCTGGCGTTGGACGGCACCTCGGCGGCCGCCGACAGCGTCGCGCGGAAGGTCTGCGTGGCCATCGTGGCCGGCGCCGAGGTGGCACTCGTCATCGGCGTCGAACTGCAGCCCGCGAACACCACCGCGGTGGCGAGCAGGCTGGCGCGAAACAGGGTCGGCAAGGTGGTCATGGCAGTCTCCGGGAAGGCAGTGGAATGGTTCTGCCCCAGGGCGTCATGCCGGGCAGCGAATCAGCATAGGCCGCCGCCCGACCGACCGCTGTCGGACGAGACGCCGTCGCGCGCTTCAGGTCGCGAACGGGTTCCGACGGCGCGCGAGCATGACGCGCAGCGCGAGGGTCTGCAGCACCGTCACGGCATTCGAGGTGGCCCAGTAGATGCCCAGGGCGGAGGGCAAGGCTGCCACCGCGAACACGGAGACGGCGACCGCGATCGCCAGCATCGGCAGCATCGAGGCGTCATGCGTGGCGCCAGGCATCAGCGCCATGCCGAGCATCATCAAGGCGCCGACGAGCACGGTCAGCCACAGGTCAGGCTTGGCGAGGTCGGCGATCCACAGGAACTTCGAGCCGAACGGCATGCGGCTCAGCGCCTGGTAGATGCCGATGCCGAACACGCCCTGCGTGCCGATGTTCAGGAAGGTCACGCGGTCGATCACCGTGATGCCGTTTGCGCGGTAGAGCGCCATCGTCTCGCGCGTGAGTGCCGCGGCGTCGTCCTTCAGGCGATCACGCAGCGCGTCGAGCTCCGGCTTGAGGCGCGCCATCGCTTCCTTGTTGAGCTGCATGCGCCATGCCGACGCGAGCGAGACCGGCATCAGCGTCGCGCGCGCGATCAGCGTCAGCACGATGATCGCGACGGCGTGCGAGACGCCGAGGTTCAGCGCGATGAACGCGACGCTGGTTTCGAGAAACTGGGTCCACATCGTCCACACCGCCATGTCCATCTCCTGAAGGTCGAAGACGGAATCTGAGGTGGCCAGCGCCCGCCGAAAGGCGGGTTTTCGAGCGCGCTACGCGAACAATGGTGGCCGGATCAGTACGTCGCGCGCCCGCCCGACAGGTCGAACACCGCGCCGGTGCTGAACGAGCACTCTTCGGACGACAGCCAGGCGATCATCGCGGCGGCTTCGCCGACTTCGAGGAAGCGCGCCATCGGGATCTTGCTGAGCATGAACGCGATGTGCTGCTCGGTCATCGAGTCGAAGATCGCGGTCTTGGCGGCGGCCGGCGAGACGGCGTTCACGAGGATGCCCTTGGTCGCGAGTTCCTTCGCGAGCGACTTGGTCAGCGCGATGAGCCCGGCCTTCGACGCGCTGTAGTGCGAGGCGTTGGGATTGCCCTCCTTGCCCGCCACCGACGCGATGTTGACGATGCGCCCGTAGCCCTGTTTCAGCATCTGCGGCACGACCGCGCGGCAGGTCAGGAAGGGGCCGACGAGGTTGACGTCGATCACGCGCTGCCAGACTTCGGGCGAGAGCTCCCAGGTCGGCGCGTTGCCGCCGGTGATGCCGGCGTTGTTGACCAGGATGTCGATCTTGCCGTGGGCCTTGACGGCGTCGGCTGCGGCGGCGTCGATGTCCGGCGCCATCGTCAGCTCGACGATCGAGGTGCTGACCTTGCCGAGCGCGCCCAGCACGTTCTCGGCATCGGCCAGGCGCACGGCGTCGATGTCCCACAGCACGACTTCGGCGCCGGACTTCAGCATGCGCTCGGCCACGGCGTAGCCGATGCCCTGGGCGCCGCCGGTGATGACCGCGACGCGGCCTTTCAGGTCGATCTGGTTCATGCGTTCAAGCCCTTGAGTGTCTGGTCGGCGTTCGGCGCCTTCGAGCAATCGTCGATGTACTGGCGGATGATCTCGGCGAAGTTCTCGTGCGGCATGAGCCCGAGCTTGGCGGCGCGCGCAGCCGAGGCGCCGCTCGGCCAGTTGGCGACGATGCCGGCGATGCGCTCGTCGCGCTCGAAGCGAACGAGCTGCCGCACCGACTTGCCGGCGACCTGCTCGAGCGCGGCCAGCATGTCGGCGACGCGCACGTTCAGGGCGGGCAGGTTCAGCGCGGTGCGGCCGTTGAACGCCTCGCGGGTTGCCTCGTACACGGCGATCAGCCCCTCGACCGTGCGCGTCGGCGACGAGATCGGGTGCGAGACGTTCTCGTCCACCGGGCAGACCGATTCGACGCCCGCGAGCGGCTCGCGGATGATGCCGCTGAAGAACGACGACGCGGCGCCGTTCGGCTTGCCGGGGCGCACGCACACGGTCATCAGCCGCGCGGCGCGGCCGTCGATGTAGCCCTTGCGGGTGTAGTCGGCGACCAGGTGTTCGCAGACCAGCTTGTGCATGCCGTAAGACGTCTGCGGCGCCGGCAGCGTGTCGTCGGCGACGACCTTGGGCAGCGGCACCGCCGGGTCCGGGCCGAACACCGCGACCGAGCTGGAGAACACCATGCGCGGCGCCTTGCCACCTGCGTTCACGTTCGCGCGGATCGCATCGAGCAGCGCGCGGGTGCTGTCCAAATTGGAGCGCAGGCCGAGGTCGAAATCGGCCTCGCACTCGCCGGAGACGGCCGAGGCCAGGTGGAACACGCCGTCGAACGCTTCGTCGCGCAGTGCGTCGGTCTGCGTGAGCAATGGGCCGGTGCGGCCCTCGACGCGCGGGTCGGCCAGCAGGTCGGGGCGGGCCGGGGCGATGTCGGTCAGCACGATCTTGCTGACCTCGCGGCCCGCGAGCGTGGAGCGGGCGAGCAACGCGCGGGCGAGGCGGTCGCCGAGAAAGCCGCCGCCGCCGGTGATCAGGATCTTCATGGTGTGGTGGCTCCTTGTTGTCGTTGGGTTCGCAGCCAGCCGAGGCCGGCCGACGTGCCGGCGCGCGGCCGGTACTCGCAGCCGATGTGGCCGGTGTAGCCGAGTTCGTCGATCACGCCGAACAGGTAGGGGTGGTTGAGTTCGCCCTCGTCGGGCTCGTGGCGGTCGGGCACGCCTGCGATCTGCAGGTGGCCGACGCGGCCGGTCGGCAGGTACTTGCGCAGCTTCATCGCCACGTCGCCCTCGACGATCTGGCAGTGGTACAGGTCCATCTGCACCTTGAGGTTGGGCGCGTCGATCTCGGTGACGATCTCGTGCGCGTCGTCCTGCCGGTTCAGCAGGTAGCCGGGGATGTCGCGCTTGTTGATCGGCTCGATCAGCAGCTCGAGCCCGACCGCCGCGGCCTCGCGCGCGGCCCACGCGAGGTTGGCGACATACGTGGCGCGCAGGGCCGGCCGCTCGACACCGGCCGGCATCAGCCCCGCCATCACGTGGACGCGGGGGCACTTCAGCGCGAGCGCGTACGGCAGCGCCTGCTCGAGGATGCCGCGGCGGAATTCATCCCGCCGTTCGGCGTGGCTCGCGATGCCGCGCTCGCCCGCGATCCAGTCGCCGGGCGGGGCGTTGAACAGCACCTGCTTCAGCCCGTTGTCGGCCAGCCGCGCGGCGATCTCGGCCGGCGGGTGGTCGTACGGGAACAGGAACTCGACCGCATCGAAGCCGTCCGCCGCGGCCGCCTTGAAGCGGTCGAGGAAGGCGTGCTCGGTGTACATCATCGACAGGTTGGCTGCGAACTGCGGCATGGGGTCACCATCGTGCGCCGAAGGCGCTGCGGAGGTCTTCGATCTGCGCGTCGGCCAGCGGCGCGGGCTGCGGGCGGGCCGTGCGCCACAGGCGCGCGGTCTCTTCGAGTTCTTCGAGCACGGCCATCGCGCTCGCCGGTGAATCTTGCCAGACGGTGGGGCCGAGCCGATCGAGCAGCACCGCGCGGATCGGGGCCTTGCGCGCGCGCGCCGCAGCGATCTCGCCGGCCACCAGCGTCGCGACGTCCGGGTGCCCGGGGCGGTGGTACGGGATCAGCGGCACGCGGCCCACCTTCATCACGAAGTACGGCGTGATCGGCGGCAACGCCGCGTCGGCGCGCCACGCGCCCTCGAGCGTCAGCGCGACGAGTTGGGTGCTGTGGGTGTGGAGCACGCAGTGCGCGTCGGGCTCGGCGGCGTAGATGCTGCGATGGAGCGCGAGCGTCTTGCTGGCACGGGCGCTGCCGAGCGGCGCGCCGTGCGCGTCGGTGTGCGCCAGCGCTTCGGGCTCGAGGAAGCCGAGGCACGCATCGGTCGGCGTGATCAGGAAGCCGGCGTCATCCGGCAGCCGCACGCTGATGTTGCCGGCGGTGGCGTGGACGTAGCCGCGCTCGAACAGCGAGCGGCCGACGCGGCAGATCGCCTCGCGCTGGGCGGCGAACTCAGTCATGCGGCAGTCGACGCGCGCAGCGCCTCGTCGAAGAAATCGGGGCTGCCGAAGTTGCCCGACTTGAGCGCCAGGTGCAGCGGCGACTCGGTGCCGGCGCCTTCGGCCTGCGTCCACGGCACGCCGGGGCAGATGGCCGCGCCGATGCGCAGCTGCGTGACGCCGAGCGCCTGCACGACCGCGCCCGAGGTCTCGCCACCGGCCACGACCAGCCGGCGCACGCCGCCGTTCACGAGCCCGCGGGCGACGCGCGCGAGGCAGGTCTCGACCAGCGCGCCGGCCTGCATCGCGCCCAGTTCGGACTGCACGGCCTGCAGGTCGGCGGCGGAGGCCGTCGCGTAGACGAGCACCGGCTCGTCGCCCTGCGACCGCGCGAAGGCGAGCGCCGCGTCGGCCACCGGCTCGCCGCGTGCCAGCGCGCGCGGGTCGACCGCGAACGCCGGCCGGCCGGCGGCGCGCCAGCGCTGCACCTGCGCATTGGTAGCGGTGGAGCACGAGCCGGCCAGCACCGCGGCGCGGCCGGGCGCCGGGTCGAGGGCGGCGGCCTGGGCATTCGGCACGAGCCACCCGCGTTCGGCGTAGAGCGCGGGCAGGCCGAGCGCGAGGCCGGATCCGGCGGTCAGCAGCGGCAGCCCGGCGCAGGCGGTGGCCAAGGTGCGCAGGTCGTCGTTGGTGGTCGCGTCGGCGACCGCGAGCGCGAAGCCGTCGCGCTGCAGCCCCGCGATGCGCTCGCGCACGGCGGTCGCGCCCAGCGCGATCGTGTCGTAGCGGATCAGCCCGACCTGGCGCCGGCTCTGCGCCTGCAGCACGCGGACCAGGTTGGAATCGGTCATCGGCGTCAGCGGGTGCCGGCGCATCCCGGAGTCGCTGAGCAGTTCGTCGCCGACGAACAGGTGGCCACGGAAGATCGTGCGGCCGTTCTCCGGGAAGGCCGGGCAGGCGATCGTGAACGACGCGCCGAGCGCGTCCATCAGCGCCTCGGTCACCGGCCCGATGTTGCCGGCGGGCGTGGAATCGAAGGTCGAGCAGTACTTGAAGTAGCACTGCTTCATGCCCGCGGCCTGCAGCCAGCGCAGCGCGGAAAGTGACTCGGCGACGGCGTCGGCGGCGGGGATCGTGCGCGTCTTCAACGCCACCACGACCGCGTCGGCGTCGGGTGCCGCGCCCTCCGGCACGCCGATGACCTGCACCGTGCGCATGCCGGCGCGCACCAGCATGCTGGCCACATCGGTGGCGCCGGTGAAGTCGTCCGCGATGATCCCCAGAATCATGGTTTGGCCACCGCCTTCGGCAGCTCGATTCCGGCCAGGCCGGCGTAGAACTTGATCACCGCGGAGTCGTCCTCGGCGCCATGGCCGGCGGCGGCGGTCGCGAGGTACAGCTGGTGCGCGGTGGCGGCCAGCGGCAACGGGAACTGCAGCTTGCGCGCGGCGTCCAGCACGATGCCCAGGTCCTTGATGAAGATGTTCACGGCCGACAGCGGCGTGTAGTCGCCGTCCAGGATGTGCGGCACGCGGTTCTGGAACATCCAGCTCATGCCGGCCGAGTTGCAGATCACCTCGTACAGCGCACGCGGCTCGGCGCCGGCGCGCATGCCCAGCGCCATCGCCTCGCAGGCCGCGGCGATGTGCACGCCGGCGAGGTGCTGGTTGACCATCTTCACCGTCGAGCCCACGCCGGGCACATCGCCGAGCCGGTAGACCTTGCCTGCGATGGCGTCGAGCAGTGCGCCGGCGGCCTCGAACGCGGCCGGCTCGCCCGAGGCCATCACGGTCATCTGACCCGCCGCGGCCTTGGTCGCGCCACCCGAGACCGGCGCGTCGATCAGCAGCACGCCGTTCGCGGCGAGGCGCTGCTGCCACTGCGGCGGCAGCGTCGGGTCTACGGTGGCGGCGCAGATCAGCACCGAGCCGCGCTTCATTGTCCCGGCCAGGCCGCCCGCGCCGAACAGCACCTCCTCGGTCTGCGCCGCGTTGACGACCAGCACGACCACCGCATCGCACGCCGCGCCCAGCTCGGCCAGCGACTCGGTGGCGCGGCCACCCTCGGCGACGAAGCGCTCGCGGGCCTCGGCCCGGGTATCGAGCCCGATCGTCGTCACGCCCTTGCGCAGCGCGGTCAGCGCGGCGCCGAAGCCCATCGAGCCGAGGCCGACGACGCCGAGCACCTTGGCGCCCGCGGGGGAAGTGGGTGCGGTCATTTGATGCTCCGTCGGTTCGCCTTGGCGGGCGCGGGGATGATCCCGCCCTCGATCAGGCGCAGTTCGCTGTGGGCCATGTGCTCGCGCGCACGGCGGCGCGCCAATGCGGGATCGCGCGCGGCGATCGCGTCGACGATCGCGCGGTGCTCGAGCCGCACCGCCTCCATGAAATCGCGTCGGCGCGCCTCGTTGCCGCGCGTGATGCGCATGCCCTCGCGCAGGTACTGCTCGAGAAAGCCGAGCAGCAGCGTGAACTGCGGGTTGCCGGTGGCCTCGCCGATCGCGCGGTGGAACTGCAGGTCCTCCGCCACGCCGTCGTGGCCGGCGGCGGCGGCCGCGTCGATCGCCCGCAAGGCGCGGCGCATCGTTGCGACCTGAGCCTTGGTGGCGCGCTCGGCGGCGAAGGCGGCCATCTCGGCCTCGATCACCCGGCGCACCTCGACCACGTGCACGACCGACTGCACCGAGCCGAGCACGGCCGGGTCGAACGCCAGCGGCTGGTGCAGCGGCGGCGGCGCGACGAACACGCCCGAGCCCTGGCGCGAGACCACCATCTCGCGCGACTTGAGCTGGTGCACGGCCTCGCGGACGACGGTGCGTGAGACGCCGTGATTCAGCGCCAGCTGCGCCTCCGTGGGCAGCCGGTCGCCGGGGCGCAGCGCGCCGGAATCGATCTGGTCACCGAGCAGCACCGCCAGCCGGTCGGACAGGCGCAATGGCATCAACCGCGGGGCGGGAGCGGGTGGGGCCGAGCCCGGCGTCGCGGGCCGACCAGCGGTCGAGGAAAGCAGCATGGTGATCAGGTCATCATACAAATTCCGGTCGGGCAGCGTCTAACGGTTTGCCCTGATGGCGAACGGGCGGCGCAATGCCGATACTGCCGCGGCATTGCGGTGGTGCCGGTCATCCGGCGCCGCAAGCGAGTCTCTCGGCGAATCCGCCCGCGACCTTCAGGAAAGAGTGCATGGCCAGCGTCACGATCCAGGCAGTCAAGAAGAACTTCGGCGATGTGCCCATCCTCCACGGCGTCGACATCGACATCCGTGACGGCTCCTTCACCGTGCTGGTCGGCCCCTCGGGCTGCGGCAAGTCGACGCTGCTGCGCATGATCGCCGGCCTCGAGCAGATCAATTCCGGCGAAATCCGCATCGGCGAGCGCGTCGTCAACGACCTGCAGCCGAAGGAACGCGACATCGCGATGGTGTTCCAGAACTACGCGCTGTACCCGCACATGACGGTGCGCGAGAACATGGCGTTCTCGCTCGCCCTGGCCAAGATGGACACCGCAACGATCGCCGCCAAGGTGAAGCGCGCCGCCGAGATCCTGGCGCTGGACGCGCTGCTCGATCGCTACCCGCGCCAGCTCTCGGGCGGCCAGCGCCAGCGTGTCGCGATGGGCCGCGCGATCGTGCGCGACCCGCAGGTGTTCCTGTTCGACGAGCCGCTCTCCAACCTCGACGCCAAGCTGCGCGTCGCGATGCGCAGCGAGCTGAAGGAGCTTCACCAGCGCCTGAAGACCACCTCGATCTACGTCACCCACGACCAGATCGAGGCGATGACGATGGGCGACAAGATCGTGGTGATGCGCGACGGCCGGATCGAGCAGACCGGCGGCCCGCTCGACCTGTACGACCACCCGGCGAACCAGTTCGTCGCCGGCTTCATCGGCTCGCCGGCCATGAACTTCCTGCCCGGCACGCTGCGCCGCACCGCGAACACCGCGCACGTGGAACTGAACGACGGAACGCAGCTCGACGCGCCGCCGCTGACCGGTGGCGTCGACGGCCAGCCCGTCGTCTACGGCACCCGCCCCGAGCACCTGACGCTGGCGAGCACCGGCGGCATCCCGGCCAAGGTGGTCGTGATGGAGCCGACCGGCATGGACACCTTCATCGCCTGCCGCCACGAGGGCGTCGACATCTCGGCCGTGTTCCGCGAGCGCTACGACTTCACGCCCGGCAGCACGATCCACCTCGTTCCTGACCTGGCGCGCGCGCACCTGTTCGACGCCGGCAGCGGCAAGCGCTTGGCGGCCTGAGCGCGCCGGCCGTCACTGAGCCCCTTTTCCTTTCCCCGCGACCCCGCAATCGTCCACCGAAGGAGACTCCCCATGACCGAGTTCAATCGCCGCAAATTCCTCGAAGGCTCCGCCGGCGTCGCCGCTGCGGCGAGCGTCGGTGCCGGAGGTGCGGTGTTCGCACCGGCGGTGCACGCCCAGACCCTGGCGCTCAAGCCCGAGAAGGGCGCCAAGCTGCGCGTGCTGCGCTGGAGCCGATTCGTGCAGGGCGACATCGACGCCTACATGATCAACGTCAAGAAGTTCACCGAGAAGACCGGCATCGAGGTGCGGGTCGACAACGAGGGCTGGGAAGACGTGCGCCCCAAGGCCGCGGTGGCCGCCAACACCGGCGCCGGCCCCGACATCATCCTGTCGACCAACGACGACGCCAACCTGTACCCGGACAAGCTGCTCGACGTGACCGACCTGGCCGAGTACCTGGGCAAGAAGTACGGCGGCTGGTACCCGGCCGTGCAGCAGTACTTGCGCCCGGACGGCAAGAAGTGGCTCGGCCTCGGGCTGGGCGCGGCCGGCTCGATGATCGTCTACCGCCAGAGCCACGTGAAGGCGGCGGGCTTCGACACCTACCCGAAGGACACCGCCGGCTTCCTCGCGCTGCACAAGGCGCTGAAGGAAAAGGGCACGCCGGGCGGCTATGCGCTCGGCAACGCCACCGGCGACAGCCTGTGGACGAACTGGCTGGTCTGGTCGCACGGCGGCAAGCTGGTCGACAAGGACAACAAGGTCGTGATCGACAGCCCGGAGACGCTGAAGGCGCTCGAGTACGGCAAGGAGCTCTACGCCACGTTCATCCCGGGCACGTTGTCGTGGCTGGACCCGAACAACAACAAGGCGTTCCTCGACGGCCAGGTGAGCTCCACCAACAACGGCATCTCGATCTACTACGCCGCGAAGAACTCGACCGACCCGAAGGTCAAGGA